>JBOHGG010000001.1:0-129127 GCA_050700115.1 Pseudonocardiaceae bacterium
CCCGCTGGCAGAGCCAGCGGGGGTTGGCCGTCGTTTGAGACATCCGAGACGGGGGTTGGTGGTCCTTGAAGAGCCACCAACCTCGTCAGCGGTAGTCGCGACCGAAGTCGTAGTCGTCCAGGGGGACGGCTGCGCCGGTGCCGGCACCGAACACATCGGGCGAGTAGTAGCCGTCGTCGTAGGACGGGATCGCGTACGCCGCAGCCCGTGCCTCCTCGGTTGGTTGCACCTCGATGTTGCGGTACCGGTTGATCCCGGTGCCAGCCGGGATCAACTTGCCAATGATCACATTCTCCTTGAGCCCGAGGAGCTTGTCGCTCTTGCCCTGGATCGCCGCATCGGTGAGGATCTTGGTCGTCTCCTGGAAGGATGCCGCGGACAGCCACGACTCGGTCGCCAGGGACGCCTTGGTGATCCCCATCAGGACCGGACGGCCCGAGGCAGGCTCAGCACCCTCGGCGACCACCCGGCGATTCTCCGACTCGAACTCGCCGCGCTCGGCCAGCCCACCAGGCAGGAACTCGGTAGCGCCCGAGTCGATGATCGTCACTCGGCGCAGCATCTGCCGAACGATGACCTCGATGTGCTTGTCGTGGATGTCCACACCCTGCGACCGGTACACCTGCTGGACCTCGCGGACCAGGTGCAGCTGCACCTCCCGTGGCCCCATCACGCGCAGTACCTCGTGTGGGTCCACCACACCCTCAAGCAGTTTCTGCCCGACGGTGACGTGGTCGTCGTCGGCCACCGAGCGCTCGGTGCCGTCGACCGTGATCACAGCAAGCCGCTGCCGCTTGGACAGCTTGTCGTAGACGATCTCCTCACTACCGTCATCCGGAATGATGGTGATCTTCCAGAACTTGTCGCCGTCCTCGACGCGCACCCGGCCGTCGGCATCGGCGATCGGCGCCATGCCCTTGGGCACCCGGGCCTCGAACAACTCCTGCACCCTGGGCAGACCGGTGGTGATGTCTTCGCCAGCGATCCCACCCTGGTGGAAGGTGCGCATGGTCAGCTGCGTGCCGGGCTCCCCGATGGACTGCGCGGCCACGATACCGACCGCCTCACCCACGTCAACGAGCTTGCCGGTGGCCATGGAGCGGCCGTAGCACACCGCACACACCCCGTTAGCTGCCTCGCAGGTCAGCACAGAGCGCACTTTGACACGCAAGACGCCAGCCGAGAGCAACGACTCGATCGCGATATCGCCCAGATCCGCACCGCGCGGCAGGATCACCGAGCCGGACTCATCCAGCACGTCCTCTGCGGTGCTGCGGGCGTACAGGCTGGTCTGTACGTAGCGGTGCCGGATCAGGGCACCGTCCGGTCCGGGCTCAGCGACCGGCATCTGGATCCCGCGCTCGGTGCCGCAGTCGTTCTCCCGGACGATGACGTCCTGCGAGACGTCCACCAGCCGCCGGGTCAGGTATCCGGAGTCTGCCGTCCGCAATGCCGTATCGGCCAACCCCTTGCGCGCGCCGTGCGTGGCGATGAAGTACTCCAGCACGCTCAGGCCCTCGCGGAAGTTGTGCTTGATCGGCCGCGGGATGTACTCGCCCTTGGGGTTGGAGACCAGGCCACGCATCCCGGCAAGGGACCGGACCTGTGTCATGTTCCCGGCCGCTCCAGAGGACACGATCGTGAAGACCGGGTTGTCCTCCGGGAAGTTGGCCTCCATCGCCTTGGCGACCTCGTCGGTGGCCTGCGTCCAGATCTTCACCAGCTCGCCGTTGCGCTCGTCGCGGGAGAGCACGCCACGCTGGTAGCGCTTCTCCACCTGGTCAGCCCTGGTCTCGTACTGGTCGAGGATCTCCTGCTTCGCGGCCGGCACCACCACGTCGACGCTGGCCAGCGTCACACCGGAGCGGGTGGCCCAGTGGAAGCCGGCGTCCTTGAGCTTGTCCAGCGTCTGGGCGACGGCGACCATCGGGTACCGCTCGGCGAGATCGTTGACGATCGCAGCTTGCCGCTTCTTCGGCAGCACGTCGTTGACGTACGGGTAGTCCTCGGGCAGCAGGTCGTTGAACACCACTCGACCCACAGTGGTGTCCGCGATCCACGCCGCTCCGGACTCCCAGCCCTGGGTCTCCCGGAGGCGGGGCTGCTCGTCCACCGGCGGCACCACGTTGCGTAGCCGGACCCGGATCTTGGCCTGCAGCCCGATGGTGCCGCGGTCCAGCGCCATCAACGCCTCTGCAGGTGACGAGAACGAGTGGCCCTCGCCCGTGTCACCGTCGCGGAGCTTGGTGAGGTGGTACAGCCCGGTGACCATGTCCAGCCGGGGCATCGCCAGCGGACGGCCCGACGCCGGGGACAGGATGTTGTTGCTGGACAGCATCAGAATCCGAGCTTCGGCCTGCGCCTCGGCCGACAGCGGCAAGTGCACTGCCATCTGGTCACCGTCGAAGTCGGCGTTGAACGCCTCGCAGACCAGCGGGTGCAGCTGGATCGCTTTGCCCTCGACCAGCTGGGGCTCGAAGGCCTGAATGCCCAGACGGTGCAGGGTCGGTGCCCGGTTCAGCAGCACCGGGTGTTCGGTGATGACCTCTTCGAGCACATCCCACACCTGCGGACGCTGCCGCTCCACCATCCGCTTGGCCGACTTGATGTTCTGCGCGTGGTTGAGGTCTACCAGACGCTTCATCACGAATGGCTTGAACAGCTCCAGTGCCATCTGCTTGGGCAGACCGCACTGGTGCAGCTTGAGTTGCGGACCGACCACAATGACCGAACGGCCGGAGTAGTCGACTCGCTTACCGAGCAGGTTCTGCCGGAACCGGCCCTGCTTGCCCTTGAGCAGGTCCGACAGCGACTTCAGCGGGCGGTTTCCCGGGCCGGTCACCGGACGGCCGCGGCGACCGTTGTCGAACAGGGCGTCGACGGCCTCCTGCAGCATCCGCTTCTCATTGTTGACGATGATCTCTGGAGCACCCAGGTCGATGAGCCGCTTGAGCCGGTTATTCCGATTGATCACCCGGCGGTAGAGGTCGTTGAGGTCGGAAGTGGCGAACCGGCCACCGTCGAGTTGCACCATGGGGCGCAGATCCGGCGGGATCACCGGAACGCAGTCCAGCACCATGCCCATCGGGTTGTTGCGGGTGGCCTGGAAGGCCGCGACAACCTTGAGGCGCTTGAGCGCCCGCAGCTTCTTCTGGCCTTTGCCGCTCCGAATGGTCTCCCGCAGGTTGTCCGATTCGGCGTCGATGTCGAAGTTCTCCATCAACTTCTGGATCGCCTCGGCACCCATGGCGCCGGTGAAGTAGTCGCCATAGCGGTCGTAGAGCTCGCGGTAGAGCAGTTCGTCCACGATGAGCTGGCCGACGTCGAGCTTGGTGAACGTCTCCCAGATCTCATCGAGCCGGTCGATCTCGCGCTGGGCACGGTCACGCAGCTGGCGCATCTCGCGCTCGCCGCCCTCCTTGACCTTGCGCCGCACATCGCTCTTGGCGCCCTCGACCTCCAGCTCGGCGAGGTCGGCCTCGAGCTTCTGCGCGCGTGCCTCGATGTCGGCATCGCGGCGGTCCTCGAGGCGCTTGCGTTGGACACCGATCTCGCTCTCCAGGGTGGAGAGATCGTTGTGCCGCTCCTCGGTGTTCACCGCTGTGATGGCATAGGCGGCGAAGTAGATGATCTTCTCAAGGTCCTTGGGAGCTAGATCGAGCAAGTAACCCAGCCTGCTCGGGACGCCCTTGAAGTACCAGATGTGGGTCACCGGCGCGGCCAACTCGATGTGGCCCATCCGCTCACGGCGCACCTTGGCGCGGGTAACCTCGACGCCGCAGCGCTCGCAGATAATTCCCTTGAAGCGGACGCGCTTGTACTTACCGCAATAACATTCCCAGTCCCGGGTCGGACCGAAGATCTTCTCGCAGAAGAGCCCGTCCTTCTCCGGCTTGAGCGTGCGGTAGTTGATGGTCTCCGGCTTCTTGACCTCGCCGAAGGACCACTGGCGGATATCTTCTGCGGTCGCGAGGCCGATGCGGAGCTCGTCGAAGAAGTTGACGTCAAGCACGTCTGGTTCCTTCTCCCCTGTGTTGATGAAATCCCTGGGTGATGAAGTCAGGGTCGGGTACGTGCGGGGTATTCGTTAGTTCGTGTCTTGTGCGTCCGGCGCGGGGATGGGCGGGAGGTCCACCCCCGCGCCGGACGCGGTCTTTTTTTACTGCCTCTACTGCACGACGTCGTCTACCGAAGGAGACTCGTTACGCGAAAGGTTGATACCGAGGTTGGCGGCGGCACGCTCCAGGTCTTCGTCGTCGGAGTCGCGCATCTCGATCGCTGCGCCGTCGCTGGACAGCACCTCGACGTTGAGGCACAACGACTGCAACTCCTTGAGTAACACCTTGAACGACTCAGGAATTCCGGGCTCCGGGATGTTCTCGCCTTTGACGATGGCCTCGTACACCTTCACCCGGCCGAGCACGTCGTCGGACTTGATCGTCAACAGTTCCTGCAGGGTGTACGCCGCCCCGTAGGCCTGCATCGCCCAGCACTCCATCTCGCCGAAGCGCTGACCACCGAACTGCGCCTTTCCACCCAGCGGCTGTTGCGTGATCATCGAGTAGGGGCCGGTCGAACGAGCGTGGATCTTGTCGTCGACCAGGTGCAGCAGTTTGATGATGTACATGTAGCCGACCGCGATCGGGTAGGGGTAGGGCTCACCGGTGCGGCCGTCGAGCAGCTGCGCCTTGCCGTCCGGCCCGACCATCTGATCACCGTCGCGGTTGGGCCGGGTCGAGTCGAGCAACCCGGTGATCTCCTCCTCCTTGGCGCCGTCGAACACCGGCGTGGCGACCAAGTTGCCGGGCTCGGCCTGGTACAGCTCCTCAGGCAGCCGGGAGGCCCACTCCGGATCACCGTTGATCTGCCATCCGGTCTTGGCGATCCAGCCGAGGTGGGTCTCCAGAATCTGCCCGATGTTCATCCGGCGCGGCACACCGTGGGTGTTGAGGATGATGTCCACCGGCGTGCCGTCGGGCAGGAACGGCATGTCCTCCACCGGGAGGATCTTGCCGATGACGCCCTTGTTGCCGTGCCGGCCGGCGAGCTTGTCGCCATCCTGGATCTTGCGCTTCTGCGCGACGTAGACCCGGACCAGCTCGTTGACGCCAGGCGACAGCTCGTCGTCGTCCTCCCGGGAGAACACCCGGATGCCGATGACCTTGCCGGTCTCGCCGTGCGGCACCTTGAGGCTGGTGTCGCGAACCTCGCGGGCCTTCTCGCCGAAGATGGCGCGGAGCAGCCGCTCCTCGGGAGTCAGTTCGGTCTCACCCTTCGGCGTCACCTTGCCGACCAGGATGTCCCCGGCCTGCACCTCGGCGCCGATCCGGATGATCCCGCGCTCGTCGAGATCCGCCAGCACCTCCTCGGAGACGTTCGGGATGTCCCGGGTGATCTCCTCAGCACCGAGCTTGGTGTCCCGGGCGTCGATCTCGTGCTCATCGATGTGGATCGAGGTGAGCACGTCGTCCTGCACCAGGCGCTGGCTCAGGATGATCGCGTCTTCGTAGTTGTGCCCCTCCCACGGCATGATCGCCACGAGCAGGTTCTTACCCAGGGCCATCTCGCCGGAGTCGGTGCACGGCCCGTCGGCGATCACCTGACCGGTCTCCACCCGGTCGCCCTCGGCCACGATCGGCCGCTGGTTGGTGCAGGTGCCCTGGTTGGACCGGTGGAACTTGTGCATCCGGTAGGTCTGCCGGCTGCCGTCGTCGGCCATGACCGTGACGTAGTCGGCGCACAGCTCCTCGACCACGCCAGCCTTGTCGGCCACCACCACGTCGCCGGCATCCACTGCGGCCCGCAGCTCCATACCGGTTCCCACCAGCGGCGCCTCGCTGCGCAGCAGCGGCACCGCCTGGCGCTGCATGTTGGCGCCCATCAGCGCGCGGTTGGCGTCGTCGTGCTCGACGAACGGGATCATCGCGGTGGCCACCGAGACCATCTGCCGCGGCGACACGTCCATGTAGTCAACGCCGAGCGGGTTGATGTAGTCGACATCGCCGCCCTTGCGCCGGACCAGCACGCGCTCCTCGGCGAAGTAGCCGTCCTCCCGCAGCACCGCGTTGGCCTGCGCTTTGACGTACCGGTCCTCCTCGTCGGCGGTCAGGTAGTCGATCTGTTCGGTGACGCGACCGTCGACGACCTTGCGGTAGGGCGTCTCGATGAAGCCGAACGGGTTGACCCGGGCATAAGAGGACAGCGACCCGATCAGCCCGATGTTCGGACCCTCCGGGGTCTCGATCGGGCACATCCGGCCGTAGTGCGACGCGTGCACGTCACGGACCTCGAAGCCGGCCCGCTCCCGGGACAGACCCCCGGGACCCAGCGCGGACAACCGACGCTTGTGGGTCAACCCGGCCAGCGGATTGGTCTGGTCCATGAACTGGGACAGCTGGGATGTGCCGAAGAACTCCTTGATCGCCGCCACCACCGGCCGGATGTTGATCAGAGTCTGCGGCGTGATGGCCTCGACGTCCTGGGTCGTCATCCGCTCACGCACAACCCGCTCCATGCGCGAAAGACCGACCCGGATCTGGTTCTGGATCAGCTCGCCCACGGTGCGCAGCCTGCGGTTGCCGAAGTGGTCGATGTCGTCGGTCTCCACCGGCACCACCGCGTCCGGGCCACCGCTGGAGGCCGGCATCGTCGTCTCGCCCGCGTGCAGCCGGACCAGGTAGTCGATGGTGGTGACGATGTCATCCTCGGTGAGCACCCCGTTGCGGTGCGGCAGGTCCAGGCCCAGCTTCTTGTTGGCCTTGTAGCGGCCGACCTTGGCCAGGTCGTAGCGCTTGACCTTGAAGAAGAGGTTCTCCAGCAGCGCCTGGGCGCTCTCCTTGGTCGGCGGCTCGCCCGGGCGCAGCTTGCGGTAGATGTCCAGCAGCGCCTCGTCGGGGCCGCCGGTGTGATCCTTCTCCAGGGTGGCGAGCAGCGTCTCGGAGTGCGCGAATCGAGCGGCGATCTGGTCGGTCGTCCAGCCCAGAGCCTTGAGCAGCACGGTCACCGGCTGGCGGCGCTTGCGATCGATCCGTACGCCCACGGTGTCGCGCTTGTCCACGTCGAACTCCAGCCACGCGCCACGGCTGGGAATGATCTTGACGCTGTAGACGTCCTTGTCGGTGGTCTTGTCCACCGCGTGGTCGAAGTACACTCCAGGCGAGCGGACAAGCTGGGACACGACAACCCGCTCGGTTCCGTTGATGATGAAGGTGCCCTTGCTTGTCATCATCGGGAAGTCACCCATGAACACCGTCTGCGACTTGATCTCACCGGTGTTGTTGTTGGTGAACTCTGCCGTGACGAACAAGGGCGCCGCGTAGGTCATGTCCTTGTCCTTGCACTCCTCCACGGAGGCCTTGACCTCATCGAAGCGAGGGTCGGAGAAGGACAGCGCCATCGAGCCGGAGAAGTCCTCGATCGGGGAGATCTCCTCGAGCACCTCGGCGAGGCCGCCTATGGGCTCGTCATCACCGGCCTTGATGCGGCGCTGGAACCACTCGTCGGCGCCAACCAGCCATTCGAACGATTGGAGCTGGAGATCCAGGAGATCGGGTACCTCGAGCGGTTCGCGGATCTTCGCGAACGATGGCCGGGAGGGCGCTCCCGGGAGGCGGGGTACGGAGTTGTTCGCAGCAGAGAACTTGGTCGGGCGGGAGACTGCCAAGATGCGTCCTTCCGAACACTAGCGCTGCCGAGCGCAGGAACCCATGGCCTCCTCCGACCACGCTCTCCGCGCTGTGTTGGTGCAGTTGCCGATGCAGTTGTGGTGTGCTGGGGTAGTACCGTCTCGTGTACGGCTGTTCTCGTGCTTGTTCTCGTGCTACTGCCGTTCATGTAGGCCGAGTGACCCCGGAGCGCAGGGGAAACTAGGAGAGGGCAGCGCAAAGAGGCAGTCTAACCGCTAGGACGGCGACTGTCCAGCACCGGACAGAACCGGTGCGAGCGTGCTCCTAGAGTGACCTGCGGGACGCCGTCCGTCAAGACCACATCGTCCGATCAGTGGTCGGATATGCACGATCAGCGGCCGTGAACTTGATCGGCTCCACCGATCGGGTTCACCACCGTCGGACACGGTCGGCGGATGAACCTCAAACCGGTCAGAACGGCTCCACGTCCCCGACCTTCCAACTGCCGTTGACCCGCTGCGCAGTGACGGTGAGCCCAAGAAGAGGCAGAGGCTGGGGGCCTCTAGTGGCCTGCCGTTCGATGAACACCACCACGGTCGCCCGGTCACCGTCGAGCATCTTGACGGCGAGCGCGGGCACCTTAGCGACCACCACAGCCTGCTGCTCGGGCGCCAGTTGGCGCACCAGAGCGAACTCCTGACGATACTCCTGGGCCAACAGGCCGGTGATGACGTCGGTAGCGGCCCGTTCGTTGTCATCCAGCCGGGCGAAGTCGTAGGAGAAGACGTGTTGCACGGCATCGCGCACCTGCTCGGAGACCTCGGCGGTGGATCCGGCATCGAGCAGCGCATCGTTGCTCGCCGCTGCCGACCCGAGCAGCTGATTGGCCTCGCCGCGGAACCATGCCGCCAGCCCGAGCGCGATCACCAGCGCAGCGACCAGCCCCACCAGGGTCGCCACCCCGGTCAGCCGCCGAGGGGGTTTGGCCACCTGCTCGAGAGGAAGACTGGATTGCGGTCGGGTCGGGATGGTCATTCGATCTCCGAGTCCCCTTCGCTATTTCGCCGGCACGGGCGTGGTCGCGGGACACGCTCCGGGCGTCTGGCTGGCGTCGCCGATCGGCACCAGCTTGTCGACCTTCCACGCGTCGCTGTCACGGCGCATGTCGAGCTGTATGCGCCTGCGCACACAGTTCGGGGCACCAGCCTCGAACTGGGAGGTGACGTAGACCCCGACGAGCACCTTCGCGGTGCCGGAACCCTCGTCGAGGGCAGCCACCGCGCCGTCGATAATCCTCGCGGTGGTGGTCGTTTTCGAGTCGGTGATGGCGCGCGCGTAGTCGTCCCGGTTGGTCCGCATTTCTCCGAGTAGTGACCCGGCCGCCGACTGCTCCCACAGCGCCAACCCGTCCTGCACCCGCCGGTAGTCGATCGTGTTGAGGTTGACCATGGCCTGCTGGGCATCGTGCAGCACGGCGTCCCGGGCCAAACCCCGGGCCAGCGACGGATCATGGGCGGTCCGGTACCAGGAGACGCCGAACCAGCCGACAGCGGCGAGGGCGACCACGGCGAGCACCATAACCACCAAGATGGCAGTGCGGAGCGGCCCGCCCAGGAAGGTCCGGATGGCAGCGATGCTGGTCATGGCCGTCCAGGGTAGAGAGGTGACGGTGGGTACGGGTTAGGGTCCACCGGGATGGCGATCGCCGCCCGGGGAGGTAGTCGGTGCACAACGGCCACATCGAAGGGCACCGGGAGATCGCGCCCGGACGGTCGGCCTACTGGCAGGCCTGGCTCCCGCCGGCCCAGGTCAGGGCGGTCATCGTGATCGTGCACGGGTTCGGTGAGCACTCCGGGCGCTACGCCTATGTCGGCGACCGGCTGGCCGTGGCCGGCTTCGCGGCCTACGCCGCCGACTACCGCGGTCACGGCCGATCCGACGGTCGAAGGGCGAACATCGAGCGGATGGCGCTGATCGTGGCCGACCTGGGCGGCTTCGTGCGGTTCGCCGCCGAGCGCCACCCCGGGCTGCCGGTGTTCATGGTCGGCCACTCGGTCGGTGGGCTGATCTCGCTGCAGTACGCCACCGAGCCGGGAACCTCGCTCGACGGTTTGGTGCTGTCCGCACCCGCGGTGGAGGTGATGGTCGGTTCGGCGCTGCAAAGACGCCTGGCCGGGGTGCTCTCGGCGCTGGTGCCCGACCTCCAGGTCGCGGCACTCGACGCCGACCACAAAATCAGCCGTGACCCGGAGGTGATCCGCGCCTACCGGGAGGATCCCCTGGTGTACCGCGGCAGGATCAAGGCCCGGACCGGGGCCGAGATACTGCTGACGATGCAGGGTCTGCCCGCTCGGCTGTCGCAACTGTCCTTGCCACTGCTGATCTTGCACGGCACCGATGACCTCATCTGTGCTCCGGCCGGTTCCACGATGGTGCACGACCGGGTGTCCTCCCCGGACAAGACGGTTCGTCGCTACCAGCACCTCTACCACGAGGTGTTCAACGAACCCGAGCGCGACGAGGTGCTCACCGACCTCATGGACTGGCTCGAGCAACACCTGCCCCCAACGCATTCAGCGGGCTGAGCGGGGTCAAACCAGGTCGAATAACCCCGCTCAGCCCGCTGAATGCGACACTGGGCGCTCAGGTCAGGCTGACCTTGGCGCCGGCTTCTTCCAGCTTGGTCTTGGCCGCCTCGGCCTGGTCCTTCGGGACGGCCTCCAGGATCGGCTTGGGGGCACTCTCGACGAGGTCCTTCGCCTCCTTGAGGCCCAGCCCGGACACGACCTCCCGGACCACCTTGATGACCTGGATCTTCTTCTCGCCGATGGCCTCGAGAACGACGTTGAACTCGTCCTTCTCCTCAGCGGCCGGGGCCTCGGCGGCTCCCCCGACCGGACCAGCCGCCACTGCGACCGGCGCCGCGGCGGTGACGTCAAAGGTCTCCTCGAACTTCTTCACGAAATCGCTCAGCTCGAGCAGCGTCATGTCCTTGAACACATCGAGCAGATCGTCGGTGCTCAGCTTCGCCATGATGGCGTTCTCCTTGCTGTCGTCTTTGTTGTCGTCGGGGTGGACACGGCGGGTCGATCAGTCCTCGGCGCTTTCGTCGGCTGGCTGCTGCTCTTGCAGCTTGTGCTGCAGGGCGGCCGCCAACCGGGCGACCTGGGAGGCCGGCTCGGCGAACAGTCTGGCGGCCTTGGAGAGGTTGCCCTTCATCGCGCCGGCCAGCTTGGCCAGCAGCACCTCGCGGGACTCCAGGTCCGCGATTTGCGCGACTTCCGCGACGGTCAGCGGCCGTCCGTCCAGGTAGCCGCCCTTGATGACCAGTGCGTTGTGCTCTTTGGCGAAGTCACGCAGCGCCTTGGCCGCGTGCACCGGCTCACCCTGGACGAAGGCGATCGCGGTCGGGCCGACGAACAGCGCGTCGAGACCCTCCACTCCGGCGTCCCTCGCCGCGCGCGAAGCCAGGCTGTTCTTTGCGACCCGGTAGGTGGTTGTCTCGCCGAGGGAACGACGCAGGCTGGTCAGTTGCGTCATGGAGAGGCCGCGGTACTCGGTCACGACAGCAGCGGTGGCACTGCGGAACCGGTCCGCGATCTCGGCGACGGCATCGACCTTGTCCGGTCTGGCCATGGATCGCCTCCTTAGCATCGGTGTGGTGCAGCATTCGGTGTGGCGCACAGACCCCGGAGACGACGAACGCCCCAGCGCAGTAGGCGCGGGGGCGTAGCCAGACGGCGCACGGCGGCGCTGCATGACAAACCGACCACGTCCTCCTGCGCGGGCCGCCCGCACCTGCGGGACCTTCGTCCGTGCCAGCGGCACGGAGACCAGCGGTCTTCGGTAGAACGGAACTAGCTTACGGCACCCGAACAGGCCCTCCCCATCGCCCCACAGACGCTGAACAGCGATAAAGCGCTCAGGAGGCGGTGGGGTCGTCAGTCAGCAGGTTGCGGGTGCGGTTGGGGTCGACGGGGATGCCCGGGCCCATCGTGGTGGAGAAGTTGACCTTTCTCAGGTACCGCCCCTTGGCCGCCGAGGGCTTGGCACGCAGCACCTCGTCGAGCGCGGCAGCATAGTTCTCCACCAGCTTGGTGGCGTCGAAGGACACCTTGCCGATGATCAGGTGGAGGTTGGACTGCTTGTCCACCCGAAAGTTGATCTTGCCGCCCTTGATATCTATGATGGCCTTGGCGACGTCGGGCGTGACGGTGCCGGTCTTCGGGTTGGGCATCAGACCGCGGGGACCGAGAATTCTGGCGATCCGGCCGACCTTGGCCATCTGGTCCGGCGCCGCGATGGCGGCGTCGAAGTCCAGCCAGCCGCCCTGGATGCGCTCGATGAGATCCTCGGAGCCCACCGCATCAGCGCCGGCAGCCACTGCTTCGGCGGCCCGGTCGCCGCTGGCGAAGACGATGACGCGCACGGTCTTGCCGGTGCCATGCGGGAGGTTCACCGTGCCGCGAACCATCTGATCGGCCTTGCGCGGATCGACGCCCAGCCGGATGGCGACCTCGACGGTGGCATCCATCTTGGTCGGGGATGTCTCCTTGGCCAGGGCCGCGGCTTCCAGCGGGCTGTAGAACCGGCTGCGGTCGACCTTCTCGACGGCCTGGCGATAGACCTTGCTGCGCTTCATGTCACTGCCCTTCGTAGGGATCAGTCGTGGTGCGAGCCAGCGCCTGGCTCTCCCACACGTACTCGGATACTGCTAGTCCACCACTGTGATGCCCATCGATCGGGCCGTTCCCGCGATGATCTTAATCGCAGCGTCGATGTCGTTGGCGTTGAGATCTTCCCGTTTGCGCTCGGCGATGGACCGGAGCTGCTCACGGTTGACCTTGGCGACCTTGGTCTTGTGCGGCTCCCCGGAGCCCTTGGCCACCCCAGCTGCCTTCAGCAACAGTACAGAGGCCGGCGGGGTCTTGAGCACGAAGTCGAACGAGCGGTCCTCGTACACCGAGATCACCGCGGGGACGACCTCACCGCGGCTGTTCTGCGTCGCAGCGTTGTAGGCCTTGCAGAACTCCATGATGTTCAGACCGTGCGGACCCAGCGCCTGCCCGACCGAGGCCGGATTCGCGGTGCCGGCCTCCAGCGCGAGCTTCACGGTGGCCGCGAGCTTCCTTCTCCTCTTGGGGGGCATGACTTCCTTCCTTACGCTGTCCGGCGCCTCGCCGGTCAGATCTTGGCGACCTGGCTGAACGAGAGCTCGACCGGAGTCTCCCGGCCGAAGATCGACACCAGCACCTTGAGCTTCTGCGCGTCGGCGTTGACCTCGTTGATCGTTGCCGGCAACGTGGCAAACGGACCGTCCATGACGGTGACCGACTCACCCACCTCGAAGTCGACCTCGATCGCGGGCCTGGCTGCACCGGAGCCCCCGGTCTGCCTGCCCGCACCCGCTGCCACCTTCGGCTGCTCTACCCGCGGGGCGAGGAACTTCAGCACCTCGTTCAGTGTCAGCGGGGAGGGCCGTGAGGTGGCGCCGACGAAGCCGGTGACCCCCGGCGTGTTGCGCACGGCGCTCCACGAGGCGTCGTTGAGGTCCATCCGGACCAGGATGTAGCCGGGCAGCACCTTGCGCTGTACCTGCTTGCGCTGACCGTTCTTGATCTCGGTGACCTCTTCGGTGGGCACCTCCACCTGGAAGATGAAGTCCTCCACGTCCAGGGTCTGCACCCGGGTCTCCAGGTTCGCCTTCACCTTGTTCTCGTAGCCGGCGTAGGAGTGCACCACGTACCAGGCACCGGGAGCGGTGGCCAGTGCGGACCGGAGCTCCTCGACGGGGTCGACGGGCTTGTCGGGCTCGATCTCGGCCGCCGCTACGTCGTGGGCCGCCTCATCGTGGGCCGCCTCATCAGTCTCATCGGTCTCATCGGTGATCTCAGGTTTCTCGGCGCTCTCACTGACGCTCTCACTGAGCTGCACCGCCTCGGGCGGCTCAGCAGGCTGCGCGTCGAACAGCCCCGTCAGCTCCGACCCGCCTTCGGGGGAGGTCACAGTCAGCCTCGCTTCCTTTCATGCGTCATGTCACGCTGGGGGCACTGTCAGCCGAACACGCTCAGCATGGCCCTGCCCAACCCCATGTCCAGCAGTGCCACGAACGCCACCATGAAGCTGACGAAGACCAGCACGACCGCGGTGTAGACCACCAGTTCCCGGCGGGTTGGCCAGATGACCTTGCGGAGCTCGGCGACGACCTCGCGGAGGAACCGGATCAGCCGGGCCAGCAGGCTTGCCTTCGTGTCGGTAGCGCCCCGAGACCTGGTCGGCTGGTCCTTGCCGACGATTCCGGACCGCTGCGCCCCGGCAGATCGCTTGGTAGACCGCTCCCGGCGTACAGCAGCGGCAGAGGCCGGCTGCGGAGCGTCGTGCGACTCTTCGGGACGCTCCTCCCGGTCCTCCGTGTCGTGGGCGCGATCGTCGCTCACGCTGCTGATCCTCCGCTCGGCCGGGCAAGTCGCCGGTTGGGTCGTCGCTGGTTCTCATCGACGCAGGGGCGACAGGACTTGAACCTGCAACCTGCGGTTTTGGAGACCGCTGCTCTACCAGTTGAGCTACACCCCTTTACGGACGTCCCGGGGACGCCACAACGGATACCAGCGGCTCGCCCAAGCCACGGCCAGCACCGGGGACGAGGATCCGCTGGTAACCCAGGAACCAAAGTGTAGGACACCGGAGCCGCTGCGCTCCAACTGCCCAGCCGCCAGGCGGGGGCCGCAGCTGTGAACCGGCTGTTGATGGGACAATTCGGGGCATGGCAGCCCCCGATCGCGCCAGGACTCGACGCATCTCCGCCCGGGTCGGTGGCATCTCCGAATCGGCCACCCTCGCCGTGGACGCGAAGGCGAAGGCACTCCAGGCAGCCGGTCGCCCGGTGATCGGGTTCGGCGCCGGGGAGCCCGATTTTCCGACGCCGCCGGAGATCGTGCAGGCAGCCGTGGCGGCGTGCGCGGATCCGGCCAACCACCGCTACACCCCCGCCGCCGGTCTGCCTGATCTTCGGGAGGCCATCGCGGCCAAAACCGCGAGAGACTCCGGCTACCAGATCGAGCCCCGCCAGGTGCTCGTCACCAACGGCGGCAAGCAGGCCGTGTACCAAGCCTTCGCCACGCTGGTGGACCCGGGCGACGAAGTGCTGCTACCTGCGCCCTACTGGACGACCTACCCGGAGGCGATTGCGCTGGCCGGCGGCGAGACCGTGGTGGTGCCTACCGACGAGCACAGCGGCTACCTGCCCTGCGTCGAGCAGCTCGAGGCTGCCCGCACCGAGCGCACGAAGATCCTGCTGTGGTGCTCCCCGTCCAACCCGTCCGGAGCGGTGGCGCCGCCGGAGCTGGTTGTCGAGGTCGGGCGCTGGGCTGCCGAGCACGGTCTGTGGGTGATCACCGACGAGATCTATGAGCACCTGGTCTACGACGGTGCCCAGGCACTGTCGATGCCGGTCGCAGTACCCGAGCTCGCGCCGCGCTGTGTGGTGGTCAACGGCGTGGCCAAGACCTACGCGATGACCGGGTGGCGGGTCGGCTGGCTGGCCGGCCCGCCGGACGTGGTGACGGCAGCGGCCAACCTGCAATCGCACCTGAGCTCCAACGTCTGCAACGTGGCACAGCGGGCCGCGCTGGCCGCGGTATCCGGGCCGCTGGACGCGGTTGCCCGGATGCGCGAGGCCTTCGACCGCAGGCGGCGCACCATCGTCGAGCTGCTCTCCGGCATCGAGGCAGTGACGTGTCCGGTGCCCTACGGCGCGTTCTACGCCTACCCGTCGGTACAGGGACTGCTGGGCCGCTCGCTGCGCGGCGTCACGATGCGGACCAGCGTCGAGCTGGCCGAGGCCGTGCTGGAGCACGCCGAAGTGGCGGTGGTGCCCGGCGAAGCCTTCGGTACCCCCGGATACTTCCGCCTCTCCTACGCCCTAGCCGACGAGCACCTCCGCATCGGAGTGACCCGGATGGCCGACCTACTAGCCGAAGCAAGCTAGCGGTCCCCGCTGCGCATCAGCGGGCTCAGCGGGGTTATTCGGGTGCCGTTTACCCCGCTGAGCCTGCTGAATGCGCCAAACGACCAGGGTCAGCCCAGCGCGACGGTGGCGGTGGCTTTGCCGAGGACGGTGTGGCCGGCGCAGTGGGCGGTGATGGTGATCAGGACGGTGCCGTCGTCGTGGCGCTGCGCCACCGTGCCGGTTAGTTCCACGAGCGCGCCCTCCGCGTCGTCGGGCACCACGACCGGGCGGGTGAAGCGCACCCCGCACGCCACGACGGCGCCCGGATCACCGGCCCAGGCCGTCACCAAGCGGCTGGCCAACGCCATGGTGAGCATCCCGTGTGCGATGACGTCGGGTAACCCGACCTCCCGAGCAACCCGTTCATTCCAGTGGATCGGGTTGAAGTCCCCGGAGGCTCCGGCGTAACGGACCAGGCCAGCGCGGGTCACGCGGACCTGCAGCGTGGGCAGTTCGTCGCCTTCGGCGACCTCGGAACAGCGGCGTAAGGTCACCGGTCCTGGTCCTCGCCCGGATCTGCGAGGACCGAGCCCCGGACCACCAGCAGCGACCGGGCCGTGGTCACCGCAGCGCCCGCGCCGTCGGTGATCTCACAGCGCACCGTGAGCAGATCGTTTCCCCCCATGGTGCGGACGCCGTCGATATGCAACGTCGTAGCCAGCTCGTCACCGGCTCGGATCGGCCGGTGGTGGGTGAAAGACTGGTCGCCGTGCACCACCCGGCTGTAGTCCAGACCCAGGTCGGGGTCGCACACCAGCGCGTGCTGGGCTCGCAGGGACAGGATGATCGCGAACGTGGGCGGGGCGATCACATCGGAGTAACCGCAGGCTCGAGCTGCACCGGGATCCCGGTAGAGCGCGTCGTCGTCCCCGATGGCCTCGGCGAACTCCCGGATCTTCTCGCGTCCTACCTGGTAGAAACCCGCCGCGGGGTAGGACCGTCCGACGAAGGAGGGATCCAGTGCCACCAGCGCAGGCTATCTGGGCGGCCGACGTGACTCAGCGGGTCTCGCGGTGTGCCCTGTGCTTGTTGCAGTTCGGGCAGTACTTGCGGATGGTGAGCCGGTCGGGATCGTTGCGCCGGTTCTTCTTGGTGATGTAGTTGCGGTGCTTGCACTCCTCGCACGCCAACGTGATCTTGGGCCGGACATCGGTGGCGGCCACGGGTGCCTCTCTCTCGCTAAGCTGACATCCAACTGCAGTCGGGCATCGACTGCGGTGTCTTGCTACGGCCAGCGCGTAGTGCGCCGACCGATGGTAGCGGTGGCCGGACTCGAACCGGCGACACAGCGATTATGAGCCGCTTGCTCTTCCGACTGAGCTACACCGCCTGGCGGAACGAA
Organism: Pseudonocardiaceae bacterium; assembly: GCA_050700115.1. GTDB lineage: Bacteria > Actinomycetota > Actinomycetes > Mycobacteriales > Pseudonocardiaceae. The sequence goes on from JBOHGG010000001.1 coordinate 16,976, forward strand.
CTTCCCCGCCCGAACGACCGCTGGCCCCGGATCGGGGTGACCAGAGCCGTTCGCCCAGGACCGTTTCCCGAGCCCCAATACGGAATCGAACCGTAGACCTTCTCCTTACCATGGAGACGCTCTGCCGTCTGAGCTATTGGGGCGGTGCTCAAGTGAGCGAGCGACGACGACTCTACACAACCTCGGGGCGGTCTGTGGAACCGGCGCAGGGTCAGCGGACCAGGGTGAGCACGGTCTCGTCGTGCACTCCGGGGCCGCGGACGGTGCAGGCCACCAACCAGGCCTCGAACCGGTCCGCCGCGAGCGGACGGGAGATCAGGAAGCCCTGTGCGACGTCGCAGCCCATCTCCATCAGCTGGTGCCGGGTGGCGTCCTGCTCGACACCCTCCGCGACGACGATCAACCCGAGCGAATGACCGAGTTCGACTATGGCGCGGACCACCGCGAGGTCGCAGAGGTCACTCGCCAGCCCGAACACGAAGCTCTTGTCGATCTTGACCTCGTCCACCGGGAGGCGCCGCAGGTAGGCCAGCGAGGAGTACCCGGTACCGAAGTCATCCACCGCGATCCGGACGCCCAGACTGTGCAGCCCGCGCAGCACCGGCAGCGCGCGCTCTGGATCACTCATCACCGCCGACTCGGTGAGTTCGAGACCCAGCAGCTCCGCGGGCACCTGGTGGCGTTCCAGCGCCCTGGCCACCCGGCTGGGGAATGCAGTGTCGGCCAGGTTGCGCACCGAGAGGTTGACTGCCACTGACAGTGACAGCCCGCGGTCCAGCCAGCTTCGGCACTGCTGCAGCGAGCGGTCCAGGACGAAATCGGTGAGCGGGTCGATCAAACCGGTGGCCTCGACGATGGTGACGAACTCCTGCGGGTCGAGCATCCCGAACTCCGGATGGTGCCAGCGCACCAGCGCCTCCACCCCGATCACCTGGCGGGTGGGCAGCGCGAGCTGGGGCTGGAAATGCACGTCGAACTGCCCGGAGTCCAGCGCGTGGCGGAACTGCGTGACCAGTTGGAAACGGCGTAGCAGGAGCTGGCCCATGCTGGGTACGTAGCAGCGAACGGTCTCGTCGGCGACGCGAGCGGCGCGCAGGGCCATGTCGGCACGCTGCAGCAGGATGTCCGCATCCCGGGTGGGTTCGATCCCGGTGAGCGCCACACCGACCACTGCGGTGCACTCCACGGCAAGCTTGTCGACCGGATAGGGCTTGCTCAGCGCCACCTGCACCTGCTCGGCCACCTGCTCGGCCCGCGCCGAGTCGACGTCGACCAGCAGCGCGGCGAAGGTGTCCCCCTCGAGCCGAGCGGTGAGGACCTGGTCGGGCAGGGTATGGCGAAGCCGCTCCCCTGCACCCACGACCACCCGATCGCCCCAGATGTGGCCCAGCGCATCGTTCACCTCGGACAGCAGTTCGAGGTCGATGACGATCACGGCGCACGGCGCCGAGCCCCGGCGCAGGACCTCGGTCGCGGCCTCCCGGAAACCGAGCCGGCTGCGCAGGTTGGTGAGGCTGTCGTGGTAAGCATCGTGCCGTAACTGGGCGAGCAGCCGGCGATTGTCCAGCGCGGTGGTGAGGTGGCTGGCCAGCGTCTCGACCAACCGCACGTCAGCCTTCCCGAAGCCGCGCACCCGATTCTGCCGATCATGCACCTCGATGATGCCGAGGAGCCGCGCGGCGCCCCGCAGCGGGACCACCAGAATCTCCGCTGCTTCCCTGGCGGTCAGCGCGGAGGCGACGACCGGGTCCGGATGGCTTCCCACCAGGCGCAGCACCTGCCCGGCGCCGGCCTGCCGCTCGGCGTGCACCACGGTGTCGATGTCGGACTGCGACAGTGGACGGGGCAGCGGCCGACCGGCGACCACAGTGTGTGGCCCGCCCTCGCCGGGTATCCAGTGCAGCACGACGCGGGTGGCGTTGAGCTGCACGCGGGCCAGCTCCATGGCGGCGCTCCAGCCATCCTCGTCCGGTTCCGGCCGGCCCTCGCCCTCGCCCTGCCCGGCCACCGCCACCCGCAGGCTGAGGTCGTTGAGTACACCGAGGTCGCGCTGGTCACGCAGCAGCCCGTAGTAGGCGCGGTACACCGCAGCGACGACCACCGTGAGCAGGCCTACCAGCAGGGGGCCCCAGGGCACCGTCAGCACCATTTCCGCCGCGGCGAGCCCGAGCCCGGCATTGAGCAGACCGGTGAGGTAGACGTGCACCACGGGCCGCGCGCTCTCGCCGGGACGTCTGCGGTCCAGCAGCACGACGAAGGTCCAGGTGAGCCAGGAGGTGAGGGCGTGTGCGATGACGAACCCGGCGAGCACCGCCCCCCACTTCGGCACCCCGGGCCAGGTCGGCTCGACGACCAGGCCGGCCAGCAGGTCGGTGACCGCGACGGTGAGGGTCGCATAGGAGGCGTTGAACAGCAGCTTGGCCCAACTGTCCCGGCGGACGAGCCGGGCGATGACCACGACACCTACATAGGCCGCCAGCACGACCGGGCCGGGCAGAAACAGCAGGCCGATGACCAGGGGGATCTCGGTGGGAGTGATCCGCGCGGTATCGCGGCGGACGTCGACTTCGATCGCCAGGCTCCGGGCGACCCCGAATCCTGCCGCCAGCGCGAGTCCCCCGAGCAGGGTGCCCAGATCGAGCGTGACGGCAGTGGTACTAATCGTGGCAATCCCGGCTACCCCGGCGGTGAGCACGAGGACTGCGACGAAGGCGCCCGAGGCCACTGCTCGTCCGGGGAATGGCAAGGAACCTGACGGACGCCATCTCGCGTGCATACAGCCTCCACCGGGGCAAAGGGTGGGCCCTCCCCAGCCGGCTGCCCAGACCAGCGCGGGTGGCCGGCGGACCGGTTCGGGAAGGCTGGGAATGTGCTCAGCCGATCTCGACACCGTCGGGGGAGGCGGCAAAAGCGCGCGCTACGGTGCAGGTGGGAGTCATTTTCACCTCCAGGTGCTCACTGCGGTTTGGGAACCTATAGTGACAGCGAGTTAGAGGAGCTGTAACTCACTTGGGTGCAGAATAGCCGCTTTAGAGTGGAGCGGCCACTTCGTCAGTGTCTTTACGCGATCGATGTCCGATCAGGGCACCGGACCCGGCCCGCCGCCAACACGCTGCGTCACCGATCGTGTTCGCCGGATGCTGGTGTCGTCATCGCGGCCTGCCGGCCCTTAACGTTGCAGCGGGCGGTCATTCCCCCTCATGCGGCACACGATCAGCGCTCCGTGAGTGGACTCCACCCCGATGGCGGGGTGACTGGGCTCCGCTGGTAGCCGTAGCGTCCCCGTCCTGGCGCGGCTTCAACCCGCGCGGCTGATCCTGCCCACCACCGCCGGGGATCAGACGCGTGTCCGCCTGCACCCACCGGAATCTGAAGGGGAGCAGCCGGTGTAGTCGCCCCACCCGGCTGACCGCTTTGCGGCAACCGGAGGGGCCACCCCGCCCGGCTGCCCACCCCCCAGCAGCGGCAGCCGGGCGGGCGCCCAAGTGGGAGAGTCGTCGAGGCTCTCATCGCTTGCTGACCAGCCTCTTGGCCGCTTGCCGCTCCACGTCCTACAGGAGCAGGCTCCATCTGTGGGGGATCCTGAGATTCGATGCCGGGGGCCGCATCTTCGCTGGATTTGCATCACCGCCGGACGGTGCCTCCAGCAACCGCATGCCGTCCGGATGGTCGCCATCCTCCGGGCAGCCATGGACGGTGACCCAGAGAACCAGATCGTGCAGATCACTCGCTGACGGGGAGTCGGCTGGCAGAAGGGACAGACCCATGCCGACGATGGCCGAATTGCGAAGCCGCAGTGCTGCGTTGTTCACCGACCTGCTGGCGCCGCCAGCCGATGCCGCCCCGCGCGGTGCCGCCGCGCCCGCCGCCGCTGCACCGGCACGCACGTTCCGCTGGTTCGACCCCGACGACGCCGCGGACGCCGCCTCGCTGGCGGCGCAGCTGGCGATCGTGAGCGGCGCCGCGAGGGGCGTGGAGGACGGGCTCGAACGGGCCCTGAACCTCGCCGAGGCCCGGGCCACCGAGCTGCCACCAGCGCTCGTCGCCCAGGCGATGGCGATCTTCGTGACACACCACAAACCAGCCCGCCGGCTGGCCAAGCCCCGGACGCTGCGGGTGCGGCCCGAGCTGTTCGCCCCGTCGCAACCGTCCGGCGCGGTCCGCGCAACGGCGCCGGACCCGGAGCAGCCGCTTGACTACTGGCGGGAGGATCCCTTCGCCAACGAGCACCACGAGCACTGGCACCAAGTGTACCCGTTCCCCGGCATGCAGCCCCAGGACTGGGACGTGTGGGCGGAGACGGCCGACCGGGCGGGGCTCGCGGCGTTGCTGTCCGCGCTCGACCCGGCTGAGGATTGGCCGGCGTTCCTTGCGGTGGCCGCACCGGAGGAGATCCGGGATCGGTTCTTCGCCCTGGCCAATGCGGAGCCGGATCTTGCCGCCTTCCTCCGCCAGCTCGACCCACCGGCGTATCGCGTGCTGTTCCGGCTCAATGACCGGCAGGGCGAGCTGTTCTTCTACATGCACAGCCAGATGCTGGCTCGCTATGACGCCGAACGGCTGTCGCTAGGTAAACAGCGCGTGACCGCCTTCGGCCCCGCGGTGTTCAATGAACCCATACCCGAGGGCTACACGCCAGGGCCGGATCTTCCCGGTTTCACCAGCCGCGCACCCAACGAGAAGCTCCCACAGCGTGATATCGACCTGCTCGTGCAGCGGCAGACCGCGATCGACGCAGCCGTCGCGAGCGGCGACCTGATCCGCACTGCAGGCCCACCCCGGTCGGTGGACAGCGACACCCTCGGCGCCGCCACGGAGGCGGCGCGGTCCCAGCTGACCGGGCTGCGGAGGGAGAGCTACCCCGGGATCCACAACGGCGGCCACAATATGTTCGGCGCCCTGCCCAACGACCAGGGCAACGGCGTGATGGTTTCCCCGGTCGTCGCGATCCGCGACCCGATCTTCTGGCGCTGGCACAAGCACATCGACGACATCAACACCGGCTGGCAGGACACCCAGCCGCCGTACGACTTCTCCGACACGCCACCCGTCGTCGTGCGGGACGCCCTCACCGGCGCGGCGACACCGTGGGCCAGCCCGGACGTGCTGCTCGTGTCGACGGCGGGTCTGGCGGAGGGGTCGGACCCCGCCGCACTCGTCGCCGCGGCGGTAGGCGGTGCGGCGTTCGAAACAGCCATCGCGCTGGGCCCGCTACCGGACGCGAAGGAACTCGTCGTGGTCGACGAGCTGACCACCCGCCTCGTGGACAGCGCGCTGGCTGACGGGCGGACCATCACGCACCTCACGCACGATCCGTTCGCGCTCGTCGTACGGGTCCGCAACGCCGCGGCGCGGCCCACCGCGATCACATTGCGGGTCTTCCTCGCGCCGGCCGACCTCGCCGACGACCGCACCATGTGGATGGAACTCGACAAGTTCCTCGTCGAGGTCCCCGCTGGCGGACGAACCGTCCTCTACCGCCCGGACACCGAGTTCTCCGTGGTGAAGAAGCCGGCCGAGACCGATCCGCAGACCGTGCTGGACGGGGCCGCCGATCCGAACGACCCCAACTACTGCGACTGCGGCTGGCCCTACACGCTGCTCCTCCCGCGCGGCACTCCGGAGGGCATGACGTTCCGGCTCGTCGTGTTCTGCTCGAACGCGGCGCAGGACCTCGTGCTTCCCTCGGCCGAGTGCGGCTCGATGAGCTTCTGCGGCGCCGTCGACCGCTACCCCGACACCCGCGACATGGGCTACCCGTTCTCACGGCCCTTCGCGGCCTCGGTGGCGAACACCGTGCTGGGCGTGCCGTCCGCGACCGGCCGGTCACTCACCATCCGGCACGCCGCATCCTGAGGGGGAGACACTGGGAACCGCTCGCGCTGCGGACAGTCCGATGACATCGAGGAGCTGACCGTGGAAGGACGTTTCTTCGCCCCGGGCTCGATCACTGCGCTGCCGTCCCTGGAGCGCGAGGACGGTGCTCTGCGGGTCTCCGCGGAGCGCGCCGACCCTGCGGCCCCCCTGCACGACCCGCCGCTGGAGCCGCGCGACGAGGCCGTCTTCCTGCTGACGGCCGCGGCCGAGATCGAGCACGCCCTGATGGTGCAGTACCTCTACGCCGCCTACTCGGTACGCGTCGTCGACGGTGACCCGAATCAGGAACAGCTCGCGACGGTCCAGGATCTCCTGACCCAGATCGCGCGCGAGGAGATGGGCCACCTCGCCACCGTGCAGAACCTGCTGCACCTGGTCGGCGGGCCGCTGAACTTCAACCGGGAGCACTCCCCCTACGCCAGCGAGATCTACCCGTTCCGCTTCACCCTCGAGCCCCTGACGCTCGACTCGCTGTCCAAGTACGTGACCGCCGAGAGCCCGGCCGAGCTCCCGCCGGGCATGTCGGACGAGGACAAAGCGCTGGTCGAGCAGATCCACCGCGATGCCGACCGCGCCAACGGCGGGCAGGAGGTCGGCCACGTCGGTCGGATCTTCCAGCGACTGGAGTACCTCTTCTCCGACAAGGTGCACGGCTTGGCCGACGACGACATCCGCCTGGACACCCACGCCCTGCAGGCGAAGCTCCCAGATTGGGGGTTCGAGCCGCGGGGCGCCGACACCGGGGAACCGCTGATCGTCGCGTCGTTCGCGGACACCGACGCCGGTCTCGCTCGGGAGGCCGCGGCCGCCGCCGTGCGGGCCATCGGCGCCCAGGGTGAGGGCTTCGACCCCAGCCCCGCCGGCACTGAATCGCACTTCGAGCGGTTCTTCGACATCTACCAGCGCGTGTCACCGCTGTCGTTGGCAGAGGCGGTGGTCACCTGGCCAGTAGCGGAGAACCCCAACACCACGCCAGCACCGTCAGCACTGCACGGCGCGGCGGACGAGGTGCAGACGGCGCTGGAGGCACGCTCGCGCGCGGGGCGCATCACCCATCCGCGGGCCCGCGCCTGGGCGCACCTGTTCAATCTCCGCTACCGCCTGCTGTTGGGCCAGCTCTCGCACTTCCTGCGACTGGATCACGACCTGTACACCGATGCGCCCGGTTCCCAGCTCGGTGACAGAACCGATCGCGGCCTGCTGCTGATCGGGACCTTCGACGAGATGCGGCACCTGAAGAAGATCGCCGGCAAGCTCGTCCAGCTGCCGAAGGACAACCCGCCGGGCGCGGTCAACGCCGGCCCGCCCTTCGAGCTCCCTTACACCCTCAACCTGCCCGACAGTGAACCCCAGCGCTGGAGGATGCATCTCGACGCCTCCCGCGCCGCCGTCCGGATCGTCCGCGAACAACTCCAGTCCGACGCTGACGGTTTCCTCGAGGATCTCCTGGCCAGCGATGCCAAGGCCCAGGTCATGATGCAGTCCCTGACCCAGGGTCATGGGGTACCGCCGGCGTGGCTGCCCACTGGCTTCGCGAAGGCGGTGCAGATCCTGGAACAAGCAGTGCGAGGGTTCACCGTCGCTGGGTTTCCCCAGCACGGCAATTTCTGGGCGGAGAAGACCCGCGACCAGTTCATCAAAGAAGCCACACCACGGCCGGTGAGGCTGAACCCGGACGGCAGTGTCGTCCGCGATCCGGAAAACGCACCTCTGGTGCGGCGGCTGGAAGGTACGGCGCCCGGGAACCGGATGCCCCGGTTCCGCCCGCCGGTACCCGACGTCCGCATCGGGTTCATCCGCCAATGGATCGCTGACGGGTGCCCGGATGACTCCCCGCCCGGAAAGATCGGTGTCGAGCACGAGCGGGATCCAGAACCGGAGCTACTGCCTACACCGGATCCGCCGACCACTCCGCTGCACTTCGAGTCCGACGTCAAGGGCCTCTTCCGCGCGAATCCCGACCGCACTTCGATGCTCTTCAAGTTCGATCTGCACCGCTACGAGGACGTACGGGACCATGCGACCGATATCCTGGGCAGACTCCAAGACGGCACCATGCCCTGCGACGACCGATGGCCCCCCGAGCGCATCGCCACGTTCCAGCGATGGATCGCTGACGGCAAGCAGCCATGACCGGACGCCGTGACATCGGCCCCGGTTCGCCGCGGTTCAGGCTCACCGTGTCGCACGGCCGTTGCGGCCACCGAAGTCGGCATAAAGCACCGGGGAGGCAGAGATGACGGAACGTGGTCACGGGCGGGCGAGTCGGCTTCTGCTGGAAGGAGTGGACACCGACGCAGTGGACGCGATTCTGGACAGCGGTGGTGAAGGCGCCGCGGGCGCCCGATTCGCATTGACGAACACGTTCACCGGTCCCAACCAGTTCGGCCGGATGTTCCCTCGCGCGCGGCGGTTCCGGCCGGCCAGCGAGAACCTCGTCGCGCTGGCCGAGGGCATGGTCCAGGAGAGGTTGACCGTTCTCACCCCGGACACCGACGACATCGAGCAGGTGCCCGCTGGATTCACCTACCTCGGCCAGTTCGTCGACCACGACATCACACGCGACCCTACGGTCGGTTTTCCGCCGGTCGGGGACCCGGAGAACCTCGAATCGTTGCGGACACCGCGCCTGGAACTGGACAGCGTCTACGGAATGGGTCCGATCGACCAACCCGAGTTGTATGACCCGGCGTTTCCGGCCGCCGAGGCGCGCATGCGGATCGGGTGGACCACCGACGACGGTGATGCCACCATCCCGAAGGTGCTCCCCAACGATCTGCCGCGGGCCAGCGACGGCTCTCGGCGAGCCCTTGTCGGGGACGACCGCAACGACGAGAACCTTGTTCTGGCGCAGCTGCATCTGGCGTTCCTCAAACTGCATAACAAGGTGATCGCCGGCGTCATCACCCCACCCGGAGGGGAAACTGCGTTCGACGCCGCCCGTCGCCAGGTGCGTTGGCACTACCAATGGATCGTGCTGCACGACTTCCTGCCCAGAATCGTCGACTCGGCCGTGCTCAACGACATCCGCGCCAACGGGAGGAAGTTCTACGACTTCTCCGGTCCGCCCTTCGACGGAAATCCGTACATGCCGGTCGAGTTCTCGGTGGCCGCATACCGGATGGGCCACTCGATGATCCGCGACCTATACAACTACAACCGGCGATTCTCCAGCGACGAGGGCGCCTTCAAGACACCGGCCACCCTGCGGATCCTGTTCATATTCACCGGAGCCGGTGGCTTCGGCGGGGAGCCGACGCTGCCCTCCAACTGGGTCATTGACTGGCGCCGGTGGTTCGAGGTGGACGACCCCGGCTTGCTCAACCACGCCCGCAAGATAGACACCAAGCTCGCCCACGGGCTCACCGCGCTGCCCGACCTCGGACCCGGCGATCAACGGTCGGTGTTCGCCTCTCTCGCGGTGCGCAACCTGCTCCGCGGGCGATTGATCGGACTGCCGTCCGGTCAGGAGCTCGCGCGGCTCATGGGTATGCCAGTGTTGACCCCGGCCGAGCTCACCCGCGGCGAACCCGAGGTGGTAGCCCGCCTCGGTTTCGACCAGGAGACCCCGCTGTGGTTCTACCTGCTCAAGGAAGCCGAGGTCCGCGCCGGCGGCCTGCACCTCGGCGCGATGGGCAGCCAGCTGGTCGGCGAGGTGTTCCTCGGCATGCTCGAGGGTGACCAGGAATCCTTCCTGTCCGTCGATCCGACCTGGACACCGACGTTGCCCGCCACCGAACCGGGCACCTTCACGATGGCCGACCTGCTGCGGTTCGTCGACGACCTCAACCCGATCGGCCCGACCAACCCCTGACCAGCTGGATCGCCTGCTCGCAGTGATGTGTCACTACTCGACCCACAAAATCAAGCTCTCCGAGTCATCATCCACAGTCACCCGAACAATAAAGTTCCCCGCCTCGAGTGGCTCGCCGCCATCGCTGGTTCCGTCCCACTCGACCGTCCGTCCACCTGCTGCCGGCTGCTGCTCGTCCAGGAGGTGACGAACGTGCGCCCCGAAGCGGTCCCAGATGTTGACGATGAGGCGCGAGGCGTCTTCAGGGATGGTGACGGGGATAAAAACCGGCCAGGAAACCTGTGCTGGTTCGTTGTTATCAAGGAAACGCGTGGGGGGCGCTGCGGCCAGCGACGGTGATACCGGCAACGGCGTGGGAGAGTACTTGTACACTCTCTGACCCGAGGCGTACCCGACCGTAACCGGATCGCCGAAGAAGCGGAAGCGGTTGATGAAAAGACCGATCTCGTCTGCGTCACCCCACATCTCGCCACCATCGGAGGTTTCGCTACTGAACCCGGTCGCCATATTTGCTGAACCCCAACCGCCGACCCAGCCGTGCATTTCGTCCACGAACCCCAGACCTTCAAGGTTGGCAGTGTGTTGCGGGTCGTTGATGGTGAGTCGCCGCCAGCTCTGTCCCCCGTCTGTGGTTTTCAGGATGACGCCCTCGCAGAAGTTCTCCACCGAGACGAAACCCACTCGATCGTTGAGGAAAAAGAGCTTCCAGCCCCACTCTCCGAACGAGAAGTCGCCGTCAAGGTCAGCCACTCGGTTTTCCCAGGTGGCACCGCCATCCTCCGTGTACAGCACTACGGGCTTGACATCCTTCCGCTCCCTTCTCAAGACACATTGTTCCTGACCCGGAGTGACCGCCTGTATCTTTCCTCCCACCACCCAACCACATTCGGGAGTGGTGAAGTATGTATCTACCAGGAGCGAGGCGTGGGGCCTCATGTCCCAGGCAGTCCAGGTGGCTCCACCGTCAACCGTCTTCATCATGGCCGGCGGCCGTTCCTCGTCAGGAGGGCGATAAGGAAAGTTCGTCCCCGCGGCATACGCTACGGATTCATTCACCACCGACAGCCCACACACTGCCTGGGGGGCCAGCTCGGGTAGATTCGTCACAGATTTCCACGTCGCGCCGCCGTCGGCGGTTTCGAACAGACGCTTGCCCCCCGTCAGCGTCCCAACCCAGCCGCGGGTCTCGGACGCGAAGCCGACACAGCGGAAGTAGACCTCCGGGTCGTGGAACTGTTGCTCCCAGGTGGCCCCGCCATCCACCGTTCGGAGGATCTTGCCGTCGCTGTTCACCGCCCAACCCAAATCGGGAGTCACAAACCAGATGTCATCGTGGCGTCTCGCACCCGGTGTGTTCGTCGGACGCCAGGCCATGACGTCCTCGGGACACCCGTCGTCGATCCACTGCTCGATAAAGCCAACGTCGTCTGCCAAGACCCGTGGAAGTCCTCCCGAAGGCATACGCTTGAAGCTGCTACCGTCGAATGGAGGCTCCCCTCTGAGAGCCTTGATTAGATTGGAGGTCGGCCCCTGCCCCACCGCGATCAGGTCCTCAGTAAAAACTTTCGTGGCGACGAACTCGTCGCGGGTCTTCCCTCGCCAGAAAGTCCCGTGAGCACCGATGCCCACATCGGGACCGCCTACTGCGTCATCGAGAATCTGGATCACGCGCTGAAAACGATTCACCTAAAGCACCTCCTATATATCGTTTCATTCATGCCCATGTCGCGCGCGGTCGAGGTGCAGGCTTTGTCCACGAGGGCGCTGCCTGAAGGTGGAGCGCTTGGGATCGGGCGGAGCGCTCATGCCGGGCGGTCCGCAGCAGAGCCGTGAGATCGGCTGACGGTTCGACGTCGAGCTCGCTGCACAGCAGGTCTCGGTATCTCTGGTAACTGCGCCAGCCCTCCACCCAGTTGCCCTCGGCGAAGTGGGCTTCGATCAGCACGCGCTGCGCGCTCTCCCGCAACGGCTCCGCGCCGACCGCGAGTATGGCGGCCTCCACAGCCTCGGCGCATCGCCCGGCACGAACTAGTCGTCGACTCAACGCTTCCAATGCGTGCAGCACGTGCTGTCGCATCCGCTCCCGCTCAACCAGCGCCCAGTCGTCGTACCAGCCAGGCAGCAGATCCAGCGCGTCGACCCACCAGGGCAACACGGCGAGGTCATCATCCGACGCCGTCCCGTCGACGAGCCGCGCGGCCCAGTTGCCGACCACATGAACATCGACGACCACCCCGTCGCACAAAGCCAGCGACCACTTGTCCGCCGCAAGCAGATCGATGCCGGCACCCCGAAGCCGCCACAGTGCCGAGCGCAGGTTGCCCGCCGCCCGGACGTCGTCACCGATCGGCCACAGCGTCCCCGCAGCATGACGCCGCTCGACCCGCCTGCGGTGCAATGCGACGAAGACCAGCAGCCTCTTGCTTCCTTCGGGGATCTCCAGACGCCGCTGGCCACGTGTGACGTGCGGACCGCCGAAAAGGTGCAACACCGGTGCCTGATTCGACTGAACCGCGGCGACCAGCGGACCCGTTGGACGAACCACCATGGTGATCTCCCTGAACCCGGAACATGCCCAGCGAGCTTAGAAATGGCGGCGTCACGGCCGTGTCACCGAATCAGCACAGACCCGGCTGACCACGGCAGCACCCTGTCATCGTGACAGCCGGGTCAATGCCGCTGCCGGCGTGCGTATTCAACGAGGAAATCCTCGACGGCGGCCAGCGCATCGCCGACCTCGGTGAAACTGTGCGGCCGTTGCGTGGACCGCTGAGCAATGTCGGGGTTCACCGTGACAGTAACGCGCACGCCTTGACCATGAGGCTCGACGCGCACGATACAGACGCCAGTCGGTTGGGGTCGAGACTGCATGACCGGCAGCCTGGCAGACCGGGTGTCACTGCACCGTCTCCCGCGCGACCCGCTTCCGGTCACGATCCGGGGCGAGGGTGGCCGCGATGACCGACCTAGCCAGAGGATCATCTGGCTGGACCTGGTCAATGCTGTTCCTGAGCCGTATGACCACATCATGCCAGGCCCAGGTCCACAGCGGGCCTGCCCTGCACCAGCATCCGCTGCTAGAGAGTGGAAAAACCGGTCATGTCGGCATAGAGCTTGAGCCGCTTTGCTCGGAAAGTGCCGGTTGTGTACTTGGCTTGCCAATCGGCGGTCTCGGACAGGAACAAGCTGGGCGTCTGAGGGGCTGGTGAGTGGTGGTCGTGCACCATGAAAAAGTCTTCGTCATCAGCCCGGTCAATCCGCTCGACGGCGAAACCCAAAAGGCCTGCCTTCGTCGCCTCACCCGCAACGATCCCGAAAGAGATGGTGTTCAGCCCACAGACCGCAAAGATGCGATCTGCCGCATCCACCGACTGAAAACGCACCAGCAGCCTCCATGCGACCACAAATCATATCGGCACAACAACCAAACGCGAAGGGTCTCGCGCGGACGAACCATCCCTTCGCTGGAGGGCCAACCCGCTTTAAGCAATAGTGACGTCAATCTTCATCTGGTCGGCGCCCGGTGTGCCCGCCACGCCGATGGTGACGCCGGACCACTTACCATCCGGCAGGTTGAGAGCTGGCGTCGTCGTCTCACCGATCGTCTTGTTGTTGCCGAATGGATAGAGGTCGTTGGAGTCGCCACGGTTACCCTGTCCGAAGATCTTCGCCATGTCGCGCCGGCCATCGGCTTGGAGCAACTCTATGGCGAGACCATCTTCATCGTCCACGTTGTCGATCCCCTCGTCAACGACGTAAACAGCGATTCCCTCGTCCGGTAGGAACGCGTCCTGGGCCCGTCGGCGCCGGTACTCGACGACAATGTACTGGGTCTCCGCCATCATCTTCCTGTTCTGTATGAACGCGATGCTGCCGCCTTCAGCAGCCGCCTTCAGCACGATGCCCTCGGTGGTCTTGGTGACGAGTTGCGGTGTGATCCAGCCATGGAACATGCGCACCATGCCATTGGGGAAAGTTGGTGTCAGACCCCCATTTCCCCAGGACCCACCCGCCATCAAGCAGTAGTTGCCAAGGCCGTTGGATTGAGTTTCCCGCAGCCTGCCGGCATCGTAGTAGTCAGCCCAGCGGGCCGCGAGATGGCCCCACTCATGGGCGCAGACGCCCATAGCGCAATCCTCCGGCACGGTCAAGAAGGTTCGCACCGATAAGTTGGGGCCGACTTTCACGTCCCCTGGGACCGCCCATTTGAGGCTCCAGAGATCGCCGCGCCTCATGGTCTGCTCAGCCCCGCTGCCGGCGTGAATGATGAACAGCGCAGTAACTATTTTTTCGCCGAGAACATCATAGGGTGCGAAATCAACACCTGCGGCGCGTGCCGCCAGTACGGCGTCGCGTGCCATTCCCTGGGAGTTGCGCGGGAAGTTGGAATTCATACCTGAGTTGCCGTCGGCGTAGAAGGAGAGCGTTTGCGGCATAAGGAACCAGCCATGGACCTCGCCCTGTACGTCGATGCCGGCATCGGCAGCGGCGTCAAAGCCGCTAACCTTGCGGTAGAAATCGCGCATGCTCCCTGTGGGGAAGGTGCCGTCGCTGAACAGCATTTGGTCGTAGTAGCCCGACCCGTGGTCCGGATCGTGCGCATGGTCGGGAAAGTCGACCAGCAGCACGAGGGTCTTGATGACACCTTTCAGCTGCTTGCTCGGCCGCGTGATCAGCTGCTGGTCGCTACTTGGTCCGTGCGTGACGGCGCCATCATCGAGGCCGACGAAGTTCTCGCCACGCCTCCCGGAACGCCAGACCCGATAGTACTGCTCGAACGTCATGCTCTCCGGCAGGCGGTGCGAACTCTGCAGCTCGAGGAAGCGAGCGTACAGCTGCGCCAAAGCCTGCGGCGACAGCGGTACCGGGCAAGCCATTTCACTGCAGCCATGACGGTGCACGGACGTGAGCGTGTGTCGCATAGTAAAAGCTCCCTTGAGTTGTGGACGGCTAGCGGAGCTGCCGACCTGACCACTGGCCACCACTCACGCTCATAATCGGCTCAATCATTGCTGGTGCCTGCCGTTGGAGAGGCAGGATGCTGCGTCAAATGGGTGGCCTGCGGACGGCACGGCTGGGCTCGTGCCGACCGCCTGATTATAAATGGATTGTGATTGCAGCTCGACGACACGCATCCGCAAACTGCGGTAGACCAAATCCCGCAAATCTGCACTGGGCTCAACGCCCAGCTCTCGATGTGCGAGTTCACAATAAGCGTCATAACATCGGCGGGCCTCAACATGATTGGCTTCCGCCAGGTGGGCCTCAATCAGCACACGCTGCGCGCTCTCCCGCAGCGGCTCCACGGCTACCGCGGCCATCGCGGCGTCCACCGCGTGTGCGTGACACCCTGCCCAGGAGTGGGAGCGGCTCAGTGCCTCCAGAGCGTGGAGAATCCGCTGGCGGAGGCATTCCCGTTCTAGCAGCACCCAGTCGTCGAACCAGCCAGGCAACAGTTCAAACGCATCGACTACCAGCGGTGGGACCTTCATATCGACGCCACTCGCCGTACCGGCTACCAGGCGGCTTGACCATTCAGCGACGAGGTGCACATCGACTAGCACCTCCTTGCGCAACATCAAGGTGTGGCGGTCGCCCGCGAGCAACCTCATCCGGTCCCCGTTCAACCGCCACAACGCCGACCGCAAGTTCCCCGCTGCCCGCGCATCGCCACCCGAGGGCCATAACGTCCCTGCCGCATACTGGCGATCAACCTGTCCCCCGCGCAAGGCCACGAACGCGAGCAGCCGCTTACTGCCCTCTGGCAGGTCCACTGTGCGCGCACCAACGGTGACAGTCGGTCCCCGGATGAGGCGCAGAACCGGAAAAGTGTCGGGCCTAGCGTGGCTGACCAGCGTTCCGACGAGATCGGCGGTCATGACGGACCTCCTGGCCCGAAGCTGCGGACGGGTGACCGTACCTCCAGCAACGTCACCACAATGTCACAACCAACCAGTTCGAGCTACGCACGTGCAGGCGCGCTGGCTCATGTGACGATTTATCCAGCCCCTGCCTCTACCCTGCCTCCTTAATCGCTGAGCGTGTCCACACGGTAACCAGGAAATGCGCGCGCGACAGTCTCCGGCGCATGATGTATCTCACCTGCTGCCCGCACACTCCTATTCCTGACGGCGATCGCGCGCGGGCAGGTCCGCATACATGGCCCTGGCCAGGCAATTGGCCCCCGGCTCCTGGCCGGTCGCGTTCGCGGTCGACGGAACGGTCTGTCTTGGAGGTGTCATGACTGTTACTAGGCATACGGACCATGCACTTTCCGTCGTCGGTGGTACCGTGGGCATGCCAGCGCGGCGGAACCGGCGAAGTGGTGCCGAGGTGACGCTGCTTGGGGGATTCCGGCTCGCCGTCGGCGGGCGCGACGTGCGATTACCCGTCGGCGCCCAACGGCTCGTCGCGGTGCTCGCCCTGCGCGGCCAGCTCAGCCGAAGCCGCCTGGCCGGTACGCTGTGGCCAGACACGCTGGAGCACCGCGCACTGGCCAGCCTGCGTACGGGCATCTGGCGGGTGAACCGGGCCGCCCCGGATCTCGTCGCCATCACCGCCCGTCAGATGAATCTCGACGCCCGCGCCCGGGTGGACGTCCGGGTCCTGGTCAAGCGGTCGGTCGAGATCATGCAAGGCGAGGACTTCGACGCGTGCACCCTTTCCACCGCATTGCCCGACGGCGAGCTGCTACCCGACTGGGGGGACGCCTGGCTCACTGACGAACGCGAGCGTCTGCACCAGATGCGCCTGCACTTGCTCGAAAAGGTCGCCGAGCGCCTCGCCGGCACCGGCCAGTTCGGGCTTGCCGTCGAGGTGGCGCTGTCAGTCCTGCGGGCCGATGTGCTCCGGGAGAGTGCGCACCGCACTCTGATCAGCATCCATCTGGCCGAAGGTAACCTCAGTCAGGCCCGCCGCGCGTACGCGGCCTGCGAGCAGCTGCTTTGGCGGGAGCTCGGGGTAGCGCCGTCGGCCGCGATGACCGGCCTGCTGAGTGGGGTTCGAGTGGCGTTCCCGGCGCCGGCGTTCCAGCCGGGTGGCGCCCGAGGATCAAGGCGGAGGTCGGGATGCCCGCCGGATCTTTGACGACTACGCCAACGGCGGGCACTCCCGCACGTTCACGCTGAGCAGGAGAAGATCAAATGCCGGCTTTTGTGATCTTCAGCGGTGATGACCCTGTTTGGTTGAAAATTCACGCGTACGTGGGCTAGTTCTGTCTACTCAGGATGAGTGGGATGAGGACCCGAAAGATCGAATTCCCGACGTTGGTTAGCGAGCAGGGTGATCTTGTTGAAGGTGCGGTCGCCGAAAGCTGCACCTGATGGGCGATTGCGAGCTGCAAACAGTGCGGCGGCAGCTTCGTTCAAGTTAGCTAGGGGCCGCTGCTGGCCGCGGCCGTGGCGCGAACGCGCCATACCCGCACTACAGGCTTGTACTTCCGGCCCTCTTTCTGCTTATCCCACCACCCTTGGACAAGACTGGTGACTTCGGCGTCCAACTCGGAGCGCGTGTACTCCTTCGAGCCTCCCTTTTCAGGCCACTGATCCGACCAATACATGCGCGGCACGCTCGGATTGTTCGCGTCGAGCGTCAGCGTCACGCTGTGATTGCCGTCGTCCATGCTCATGGTGAACACGCTCCAGCCCGGATCACCGCCGGCCAGCGACATCACCGTGTCCCAGATGCTTGCCTGAAGCTTTTCCGGACGCGCACCGCCCCTGGTTATCTTCCCGCCTTTGCCCTCGAACCAGATCTCCCGCGCCACGCCGCTGTGCCCGCTTGCTGCGATCTTATCCATCGTCTGCTCGATGGTTTCGGGCGTGGTGGGCAGGGCCGGCTTGCTTGTGACAATCTTCATGCCGTTGTTGAGCGCAACGATGCACGAGTCCCGCCAACCCCCCGGGGGCGCCGGCGGCGGGTTGTCCTTTGGCTTCTTTGGCTTCTTTGGCTTCTTTGGCTTCTTCGAGTTCTGGATGAAGTACTCCTTCATCCTCTCGATGGAGTCCTCACCGAACGTGCGCCCAGCCGCAAGCGCCTCGCGTCGCGCCAGCTCCACGCCGATGCGTGCGGCCTCGCTCTCGAGCAGGACCGTGTCAGGCGTGGACATGGTGAACTGGCCGAGCACATCAAGGATCCAGTCGTGGCGGTCGGTCAGCTCGGCGTCGCTCATCCGCCCGAGGTCGGCCGAGGAGCGCAGCTCGGTCGGGACCGCCGGGGATTGCTGCCCCAGGAGTGGCTGACGTTGCACCGCCGGCCCGGACTGCTGCTGCTGCAGCACGTGCGCCAGCTCGTGGGCAATCAGGTGGCGCCCGGCATCCGTGCCCGGCACGTACTCGGCTCGTCCGAAGTGAATGTTCGCGCCAATAGTGAACGCGCGGGCGGACAACGCCTTAACCCGGCTGGCGGCTCGGTCGTCGTGATGCACGCGCACGTCGCTGAAGTCACGGCCGAAACGCGCTTCGAAGTAGCGTTGCTCGGCCGGGGGTAGGGAGTCCCCACGGGTCGCGCTCGTCGAGACGCGTTTCGCGCTTGCCGGACCGCGGGACGGTACCGGGCGGCCCTCTCGGTCATCGGCATCGGCGGCGCGTGGGCTGCCGCTCGCCGTCGTACCTCGCATCACATGCTCGGCGACGCGATCGGCCTCGTGCTCATGGGGGTCGTCGCCTCGCTCGACTGGGCGGGTCCCGACGATCGACTCAACGGAGGAATCCCTGGACGTTGAGGCTGGCACCAGCCCAAAGTGATCAGAACCAGCGTCAGCGGTGAGGGGGATCCCGCGTTGACGGTGCTGGAGCAGGTGCATCACAGCACGGTTACCCAGGGACCGCTGCAGGTAGACCAGCCCCTCCACCGGACGTGCTACGCCGGCCACCGGGCCGTTGCGGCCCGATTGCCTCGCGTGTGGACCCGCGACCTGACGCTGGATCGACCTAGCTCTGCTCATGGCACTACCTCCCCACAACTGCAACAGGACGCGTGCAGACTGTCAATAGCTCCACTTCGACCGGCGAACAGCCGTCACGACGCGGCCGCAGCAACACCGTCGTGATCACCTCGCCTCGCCGGCCGATCACTGCCGGGTGCACGCAGGGGTGCTCACCACGTACCACCTGCATTATGTGATCTTTGGTTGCATGTGCCGTGGGCTTTCCGTATCGAAACCGTGATCAACGACTCCGGTGATTTCGGAGTGTCACGACGGTTGGAAGATCTGGAGGAACTGTTTCGCGAAGCCCCTGACTTCAACCGTCGCACGGTCGATGCTTTCCGTGTCGGTCAAGGCTGTGTCCTTGCGACCCAGCTTTTGCGGTGCTGTCCCGGACTATCTTGCTGGCGGCCACCAGGTATCTGCACAGCCGACCTGACGGACGACGTGCACCACGAATATCGGAAGCTGTCCGGCTCACTCTGGAGATGGAGTGCGGCAAATACTTCGCGCAGCTATGATGACCTATAACACGCCGTAGCCGCCAGAGCACCCCGGTCGGGTTCCGGCTATTGCTGCGAGCGAGGCACGGTGAGGCTCATGAGCGTGGTGCACGAGCATGAGCGGCATCACGTGGACAGCGGATCGCTGCCGCCCAAGGCGAGCCGGCTGAAGGATCCTGAGTCCACTCTGCAGAGGCGGGCCGCGCTATCCGGTCGGCTCGACGCGGTGACCCCACACGGCGGGCTGTGGCTGCAACGGGTGATCGGCAACGCGGGCATGGCGGCGCGGCTGGAGGAGGAGCGCTCGCCGGTACACGACATCGTCTCCAGGCCCGGCGAACCACTGGCCCACGATGTCCGGGAGGGCATGGAGGGCCGTCTCGACCATGACTTCCGCGACGTGCGGGTGCACTCCGATAGCGCCGCGGACACGTCCGCCCGGTCGGTCAACGCGAACGCCTACACGGTGGGCTCCCACATCGTCTTCCAGCGTTCGGCCTTCGACCCGGGTTCCCAACAAGGCCAAAGGACCCTGGCCCACGAGCTGACCCACGTCGTGCAGCAGCGCAATGGGGCTGTGGACGGCACGCCGACGGCCGGCGGCATCAGCGTGAGCGGTCCGTCCGACCGGTTCGAGCGGGAGGCCGCGACAACGGCGCAGCGCGCCATGGCCACTACCGCTGCCGCATCGTCCATGGCACCCGCGCAGGTGCAGCGTCGGACCGCCGGCGAGGAGCAGGAAGGCGAGGAGCCCGAAAAAACAGCCCACGGGCTAGCCATGACCACCTCGATGGGACGGGCGCGGACCGCGGATCGGAACGGGCACGCGAACATGCCACGCCGTGCGCAGACCCAGAGCACGGGCGCCGCGCGGCGGGCCGCGATTGCCGAACCAGCCGCGCGAAGGCTTCAGAGTCGGGTGGGCAACGCCGCGGTCACGGCGATCGCTGGGAACCGGGCTGTCGGCGGGGTAATCGGGAGCGCCGAAGGAGCGGGACCCACCGTGGCCGCGGCAATGCCGGCACTGCATGCGCTGGTCGTCCAGCGGGACGGGCCGGTCACTGAGGAGACCGGTATCAAGGTCGAGCCCGGGCCGGTACGGCCCAGTGCTATGGGATCGCGGTTTCCCCTGCCTGCCAGCGTCACTCTGCTCAAGCCGCCCGGGGGTGGACGCGGCGGCTGGCTGACCGCGCCTTCCTTCATGCTGCGGCTGGATCCGCGCGGAATGGTGGCCGCGCTGCTCGACCAGGTCAGCCTGGGCGGTTTCCAGTTGACCAACCCGACGCTGGTCTACCAAGCAGACACCAATTCCATCTCCGCCGTCGGCACCGTGTCTATCCCTACCAAATACCCTCCGAGATTCGACAGCGCTACCAACATCGATGTGCGGGTCCGGTCATCGGGTCTGGACCGCTTCGACATTCAGGCCAGGACAGGGCCGTTCGTCGCCGACCTGACGGTAGATCTGACGTACAACTCGGCGTCCCTGAAGCGTGCTCTGAAGGCCGTCATGGCTGGTGACCTCGGCGCGGCCGCGACCGGGCTCGGGGACATCGAACGCCATGCTCGCTTCGGGATATCGGGTTCCGCCGGGGTAGGCGGGGCAGCGCACAAGCTGCCGCTGACCTTCCTGCGCGGATCCGGGTCCGTCGGCCCGTCAGGGGCGACCGTATGGGGCGGCGCGGCCGGCGCGGTCGGGCTGCCCAAGGGCACATTTCATCCGAAGCTGGATGTCCCCGCCGCCGGAGCCGCCCTCGGCGGCGCGTCGGTCAAGCGCGATGGTGGCTACACTGCCGGGTACGGTTTCGGCGGTATCACCGGGACACCGTCGATCCAGAACCTGGTTACCGGTGATCTCGCCGGTGCGTTCGACCCGTTCGCCTACGCGCAGCTGACGGCCATCCACGAGACCGCGAACGGGCTTAAGTTCGAGATCAAGATCTCCGCGCAAAAACGGCTCGGCTCTACCGGTACGAGCGGGACATCAGTCGAACAGTTCCGCAGCGATCTGGATGCCCAGCGGCGGTACGGTGTCGTCCGGCCCGAAAGTGACCCCATCAAGCGAGCGGACATTGACCCCGCGGTACTCAGCCAATGGAGCAACCTCCAATCGGATCCAACCAGCAGTACGAGCGGGATGAGCGCCGGCGTGGAAGTGACCGGAAAGTTCGACCTGCTCGGCGGACGATGACGCACGAGTCTGGTGCGCTGACCGAGGTAGGTCGCGAGGATGCGCTGTCTCTCTGCGCTCTCTGTCAGACCGCCGTCAGGACATAACGCCCTCCAGCCCTGGCACAGCGGTAGGGGCCGCCGCGGTCATGGTCTCCTCGTCGTCCGCAGCGCGTCGGGCACCCTTGCCGTCGGTTCCGCCCGCCGCGCCGCAGCGACGGTCAGGCTGGCAGTCGACCGGCGCGGCCCGGCCGTCGATCGTGACGTTGGTCCGCCGACCGTTGGAGAAGTCGAAGATCCGCTTCGCGTTGCCCTCCTCCATCCGGACGCAGCCATGCCCGATCGGTTGTCCGGTCACCTCATGATGCTGGTGCAGCGCGATGCCGCGGATGGAGTAGAACGGCTGGATAGGAGTCCACCACTGCCAGCCGTTGTGCTCGGTCCGGGGCGTGCCGGTCCAGAACGCGCTGCCGAAGTAGGTGCAGCACGAGCCGACCTTCTCCGGCTTGTTCCACGGTGGGGCGCACTGGGTGTCCGCGTTGGCACAGCAGTCGCGGGTGCAGGTGCCGGGCGGATCGCCCGGATCGCCGTAGCCCTTCCCGGTCGAGACCGTGAAAACATCCGTCCCGACAGCGTCTGCCGGTGGACTGCCCTCCCACTCCAGCACGGCGTTCTGCGGCGGGGCAAGATGAACCAAGATCTTCTTGATGTACGGCGCAGGGCGGCGCTGCACCGCCCCGACCGTCGGGGTGAGCGCCGGTGGATGTCCGCCGGCCAGCACAGCAGCGGCAGCGACGTCGGCCTCACGCTCGTGCACGCCGTTGGCGGGCCCAACCACCTCTGGGGCCGCCTGGATCCCGCCACTCACGCTGGACTGCTGGACAACGTGTGCCAGCTCGTGGGCGAGCAGTCGGCGTCCGGGCCCGCTGCGCGGGGCATGCTGACCGGAGGCGAACACGATGTCCTGACCGACTGTGTAGGCGAGGGCGTGCACGGCCTTGGCTGACGCCGCCGCGCGGGCGTCTGTGTGCACCCGGACCGCCCCGAAGTCGTGGCCGAATCGGGGCTCCAGTTCGGCGCGCGACCCGGGATCGAGGGGCTCGCCGCGCGAGCGCAGCACACTGCCCACAACCGGCGGGACACCCGACTCCACGGCCGGCGGCTCGCCCACCGCGCGGCGGGCCACGATAGGCCGCTGTGCGGCGCAGGACTCACAGTCACTTGAGTCTCCCGCACAGGCGCAGGCCTGGCGTTGCAGGACCGGCCCCGCGGCCCGGTCGAGCATCCGCGTGGCGGCGCGGTTGCCGCGGCTAGCCAGCAGGCGCAGCACCGGGTGGGGCAGCGGGGCTCCCACCCGCGGATTGATGGCCCGTGGGCGCGCGGCCTGCCTGTCCGGCGTCGGCGTTCGGTCAGCGTGCCTCATTGGACTGCTTTCCCTTCTCCGCAATGCCGGCGGCAACGGCCTTCTCGATATAGAGTGGCAGGTTTATGGGATGACAATTACTTGGCCGGGACGGATGAGGTTGATATTTCTGATCTGTGGGTTCTCCGCCTTGAGGGCGTCCAGGCTGACCCCGAATTTCACGGCAATTTCACTCATGGTGTCACCTCTCTGAACGACATAGGTCAGGGGGATGTTAATCAGCTGACCCGGGGTAATGCGGTTGATATTGGGAATCTGCGGGTTGGTGGCTGCGAGGGCTTCCAGGCTTATCCTGAAATCCGCGGCAATTTCGCCCATGGTGTCGTTTCTCCTGACGACATAGGTACGGCCGATGTTTACCACGTCGGAGCCCCCGGCGTGATTGATCGTTATTCGGGGCTTGTCTGGAGGGAAGGGGACTACCTCCTCGTAGCGGTAAGGCTCGACGGGGGATGGTTTGATATCACTCGGCGGGAAGCGCAGCAAGTTAAATTTCGGCGGGGACACATCTTCCGGGCTTTGCTCAATGTCGACTCTGTAACCGGAAGTGGGGTTCTCGCCCCTCGCGACGATCAATACGTTCGACGGCTCACGGCGAAAGGCTCGAATTCGTGTCCGCCGGGCAAGCTCACCGCTGGCAGAAATGTCTTGGACAACGAAGGGGACAGTGGAACGAGCCTGACCCCACTGGGTGGCAACAGTAACAGGATAATCCCCGATGGGGA
The DNA here is from genome assembly GCA_050700115.1 of Pseudonocardiaceae bacterium. Taxonomy (GTDB): domain Bacteria; phylum Actinomycetota; class Actinomycetes; order Mycobacteriales; family Pseudonocardiaceae. Next base: position 40,413 of record JBOHGG010000001.1, read on the forward strand.
TGGCCGGCACCTTGGTGAGGATTCTGGTCTTGGTAATTTCGTCGACCACCGCCGGTTTGTCCCCGTACGTCACCGTCGTCCCGGCGTCGAAGTGATCGCCAGTGATCGTGACTATCGTTCCCGGAGTCGAGGTCGCCGGGTCCTCAGCTCTGCCCTTCAGCGGGGTAATCCCGTCGAGCCGGGGCGGCAAGCCTCGCACGGTGAAGAAGTCGTCGCTGACCGCCGTTCCTCCGTCTGTGGTGACCGTGATCTGTACGGCACCCGGTGGCAGCCCTGCCGGAACGACCACAGTGACCCCCGCCGGCGTCGGGACACCAACCGATGCCGCGGCCACAGTCCCAAACCGCACCTCAGGAGTACCGACACCAAAGTTCCGCCCGTTCAGGGTCACCGTCATACCGGGCGCGCCCTCCCCTGGGCTGAACTGGCGGGGCGAAGCGTTGAAGGCGGGCTTGGGAACAACCACGAAAGGAGCGGTGGAACGGGCCTGGCCCCACCGGGTCGCAACGGTAATAAGATGGTTCCCGCTTGGGATGATTGGCACCTTGGTGAGAATTCTGGTGTTGGTGATGTCGTCGACCACCGCCGGCTCGTCCCCGAACTTCACCGTCGTCTCGGCGCCGACGTTCTCGTCGAAGTGATTGCCGGTGATCGTGACTATCGTGCCCGGAGTCGAGGTCTCCGGGTCCTCCGATCTGCCCCTTGGTGGGGTGAACCCGTCGAGCTGGGGCGGTGGACCCTGCACGTCAAAGAAGTCGTCGCTGACCGCCGTACCCCCGTCAGTGGTGACCGTGATCTGGACGCCACCCAGTGGCAGCCTTGCCGGAACGACCGCGGTGACCCCCGTCGGCGTCGGGACACCGACCGATGCCGCAGCCACGGTCCCAAACCGCACCCCAGGAGTACCGACACTGAAATTCCGTCCGTTCAGGGTCACCGTTACACCGGGCGCACCCTCGCCTGGGCTGAACTGGCGGGGCGATGGGTTGAACGCGGGCTTGGGAACAACCACAAAAGGAGCGGTGGAACGAGTCTGGCCCCACTGAGTGCCAACGGTAATAAGATAGTTCCCGCTGCGGAGGGTCGGCGCCTTGGTCAGAATTCTGGTGTTGGTGATGTTATCGATCACCGCTGGCTCGTCCCCGAACGTCACCGTTGTCCCGGAGTCGAAATGATTGCCGGTGATCGTGACTATCGTGCCCGGAGTCGAGGTCTCCGGGTCCTCCGATCTGCCCCTTGGTGGGGTGAACCCACCGACCTGGGGCGGCAAGCCCAGCACGGTGAAGACGTCGTCGCTGACCGCCGTTCCTCCGTCTGTGGTGACTGTGATCTGCACGCCACCTGGTGACAACCCTCCCGGAACGACCGCGGTGACCCCCGTCGGCGTCGGGGCACCGACCAACGCCGCAGTGGCAGCCCCAAACTGCACCTCAGGAGTACCGACATCGAAGTTCCGCCCATTCAGGGTCACCCTCGTACCCGGCGCGCCCTTATCTGGACTGAACTGAGGGGGCGAAGCGTTAAACGCGGGCCGGGGTATGCCGATCTCCGCCACGAGGTCGAGTCGCTTGTTGTGTGACACCTCGGGCGACTCAGACGCGGTGGAGTCGTTGCTTTTGGCGGTGTAGCTGACCGTGCTGCGGCCGGAGGTGGTCGGCGGGGTGAACTCAAACTCCAGGTTGCCGCACGCGTTCGGGGCGATGGGTTCGGGCACCGTCAACAGCGTGAAATCGGAGGCTTCCAGTCGGCCAGGAACGTCGGAGATGACGAGGTTGCCGGTGCCCTTGTTGGCGACCTGGACCGTCAGCGGCACCGCTTGCCCGGGCTGGATTCCGCTCGGCATCGTGGGCCAGACGGCCTCATGGGGTGCCTCGATCCACGGCTGCCGGGTCTCGGCCTCGACATCCGCCACCACCCAGGTCAGCTTATGCGCGGCCGCTGGGTCATTGTTGCGGAACTTGATCTCCCAGTCGATCGGGGCCGCCGCGGACTTGTAGATTTCGACCCGGAACACACGCCGGCCCTCCCGGTATACCGTCGCGAGGGCATTGCCCGAGGCGACCGGGGTTGGGTTCTGCCCTCCCACCGAGATGATCTCGTCCTCGGTCCCCTGGGCGACCAGGACGACCGTCGGGGCTGGCGCCGCCGGCGGCGTGCACTCCGTTCCGACCAGTACGAAGCGGATGAATATCGTGGGGCCGGCGATGCTTACCCCGATCAGCTCGGCAATGGGCACCGGTGCGCTCGTCGCGCCCGCAGCCACCGTGAGCGGGTCGGTCTGCGGGTCCGGGTACACCCGAAAAACCATGACGACACCCCTCGAAGGTTAGTGTTAAGACGCCACCACGACCTGACAAGTCATGACGGAATTCCCTGGACAACCGTGAAAGGAACGGGCGAATCAGCAATGCCCCATTGCGTCGTGACCGTGATGAGATGGTTCCCCGAACCGATGACAGGCACCCTGATGCGGATTTCGGTGTTGGTTTTTCCTTGGACCGGCACCGGCTGTTCTCCGAATGTCACCGTCGTGTCGCGGTCCACGTTCTCGTCGAAGTACTTGCCAATGATCGTCACCTCCGTCTCCGGGTTGCCCCTTGACGGTCTAATCCCTTCGATCTGTGGCGTTGGCCCCAGCACCGTGAAGTCATTGTCACTTGTCGCCTCCCCACCGCGGGTACTAAACGTGATGCGCACGGGGCCTGGTCGCAGCCCCTCCGGAACGTCCGCGGTGACTCCTGCCAGCGTCGGGACACCCACCTTCACCGCGTCCACAGAACCGAACCGCACCGACTGCACCCCGAGCTCCAAGTTCCGTCCGAACAGCTCCACCGTGGTGCCAGGGGAACCCACCGATGGCCGGAACTGGGTGCCGTCGCTGAACGCGGGCAGGGTGCGAAGCCTCTCGATCAGCTGCACGCGCTGCTCAAGATCGGTCAGAGTCAGGCGCCGCTGGCGTAGATCTTCGATCATGTCTGTCGTGATCTGTTTGTTTCGGCGGCGACGGGTGAGACGCGCCAGTGGATAATGCGCATGCCCGGGATCCGGGGCCGGCGGATCCGCCCTTTCCGGATCCACCCCTTCCGCGACGCGCACGAGCCACGCCGGACGCAGCCGCACGGACGTCTGCATCCCGACGTCACCGGAGTTGCGCAAGTGCTCATCGCGGTGGCCATCGAGCTCGGACAGCCAGACGTCGAGGAACACAATGTCGGTTCGCGGGTCGGGCTGGGTGATGTCCGGCGTATTCAAGGGTGGCACTTTTAGAGGTGGCACACCGACAGCTTGCAAGCTGTAGTTGACAGGTTTGTCAATCGTGACCTCGATCCCGTCCACCAGGCATGTCCCCGGCTGACCGGGAGAGCCAGCCAGAATGGTGAAGTCATCGTCGGTATCGGGCACGGCGACGATCTGGAACCCGTCCTGCTCGGCGGCGATACCGCTACCGATGTAACGGGTGGTGATGGCTCGTGCCACGGCCGAGACAAGATCGTGCATGAGGTTGAGGTCCCGATCAAGGACAGGCACCCCTTGCTCGATGTGCACCCCGACGTAGCCCTTTTCGAGGTTCTCTTTGAGGAACTCCAGCGGGGATCGCGAGAAGTCACCCATCGGTCAGCCCTCCTCCCTGTCGCGAGTGGAGATCATCAGCACGGCCCGGTTGGTGGCCGGCAGGAACTCGGGCAGCGCCTGCCGGAGCCGGTCCAAACCCGCGGCAGTGGCGTCCGGCCCCAGGTAGAGCCCGACGGTGTCGCGGCCATACCGTTCGGCATCGGAGGTGTATGTCGTGAAATCCTCGTAGTCGCCGCGCCGCGCAATCTGGGCAGTATTTGTGGTACGTAGCGTCGTCGAGCCAGAATAGCGGCGATCCGTGGTGGTAGTGGCCTGATACCTCGGACTCTGGTATTCGACGCTGCGGTTCGAGCGATAGGCGAGCACGACCTCGCCCGCCAGGTTAAACGCCAGCGGGACGCGATCGGAGAACGGTGGCCCGGTCACCGCGGTTGGGGGACCCCACCTATGCGTGGTCAGATCGATGTTCGCCTGCCAGATCGACCAGCTCCCGTCGCGGGTGGAGCTCCAGAACGCAGCCACGGCCCCATCCCCGTGGACGAGCGCCGTCGGCTCGCGATCGTGGTGGAGTTCGTCGGCGACGGGAAGGACGGCGACGCTGCCCCAGTCGGAGACCACGCGCGGATCGGTGCCGTCCTTGAAGCGCGACACCACCCGCCAACGGGTCTGCTCCGGCGCCCCCGGCACGCGTTCCCAGCGTGACCACAGCACCCAGATGCGGCGGAACGCAGGACCGGGATCTCCAGGCTGCGGTGGTCTGAAGAGCACGGACACACTGGACTCCACCCGGGGATCCTCACCACCGTCGTCGGGAAAGTCCTTGGCTGCCGCGGTCGTCGGTGCCCACGGCTCGCCGGTGAAGCGGTTGTACCGGAGCTTCCATTCGCTGCCCGACCGCTCGAGCCAGAACAACCACAACGCGCCGGTGGCGTCCACCAGCACCGCCGGAGACTGACGCTCGGCAGTGTCCTCGGGACCAGTGTCCTCGGGACCAGCGCGAAGCGTCTCGATCGCCGACCAGCGATCGGCTGCCTGGGTGCGGAACTCGATCCGCCACCGATGCTCGACCTCGTCATAAGCACTCCAGAACAACCAGAGCACGCCGTCCTGGACCACCGCCGCCGGATCCCGGTCTACCCCCGGTCGGGAGACGACCGGTTCGCTTGCCGCGCATTCTGTGGCGGTGTGCAGGACCTTCTGCCAGAGGTCGTGGCGGCCCGACTTGCGGGTGGCGTAGCAGAGCCGCACGCCACCGGCTGCGTCCGTCACCACCGCCGGCCGCCCGCTGTAAGCGTCGTCCAGCGACAGCAGATCACAAGGCCATGACTCGCCGTCCTTGCGAGCCAGCCAGAGGTTGAGCCGCTCTGGATGGTTGGTGAGCGCGACGTTGTCGACGAACTCCTTGGTACGGCTACCCCGGCCGGTGATCCGGAGCACCGTGGCCTCGACCGCGGCGACCGTCCCGATCGTCTGGTACAGCTCCGGAGCGTTGCGGATCTCCGTCCGCTGACGCTGGAGGTCGAGGAGATGGTCGGTCCGCCACCCGATCCAGTGCGCCAGCAGCGGCAGCAGGCGACCGTCGACCCGCCCAAGGTCGGTGAGGTCGAGCAGGGACCGCACCGCGCTGTAGATCTGGTCGAGCTGCCCGCCGGGCAGCTCCAGGAAACGCCGCAGCTGCCCGCGCGTGCAGTCGGCGGGGTCCATCGCCGCGATCTGGGCCGGACCGCGCACCTGGGCCGGCAGGACGGTGTCGTATCGGTGATAGATGGCCGGAAGCAGCCGGTAGAGCAGGCCGGCAAAGTCGTACGGTCCAGTCGCCATCGCACTCACCCGGTTAGCGGGGTCCGCGTCGTGAGGCGGGGACGTTCCGGTGTAGGGAAAGACCTGGTAGTAGTAGACCGTCTCGGCTACCAGGCTGGTGTCGACGACCCGGCGGCGACCGTCCGGAAGCGTCTCGAGCTTCGTCGGCGTGCTAACGGTGTCAGCGATCACGACGCCCTGCGACTCGTGCTCCGGGACGGGGGTCTCCGGGTAGGCCAACCGCCGACGCACGACCCGTGCCTCTCCTGGGTCGGACGGCTTCCAGGTCACCTCGATCTGGTTGCCCGCCGGGCGCGGCGTCGCCGTGAGCTGTGAAATCTTCATCGGAAACCCTCCAACGTCCGCACGCGCACGCGCACGCCGTCGGGGTAGTCGGCGGGGTCGACTTCCGACTTCCCTGGATGCTTGCGAAAGTCCTCTTCGCTGCTTGGAACCTGGGCGAGCTGGTTCTCAACCATGACGAGCCTGCCTTCCCGTTGCTCGGCCTCGCTCAGGCCGGGCCGGGTGAACTCGGAGATGTTGACGCCCGCGACCCCGTCGATGGCCTCGATGGCCTCGTAGAACTTGCTGAGATAGAGCACCTGGGAGAATGTGACGTTGTCAAATGCGAGGAGCGCGCGAACCGCCTGGCGGACCTGCTCGGTCACCTGCTTTGCTGAGTAGTAGGGCTCCACGTCGACGTCCGCGGTCACGAAGATCGGTACGTAATCGACGGTCAAGACCTCGATCCGGGTACCGATCGATCGCTTGTCCTCGAAATAGGCGATGAGGTTGGCGGTGAGCACGTCGCTGACCGTCCCACCACCTTGCGGAGCGACGAACAACGTCACCGTGTTCCACGAGGTGGCCTGTGCCCGGACCTTCCCGACACCACTGAATTCCCGCGCGAGCGACTCGTAGTCGGCGGCTGTGACCGCTCGGCGCATCGAGCGGAATACCTTCGGTGCGTGCTGGACCGCGTGCTCGATCGTCTCCCGGCCAGCCCCACCCGTCGCGGGCCTCTCGTTGGTGACCGACGCGCACAACAGGGTCAGCTCGGGCGCATCGGCGATGGTCTGGATGGTGTTCCGCGCGACATTGCCGTGCTCGCCTCCACCCACGCGATACGTCGCGCGTACCTCTGAACCTGCCGGCGGCACCGATTCCCCGAAGACGACCTCCGCTCGATCCTCCGCGTCGATCTCGACGACGAAATCGCTCTCGCCCGGCCCGCTGAACGCCAGGCTTTCCCTCGGCGTCCAGGGAATGATCTCGCTGCCCAGCTCGCTGCGCACCTCGATGTCCGGGGTCCTGTCCTGGGCCGCGCCCAACGACCGGAGGATGAGGCGGGGGTGGACCAGGGGGAAGCGTTGGTGCGCCGTCCCGTCCGACACACCGAGCATCTCGCCGGTGACAAATCGGCCCTCCTCGACCGGGATGGACGTCTTGGCGCGAAGCAACCCGCCGGGGATGCTCTCGAAGTCGACGACCAGGTCGTCCCTGCCGGTGTACTCGAACCGTACGCTGGGCGAGTCCCGCTGGCTGGTGGTGGCGAACGCGTTCCCCTTGCGGATCACGACCGATGCGGTGCTCGGCGCGGCCATCGTCAGGGTCAGCTCGGCCGAGGCCGGGGCAGCGGTCGACAGCCGGTACCCGATCAGGCCCAGGTGCTCGATGATGCTGCGACGGGTCTGTGCGGTGCCGAGAAAGCTCTCGTTGGCGACCGCGTCGATGTAGTAGCTGATGATGTCGCCGGCATGGGCGAACAGCTCCAGCAGCACATTGCCGAAGTCGACCTCGGACTCGTGTCCGGTCCATTCGGGCAGCTTCTGCGGGATCAGGGCGCGCATCGCCTGAAGCAGGGCTCCGGCGTCGCGCGCCCGGTAATCGAAAGGCCGCCCCGCGGCGGTCAGCCGCTGTTCCATACCGGCCCCTCCTGGAACTGGACGCGGACTCCCGCCCGACTCCGGTCCACCAGCCTGGTGTAGGCCACCTCGACCACGACGCTCGCACCGTCACGTACCACGTCCACCCCATCGACGGCGATCTCGTCACCCAGCCACCGGGTGAGGCTCTGAACGATGCTGAAGCTCAGCGCCGCCCTGAGGAGCTCGTCGTTGGGCTCGAACACGAGATTGAAAAGCCCGCAGCCGAACTCGGGCAGATCGACCCGCTCTCCCGGGGCGGTGAACAGCACCTGCACGATCCGTCCGCGCAACGCCTCGTCTGCACCGGCCGGCCGGACCTGACCACCGGCGATGGCGAACGGAAAGGCCGGGCCGGGGTGAGCGAGGCGGAGGTTGGCGGTGCCGCGGGTGTCCATCACGCTCACCCCGATGCTTTGACGAAGCTCTGGCGAGAGCTGGTGACGGTCGAGTTTTTCGGACGACCGGCCCCGTCGCAGGTGTCGATGGCGTCGCCGTCCAGGAGCACCGGCCGGCCGGCGACCGAGACAAAGCCACTGCCCGCGCCCACGTTCGGCCTGCCCACGCCGACTGGGTCGATGACCATCAGGACCAGAAACTGCGGAATCGGCACGGGGGGCGGCGGCTTGAAGTTCGAGCCCTTGGGAGCGCTGTGCAGGCCGTCGGGAGAGACGTCCTCCCCCAGCTTCAGCGAGCTCCGGCTAGTGATCAACGCCACCGGCATCCCGGCGATGCGGACGAAGTCGCTCAGCTCATCGATCATCGCGCCCGTGTAGGTGTATTCCCCCACCCCGGAATAAGAGACGGCTCCGCTGGGAGTCACCGCGATCCCGGACACCTTGTGCCGGTCGGTACCGCGAACCGCATCTTTCTCGACGATCAGCAATTTGGCCATGGCTCATCTCTGGGTGAAGTCGATCGATGCGGCTACGATTTCGACCGCCTGCCCGGCTGCGTCGATGGTGAACGGCGTCTTGCTGTGCACGGTGAACGACTTAGTGGTCATCTCCAGGTAGTTGCCGGTCCCATCCGTAATCTTGATCCCGTCGGCGTTCAGCACAACCGTGTGCTTGTTCGTGGCCTCGTGAATGAGGATCATGTCCTCGCCATCGGCGTCCTCGATCTGGATCGTGTGACCTCTGGAGGTCTTCAGGATCCGGCGGGTCGGCGGATCGGGTACGCCGGTTTCAGCCCCATTCGGACCGTTGGCCTTGGGAAGTTCAGTCTTCCCACCCGGCTCGCTCCAGAAAGTCCCTACCCAGATCGGGAACTCCAGATCGCCCTCCTCGAACTCCACCCACACCCCCGCCCCGACATCGGGTACCGCCAGCAGGCCCTGCCCGGCCATGCCGCCGTAGGGGACGCACGGTAGGGCCCACCCGCTGACCACCTCATCGCCGAGCACGCTCGGCACCTGGACCTTGAGCCGCCCGAGCTGCTCGGGATCGCGGTTGTCGACCACCAGGCCCCGGTGCTTACCGTGATAGCGGTGCTCGACCTCGCGGACGAGCTCCGCAACTGTCCGTTCCAGCTCAGGAATCATCTAGAGACCTCCCAAGAGCCCGTCGACACCGCTGAAGTCCTCGTCACCCTTGGGCTTCAGCCCGTTGCGCTTGACCTGGAACCGCTGGGTATAGCCGCCGGTGTCGATGGTGTGCGTGACGTGGGTGACGTAGTAGACGCCGCTGTGCGTCTCCCCCACGCCCTTGATCGTGACCGGTCGCCGGGGCCGCAGGACGCTGCCGTAGCTATTGCCGTCGATCAGCCCCTCGCCGGTCACAAACCACTCGGCTCGATGGAACAGGCTCTGGCACAGCGAATCCATCTCGGTAGCACCGGTGGTCGCGTTCATGCCGACGTAGGCCCGGGCGCGCGGGAGCCCCTTAGGCAGCAGGCTGGCCGCCTGGACTGTCCCGAGCGCCGGCTGGAGACTGGCCTCCGCCAGCGACTTCACCACTTGTTTGTCGGTGCGGTGGAGCTGGAACATGCCGATTTCGGACGGCGACCGGGCGTCGATCTGCGCAGTGAACCAACCGACGTTCGTCTCCGCTCCGAAGTGCACGGCGAGCAGGGGCTGGACATCCTTGGCAGCCTCGGCGGCCGGCGGCGCGCGGAAGTAGGCCAGCTTGCCGTCGACGAAGCACTCGAAGCCGTTGCGCAATGCCAGCCGGCGGAGGAACTGCATGTCGGTCTCACGCTGGACGATTGTCGAAACCGACGCATTATGGATGACGGCGGTGTCCTGTACCTCCGGAGTGAAGCCGTGCCCGGAGAGGATCTCCTTGGCGATGTCGCTGTCCTTCTTGTCCGGCCAGGCGCGGAGCCGCTCCTCACGGTCCATCAGGGCGCTGCCGTCCATGCCCCACAGTTCCAGCCGGCAACGCGCCAGGTCGCGGTCGAACGTCGAGTGCACGTGTGTCACATAGCCCGACATGAGGGGCTCGGTGCCATCCTCGAACCCCACGTGGATCGAGATGTGCCGCCACGGCGTGAGCCGTTTGTCGTCGAGATGGCGCCAGGTCCCGTCTGGTTCCAGCTGCATCGACAGCTCGATCCGGAACATGGCGGCAAGCTCTTCGTCCAGCTCGACCTCCACCCGAATCACATCCGGATACAGATAGTCGGCTTGCTTCTCGTCGATCTCCACGAGGATCTGCTCGCTGTGCATCAGGCGAGCCCCTCGGGTGGGATGGTGATCGGTTTGCCCACTTGGTCGGCTATCTGCGGGGGGGCCGTGGTGAACCCGGCGGCGCTCGCTGCCGCGACGAGGGCGTCAGCGGCCGTGGTGGCCTGGTTGAACCGGACGGTGACCACGGCTGCGTCCACGACGGCCGCGCCCCTGATGTGCGGCTCGATCGCGAACCGCACATCCTCCACACCCGGTATAGCCCGCAGCGACCCCAGCAGCTTCGTCCAGGGCGGATCCGGGGATCCGCCCTGGACAATCAGGCGTGCCACGCGGATCGGGTCATGGCCGAGCAGGGCCAGCGGCGAGGCGAACTCGGGATTGGCATCACCGATAAGCCACCACTTCCGCGGCTTGCCGTAGTACTGCTGTGCCAGCTGATCGAGGCGGTCGTTGGACTCGACGGTGTGCTGGAACGAGCCCGGGACGGGCTGCCGGAGCCGGAGATCGGTGACCAGCAGCGTCCGTCCGGACGAGTTCCGCCTGCTGACCTCCGGAGTTTGGCGATAGCGGGAGCCGCGCGCGTACATCACGCTATCCCGGAATCACGATATCGGTGACCATGTTCACCACGTTCAGCACGGACATCGCCTCTTTGAAACCCTTCGAGTACTTGAATAAAGAGTTCTTACCTTCGATGACCGTCAGGTTCACGGCGACGCTTGCCCGGACCGGGTTGAGCAGCGTATCGAATTCCGTCTCCGTGATCGCCAAGCTGTTGATATTCACTGGCAGGACCCGCTGGACACCCCAGATGAAAAGCACGAGTGGCGGGTTGTCCGGATGGGCGAACCACCAGGTGGGGGCATTGCCGCGCCGTGAGCGGAGCGGCTCTGCGCGAACGCTCTCACCCTTCGGATAGATCATCAACTCGAGCGTCGACAACGCCGGCGCGACGCCGGTCCGCTCAGCGATGGTGTTGCCGGCGTCCAGCGCGTCGGTGGCGTCGAGCCGCAGGTCGAAGTTGAGCGTTTCCTCCTGGACCGACACGATCTGGTACTCGCGGATATAGTCCAAGTCGTCGACTTGTTGATGCCACTCACGCAGATCTTGCGACTGCTCGGACCACCAACCCTGAGTCCGGGCACCAGCCTCGCCCGGCTCCCAGACGTTCTTGTTCGGCGCATCGAAGGTCAGCGACCTGTTGCGCTGCAGCTGCTCCGGATTGAACTGGAACGGCACGAACAGCGGGGGAACCGACCTCGAATACTCGACGAAGGCACCCTTGAGTATCCTGGGTCTATTCTTGAAACCACTCACGAGGACCTCCCCGATCCGGCGAACCGCGGTTCGAACACGAGCTCAGGCCACAACTTCCCAACCTTCTCGAACTCACTGCGAGCGGCCCGCAGAATGTGACACATCCCGATCGGCCGCCCCTGCGCCGCGGAGAGAAATGCCGCCGCGAGCACGATGTTGCGGATATTGCCACCGGAGACCGCCAAACGCTGCGCCAGCAGCGGCACGTCGAGATCATCGTCGAGTGGGGCGCCGGTCCGAAGATGACTTTCCCAGATGCGGAGCCGATGTGCGGCGTCGGGGAACGGGAACTCGATCACGAAACGCAGACGCCGCAGGAAGGCCTCGTCCATGTTCTGCCGCAGGTTGCTCGCCAGCACGGCGATGCCTTCGTACTCCTCCATCCGCTGGAGCAGATAGCTCGTCTCGATGTTGGCGTACCGGTCGTGGGCGTCGCTGATCTGCGTTCGCTTCCCGAACAATGCATCGGCCTCGTCGAACAGCAACACCGCGTTCGACTTCTCGGCTTCGGCGAAGATGCGGGAAAGGTTCTTCTCGGTCTCACCGATGTACTTCGAGACGACCTGCGAGAGATCGATCCGGTACAGGTCCAGCCGGAGCTCGTTGGCGATCACCCCGGCCGCCATCGTCTTGCCGGTGCCCGGTGGCCCGGTGAACAGCGTCGACAGACCGCTCGCCGAGGCGATCCGCCGTCCGAGACCCCAGTCGCCGAGCACGATCTCGCGCTGGCGGACCTGGTCGCACATCTCCTGCAGCTGTTCCCGGTGGCGTTCGTCCAGGACGAGGTCGTCCCACTGGTGTACGGGAGCTAGCTTCTGGGCCAGCCCGGCCAACCCCCGGCTCGACTGACGCCGACACGCCGCGTACCAGTCCGCCAGGGTGGGGTGGCCCGAGTCAGCCGGTGCGTCTGTGCACCGCTTCACTTCGACAACGACGTCGGAGATCTGGCCGGGGGTGAGCCGGAACTGCGCGGGAAGCTCCCGTAACCAGTCCGGTTCAAGGGCTAGATCTGAGCCCGACAGCGCCGCGACCCAGGCCGCGCGGCGGATATGGATGTCGGGCGGCGACAGCTCGACCTCGTGCACAGCACCGCGCCACCAGCCAAAGCCCGGCCAGGGCCGTTCGCAGGACAGGAACACCAGGCCGGGAAATCGGGTGAGCGCGTCATTAAGGATCAGCGGCCGCCGCTGCGCTTGGGCGTCGGTGAGCAGCTGGTCAGCGCCGACCAGAAGGATCGGAGCGCCACTCAACCAGCCCTCTCGCAGGGCCGCCTCGAGCACGCCGTCCAGCTCCGGTCCCGGGGCGGGAGCAGCGGTGACGTCGAGCTCGATCAGCGCGGTGCCCCACCGCGCGGTCACGGCGTGCGCAAGTTCGCGCTGCCCGGCGCCGTACGCACCGTGGATGTGGATCACCAGGCCGCTTCCGTCGGGCGAGACATGGCCCCTGACCAAGGAGGTGAGGCGATGCTCGAGTGTGCCGTCCGGATCGGCGACGCACGGGCCGGGCATCGGAGTTACCCGCTGCCCGATACCTGCCAGCACGCCGTCGAGCTGCGTGTCACCGAGCAGGTGCGCGACAAACCGCGGGGTGACCTGGAGCAGCTGAGAGAGAGCTGTCGAGCCCGATGGGCTGTAGTGGTCCTCGACCACGCGGAGAATTCCCGACCGGCGCAGCGGGGCGGGTGCGGAGAACCTGCTCAGCGCTTCCCAGCGCTCGTGGACGGAGCGAACAATCAGGCTGATGACGAGGTCGACGCTGGGTCGCTTGCGGGTGATGTCGTCCTGGAGGTAGGCGTAGAGCTTGTCGTACTTGCGGTCGAGCTCGGGGGCGAGGCACACCACGATCGCCTGCATGTCGAATCCCGAGAGACCCAACCGCGCCGCGAGCCGGGCCAGAGGCAGACCCACACCATGCTCCTGGGCCTGGGCGACGGCGCGGTCGATCCACTCCCTGAGGCCAGCCGCGGTGGCGTCGAGCGGGTCTAGTTCCGTCGTGGGAACTTCCGCATCCCGGTTCAGCAGTCGGTCGACCTCGTCATCGGAGACGTAGACGGCTTGGCTTGCACAGACTCCCGTTCCGGCCTGCCGCATGGTGACGACTGCGCGACGAATGAGCAGGTCGAGCAGCCGGAGCTCGGCCGAGAGGTGCTCGAATGGATTCGCGAACCAGTCCTGCCGGTTGTCGTCGTTCGCTGTCCCGCCCATGTCACACCACCTCGAAGAAAAAAGTGGCTCGGGCCATCCGGGACACGTCGACGCGCACCGGGTAGAAGCCTGGGTCGAGTCCGGTTGGCACCTCGAAGACGAACGAGTCGCCGGTGAGCGGCATGCCGACGGCCACCTCGACACCGGCCATGCTCACGGTCGCCCGCCAGGCCGTCAGGTTCTCGCCGGTGACCGTGACGGCGGTGCCGGTCGACCCGGAGACCGGATGTATCCCGACGAGTCGCGGCGGGTCGAATGGGGCGCGCACGTCGGGAACGCCGATCGTGCGCACCCGTTGCGGGACGGGCCGCTGCGTGGCCGGCGACTGATCGAGTTGCACGACCGAGACCTCGTACTGGACGGACAGCCGGAACGGCGCGTCGAACGTGGTCCAAATCCGGCTGACCTCCTCGGTGTCCAGAGGCAGCCGGATCGCGCGGAGCTCCTCGCGCGACTCACTGAGGTCGTCCTCGAGATGGATGTCCGGAACAACCGGATGCTGGTAGAACACGCGCATCGCCTCCCCCAGGATGGACTGCGCGTCGGCGTTGCCGGTGTCTGCATCGGTCACGGCATAGGCCGTCATGAGGTAGGTGAGGACGAGCGGCAGTGGCGGGGCGATCAGCGTGTCAGGCGTGCCTCTCTTGAGCCGAAAATCAGCGTTGCGCAGTTGCGGGTGCTCCTCCACCCGATGCAGGAACAGATTGACCCGCCGGGCGTCGCCCGGTTCGTCCGGCCCCAGCAGGGTGACCGGCACCTTCGGAGTGATCGTCATCTCTTCGAGCAGCACGTTGCGCAGCGACTTGCTGACCGAACCGAGAGCGATCGACCGGCTCACCGGAGCCCCCGCAGACCGACCCGGCCGACGTACAGTCGCGCCCAGTACGCCGCCCGCGGCGGCCTCGATTCGCTTCTGACCTGAACGATCCTCGCTGGCGGTGGACGAGGTGGCGGCGGCGAAGGAGGTGGAGCAACCACGGACGGTGGGGGCGGCGGCGAGGCCGTAGGAACGGACTCGGCCGAAGCTGGGCGCCGGGCGGTTGTTCGCGGCCGGGTGTCGTCTCGCGGGTACTGGATACTGGCCGCGTCGGTCCGGTGACGGCTGCTCAGCCGCGGTTCGGGGGAGAACGACTGCCGCTGCGCCCCTTCGGATGCGTGGCTCCGGGCCGGAGTCAGGTGGCCAGCAACGCGCTCGGGATGTGGCGGGTAGCCGATGGGCTCCTCCGGCCCGACCGGCTGGATCGAGGGCGGCGGGCCCGCGGTCAGCAACTCGGGCGGTCGAGGCGCGAGCCGGGCCTGCGCTGGCGTGGCGACCGGAACCTGAGGGACCGCACCGGTCAGGGGGTCAGCCGCTGCGTCCGCGAGCGGCGATACCCGATCACGTCGTTCGGCGAGACCCGGCCCGACGCTGGTGTCTGCCCCAGTCCAGGGGTCACAGGGCTCCTGAAGACCCGCTAGACCAGACCTGGCAGGGAGGGGGTTGGCACCAGCATCAGGCAGTCCCGCGCTGAGCCGCCGGCCACCACCAGGCCGAAGCCCCTCCCCACTGGGTTCCGGTGAAGCGACCGGCACCGGTGTAGCCAAACCCGGCGGATCGACAGCCGGAACACTCACCTGTCCCGGCTGCCCCACCGGCTCAGCACCCGCACTACCCGGACCAGCCGGGGTCCGGGGGTCAGCAGCGCGCTCGGGATGCGACAGACGGCCGATCGGCTCCTGCGGCCCGGCCGGCTGGATCGAGGGCGGCGGGCCCGCGGTCAGCAACTCGGGTCGTCGAGACGCCTGCCGGGCCTGCGCTGGCGTGGCGACCGGAACCTGAGGGACCGCACCGGTCAGGGGGTCAGCCGCTGCGCCCGCGAGCGGCGATACCCGATCACGTCGTTCGGCGAGACCCGGCCCGACGCTGGTGTCTGCCCCAGTCCAGGGGTCACGGGGCTCCTGAAGACCCGCTAGACCAGACCTGGCAGGGAGGGGGTTGGCACCAGCATCAGGCAGTCCCGCGCTGAGCCGCCGGCCACCACCAGGCCGAAGCCCCTCCCCACTGGGTTCCGGTGAAGCGACCGGCACCGGTGTAGCCAAACCCGGCGGATCGACAGCCGGAACACTCACCTGTCCCGGCTGCCCCACCGGCTCAGCACCCGCACTACCCGGACCAGCCGGGGTCCGGGGGTCAGCAGCGCGCTCGGGATGCGACAGACGGCCGATCGGCTCCTGCGGCCCGGCCGGCTGGATCGAGGGCGGCGGGCCCGCGGTCAGCAACTCGGGTCGTCGAGACGCCTGCCGGGCCTGCGCTGGCGTGGCGACCGGAACCTGAGGGACCGCACCGGTCAGGGGGTCAGCCGCTGCGCCCGCGAGCGGCGATACCCGATCACGTCGTTCGGCGAGACCCGGCCCGACGCTGGTGTCTGCCCCAGTCCAGGGGTCACGGGGCTCCTGAAGACCCGCTAGACCAGACCTGGCAGGGAGCGGATTGGCACCAGCATCAGGCAGCCCCGCGCCGAGCCGCCCGCCACCACCAGGCCGAAGCCCCTCCCCACTGGGTTCCGGTGAAGCGACCGGGACCGGCGCCGCCCTAGCCGGCGCAGCCAAAGCCGGCGGATCGACAACCGGAATGCCCACCTCCCCCCGCCGCCCCACGGGCTCAGCACCCGCACTACCCGGACCAGCCGGGGTCGGGGGGTCAGCAGCGCGCTCGGGATGCGACAGGCGGTCGGCGTTAAGCAACTCGGGCGGTCGAGGCGCCAGCCGGGTCTGCGCTGGCGTGTCGACCGGAACCTGAGAGACCCCCCCGGCCAGGCGGTCAGCCGCTGCGCCCGCGACCGGCGATACCCGATCACGTCGTTCGGCGAGACCCGGCCCGACGCTGGTGTCTGCCCCAGTCCAGGGGTCACAGGGCTCCTGAAGACGCACTGGATCAAGTGTGACGGGGAGGGGATTGGCATCAGCATCAGGCAGTCCCGCGCCGAGCCGCCCGCCACCACCAGTCCGAAGCCCCTCCCCACCAGATTCCGACACTGCGACCGGCACCGGCGCAGCAACCGGGACCGGGACCGCCAAACCCGGCGGATCGACAGCCGGAACACTCACCTGTCCCGGCTGCCCCACCGGCTCAGCATCCGCACTACCCAGACCAGCCGCGGTCCGGGGATCAGCAGCGCGCTCAGGATGCGACAGACGACCGGCGTTCAGTAATTCGGGCGGTCGAGCCGCCGTCCGGGTCTGCGGCCGGACCTGCGCCGGCGTGGCGACCGGAACCTGAGGGACGGCCCCGGTCGGGAGGTCAGCGGCGGCGCCCGTGGCGGGCGATGCCCGATCACGTCGTTCACCGAGACCCGGCCCGACGCTGGTGTCTGCGCCAGTCGAGGGGTCACAGGGGTTGGCACCAGCAGGAGGCAGACCAGCGCTGAGTCGCCCACCACCAGGCCGGAGCGCTTCCCGACTGGGTTCCGGTGAAGCGACCGGCACCGGCACAGCGACCGGGACCGGCGCAGCCAAAACCGGCGGATCGACAACAGGAGCACCCACCTCCCCCTGCCGCTCCACCGGCTCAGCACCCGCACTACCCACATCGGGCGAACGCTCAGGTGCATCGGGCGTACTCGTGCTGCTGATCGGCACCCTGGCGGCGGACGCAGCCAGGGTGTCGCGGGCGAGTGTCGGCGCGCGCACTGGCACCTCACAGTCCAGCTTTTCCGGCATGGCCGGCATCTGCGGTGGGTCGGCAGGGATATCAGGGCACGGGTGCGCTCGTCGATAGTGCGGTTCGGGAGGGAGGGCCGGCGGAAACCGTCTCGTCGGCCTAACTTCGCTTCCCGGGCGTCCGAGCAGTTCCGCCACCCGGGTGCGATAGCGAAAGGGATTCCGCCCGTCTCGTGCAACGTGCGACAGGTAGCCGCCGGCGGCGCGCTCAACCCACCGCATTGTTATGCCTCTCGATCTCGTCCGCGAGTACGTCGATGTAGCGCAGACGCTTCTCTCGGGGCAGGTCGAGGATCTCGGCCTCACTCCAGTGGTAGTGGTAGGCGAGGTAGTGCACCTGCCGGTACAGCAAATCGGTGGAGCTGTGCACCTCCCCGAAGAAGAAGTCCTGGATATCGAAGGGAAGGACGAAACCTCGGCTGCACCCGGGACAGCGCGCCTCCATGGTCAGTGCCGGGCCAGGTGCCTCGGCGGCCATGGCGGCCTCGATCTCCGCGCGAGCCCTGGGCGACAGGGCCGCTACCCGCGACGAAGGCGGCGGCTCGTCGGGTCCGATCGCGATCAGGCAGGTTTCGAGCAGGGCACGCAGGGCGACCGCCGGATTGTCGTCGAGCAGGGGGGTCAGCCCCTCCTGGTCAGCCCCGTTCGGCAGCCGAAAGCGCACGATGCGGGCCGTCCCACTATCGGCGGGCGCTGCCTCGGCAGACAGTTCGACGTCGTACAGGGGCCCTCCTGGGCCGCTCTCGCGCACCGGAATGTCCGCAATCTGGAAATCAATGTCCACCTTCTGGGCGCAGCCCGGCCACGGGCAGGAGGCGACCGCCCTCACCTGCGAGCCGAAGGTGACCTCGCGCAACTTGAGCAGGAGGAACAGCCGATCCCCCACCGTGAGCCGCCGGAACAGGTGCTCGTCGACCGGATCGACGGTTCCGACGCGCCGGATGCAGCTAGCCAGCACGTGGGTCACCAGCTCCGCCGGAGGTACGTCGGAGGCGGCGAGCAACTCCTCCTCGCGGCCTCGCAACGGGACGAGCTCGACGTCGCGGTGCAGCCGGCCCGCGCCGTCGTAGTGCCCACCAGGCAGCTGCACGATCATCGGGCCGGCTATGTCTCGGTTGGTTCGGTGATCGCGGTGTCGCGCTCCCAACCCTCGTTCTGGAGGATGATCGTCTGAATCGCCACCGCGTTGCCGGCGGCGTCGAGCTCGGGCAGCGCGGTGTACTCCGACACCCAGGCACGGTGGACGATGTAGGACAGCACGACAACGCCCTGCAGGTTGAAGACGTCGATCACAACAACGTCTTTCCGGAAGTTCCGCAAGCTCATCGCCGCGTCGCCCTGGAAGTTGTTGACCAGGTTCGCCCAGTCCTCGAAGGCCGGGTCGTGGGTGACTCCCTTTTCCAGTGTGATCGGCTCGTATGATGTTTTCCCAGGTAGCTTGCGCCCGTGGCTCGGATCCCCGCCTTCCCTCCAGTCCACGACCTCGGTGGTCTTCTTGAGGGCACTGCACTTGCTCAGACCCGCCACGTACTCGCCATCCCACTTGACGCGGAACTTGAAGCTCAGGTAGGGATCGAAGCGCTGCGTATTCACGCTGAACTGCGGCATCAGCCTTCTCCTCGACGTTGCCCGCGTGCTCTGCTAGCTCGACTGCCCGGCTTTCTGTGAAAGTTTCACCACGATGAACTCGGCCGGTTTGAGTGGCGCGAAACCCACCAGGATGTTGACCACCCCGTTGTCGACGTCCGCCTGGGTCGTGGTCTCCGAGTCGACCTTCACGAAGAATGCCTGGTTGGGCGTAGTGCCCTGGAATGCTCCCTGGCGGAACAGGGTCATCATGAACGCATTGATGTTCAGTCGCAGTTGCGACCACAACGGCTCGGCGTTAGGTTCGAACACCGCCCACTGAATTCCGTTGAAGATGCTGACCCGCAGGAAGATGGCTGTGCGCCGCGGCGATATGTAGCGGTACTCCGGATCGGAGCTGAGCGTCCGCCCTCCCCAGATCACAATCCCGCTGCCCGGGAATCTCCGGATCACGCACACGCTCTTCGGATGGACATTGAGCAGCCCCTGCTGCTCGTCAGTCAGCTCGGTCACCAAGCCGACCGTGCCCGCGACACTGGCCTGGACCCCGGCGGGAGTCTTCCAGACCCCGCGCCGAGCGTCGGTTCTGGCGTAGATGCCGGCGACATAGCCGGACGGGGGCACCGGAATGGGCTCGGAGCCCCCGTCCGGGTCCAGCATCTTCAGCCAGGGGAAGTACGCGGCGCCGTAGGAGTTGGGTGCGTCGACCTCGTCCCGCCACATTTCTGCCTCGGTCAGAGTGTCGTCGTGGCTAGCCATGTCAGCAATGAAAAAGCAGTCGCTGAGCGGCCGGTTGAGGCAGTAGTTCATACCGGCGTCTGCCACCGTCTCCGAACCGACGCCGGGAATAGCGATCAGGCTGACGTCGCGGATCGTGTCGAGCATGGAAAGCGCATCAATGTAGTGGAGATCTTGGAGGGTCGAGCCATCCGCGCCTTCCGTCACCGCGCTCACCGGCCCGGTGACGGGGGCGTCGCCGAGCAGGTAATACTTGCCTTGAGCCGTGTCGGGGGGGCGCATGTCCGACGAACCGTCGACGCGGCGAGCGCCACGGCTCAGACCCAACGCTCCGGCGGCGTTCTCCGCCGTATCCTGGGCAGGCCGGATCTCGACGGTGGAGTTCGCGTCCACCTCCCCGGATGTGATCCGCAGCCGGTCGGCAGGAGTACCGGTGAGGGTCACGGTCGCACCGCTGTAGGCTGCGGCCGGAGTCGACGCCCGCAGCGGCACCAGGCCCTGGATGACGTCCTCGAGCTTGGCGCGGATGTTCTCCAGGACCGAGACATCCTCGCCGGACAACGCAGCCGTCAGGTCGACCTCCTGGAAGCCATCACCATGCATGCTGATCCGCAGCTTCCGCCGGTTGGCGGGGAGCAGATCCCCCGGGCCTGTCACCGGAGTTCCTTCGATATATGCCTCAATCTGGTTGCTGTTGGCCAGGTTGGGCGCGACGCGGATAAATCGCGACATGCCATTGACCACGGTTGCCAGATAGGAGGGCGATGTCGGATTCATGCTGAGCCCGTCGAACTTCTCCAACAACCGCTGATCCTGGTCCGGGACGGACTCGTAGACTTCCATGTTGAAGGTGTTGTCCGGGTCAAGTGCCAAGCCACTGTTGATGCTGACCTGGAGCCTGTTCCCCCACGCTCCTGGCGAGACCGCCGACAGGGTCAGCGCATCCTGTGCGGGCGACCTCCGGTCCTCGATCGTGATGTCAGCGATCTTGGGATCGCGGGCAACCCGACCGACATAGCACTGGGAGCCGCCGTTGTTGAAGAACTGGAACACGGCGTGCGCCAGATAGTGCTGCCGGAGGAATCCTCCGTATGTGGTCTGGAATTCAGTGAAGTTGAAAATCCGCGTGACCTCGCCGACCGGCCCCCGCTCGGCAACGCCCAAGAAGGCGGCCGTGGCGGTCCCTGCCGCCTGGATCGGGCGGACTCCGCTCGACACTTCCTGCATATAGACGCCGGGGTAGGATAGCGTCATCGCACGTACCCTTTCCTGGGAAGCTGCCGGGACTGCACCGAAGGAACGTTCACTGCGAGCTGCCCTTCTCGTCGCGGGGTTTGGCTGCCTGCGATCCGCTCCGCGAGCGCTTGGCGGCCGACCCGGACGGCTTATCCGCGGGCGTCACGTCCTCGACGGCGATCAGGTTACGTTGCACGAGCGGATCGAGGCGGGGGTTGTTCCGCACATCTGCGTCCTCCAGCTCGGGGCTCTGCTCGCCCGCCGCGAGGTGCAGAGTGCCGCCACTGCGTAGCCGTACCAGGATGACGCCACTCGACTTGTTCGTGATCTGGGAAGCCATGCCGATCTCCTCGTTGGTGCAACGACCGTCCACGAGAGCCCGCTGGTGCCGGTGCGTCAAAACGCTCCCGGAGACTCGTCACTGGGCCGTCACGCCGCCGTCACAGTTACCTGATTGGCCGGTGGATCGGCGTTATTCACCGAACCTCTGGACCAATGAGCGGCGGCCGAGCATTCTGAGGGAACGGGCAAGAGCCTGAGCAGGCTTGTGGTGAAACCCGCAGACTGCCCCTTCTTCGGAGCGCTGATGAGCTGGAACCTGGTCGTGTGCCTGGACAGCACCCGGAACGAGCCGCCATGAACCGCGGTCGCTACGCGACGTGGGGCGAAGGCCTCGGCGAGGATGACTTCGCCAAGGCACTCGCGGTGGTGGGGTTGGCGGCGGCTAACGCCGCCGACAAGCAGTGGCTCACCGACCCGGGCGGCGAGCTCACCGCCGCCACGATCGCCGACCGGGTCGGTGCGGGACTGCGCGACCGTGACCCTGCCACGACACTGGCCTGGAGAGATCCGCTGCTGGCCGTGGAATGGGATCCGGCGACGGCCGCGCCCGCGGCGGCCTGGGCGGCGGCGTGGGACCGGCTCGATCTGACCCGGCCGTTCCGGCTGGCCCTCGAAATCAGCCCCGACGGCGCATCGGCCGGCTGGTTGACCGCCGCCTTCAGCGGACCAGCGGTGTTGGCCGAGTCGTCCTTCGTGACTCTCGGCGGCGCGGGCGTGCCGCCACCGTGGCGGTTCCCGCTGCGGCTCGGCTTCCTGGATCAGCCGGTCGGACGGGCGTTACGAGACGAGCTCATCTCCGGGTCCGCGGAGTCATCCGGGCAGGCGACGCTCATCGACCCGATGATCGTCGGTCGGGAGCGGGTCGTGTGCGACCTGCTGGTGCTGACCGACCCGCCCGGTGACGCCATCGAGACCGTGGCCGCGATACGCGAGCTGCGGGCGGCGGCAGTGCTCGGCATCCATCGCCTCGATCCGTGGGACGGCGCCCTCGTCGCCGGTCTGGCGGATCTCACGGGCGCCTGGGCGGTTGGGTTCTGCGCGGTGACCGACCCGGCCCGGTGGCTGGTGTGGCTGGCCCAAGAGCTGTCGCAGGACCGTTCGCTCGACCAGGCGTACGCGCGCACCGCGGGCCTGTGGGGCGGCGTCATCGCGGCCCGGCCGGAGGTGGTCAGCGCGCAACGGGCCGCCCGCCGCGCAGCGGCCGTGGCCGACTCGGTGCGCCATGTGGAGCGGATCGACCCGGACCGCGCCGCCAGCGCCGTCTTTAAAGACTCCGAGCTCGCCGCCGCGTTCGTCGAGAACGTAGGCACGTTTGACAGCGAGAGCGGCGAGGCGTTCCAGATGGTGAAGATGGAGCGGCAAGCCGCGCCGATCATCGAGCAGGCTGCCGCGGCGCGCTGGCTGCAGGCCTGCATCACGGCCGCGGGCCGCCCGCAAGTGCCTTTGGATCGATTCCGGGCCGGCACCACCCACCGCATCGCCGTGCACGTCGGACCCAGGACCCGGGGCAGCCTCGTCGCCGAGACGCCCTTCCCGGAGGACCGGCTCCCCTCGTCCGGACCGCACCCGCTCACTGTCGTGCTCACCGAGCCGTACCTGCTCGAGCGCCCACTCATCGACCGAGTCGTGCTGCCGATGGTGGGCACCAGCACCATCGCGCGGTTCAGGCTCGTGACCCATTCCGACACGGTCACGGTCGACGCCCGCATCATCGTGCTGTCCGGCAACCGCGTGTTGCAGACAGCTCGGCTGCCCAGCGTGGTCGACGGCTCCGACGACCGCCCGGACGACGCGTCAGCGGAGTCGACCGCCGTCGGGGACGCAGCGCGTCCGGAGACGTTCGTCGCTCCCGCGACCAGTCACCTCGGTGAGCGGCGGACGTTCGACGCCGCGTTCGTCGTCAACTCCGGCGAGGACGGCACCTCCCGGGCCACCGCCGTCGCCGGCGACGAGGCGGCCGTCGTCGCGCTCGACGATGCCACCCTCACCGGCGCGCTGACCAAGATCGCCAAACGGCTGGCTGAGATCGTCGTGACACCGGGGGATTTTGAGTCCCTGGACGCTCCGGGCACGGTCGAGTTGCTGATCTTCCTGGCCTTCCACGGTTCGCTGATGCGCCAAGCGCTGGTCAAGGACGCACGAAATCTCGCGGTGCTGCTGGGCAAGTCCCGCTACCTGCAGGTGGTGTCGGCCAAGCCCGACGCGTTCTTCCCGTTCGAGCTCGCCTACGACTTCACCGCGCCGAATGAAGACGCGACGCTGTGCCCCGCGGCGCGAGCGGCGCTGGCCTCGGAGGACCTGGAGTCGGGGTGCCCCGGTGAGCACACTGCCGACACCGTCTGCCCGTTCGGGTTCTGGGCCGTGACCAGGGTGATCGAGCGCCACGCGTTCCAGCCCGCCGGTGAGGTGACCGGGGAGTTCATGCTGCGGGGCAGGCCTGCTCGGGACCGCGACCGGATCCCGCTGGGACCGGCGCTCCTTGCTGCGAGCGACCGCGTCGACGCGGTCGCCGCCGGCTCCATCGACACGATCGTGACCGCGCTGCGCAACTCGGCCGGCAGCCATGACCGCGTGTCGACGTGGGAGGAATGGTCCGACGCCGTTGCGGCCCGTCAGCCGGCGCTGCTGATGATGCTGCCGCACACCGTCTTCTCCGACGTGTTCGAGTCGTTCGGCCTGGAGATCGGCACGAAATCCAGGCGGTGGTCGGCGCAGATCGACACGACGTTCGTGCCGCCGCAGGATCGGCCGGTCATTGTGGCGTTGCTCGGTTGCGAGACGGCTCGTGCCGGGGAGGTCGGCTACGAGCGCTTTCCCGGCCTACTCCGGCGCGCCGGCGCTGAGGTGGTGATAGCCACGCTGACTGAGGTGCTGGGGCGTCATGCCGCGCCGGTGGCGGCGCAGCTGGTCGAGGAGCTGTACAGCTACTGCGCTGCGGAGCCGCACGGCTTCGGCGAGGTCATGGTTCGGTTGCGCCGACGTCTGCTCGCCCAGGGATTGATCATGGTGCTCACCCTTGCCGCGTTCGGCGACGCCGACTGGCTGGTCACCAAGGCCGCATCATGATCTTCACGATCGAGCTGCTACCCGCCCGCCACGGCGATGCCCTGTGGATCGAGTACGGCGAGCCGGACCGGCCACACCGCATCCTCATCGACGGCGGACCGAGCAGCAGCATCACCCGTAAGGCCATCGAGGGGCTGATCAGCGATCGCATCGGAACTCTCGCCGACGACCAGACCGACTTCGAGCTGATGGTGGTCACGCACATCGACGCCGACCACATCACCGGCATGCTCAGTTTGCTGGAGAAACGCTCGATCGCGCTGCGCCCCCGTGACGTGTGGTTCAACGGCTGGGAGCACCTACCCGACGACGTGTTGGGTGCCAAGCAGGGCGAGCGGCTGAGCGCGGCCGTCGTGCGCCGCCGCATGCCGTGGAACGAGGACTTCGACGGCCGGGCCGTGGTGGTATCCCAGGACGACCCGCTGCCGGTCGTGGAACTGCCCGGCGGCCTGACCCTGACGTTGCTCTCGCCGACCCGCCAGGCGCTGGCTGAGCTGCGTCCGGTGTGGAAGGCCGAGGTCGAGAAGGCCGGTCTGGTGCCGGGGCAGGCGGCCGAAGACGAGCGGGCTGCCCAGCCCGATGTGCTCGGCGACGACGAGGTCGATCCCGAGGCACTGGCCGAAGAGGCGTTCGTGGAAGACGGCTCCGAGGCGAACGGGTCAAGCATCGCTTTCCTGGCCGAGTTCGAGGGCAAGAGCGTGCTGCTGACCGGCGACGCGCACGCCGGCATTCTCGCCGACGGGCTGCACCGGCTCGCACGTCAGCGCGGCACCGACACCGTGGAGGTGGATGCCTTCAAGCTGCCCCACCATGGATCCAAGTTCAACCTGAGCCCCGCGGTCCTCGACCTCGTCGACTGCGGCCGGTACCTGTTCTCCACCAACGGCGACATCTTCCATCACCCGGAGCCGGTCGCGATCTCTCGCATCATCACCACCCGCGACGACATCAGCCTCGAGTTCAACTACCAGACGGAGTTCACCGCGCCGTGGCAGTCTCGACGCCTGCAGCGCCGGTTCCGCTACCACACAGTGTTCCCCGGCGACGACGAGCCCTGGCTCAAGATCCAGCTGTAAAGCCGCGATGAGCTTCTCGTCAAGCGGGACGTCGCGAGCGGGCTCGGTGAATCTTGTGGCCCAGCTGTCCGGGCCCGTGCGCCGGTTCCTGCGCACCGAGCCGGCCAGTGCCGGACTGCTCGTCACGGCCACCGTGCTGGCGCTGGCCTGGGCGAACTCGCCGTGGGGCGGCTCGTACGAGGCGCTGTGGGCTACGGAGTTCTCGCTGCGGCTCGGTGCGGCGCAGATCACTGAGGACCTTCGGCACTGGGTCAATGACGGCCTGATGGTCGTCTTCTTCTTCCTGCTGGGGATGGAGGTCCGGCGCGAGCTGTCGATGGGCGAGTTGACCCAGCGCAGCCGGCTCACCGTGCCCGCGCTGGCGGCAGTCGCGGGTCTCGTCGTGCCGGCGCTGATCTACCTCGCGATCAACACCGGCGGTGCGGGTGCGGCGGGCTGGGGCATCCCGATGGCCACCGACACGGCCTTCGTGCTCGGGGCACTGGCGTTGCTCGGCCGGCACGTCCCGACTCAGCTCCGGGTCTTTCTGCTCTCGCTGTCGGTGGTCGACGACATCGGCGCGCTGTCCGCCATCGCGGTCTTTTACTCCGAGAGTCTGGATCTCGCTGCACTCGGCGTGGCAGCGCTGTGCGTGCTGGCGTTTATCGCCCTCACCCGGCTGCAGGTGTGGCGCGGTCCGGCCTACTTCGCCGTCGGCATCGTGATGTGGCTGGCCATGCACGCGTCGGGTGTGCACACCACGATCGGCGGCGTCGTGCTCGGGCTGCTGGTCAGCGCGTACCCGCCGCGCCGCAGCGAGGTTGAGCAAGCCGGCGCGCTGGCCCGGGCATTCCGCCAGTCACCGCAGCCCGCGCTGGCGCGGGCAGCCAAGCTCTCCGTCGAGCGGGCGGTCTCGCCGAACGAGCGGATCGGCGCACTGCTGCTGCCGTGGAGCAGCTACGTCGTCGTCCCGGTGTTCGCGCTGGCCAATGCAGGTGTCCGGCTGGACAGTGACCTCGTGGGGCGGGCGCTGAACTCCACGGTGACGCTGGGCGTGTTGCTCGGGCTGGTCGTCGGCAAACTGCTCGGCGTCGGGCTGGCGTCCACGCTCGCCGTCCGGTTCCGGCTGAGCTCGCTGCCGCCCGGTGTGGACCTCGGAAGCGTCTGGGGCGGCGCAGCGCTCACCGGGATCGGGTTCACGGTGTCGCTGTTCGTCGCCGACCTCGCCTTCGACGACGTCCGGCTGCGCGAGGAGGCCACCGTCGGCGTCCTGGCGGCGTCGGTGGTCGCGGCGTCCCTCGGAACCGTGCTGCTCCGGCTCGCGTCGCGGCGGCGGCCGGGAGCCGCGGAGCGGCCGACCCGCCTCGACCCGCCGGTGGATCCAGAGATCGACCACGTCCGCGGCCCGGCCGACGCACCACTGACCCTCGTCGAGTACGGCGGACTGGAGTGCCCGTTCTGCGGCCGGGCGACCGGGGTGGTGGAGGAGCTGCGCGCGCGGTTCGGCGACGAACTGCGCTACGTGTTCCGCCACCTGCCGCTGCCCGAGAGCCATCCCCACGGGGAGCTCGCTGCGGAGGCGACGGAGGCCGCCGCCGCACAGGGCGCGTTCTGGGCCATGCACGACCGGCTGTTCGCCCACCAAGACGCCCTCGAAGCGGAGGACCTGCTCGCCCACGCTGCCGCGCTCGGGCTCGACCTGGAGCGCTTCGCGCGCGAGCTCGGTGATGGCACATACGGCCAGCGGGTCCGCGACGACGTGGCGAGCGCAGAAGCCAGCGGTGTCGCCGGCACTCCGACCTTCTTTGTCAACGGTGTCCGGCACGAGGGACCGACCGGCACTGAGGAGCTCGCCGCGGCCCTGCTGCGGACCGACCCGGACGGCGTACCGGCCGACCCGCCGCCCGTTGCGTCGCGACCGGCACCGGCACCCAGCGCGCCGGTGACGCTGTCACCGGCCGCCGTGCTGCCAGCGGTGGCCTCCTTGGCGGAGACCCCCGATGCGACCGGCGCCTTCCCACGCCTGACCGACGCCCAGCTCGCCCCGCTGCGCCGGGCCGGACGGCGCCGCGCAACGTCGCCTGGCCAGCTGCTGCTGCGCGGGGGCGGCCCGGACTACGACTTCATCGTCGTGCTCGAGGGCACCGTGGCCGTCCTCGAGCACGAACCGGGCGACGAGGCGACGCCTCGGGTGATCGCCGTGCACGGTCCCGGCCGCTTTCTCGGTGGGCTCAACATGCTCGCCGGGCACCGACCGGTGCGCTCGGTGGTGGCACAGGAGCCGGGCGCGGTGCTCACCCTGCCGGTCGACCGGCTGCGCGCCGTCCTGGCCCGGGACGCGGCGTTGGCCAATGTCGTCACTCGTTCGTTCCTGCTCCGCCGGGCGATGCTCATCGGAAGGGCCAGCGGGCTGCGCGTCGTCGGTGACCGCCGCTGGCCGGCCAGCAGGGAACTGCGCGCCGTCCTCGCGGAGAACGAGATCGCTCACCAGTGGCTGGACCCCGCCGAGGACCGGGCCGCGCAGACCCTGCTCGCCGAGATCGGCTCCGAGATCGACAGCGAGGGGGATGCGCATCCGGTCATCCTCGCTGCGGACGGTCGTGTCCTGCTCGATCCGAGCCTCGATGACCTCATCCGAGCGGCGGGGCAGACCCGCACGTGGTGATAGTCATGGCAACTCGAGGAAGGTGAAGCTGACGCTGTTGCTCTTGCCACCATCCTCCAGCTCGACGGACACATCGACGGTACCCGAGCCGTCCGGGACATTCGTCTCGATGCTCCCGGTACTGTTGACCGTGAACGGGACCGACTCGGTACCGAAGAGGAGCTGCTCCGCTGCGTCCAATCCCTCACCTTTAATGATCACCGGCTGGCCGGGCGGCGCCGGATTCGTAATAATGCTGTCAATCTTCATCGCCATTCCTTTCGCAGGTGAATGGTCGCGGAGTTGATCGAGCCATGACCGCGTTCCCCGAACGGCACTCCGGTATTCGCCAGTGGGCGCTAGACCACCCGATCGGTCGATAGGCGCCGGCACGAGGGGGGATCGCGCTCAGCGCCTAACTCCCTTCCTGCTCACCGCGGAGGAAGCGCTCGAGTTCGGCGGCGAGCTCGTCTCCTGATGGCAGGTCCGAAAAGTCAGGCGGCGTGGCCACTCCGCCGTCAAACACGCTCTCGAGACCACGCACCAGCTCGCGGTGCTCGTCACTAGTCGCCAGGACTTCGTCGATCTGGGTCAGCACGCTGGCAGCCGCGGCATGCAACTCCGAAGCATCGAGCTTCAGCCCGGCCACGGTGGCCAGCGCCTCGACGAGTGCGGCGCTGGCCGCCGGGTAGGGCAATGCACCCAAGTAGTGCGGTACCCGCGCCCAGATCCCGATGGCGGGGATGCCCGCGGCGGCGAAGCCCTCCTGCAGCGCGGTCTGGATCCCAGCCGGCACCTCGGCGGTGCCGGCCACCACACCGACCTGCCCCGCCAGCTCGGCCACCGTGGCAATCGCCGTCAGACGGACCGGGCGGGTGTGCGGGACAGCAGCGGGGTGGGCGCCGAGACTGACCACGAGCCGCACTCCCAGCTCCTTGGCCAGGTCCACGACGGCCCGCACGAAAGCGTGCCACGCCATGTCGGGCTCGGGCCCCACCAAGACGAGGACACTCTGACCCGCGCCGTCCTGACCGGCCCGCAGCTGGATCTCGGGCCAGTTCAATCCGGCGAGGACCCCGTCGGAGATCCGCGCGGTGGGACGGCGAGCCCGGAAATCGATGAACTCGTCCGCGGTGAAGGTGGCCAGCACCTCGGTCGGAATCGTCTCGAGAGTCGCAGCGATGGCGCCCTGTGCCCCGAACCCGGCATCGAGCCAGCTCTCCGTGGCCAGCAGCAGCACCGGCGACTCCACCGCGCGATGAGCGTGCAGCTCATAGTGGGCCGACATCATCGGCCGCCGACGATCGCACTCTGCGCCGGGTTACTCATAAGCGGCGAACCTCCTGCTCAGGCGGGCTGGTGTCGCTCAGCTAGTGGGCCGCGACCTCGGCGACCTCGTCGGGTTCGGACTCGGGAAGGGGGACGACGTGCCAGCGAGCACGGCCGCACTCGAACCAGTGGTCATGGCCCTCGACGCTACGCCGGGCCAGTGGCGCCCGATAGGGCGCGCGGGGCACTGCCGCCGGCAATGTCTGGCACTGTTGAGGTCGGGTGACGTGTCCGCAGCAACGAAGGAGGCCGCCGTGCCAGCTCAGCCCGAGCTCGTCGCGGACGGTGTCCTGGCGCCGGCCAGCCTGGTCGAGCTCGCGGTGCAACGGCTGCGCAGCGAGATCCTCAGCGGCGCCCTGGTGCCCGGCGAGCGGCTGATCGAGGAGCAACTCACCCGGCGGTTCGGTACCAGCAGGGCGCCGTTGCGGGAGGCGCTGCGGCTGCTCGGTCAGCAGGGGTTGGTCGAGCACCTGCCGCGAAGGGGTGTGCGGGTCACCGAGCTGTCACCGCGCGACGTTGACGAGTTGTTCAGTCTCCGCGAGGTGCTCGAACGGTTCGCCGTGCAAACCGCGCCGCCGGTGCCCGACCCAAGAGCGCTCGCGGAACTGGCCGACCGGCTCGACGCGATGCAGCGGGCCGCGGCCACCGGGGCCGCGCTGGAGCAGGCGCAGGCCCACCGGCAGTTCCATGTCGCGCTGGTGGCCATGGCGGGTCACCGCCACCTGCTGCTGGTCTACGAGCCGGTCATCCTCAAGCTGCAGCTATACATGGCCGCCAACCTGCGGCGCGAGGCTAAGGTGGGGACACCGCAGGACGGTGTCCGGCGCCACCGGCGACTGTTTGACGCCGTGGCCGGCGGCGATATTGACGCGGTCCTGGCCGCGCTCGGCGACCACGGTGCCCGGTCGTTCTTCGCCTGACCTGAGCGCTTGGCGTCCGGAGTCAGACGCGCAACATGGACGTAACAGTTTCGACCATCGGATGACATCATTTGGTCGACAATCGACAAAGTGCGCTACGTAGCACCCTCCCCCTTAGTGGGCTCGTCGAATCACCCGATCGGGGTCCGCGAGCTACAGGACGTCTACGCAACGGAGCAGTTGCAGCCACATCAGGTCGTCGATCTCGTCCTGGAGCGGATCGCGGCCCGCGGCGAGGACGCGGTCTGGATCTCTCGCTGGCCCGACCACGAGCTGCGCCAGCGGGCCGCGGACCTGGAGGGGATCCGTCGTGAGCGCGGGATAGCGGGACTGCCCCTGTTCGGCGTCCCGTGTGCGGTGAAGGACAACATCGACGTCGCTGGCCTGGTCACCACGGCGGCCTGCCCGGCATTCAGCTACCGACCGGGCCGCAACGCCGGCAGCGTGGCGCGGCTGATCGACGCCGGGGCCATCGTGATCGGCAAGACCAACATGGACCAGTTCGCCACCGGGCTGACTGGCACCCGCTCGCCCTACGGCGCCTGCCAGAGCGTGTTCGGGGGTGGTCTGATCTCCGGCGGTTCCAGTTCCGGTTCGGCGGTCGCAGTGGCCGCCGGCCTGGTCTCCTTCGCGCTGGGCACCGACACCGCCGGATCTGGACGCGTACCGGCCGCGATGAACGGGATCGTCGGCTGCAAACCGACCCGCGGCCTGGTCAGCGCGGCGGGCGTGGTGCCGGCCTGCCGGTCGCTGGACTGCGTGAGCATCTTCACCGCCAACGTCGCCGACGCCGCGACGGTGTTGGACGTAGTCAAGGGCTTCGACCCCGCGGACCCGTGGTCGCGACCCGTGAGTGGCAATGCGAGCCCTGACTCGTATCGCCCCGCGCCGGTCGCCGTGCCCGACCCGGCCGAGCTGGACTTCGAGGGTGACGACGGGATGCGGGACGCGTTCGACGCCGCCGTGGCTCGCGCCGACGGGCCCGCCGGCGAGATCACGCTGACCACGATCGCCCCGCTGCTGGAGGCGGGCGAGTTGCTCTACCACGGGCCATGGGTCGCGGAGCGGCTGGCCGAGCTGGAAGAGTTCTTCGCCGAACATCCCGAGGATGTCCTGCCGATCACCCGGCAGCTCATCGAGGGCGGCAGGAAGTTCGACGCCGTAGCCACCTTCCGGGCCTGGCACCGGCTGCAGGAGCTGCGCCGCTGGACCGAGCAGCTCTGGCAACACGCCGATCTGCTGATCATGCCGACCGTGCCGACCACCTTCACCCTGGACGAGATCGCCGAGGCGCCGGTGCGCCGCAATACCGTGCTGGGCCGCTACACCCAGTTCGTCAACCTGCTCGATCTCGCGGCGCTCACGGTGCCGGCCGGTCGGACTGCTGACCAGCGGCCGGCCAGCATCACCTTGATCGGTCCGGCGTTCTCCGAGCCACTGCTGCTGTCCGTCGCAACCCGGCTGGCCGTCGAAACCCCACCTGGCTGACCGTAGGAGGACGACATGCCCCGCACCCTCTCGCGCCTCAACCAGCTCGGGCCGGTCACCGCCGACCCGTACCCATGGCCCTACGACGGCACCGTGGGGGCCGACCGAGTCGCTCTGATCTGCATCGACTGGCAGGTCGACTTCTGCGGCCCCGGCGGCTACGTCGACCGGATGGGCTACGACATCGAGCTGACCCGGGCCGGCCTACCCGGAACAACGCGGATGCTGGCCCACGCCAGGGCCATCGGCATGCCGGTGATCCACACCAGGGAAGGCCACGCCCCGGACCTGTCCGATCTGCCGGCCAACAAGCGGTGGCGCTCGGCGCAGATCGGCGCCGAGATCGGGAGCCCCGGGCCACAGGGCCGGATCCTGGTCCGCGGCGAGCCGGGCTGGCAGATCGTCGACGAGGTCGCGCCGCTGGCGGGTGAGACCCTGATCGACAAACCGGGTAAGGGCGCGTTCTACGCCACTGGGCTCGACCTGGTGCTGCGCACCAAAGGCATCACCCACCTCGTGCTGACCGGCATCACCACCGATGTCTGCGTGCACACCACCATGCGCGAGGCCAACGACCGGGGTTACGAGTGCCTGATCCTCTCCGACTGCACCGGAGCCACTGAGCTGGGCAACCACACCGCGGCGCTTCGGATGGTGACCATGCAGGGCGGGGTCTTCGGCTGCGTCGCCACGTCCGAGGGAGTCATCGCCGCCACCACGGTGGCTGCCAACCTCGGGGGCGCTCACCATGCCGGCTGACCATGTCCCCGCTGACCATGTCACCGTGCCAGCCGATCCCGGCCCGTTCGGCTTCGACCCCGCGCACACCGCGCTGCTGCTCATTGACATGCAACGTGACTTCGTCGAGCCAGGAGGTTTCGGCGAGACCTTGGGCAACGATGTGAGCCTGCTGCAGGCGGTGATCCCGCCGCTACGGCAGGTGCTGGCGGCCACCCGGGCAGCCGGGATGACCGTCATCCACACCCGCGAGGGCCACCGCGGCGACCTGACCGACTGCCCGCCGGCCAAGCTCAATCGCGGCAACCCGACACTGCGGATCGGCGACGTCGGCCCCAAGGGCCGGATCCTGATCCGCGGCGAGTACGGCCACGGCATCGTCGACGAGCTCGCTCCGCGCGACGGCGAGGTGGTGATCGACAAGCCGGGCAAGGGTTCGTTCTACGCCACCGACCTGCACCAACTGCTCCAGACCGCCGGCATCACCAGCCTGGTCGTCACCGGCGTCACCACCGAGGTGTGCGTGCACACCACGGTCCGGGAGGCCAACGACCGCGGCTACGAGTGCCTGGTGCTCGCCGACTGCGTCGGCTCCTACTTCCCGGAGTTTCAGCGGGCCGGGCTGGCGATGATCGCCGCCCAGGGGGGCATCTTCGGCTGGGTCGCCCCGTCGGCGGCCTACCTCGATGCACTGAGTGCCGTCAGCCCCGCCGCGGTCGGCGCGGCGACCGACCGCGAACGGAGTTGATCCCCCATGTCCAGCCAGGCCAAGAACGGGACCGTGCGGCTGCCCTGGTGGGTCAGCGGTGACCTCAACGCGGCGTTCGGCCTCGGGTTCAACGTGCTGGTCAACGTGCTGGTGCTGACCACGCTGTGCGTGGGCGTCGTGCAGATCCCCCAGGGCGACGTGTTCGGGATCATCCTGCCCGCGCTGGGGATCCAGCTGCTGATCGGCAACGGGTACTACACCTACCTGGCCCGCCGGCTGGCCCGCCGCGAGAACCGCAGCGACGTGTGCGCGATGCCGTATGGCCCGAGCGTGCCGCACATGTTCATCGTCACCTTCGTGATCATGTTGCCGATCTTCCTGAGCACCAGGGACCCGATCCGGGCCTGGGTGGCCGGCCTGGCGTGGTCGTTCATCATCGGGCTGATCGTGCTGATCGGCGCGTTCGTCGGTCCCTACATCCGCCGGTTCACTCCCCGGGCGGCGCTGCTCGGGACGCTGGCCGGTATCTCGATTGCGTTCATCTCGATGCGCCCGGCCGCGCAGATGTGGGAAGCCCTGTGGATCGCCCTGCCGGTGTTCGCGATCATCGTGATCGGCTTCTTCACCGGTCGCAAGCTCCCCGGCAACATCCCGATCGGGCTGGCGGCGCTGCTGGTCGGCGCCGCGATCGGCTGGATCGGCGGCTACATGTCCGCACCCGACGTGATCACGGCGGCCCGAGATATCGCCATCGGCCTGCCGACCTTCAATATCGACCTGCTGGTCAGCGGCCTCTCGGAGGTGGCGCCGCTGCTGGCTACCGCGATCCCGCTGGGCATCTACAACTTCTGCGAGGGCATGACCAACGTAGAGAGCGCCGCGGTCGCCGGGGACAACTACAACCTGCGCAGCGTGCTGCTCGCCGACGGCACCGGCGCGGTGGTCGGCGCCGCGCTGGGCAGCCCGTTCCCGCCGGCCGTCTATATCGGACACCCCGGCTGGAAGGAAGCCGGCGGCCGGACCACGTACTCGCTGGCCTCGGGCGTGGTGATCGCGCTGATGTGCTTTCTGGGACTGTTCGGGCTGCTCGGCGCGCTGATCCCGCTGCCAGCCATCGTGCCGATCCTGCTCTACATCGGGCTGCTGATCGGCGCGCAGGCATTCGTCTCGGTGCCCAAGGCGCACGCGGTGGCCGTCGTCCTGGCGGTGATCCCCAACGTCGCGGCCTGGGCGACCGGCCAGATCGACAACGTGCTCAACGCCGCCGGCACCAGCGCGACCACCGTCGGTAGCGACGCGCTGGCCCAGGCCGGTGTCGTCTACGACGGCCTGAAGAGCCTCGGTGGCGGGGCGATCCTGGCCGGCATGGTGCTCGGCGCCATCGCCGCGTTCATGATCGACAAACGTTATTACTGGGCGGCCGGGTACTGCGCGGCCGGGGCGGTGCTGTCGTTCATCGGCCTGATCCACGGCGAGCAGGTGGCCTGGGCGGCCAGCCCTGGCGCCGCACTCGGGTACCTCCTCGCGGCGGTGGTCTGCCTGGTGTTCTCCGTCGGCAGCACACCGGAGCCCGCCGAGATGCCCGACGAGCGAGCACCGGTCGCCGCCACGATCCCCGAGCAGGCCGGACCCCCAGCGGTCGCCGCCGAACCGACCCGGTGACCTCGATACCGGTCCAGCTCTCCGTCTGGCGCCATTCGGAGCCGAATAGCGATTTCGAGGGCTGCCCAACCGCCATTCGGCTCCGAATAGCGGTTTCGGGTAGCCGAGAGACGGCAACCTGCCCGGTCCCGCACTACGTGACCAGGAAGATCAGAGCGAACGTTCCCAGCGCGACCGCAATTGGTCCGGATAGCCGCTCACTTCGGGACAGCAGCCGCTGGGCGGTCGAGACCGCGGTCAATACCGCCATCCACAGCACGGTCTGGTGGATCACCGCCGCCATGACGACCATGAGCGGCCCGCAGACGCCCAGGCATGCCCGCCCGTGGCGGAAGCCGAAGCGGGCGCACCCCGCGGCCGCGCGCCAGCCCCGCGGGGGGAGGGGAACTGTCCGGTGGCAGGCACGCAGGAAGCGCCGCTGGTACGGCAGGACCTGCCAGCAGGCGGCCACCCCCAGTACTGCGGCAAGCACCGCGTCGCTGGGCACCCGGCCTTCCACGAGGGCCAGCGCTGACAGCGTCGCGAGACCGAACGCCACCCACACCATTACATAGCCGGCGAGGAACTCGACGATCGCTCGCTGTTGGCGCCATCGCAGGCTGTTCGTCCCGACGTGCCGGACCGCCGGCAACGCGGCCGGGACCATCATGGCGATGCACATGACAGTCCACAGCGGGAGTGTGGCCAGCACCGAGGGCTGGGCGTGGGCCCCATGATGGTGGCCCGCCGGCGCCGGCCCGGCCGGACCAGCATGGAGCCAGATCACCGCCACCCAGGCCACGGCGATGGCCAGGACGGCCCCGTACTCGGGATTGCGCCGGGCGGCCTGCCGGATGCGCCGCAGGCTCGGCGGTCCGCGGGTTACGATCGCCACCACGCTGTCAGCCGTAGAACAGGCTGACGCGACCGATGCGCACCGGCGCGGCCTGCGCCTCAGCGAGCTCTTGTGCGTCCGCTGCGGAGAACTCGCCGGCGGGCGGCGGGATCGGCGACATCGGCCGCAGCGACACCACGATCCGCTCGTCGTCCCACAGGCCCTGCGCGCGCAGTTGCTCGACCTGGGTGGTGATGTCGAAGGTACGCCGGAAACCGTGCGGCCCGTCGCTGGCCGGCCCGGTTGCCGACAGGTGCTCGATTCCGAAGAACGACACGTTGCCGACGTAGGAGGGGGGGTTGGCGGCACGGCCGGGCGTGCTCGGGAGGCTGATGGAGACCTCGTAGACCGTGGCCGGATTCCGCTCGGCCTCGACGTCCTCGATGTTGAGATACACCCTGGTAGGCCGGGCAGGCGCGGCCTCCGCCAGCTCGCTGGCTCGGGCTGCGACCGCGCGCCGGTCGATCACGACGTCGACGCTGGTGGGTACGCCCGCAAGTTCCATCGGCCGCTCCGAGGCGCCGACGAACTCGGGCTCGCGGTCTGGCAAAGGAGGCTCGTTCACCGCCGCTGCGACCGCCTCGACGGGAAGCACCGCGGCGACACCTTCGTAGCTATACCCGAGCTGTCCTGCCGTGTCGAGCACGTCGTCGGCGGTCAGCTGGACCTGTGCTCCGGTCTCGTCGTGGAGCACGAACGACTGTGCTCGCCACTGTGCATCGAGGGGATTGGCTCGCCCACCTCCCATTCCCAGCCACACCGACCAGAGCCGGTCGATGTTGGCATGATGCAGCCAGAAGATGGGATCGAGGGCCGCCAGGTTCGGATTGCCCATGAATCCACCGATCAACGAGTGCACGTCGTTGTGCGGCGTGAACTCCAGTTCACCGAATGCGCCGAAGAATTGCCGCGGGGTGGTCCGGCCGCCGCCGAATCCCGGAGCCGGTGGTGGGATGAACACGATGAAGCTCATGGCCGCGGTGCTGGTCGTGGCGCCGGCCGGCAACTGCGCCCCGTTGTTCCACCCCGGGGATCGCTGGGTGATGCGCAACGGATTGGCACTCCCGTCGGGCATGATCAGTTCGCGGAACGCCGGTGGCAGCGCCGCCTGGCCGGGGTTGTCGTAGTCCCAGAACGGAAGCGCCCAGTCCTGCGGGCCGCCTTGGGCGATGACCTCGGCGCGGACGATCCTCTCGAAGTAGTACAGGTACATCCGGTGCCACGGAAGGAAATACCAGCTCCCGTGCTGGCACTGGTTCCATACCGCCCCGGGTGGCACCGGTCCCGTCCGTCCGTGCACCGCGCTCTGGTAAGTCCAGCTCGTCGGGTCGGTCAGCGCCCGAGCCTGCAGAACCTTGATCGCGTTGGCGTAGGCGAGCGTCACCGGGTCCCACGGACTGGTGGCCTGGAGAGCCCAGATGTTCCGGCGGACGAAAGTCTGCGCGAAGGTGCCGTCGCCGTTACTCACAGATACCGACCCCCACCATCGAGAAATCAACGATGCCGGAGCGGCCGTTCGCCACTCCCCGCCTGCCCACAACCAGCATTCTGACAGGTCGAGGTCCGCGCGGCGACACAATTCCTGACCATCACCTGAACTCACGAGCCAGGCGAGGGCCCCGGCCGCGCCCAGACGATTGCGCTCCGCTCGCCGTGATGAGGTGAACCGCTATTAGGCTCCGAATGACTCCCGAGGGCCGCCGTGAACCGCTATTCGGCTCCGAATGGCGGCCCACCGAGGCTGGCGCTCACGCAGGGGACCTGCGGTCAGGGCGCTTACGTTGTGACGTAGACGTATGGACGCTCAGTTACCCGTTCTTCGGCGGCCTCTTCGCCGGTCGGAGAGTCGAGAGTGGGCCGTTGATTTTCCCCGGCCGGCCCGTTACGATCAATCCAGCGCAGGAGCGGAAGGGCCGACCATGACGACTTTGGCGTCCACCCAAAGCGAAGCTGATCATCGTTCATGCGGCTATCACTACCGGCCGAACGACTCGTTCCCGTATTTGGAGACGAATTTCTTCTTCCCGCGGCAACGCTGTTGAGCGCGACCGCACCCCCGACCAAGGAGAGGTTCATGACTGACGAGGATTTGCGGTTCCGATCGTCTGACTACGTCCTGCCCGCCGGCGAGATCTTCGCGTATGGGATCGAGACGATCCAGATCAAGAAGCACGTCTGGCCCGACCACAATGCAGTGCTGCACGGGGCCCTGCTGCATGATGCGGAAAGCGGGGAAAAGTACTTCGTTACGCAGGCAGACCTGGCCCGTTACGAGGGCACCGCGGACTCCCAAGAATACCTCGGCCCCTAACCCACCATCGCCGCGGTGGCTTGCGACCTGGCGGCGCACATCACGTTGATTGTTGCAGGGGGAAGTTTGCGCTCACGCATCAGCCGGCATCTCGGTCCCGCACGTGAAGAACCGAGCGCAGTCCGCCGTGAAGCACTGGCCGCGGGGCTGGTACTCCGCGTCGCGGAGGTTGACGTCGAGGTTGTGCCGCCCGAATTCAACGGCCGCGATTATGCGATCTTCTTGCTGCACGTGGCCGCTGAGATCGAGCACTCGCTGATGGTGCAGTACCTGTTCGCGGCCTACTCGCTCGGCGGGCCGACCGTGCCCGAGGGCCGGCAGGCCGACGTCCGCGCCTGGCAGGAAACGATCCTTGGCATCGCCAAGGAGGAGATGGCCCACCTGATCACGATCCAGAACCTGCTCACCGCGCTCGGCGCCCCGCTCAACCTCGACCGCGAGGACTACCCACACGGCAGCGCCTTTTATCCGTTCGGATTCAAGCTTCGACCGGCGAGCCTTGACTCGCTCGCCACCTATGTGTGCGCGGAGAGCCCGCAAGAGTGGGACGACGAGGAAGCGCAGGAGATCAAGAGGCGCGCTCAGGCAGACGTGGGCATGCCGGTCAACCGCGTGGGCGAGTTGTACGCGAAGCTGCTGCGGGTCCTGGGCGATCAGGCACTCATTCCCGACACCGCCTTCGACGCCACGAGTCTGCCCTTCCAGGCGTCCTGGGATGAATGGGGCCGCGGTTACCGCCAGGGCCAGCGCGGGCGGGAGCCAATGAGCAGTTTGCCGGAGCTGCCGGCGCCCGAGCTGCTGATCGTCAGGGTCGACTCACGTGCGGCGGCAATCGCCGCCCTCGAGCAGGTCAGCGAGCAGGGCGAGGGCTTCGACCTGCCCGCGGACGAAAACGAGTCCCACTTCCGGCGTTTCCTCGCGATCTACCGGGCGATGAAGGCG
This sequence comes from Pseudonocardiaceae bacterium, assembly GCA_050700115.1. Classification (GTDB taxonomy): domain Bacteria; phylum Actinomycetota; class Actinomycetes; order Mycobacteriales; family Pseudonocardiaceae. The sequence goes on from JBOHGG010000001.1 coordinate 79,201, forward strand.
CTCGGCGACGAGGTGGGGAAGGTCGTTCGTCCGGTGGCCACCAACCCGACGACCGACCCGACGGCACACAACGCCGGGGAACCGGCCGATGCGGACACCCAGACCCCGATCGTCCACCCCGAGGCAAAGCTGTGGGCGCACCTGTTCAACGTGCGTTACCGCAAGCTGCTGGTGAGTCTCTCGCACGCATTCGAGCTTGCCGCCGGCCCAGCGGACCAGCCGGCGCTGAGCCCCCGCGGGCCACTTATCCATCGTGCGTTCTCGGAGATGTACCAGCTGCGGGCGATCGCGGGGCTGCTTGTCGGGCTACCGGTTGATGGTGCCCATCCGGACGGGCCGCGCGCGGGACCGCCCTTCCAGATGCCTTACACGCTGATGCTTCCGCACGCCGAGGACGACCGCTGGCGGCTGCACCGCGACCTCCTCGACGCCGCGGCAAGGCTGATGGAGCGGCTGAGGAGAACCAACGGCGCGGGTCACCGGAAGGACTACCTCGTTGCTCAGACCCGGGGGGACGAGATCGAGCGCGGTCAGCTCGAGCAGCTGATAGCCGGCAGTGCTCGGCAACCCGCCGTGAACGGAGGCCCGTTGAGGTGATCCAGGAGCTTCGCGTCCTGCCGCCGCTGGCCATCGCGCGCTTCGGTGCCGCGGCGACGCCGCTGGACAACTACGACGTGATCGTCGATCCGGAGCGACCGCTCGGCTACCGGGCCCTGCGACCCGCGCCGACACTTGAGGTCGATGCAGACAGCGGAGAGATTGTCCGCACGTTCATTCCCGAGCGGCTGTCCTTCACCGAGAACGGCAAGGTTCGTCCCGTCGCACCGTTCCTCGAGGTGTGGGCGCTCACCGACGGCGGCCAGCTCGAGCCACTGACGACCGAGCTGCTCGAGGGCGACGGCGCATCCCCTGCCGACCTGAGCTGGCGCGTCCAGGTCGCAAACTACAAGGTCTTTCGCCGGACCGGCGACGAGAAGGACAAGGTCGACGCCGACACCGGCGAGTTCTCCGACCACACCCGGCGGCCGCTCGCCGGTGCCTGCGCGAACTTCTGGCGCGGTAGGACGATCCCGTTCGGCCACGTGCAGTACATCAAGCCGACCGAGGCGCATCCCGAGGTCAGGCTGCGTTTCACTCCCGCTGCCGGATTCGTCTACGGATCGAGCGACGAGCCACCACCGGAGGGGCCGGCCGCCGACCCGAATCTCAGGAGCGTCGTTTATGACGCCAGTCCGGGCCGAGGTACTTGGCTCGGCTACCAGGAACCGGACGAGTTCACCATCACGGTGCCTAGCGGCATCTTCGCGAGTGATCTCGGGCGCAGGAGCCGGGGCTACCTGGACGACGGCTGTGACGGCCTGGTGCGGGTGACGCTGACGATCGGGGGCCAGACGCTCTCGGCGTACGGGCGAGTCGGCGCCGGACCACCTACCTACGCACCGGATGCCGTGCCGATCCGCACGGTCGCCGACGAACTGGAACAGGCTCTGTTCGGCCCTACCGTCTCCTCCGCCGAGGCGACGCTGGAACGGGTCGAGGAGATCCTCCGTCGTGCGTTCGAGACCGTCCGGCTGATGAACACCGCAGCGATGAACTCCAGCGGCATGGTCTTCCACGACGAGGGGCGGCGACGCAGGCGGGAGCCGATCATGGCTACGTCGCTCGTCGATGCCGTCGCGCTGGAGAACCTGCACCAGAGCCTGCTGGTCGCGCTGCGCAGCGGCACCGCGCCGTGGTTCGCCGACGTGCTGCGGGACTACGACGAGATCGGCGACCTGTCCAACCGGGGACGCCGCAAGATGCCGGCGATGATGCGCGGCGCCGACGGTCTGCACCTGACACTGACCCGCCGTCAGATCGACCTGATCCGCACGCTCGTCCGTGGGCCGATCTTCCCCGGAGCCGACCAGGAGACCCCATGAGCATCGAGCCGAAGAACCTCACCGCGCAGCTGCATCACCGCGCCGCCGGTAACCCGCCCAGCACCTTGCCCGATGCGGCGATCTCCAACAGTTTTCCGGGGCTGGAGTTCGACTTCCGCAATGTGTGGCGCCGCCTGTTCGAAGGTATCGAGGTCCACGAGGCGCGCGGCTTCGTGGTTCGTGCCGAGGGTGAGCTGCAACGGCTCGAAGGCCGTTTCCTCACCCAAGTCGCCGATACTCCCATCCTGATCGCGGTTCGCGGCCCCATGGGGGCGCAGGAGGACGCATCGCTCGGTTCGGCCTTTCTGGAATGGTCGAATGCGATGGCCGAGATCCTACGAACCAGCGCCGGGCAGCTCGTGCCGTGCCAGTTCGTCGATTTCGACGCGACGCCGCCGACCGTCGAGACCGTCGAGCTGCGCATCCGGCCACTGTTCGCGCGCAGCGGGGTCACAGATGAACCGCTGCCGTTGATCGACGAGGTCATGGCGGGACCGGGGGAACTCACCCAGAGCCTGTGCTCGCCGTGGCAGAACGACTACCGGGAGTGCGGTTGCTACTACTGGGCAGCGAGCCGGCCCGACTACGTCAATGTCGAGTCGACCGAACAGGGGCCCAGCATCGGCAACAACTGGATGGCCCGACAGCGCGAGCCGAAACGGTACGAGCCCGACAGCGCCAGCAACCCGCTCCAGATCAATTACGAGGATCTCTTCCGGGACTGGCAGGGACTGCTGCGCTTCATCGTCGGCGGCCGGGATTATGACTGAGCTGTTCGAGGTCTCCGCGCCGCTGTCCGCGCAGGCCCACCTGATCGACAGCGGCGACGGGCTGCACCTGCTCGTCCCCAACGGCAGCCGCCTGTACGACATCGACGCCGCGACCTACGCGCAGCTGGACCGCATGCGGCGCAGCGGCGACGAGGGCTCATTGCGCGAGCTGCTGCAGCGGCTGGGCGTGGACGCTCCGCACTACGTGGACGACGCTGCACCGCAGGAGCCCCCGGTGCGCGCGTTGTCGTTGGCCGTCGCGCAGAAATGCAACCTCGGCTGCACCTACTGCTACGCGCAGGGAGGTAGCTTCGGCGGGCCGGCCACCAGCATGGCGCTGAGCACCGCGCTCGCCTCAGTCGATCTGCTGTTCGGTGACGTGGCGACGGGCGAGCGGGTGAACCTGAGCTTCCTCGGCGGCGAGCCGCTGATGAACCGCCCGGTGATCCGTGCGGCGACCGACCACGCCCGGGCGATCGCCGCTGATCGCGGCGTCGACGTGACCTTCTCGATCACCACGAACGGCACGCAGCTGACGGTCGATGACGGCGACTTCTTCGAAGAGCACGGCTTCGCGGTCACCGTGAGCCTCGACGGCGCCGGCGCGGTGCACGACCAGCTGCGACCCTTTCGCAGCGGCCGCGGCAGCTTCGACCGGGTCATCGAGCGGGTCACGCCGCTGCTGGAACGCCAGCGGCGCATGCAGGTGTCCGCGCGGGTCACGGTGACGCCGGCGAATCTCGAGCTCAAGGAGACGCTCGACGCCTTCGTGGCACTGGGTTTCCACAGCGTCGGGTTCTCGCCGCTGCTGCGATCGCCCACCGGCAGCCACGAGCTGGGCGGCCCGGAACTCGCGGCGATGCTCGACGGGATGGTGTCCTGCGGTGCGGAGTTCGAGCGCCGCGTGGTGGCGGGCCAGCGCTACCCGTTCGCCAACGCCGTCAACGCGATGCGCGAGATCCACCGCGGCACGCACCGTCCCTACCCGTGTGGAGCGGGCGCCGGCTACCTCGGCGTCTCAGCCAGTGGTGAGCTGGCGGCGTGCCACCGCTTCGTCGGCGACGACGACGGAGCGCTCGGCGACCTCGTCGACGGCGTCGACCGTGCCCGTCAGGCGCGTTGGCTGCGCGAGCGTCACGTGCACCGCCAGGAGCCCTGCCGCAGCTGCTGGGCACGCTACCTGTGCGGCGGCGGCTGCCATCACGAAGTCATCGCCCGCGGCCGCCCGGCGTGCGACTACATCCGCGGATGGCTGCACTGGTGCCTCGGCGCCTACGCGCGTCTGGCGCAACGACGCCCGGACTACTTCGCGCCAGCGCAGTGACCGACGAGTACGAGGTCTGCGTTGTCGGCGGCGGTCCTTCGGGCGCGGCCCTCGCGACGCGGCTTGCGCGGCTCGGTCACCACGTCGCGATTGTCGAGCAGCACCGCTTCCCGCGCCCCCACGTCGGTGAGTCGCTCAGCCCCGCCATCTGGCCACTACTCGAGTCGCTCGGCGTGCGCGAGCGGGTGGCGACGCGCGGCTTCACCCAGGCAATAGAGGCGCGCATCCGCTGGCGCGGTGCCGACGAGGAGCGGATACGAGTCGGAGACGGTCTGACTGTCGACCGCGGCGCCTTCGACGCGATCCTGTTAGCGCGCGCGGGTGAAGCCGGCGCGAACGTGCTGCCGCCCGCCACCGCGCGCCGGCCCGCGCGCTGGGGCGGGGGGTGGGCAGTGCCGCTCGACGACCGGGTGCTGCACGCGCGCTTCCTGGCCGACGCGACCGGACGCCGCCGCCTTCTCGGCGGGCGCACGACGCCGACCTCGCCGCGCACGCTGGCGCTGCACGCAGTCTGGCGCGGCGGACCGCCACTCGATGGCGCGCAGACGCGTATCGACGCGCTATCCGATGGGTGGCTATGGGGTGCTCACTTGCCCGGTGGCGGCTTCCGGGCGATGGCGTTCGTCGATCCGGAGACCTTGGTGGGTGAGCGAGGCGATCGTGAGCGGCTCTATCGCCGGCTGCTGACCGCGTCACCTTTATTCGCTGACCTGGTTACCAGCGCTGCGCTCACCGAGCGGGTGCAGGCCTGCAATGCTACGAGCTACGCTGCGGCCACGCCCATCGACACCAACAGCGTCAGAGTCGGCGAAGCAGCGTTTGCCATCGACCCGCTCTCGTCATCGGGTGTGCAAACGGCGATCCAGACGGGCTTGGCCGCCGCCGCGACCGTTCATTCCATTCTCGCGTCGGACGACAATCCCCGCGCGGTGCGCCAGTACCGTCAGTACTACATCGACCATCAGGGCTATTCGGTCCAGCGTCACGCCGCGACCGCAGCCGGCCTTTACGCCGAACACCGCCCGCACGCGGACGCGGTCTTCTGGCGCCGCCGCAGCGCCGGCGCACCCCCGGTACCGTCGCCCAGCCCGAGAATCGCCCCGCTCGCCGACCTCCTCCCGCTACGGGTCCGGTTGCCGGCCGCTGCCGCACTGCGGGACACGCCTTGCCTCGTTGGGGACTGCATCGAGCTGCGTCGCGCTTTGCGCCACCCGGCTCTCGATCGCCCCGTGGCGTTCCTTGGTGGCAGCGAGTTGGCACCGCTGCTTGACCACCTGCCCACGGCGCCATCGCTGGCCGACGCCATCGGCAGCTGGGACCGCTGCCTCCCGCCCGGCCGCGCGCTCGAGATCGCCGAATGGCTGCGACGGCGCGGCCTGCTCGAGATCGTGGAGGAGCCCTCCGAAGCTGTCTGCGCCCGGCATGAGATGTTCGCGACCTGACGGGAGTTAGATCGTGCCCGGTCCGGGCAACGGCTGGTGGCCATACTCGCGTTGCGCGGTCCGAGCCCGCGACTTCTGGTGGCCGCACTGCTGTGGCCTGACGTGCCAGAACGTAAAGCGCTCGGCTGCCTGCGTACCACCAGGTGGCGACTACGTCAGCTCCAGTTGGTCGTTTCCGCCCGTCCCCACCCGGAGCTGGCTTTGCCGTCCGATGTCGCTGTTGACGCACACGATCCGGCCAGCGTGGTGGCGTCTTGGCGAAACGGGTCGCGACACAGCGCGGAGCTGCTGCCCGGTTGGTACGACGACTGGGTTCTCCTGGAGCGAGAGCGGATCCGCCAGGTGTTGCTGCACGCAACCGACCGGGCAACCGAGGACAGCCTCGCGCGTGGCGAGCCCGAGACAGCGTTGATCGTGGCGATGGCCGCCGTTGCCGTCGATCCGCTGCGGGAGAGTGCACACCGCCTGGTGGTGCGGGCGCACCTTGCGGAGGGCAACGTCGGTGAGGCCCGTCGCCATGTCGCCGACGCATGCCAACTGATGATCGACGAGCTGGGCGTGCCGCCATCCGCAGCGCTGCGCGACCTTGCCCACTCGCAGAGCGTCTCGGATCCGCCTCGCGGGCCGTCGCGGGAGACGGTGCAGTGACACCCGGTCTGCCAGGCTGCCGGTCATGCAGTCCCGACCCGCACCGACTGGCGTCTGCATCGTGCGCGTCGAGCCTCATGGTCAAGGCCTGCGTCTGACGGTCACCGTGAACCCCGACATCGCTGCGCGATCCACCGAGAAACCATCCAGTTTCACCGAAGTCGGCGCGGCGCTGGCCGCCGTCGAAGATTTCCTCATCGAATACGCACGCCGCCACCGGCACTGATCAATCCTGGGCCAACCAGGTCACTCCTGATTCGGTGACACGACCGTGACGCCGCCATTCCTAAGCTCGCCGGGCATGTTCCAGGGCCCAGGGAGATCGCCATGGTGGCTCATCCAACGAGCTCGCTGGTCGTCGCGCCTCAGCCGAACCAGGAACCCGTGTTGCACCTCTTCGGCGGTCCACACGTCACACTCGGCCAGCGGCGCTTGGAGATCCCCGAGGGAAGCAAACGGCTGCTGGTCTTCGTCGCACTGCACCGCAGGAGGGTCGAGCGGCGTCATGTTGCGGGCACGCTGTGGCCGATCGGCGACGACCGCCGGGCGGCGGGCAATCTGCGCTCGGCACTGTGGCGACTTCGGGGTGCCGGCATCGATCTGCTCGCGGCAGACAAATGGTCGTTGGCTCTGTGCGACGAGGTTGTCGTCGATGTCCATATGGTCAGCAACTGGGCCGCGCGGCTCATCGCCGGCACAGCGTCGGATGATGAGCTCGCAGTGTTGCCGTGGTGGGTCGACGCGCTGGACCTGCTGCCCGGCTGGTACGACGACTGGGCGCTAGTCGAGCGGGAACGGATGCGACAGCGCGTGCTGCACGCATTGGAAGCGTTGAGCCGGCGGTTGGTTCACGCCGGGCGCTGCGCCGAGGGTGTGGAGGCCGCCCTGCTCGCGGTCGGCGCAGAGCCGCTGCGGGAGAGTGCGCAGCGCGCGCTGATCGAAGCCCACTTCGCCGAAGGCAACTGGGTGGAAGGCTGGCGCAGTTACCAGGCATACCGAGACCTGCTGTGCCGTGAGCTCGACGTCGAACCGTCAGCTGAGCTCGTTGCTCTGCTACGGACCACCCGGCATGATCGCTCCGCCCGATCGCAAGAGCTCCACCTGCAGGCCGTCCCCTCATGAGCGGAAGCCCCGCTCATGGCATCAGGTACGGAGAACGCCTCAGCCGATCCGGAAGGCGGATCGGACGAACAGCCGGGTGGCACACGGGGAGCCCGAGAAGCTCACGATTGTCGGCTCGTGGCGATTCTCCGCCGGAAGCTTGGCCGAGTCCAACAGGCTCTTCGCCACCGCTCGCGCGACGTTCTCAGCTTCGCCACCACGGCCGGGCCAGTCTGCGTCGATCCACAGCGTCGTGCCCTCGACGAGGATTCTCGAGCCAACGAGGCCGGCCACCTTCTGGACCAGTTGATCCAAGGAGGCCGCGTCCGGTCCCTCGGGCGTGAAGTTCACCGAACCGACGACTCCCACCCCTTCCCTGACGAGCGCGTCCACCCGGGGTGTGTCACCTTTGTCAAACGCCCCGGTCAGCTGCGCCTCCGGAGTCAGCTCAAGACCGCTGATGAGGTCAATCACCTGGACACAGCCCAGAATCTGCGCGGGCGGCTTGGGCCTGAAGACGACCAAGAGTCGAGCGGTGCAGGGCGAGCCCGAGAAGTCAATGGTCTGCGGTTGTTGGCGGGTCTCCGCCGGAACCTCCGCCGCGTCCAGCAGTTGCGTCGCCGCCCGCCGCGCGACAGCCTCAGCCTCACCGCCGAGGCCTGACCAGTCCGCGTCAAGCCACAGCACCGTGCCCTTGGTGGGCATCCTCGTCGCCACGATGTCGCCCACCTTCTGGACGAGCTGATCGAAGGCGGCCCGGTCCGGCCCGCGGTTCGTGAAGGACGCCGTGCCGAGGACCCCAACCCCGTTGCCGACGAGCTGGTCCACTGTGGCCACGTCGCCCTTGACGAAGGCCTCGGCCAGCTGCGCCTCCGGTGTCAACTCCAGTCCTATGGTGATCTCGACGACCTGGATGCAACCGAGTGTGGCCACCTCGTCGATCCCGACAGTGAACATCACACCATCGAGCCCCGGCTCCTGGAACTCCGGCGGGACCGCGGGCAGATACACAACGCCGGCCTGGCTGCTGTCGACCAGGTCGGCGAGCAGTGATCGCACCGTCGCCAGCCGGGCGAGCGCCACCGGCTCGCCGTCGCCCGGGCCCAGGTCCCCGACCAGAGCCAGCCGCAGCCGGGTCCCGCGGTCACCGGCCTGCCAGCTCGCCCGCAGCACCGACGCCGGCGTCCGCAGCTCCACCTGGCCCTCCAGGAACTCCAGCGTCGCCACCGGCTCGAAGCCGAGGTTATCGACAGCGACCTCCGCCGGCTCGAAGCCTGCTCGCAGCGCCTCGAAGCGGCGAAGGTCGCTGTCGTCCCGAGTGCTGTGGTAGAGCCGGTAGGTGCGGGTACGCAGGGGTCGCTCGACTACCTCGCCGGCGCACACCCGGGTGCGCCTGCGGTGGAACAACACCCAGTCTGTCGTGGCGCGGACCTGGCTGGTCGTCTCGCCGCCCACGGCGCCCAGTAGCCGTTGCCTAGCGTAAGCAGCGAAAGCCGGGTCGCGTCCCGGTGGCTCCAGCTCTGCGCCGATGATCGAGACCACCGAGTCGGCGACTGTCCGCCCCGTCGAGCCGCGCGCTAGGGCCTCATCCTCCTGGTCGAGCTTGAGTGACGCGATCGTCTGGCGGAACGTGGCATCGCCTTCGAGGTGACGGGGGTCGCCGGTCTCGGTGAACGAGGCGCTGGCGAAGGCGGGGTCACCGACCGTCACAGCCAGGATCCGGGTGCCGATCGGCAGCCCCTCGACGGTCCAGTTGAGCGCGAGCGCTGGGATCCGCACCAGGGTGGACTGACCGATCTCGAAGACGTCGGCCACCCCGTCGAGGACGGTGCGGATGACCCTGTGGGAACCGGACGCCACGACATCGACGACGCGTAGCGTCCCGCTCAGCCGGACGTCGACCAGCACCGGGTTCGTGGCCGCCCGGGAGTAGACCGACGCCCGCAGCCGGGCGTAGGTGTCGCTGCCCGGGGGAAGCGTCTCGAGGCCGACGGTCGTTTCCACATCGACCCAGACCGCCACCGGCCGTTCCTCGTCGTCGGCCAGCGGGCGGTCGGGTTCACCGCGGCCGCTGGCGGCGCCGGCGAAGGGCCTCGCCCTGGCGAGCAAGCGAGCCTTACGAACATCGGCGTGTCCTGCCTCGCGGCGCAGCCGCTGGGTGAAGGAGGCAGCGAGCCGGCGCCGGTCATGCTCGCTGTCGGGGCGGATGAACACCTCGGTCGGCTCAGTGCCCTCGGTCGGCTCGTCGCCCTCCTCGTCGCCCTCGGTGGGCAGGTCGCCGCCGAAGGCGCGTCGGGCCTCGAGGAGGATGGCGCGCACCAGGCCGGGCACGGAGAGCTGCTGAGGGGCCTCGCCGTAGCCGGCCAGGGCCCAGGACCACCCGGCCCCAGTGGAGGGCACGGTGGAGTCGCGGGCCACCACCGAAAAGCTCAGCGCCGAGCCGTTCGCACCGTCCCGATCCCGGGTGGGCAGGATGCGGCCCACGCCGGTGAAGGCGGAGACCGTGGCGCCGGGGGCGTCGACGACCTCGCCGTCGGGGACGAGGACATCGACTTCCTCGAGGTCCTCCGGGTCGTCGAGACCGCGGGTCAGCGAGATGCGCTCCATGTGCTGCGCCTCGAGCAGGGCCTCGGGCACGAAGTCGGGGCGAACCGCGCAGAACCGCAGGTCCACACCGGGGCCGAACAGCGCGCGCACCTGCTCGGCGACGTCGCGCGCGAGGCTGGTGGGCAGGTAGCCGGCGGCGGGAACCGCCACGACGCCGCCGTCGACGAGCAGCGAGCCACTGGCCGGACGTTTCCCGCTCCCGAGCACGGCGGTGACCTTCGCGCGGACCGCCTCGACCCGGCTGAAGACGTCGGGTGGGAGGAGCCCGACCGCGCCTGGCGGGCGGCTGCGGGTCGCGTCGCCCTCGCCGCCCGGATCGGCGGCCAGGTTGGTCAGGACTTCCTGCACTGCGACGAGGACGTCGCGCTCCCCGGTGCACGGGTCGACGATGCCGCCGCCTGTTCCTCTGGCGCCGAGGTCGAGCAGCTGGCACTGGAACTGGAGCACTTGCGCGAGGAAGACGTCCCACGGGCGCATCGCCATCCGCTGGGCCCAGTACCGGCGAGGAGTGGTCTCGACGAGCTCCCGGCGCGCTATCCAGCCGTCGACGAAGCTGGTCACCGCGCCGCTGCGGTCGAACACCGCCAAGGCGACCTCTTCGCCGCCGATCCCCTCGGCCGCCGCGCACCACACCGGGTTCCGTAGGCCGGCTCCGGAGATCATCGAGGGTACCGCGGTGCGCTCCAGCTCGAAGAAGGCCGAGGCCACCCGGGACCGGAGGTGCTCGTTGCCGAAGGGGACGGCGGTGCTGGTCGGCAGCGCCAGCGTCAGCTCGCGCACCCGGAAGCACACGCCCTCCACGACTTTCGAGCGGTCGGTCTCGGTCGCGCAGGCGTCCTCGCACAGCTGGCCGAACCGCTCCTCCTCGCCGCACAGCGCCTCGATCCCGGCCACGGTGAGGACGTAGAGGGGGCGGGCGGGCACGGTCACGTCCGGTCCGGCCGGCTGGTCGGGTGGGCAGCGGCCGAAGTCGGCGACGCCCGGCTCGGGCGGCGATGACGGGTCGAACGTCCCGGTCGACCGGGTGATCAGCTCGGCGATCGACAGCTCGACCCGCTGCGGCAGATAAACCACCCGCCCCGAGGGAGCCAGCGCCAGGCCGCCTTCCACGCGCAGCCGGTCGCCGCTGGCCCGGGCGACGTCGAAGCCGTGCACGACGCCGCTGCCGGTGGCCTGGTTAGACAGCGCCACCAGCGAGCGGACGTACTCCTGGTCGAGGCGGAACCCGGCGGCTCGCAGGAACTTGCCGTCGAAGTACCAGAGGCGGGTGAGGACGGTCCCCGGGTCGACGACGCTGAGTCCGGGGTGCGACCCGAGCAGCTCGAGCGGCGTGCTGGCGGTGCTGGGGTTGCCGGCGTCGGTTGTGGTCATCGGTCTGTCCTCACCCGGTGTCGGTGTCGGTCGTGCCGTCGTTGTCCGGAGCCGGCGGCTCCGCGGCGCCGATGGTGAGCGCGGCGTCCTCGCCGCTGCTCACGGTGCGGCGGTCGACGTCGGCGCCGGACAGCGGCTGGCCGCCGGCGCCGAGCAGGGGGGTCGGGCCGGCGCCGTGGGCGATGGCCCGTACCGGCCGGACGCGAGGCGCCGACCCCAGGCGAAGCGTCACGGTCGTGCCGGCCTCGTCAAGCTCGGCCCGGGTCACCGCGACCTCAACCCAGCCTGTGGACCGCAGGGCGGTGACCGTGAACGCCCTCGGCGTCACCGTCGCCGGCATGAGCGGCTGGGTGAATGAAAGGCTCAACGACGAGCCGGTCAGCTCGGCGGACCCGGCGACTGTCCGCGGTGGCGTCTCGGTCGGCGTCTCGGTCGGCGTCTCGGTCGGTTCCTCGGGTTCGACTCGGGCGGCATGGCCGGGCCCGCAGAGCAGCTCCTGGATGGTGCGGGTGCGGACATGCGCGGGGCGCACCGTGTTGTCGACCGTGGTCGGCGTGTCGCCGTCGCCCACCACGAGCCAGCGGTCGCCGTCGGAACGCAGGTGCACGCTGATGTCGGCGAGCACGATGCAGCCGTCGTCGCCGGCCGGGAACAGCTCACCGACCCCGCCGTCGGGCTGGAGGTCGACGGTGTCGAGTGCCGCCAACCGCCGGAACCACAACAGGCACACCGCCGCCCGGTCCTGCGGTTGCGCCTGCTCGATCGCGGCCAGCGCCGCCACGACCGTGCCGTCCTCGGCGGGGAGTTGCCCTACGAACTGGCGCAGCCGCAGGTAGGGCGCGACCGGGTCGTCCGGCGCCGGGCCGGGAGCGAGGTCCGGCACGGCCCGCTCGACCGTGCGGGAGTAGGCGGTGTCGAGGTCGGAGCCCTCGCATGGCTCACTGATCGACGGGACCGGTCGGTCGAGGCACTGCTCGACGCACAGCGTCACGTGCACTCGGAACTGGCGACCGCCGTCGGTATCCTCGGTGACCTTAAGGTTCTCCGGCTGCCGCTCGGCGAACCACCGGCCGAGGTCGAGGCACAGCCGATCGGCCACCCACAGTTCCCGGCCGTTGCGGTCCAGTGCCAGCCCAGGGTGCACCACCACCTCGCCGGTCGCCGGTCGGACCTCGACGCCGAGGCCCCACAACGTGCCCGGGCCGTGCAGCCAGGCGTTGTGCAGCCAGGTCTTGCCGCGGTGGTAGCCCTGCTCGTTGTCGAGGTCGGCGACTCCGAGGAGCATCCCGAAGTGGTAGCGGTTCGAGACGAACGGGTTCAGCGGCAGGCTCACGGTCCCGCATGTGTCGCTGCCGAGGATCAGGTCAGGGCTGGCCACGGTGGTCTCCTCGTCGTGGTCCCGGGCATGTCACAGCTGCCCGGGGGTCCGCCCGCCGGGGCCGTCGCCGCGCACGTACTGGCTGGTCCGGTCGGCCGTTGCGGTGCTCGCGGCCGCCGCCGCGCCTGCCCGGGGCACCAGGGTGATGGCGACGGCGAGCTCGCGCCGCACCTGCACGTCGCGAGCGTCGAGGTCCTTCGCGAGCGCGTCCTGCGCCGCGTCGAGCGTGCCGACGAGGTCGTCGCGCGCTTCCTGGTCGGCCAGCCGCTCCAGCGTGCGTGACACCGCCGCGAAGTCGACGACGGCCCCCCACAGCTGCAGTGGCACCTCGACCTCCCAGTCGTCGAGGGCGGCCCGGGCAGCATCGTCGTAGTCGCCCCGGGCGGCGGTCAGCGGGTCCTGGATGTCGGCGGCGTCACGTTCCTTGGTGGCGGCGATAACGGCGAGATTCTGCTCGGGGTCGGCGTCGGGGTCGGCGAGCAGCGCGTCGATGATGGCGTCCTGTCTCTTCCGCTCTTTCTCGGCCAGGGCGGCGACCGCCACCGCCAGCGCCCCCTCCGCCGCGGCCGCCGCCACCGCGCCGGCCCGATTGTCGGGGTTCAGCGCGGCCTGCTGCGCGGCGGTGAGGTCGGGCAGCCCGGCGATGGCCGTCAGGACGGTCTCGGCGGCCGCCAGGTCGGCGCGGGCGGTGTAGACGTAGCGGCGCAGCTCGGACTCGGCCTGCACGAAGTCCCGCTCCGCCGACGCGACCGCGACGTCGAGTGGCGCAGCGAACTCCCGGGCCCGGTCCGCTCCTAGCTGGCCGGCGCCCCGGTGCTCGGCTGCGGCGGCGGCGCCGTCGGCAGCCTCGCCGGCGCGGGCCAGTGCCCTGGACCGCAACGGGTCGAGCAGCAGAGCCTCGAGCCGGTCCTCGGCTGCCAACAGCGTCGTGCTGGTGCGGAGCGCGGTGGCGTCGGCCACCAAGGTGTCCAGCGGTGCCTCGGCGAGCTTGGCGCGCAGTGCTGCACCGTCGGTCTGCCGCCGGGCCGCCGCCTTCAGCTCCGCCTCCCCGGCCGCCACGGCGGCCCGCGCCACTTCGACGAGGTCCGACAGCCGCGCAATGCCAGCCTCGGCCGCCGCCACCCGCTCCTCGCCCAGCCGCAGCCGTACGCGGTGCCCGGCGTCGGTGATCAGTGATGCGCGCAGCTCGGCCTCGTAGGTGGCCGTGTCCGCCGGGTTGGTGACGGCGGCGAGCTGGGCGCGGATCCGGTCCTGCTCGGTGCGCAGCGCCGACAGCGCGGCCCGCGCCGTCGCCACGTGCTGGGTTGCGCCGACCAGGGCCGGATCCGCCCAGTCGTCCGGGTCGACGGACGACGGGTCGGGATGGCGCCGGTCGAGCTCCAACCGGGCGACGCCGAGGTCCGTTCCGGCGCGGTCGCTCCACGTCCGCAGCAGCTCCAGCCGGGCCTGGGCGCGTTCTTCGAGGTCCGCAGCCATATCAAGTTCCTCCTCGCACCCGGGCGGCCGCTGCCCGGGGCGAACCCGGGAACGATCGACCGGCCTTGCGGTACTCGTCGTGCACGGCGTGGATCAGGCCGTCCTGGTCAATCGGACGGCCCGCGGCCGCCGCGCCAAAGGCGGCGGCCAGCGCGGCGTTGCGGATCAGGCCGCCGGTGATCTCGTACATCGCAGCGAGCGGCCCGAGGTCGACGTCGGGAGCGCGCGGCGCACCCGCCGGGAGGTGCAGCCGCCAGAGCCGCTCGCGGGCCACCCGGTCCGGTTCGTCGAGCTCGATGATGACGTCGAGGCGGCGCACGAAGGCGTCGTCGATGTTGCGGCGCAGGTTGGTGGCCAGGACCACCAACCCGTCCGACCGGTCGATGCGGCTGAGCAGGTAGGCCGTCTCCAGGTTGGCCCAGCGGCCCTGGGCGTCGGACCCGTCGGTCCGCCGGCCGAAGACGGCGTCGGCCTCGTCGAAGAACAGGACGGCCTGGCAGTGCTCGGCCGCGTCGAAGACCTCGGCGATGTTCTTCTCGGTCTCGCCGAGCCACTTGCTGACCAAGGCGGCCAGGTCAACGACCAGCAGATCAAGGCCGAGCTCGGCGGCCGCGGCCGCGGCGGCCAGCGACTTGCCGGTGCCGGGCGGGCCGGACAGCAGCACCCTGGCACCGCCGCGGTGCCGGGCCGCCCGGGAGAACCCCCATTCGTGCAGCACCTTCGCCTGGCCGCGGACCCGGTCCAGGACCGAGCGCAGCAGCCGATGCTGCTCGTCGGACAGGACGAGCTGTTCGAAGGTGGCATCCGGTCGCACCAGGCGCACACTCCTCGGGAGCGCCACGTCGGTTCGCCGGCGGACCTGCGCCACCACGCCCTCGACCGACAGCGCAGCGGGATCGAGGCTGGCGGCGGTGGCGCGCGAGTCGGTGACCGCCCGGCGCGCGCCGAGCTCGCCGACCCGCAGCAGCCCGGCCAGTGCCGCGCTGGACCCGTTGAGCTCGGGGAGCAGGCGGCGCCACATCGCGACCGCGTCACCGAGGCCGGGCGGGGCGAGTTCCACGGTGACGGCGGGGCGGTCGTCCAGGGGTAGGCCCGTCATCGTCGAGGTCGCCACCACCACCGGCCCGGGATGGACCGGCAACGGTGCGCCCGGTGGCCGTCCCACCAGCACGGGCACGGCGCCCCGGGCGAGCAGGTGGGCGCTCCAGGCCGGGGACCGGTCGGTGTCGAGGTCGGCCGCCGCGACGGCCACCGACACCCGCCCGATCCTCGCCAGCGCATCGGAGGCCAGCGCCGCCAGTTCGGTGTCCACGCGGCCTTCGCCGGTCACCACGACCACCCGCGGCGCGGTCCCCAGCGCAGCGACCAACCGGTCACATCCGGGTGGCGACGCGCCCGGCAGCACGGGCAACGTCATCGGGCGCAGCGCGGCGGGCCAGTGGTCGACGCCGCGCAGCACGCTCCACAGGCCCAGCGGCAGCCGCAGGCTGCGCTCCGGCAACGCCACCTCATCGGGACCGGCGACCAGCAGGTGGCGCCGCAGCGGCCCGCCGTCAATGGCCCGCCGGAGGTGGCGCCGCCCGCCGGAGTCGAGGCCAAGCACGGCGACGATCGAGCCCATCGCCAGGTGCGGCTCACCGAGGCCGTGCAGCAGCCGGGCCAGGCGCGCCACGGCCTCGTGCTCCTCGGGCAGGCCGGCGAGCAGGAGCAGGTCGTACTCGAACGGCGAGAGGCCGACCGCGGTCCCGAGGCGGACGGCGGGGTCTTCAGCGGTGGCGAGCGGCTCCGCGTGCAGTTCGGCGTGCAGCGAGTCGATCAGGGCCACCAGCGCCGACTGGAGCCAGGGCTCATCAGCCAGCTCGGCTAGCCGGCCGACCAGGTCGGCGGCCCGGGCGGCCAGCGGTGGGAGGATGTCCTCAGACATAGCGGAACCTCACGACGGCGCCCAGCCACCACACGAAACCCGGATCGAGGTCGAGCCCGGCGAGGCGGACCCTGGTGTCGACGTCGTCGAGCGCGAACGTGGCCTCGATCCAGCCGGGCTCGGCCACGATGGTGGCCTGCCGGCGCCACAGCCAGTCCAGGTCGTCGCCCGCCCCGAGCCTCAGCTGCAGGCACAACCACGCCTCGACCCGTTCGGTGAGGTCGGTGAGCGCAGCGTCCTCGGCATCGGTGGGCGGACCCGTGACGGCGTCGTCCGCGAGCGGCCCGGCGAGGGCGCTGATCGCCGGGTCATCGGGTGACGCCGCGGTGAGGCGCACGGCGAGCGACGAGACGATCCAGGGAAACGGACGATCGGCCAGCGGTGCGCCCGGCGAGCCGGTCTCAGCCACGAGCTCCAGGTCGGTGACGATCCGCACGAGGAACAGCACGCCACCGGCTGCGCTGATCTCCCCGGGGTCAGCCGGTAGCTCGACGCCGCCCGCTGGCCGCCCGACGTCCGCGGCAGGACCGGTCGCCGCGGACGCCTGCTCCGCTGCCCCACCCGGACGCGTCGCTCTCACCTGCCGGCTGCCGTCCGCGCCGGCGCTCGATGCACGGTCCAGCAAACCGGCTGCGGCGGCGGGCAGCCGGGCCGCTTCCCGGGGCACCAGGGCACTCGCGACGGCGTCCACCACGGCCTCGGAACGGGCGAGCGACGGAGCGGCACAGAGCACCGCGAGGCGGGCGAGTACCCGGCGGTCCTGGGGCACCAGGTCGACGTCCGGCAGCTGGCGGGCCACCGCCGCGCCGACGATCGCGCGGACAGCGGTGGGGGAGCCGGCACGGAGGTGGCCGCCGGGCGAGGCCCCCAGGGCAGGCGCATCGCCATCGCCCCCCGAAGGATCCCGCGGCCGGCGGATCTGCGGTCCCACCGCGAGGAGGTCCTGGACCGCCCGGGCCACCGCGACCCAGCCGCCGGCAGTCAGTGGCAGCCGGCCTCGCACCGCCGCGGCGGCCAGCACCGCCGGCGCCAGCTCGGCGTGCGCGACAAGGGCGGCGACGACCGCCTCACGGGCGCCCACCAGCCCGGCGCCCACCGACCCGCCTCCGTGCACCAGCCCGACCTGGCGCCATGCCCAGGCCCGCCGGGTATCGCCCCGCCCCACTGAGACCACCAGGTCGACCAGCGCGTCCAGCGTCCGTGGGTACACCACGACGCCGATCCCGTCGCGGATCGTGCGCTCCAGCGCCGCCACGATCTCCCGGGCCCAGGTGCGCGCGGCCGGCACCAGCCCAGAATCGGCCGCAAGGGACACAGGCACCGTGAACCCCGCGACGCAGACGTGATCGGCTGCGGGTGGGACGCAGTCCTGCAGTTCACGGTCGAGCTCCTCGGCGACGACGCGCCGCAGGCAGGCGTCGAACCGGTCGGCGACCCAGAGCTGGTCGACGACATAGCGGGCATGCAGCCGGTCGATCGCGAGGGTGACCATGTCAGCCCACCCTCGACGTCGTGCCGAGTCGGGCGGCCTCGACCGCCAGGCCCGTCGTCGGCCCGCCCAGCAGCGTGCCACGGCCGAGCAGGGAGGTTCCGGTGATAGCCGGGTCGAACGCGCCGGTGGGGCCGACCACCGAGGACAGGCCGAGGTGCAGCCCGTCGCCGACCCGCATCCCGGCGTCCACCGTGCACAGCTCGTAGCCGGTGTGGGCGGGCCGTTCGGTGTCCAGGATGTGGCGGACCGCCGCCTCCTGCTCGATCCCCAGCGGCCGGGTCACCAGCACGCTGAACCGGTGGGCGGACGCGGCGAGCGCCGACGCCCGGTCGTCGTCGGGGTCCAGCGGGCGGTCCCGCAGTGAGCCGATCTCGCCGCCGATGCGGAAGCCCGTCCCGACGACCGCGCGGCTCGACAGCTGGGGGTCACCGCCGAGCACGGGGCCGACCCCACGCAGCCGGAAATGCTCGACGATGACCGGGGCCACCCCGGGACGGGACTGCTCGTCAGCGCCGGCCCCGGCGAGGAACAGCTCGATGTAGCGCGACAGCGCCCACACCGTCCCGCGCCGGCGGTAGAGCGGCACGATCTCGGCCACCAGCCGGCGGCGGGCCACCTCGTGCCAGCGGTCGTCGAGGACCAGGCCGACGAACGAGGCCAGCCAGTCCAGCGCCTCGATCGGCGTCGACGCCGGGTCGATCAGCAGGTCGCGGCAGGCGGACCGGAGGTCGAGATCGCGCAGCAGCGCCTCGAACATGGCGAGGTAGCGGTGGAGGAACGAGGGCTCGGGCTCGTCCTCGGTGAACACGACGGGCAGCCGGCGCAGCAGGTCATGCGCCTGGTGCTCGACGCGCAGCTCGCGGATCACCGGGGTGGTGCGGCCGTCGCCGCGCAGGCTCAGGGTGACCCACAGGAAGCGGCCCGGCGGGGCCAGCACGGGCGCCTCGAAGACGTCGACCTGGTCGCCGGGGGCCGGGCGCCACCACGGTGTCGGCGCGTCCCGGCGCCGGTGCAGCGGCGCGACGACCTCCCCGGCGGTGACCATCAGCTCCCGCGGCGGCAGCGCCGGGGTCGCTGAAGGGTCGGCCGGCTCGCACGCGGCCGGCAGTGCCGGCGCGGGCGCCACCGCGGTGTCGAACTCGTCGTCGGTGGTCACCGTGGCGATGCGGCAGTCGGTCCCGGGCGGCAGGCAGACGTCGAGGACGACCCGGCCCCACCGGTTGCGGGGCACGCCCGCGTCGAGGCGGTAGGTGACGCACACGCCATCGCGGGCGTAGCGCACCCGTCCCCGGACGGCCAGCCGGAACCCGGCGATGGTCCAGTAGCCGATCCGCCCGTCGGCCGTCGCGACGATGCCCGAGCCGTCGTAGCCGCTCGCATCCAGCGGCAGCGCCCTGGTCCAGCCCGACGCGGTCGGTACCAGGCGGCGCAGGGCGGCGGCGCCGCCCGCGCAGGGCGCCACGACGAGGGTGCCCTCGAGGTCGACCGCGATGTCGGAGGCGGCGCCGACCCGTTCGGGTGGCCGGTCGCCGGCCCCGAGCCACCCGGCACCGTCGGGCGCGTGCCACAGCACCACGGGTGCTCCGTCGGGCAGCACGGCGACCCGGGAGGGCTCCGAGCCGGGCGGGACACTGCCGGTCCCGGGCAGCGCCACCTCCTCCGGCCCGCGGGTGGCGGTGAGGCGCAGCAGGCCCGCCGGCCGGCGCAGCACGGCCAGCACCACCTGGCCGCCGGCGGCCAGGCCCATGGGGTGGCGGTCCGGGGCGCCGGGAACGGCGGTGCCGATGACTCGCAGGGTTCGCTGGTTCCACAGGTCGATGACCGCGAGGTGGCGGCGGCCGCGGTCGGACACGAACAGCCGGTCGTCGGCGTCGACGGCGATGCCGGTGGCGTCAACCAGCTCGGGCTCCGGCGCGGGCCGGAAGTCGACCGTCGCGGGCCGGTACCCGCCCTCTCCGCCCATGATCACCACGGGGTCGCGGAGCCCCACGTAGTCCAGGCCGCCCCGGGTCGGCCCGACGACCAGCCGTTCGATGGCGCGGCGGCCCAGCCGGTACACCCGGCACAGCCGGTCCATCGCCAGGCCCCGGGCGGGACAGGCGTCGCCCTCGGGCCGGGCGCCGTCGTCCGGTTCGTGCCACGACAGCGTCACCGCGCCGGGAGCCCCGTCAACGGCGGTGCCCACGTGGTGCGCGCGCGCCCACTGGTCGCACGTCGCCAGCACCGAGCAGCGCGCGGGCATCAGCAGATCTCCCTTGGCGCCCGCACCGGCACCGGCGGACCGGTCACGACCGGCGGCTGGGGCGCCTCCGCCGGTGCGAGCGGAGGCCCGGTGAGGACCGCGATCTCCGCCAGCGCCGGTACCTCCCAGGCGGCGAGCTCGACGCGGGGCGGGGTGACCCGCTCCTGCCACACGCCGGGTGCCGTTTCCTCCGACAGGCGCAACCCCTCCAGGTACTCCAGGCCCTCCACCTGCAGGGCCGCCGCCTCCAGCTCGGGCCCGAACACCGGGCGGCCCAGCGGCCAGCCCCGGCCCTCCGGGCCGTAGGGCGGCACCGGCGCGAGGTACTGGCGCAGCACCAGCTCGACCCAGCGCCGCACCCCCTCGACGCCGTAGCCGGGCTTGACCGCGACCCCCACGCTCACCGCGATGCGCCGGTAGGTCGGGGGGATCACGTACAGCTCGGTGGTGACGAGGCGACGGGCGTCGAGCCCCCGGCACACCGCGCGGATGGTGTCGCGGTCGGGCCGCGGGGCATCGGGGTGGAGCGGATCGGCGGCGGGCCACACCACGACCGACACCGCCCCGGGTGCGGGCTCGGTCGGCTGCCGCGGGTTGAACAGGGGCAGTGTCTCGGCCCGGATGACGCCGGCGCCCGGGGTTGCCTCGGCGAGCTCCCGGAAGTCCGACGCGGTGACGGCGCGGTCGTGGCGGCGGAACTCCTCGGGGATCCGATCGACGGCGTCGGCCAGCGCCTCCGCGGCTGCGCCGCCCTGACACGGCAGGGGGTTGCTGACCTGCACACCGCCAACGCTGCGCACCACGGTGATCGCGCCGGGACCGACGTTGCCCGCGGTGCCGCCGCCATAGCGGTACAGGCGGACCCGGATGCGCTCGCCGATCTGCGGTGGCCGTCCCCGCCGGTGGTCGCCGAAGCGGACCGTGCCGGCCTCGCGGTCGACCACGAAGAGCCGGTCGTCGACGCCCGCAGCTCGCAGGTCCTCGACGTGGGCCCACGGCAGGAACCGGCCGGCACCCTGTTCCTCGACGTCGAGCTCCACCTGGCCGAGCACGCCGGGGTGCACGAGGCGGTACTGCTGGCCCGGCTCGCCGGTGCCCACCCCGAGGAACTCGGCCCGCGACGTCGACGACTGCTCCACCGGTGCGGCGTTGGCGCCGAGCCACTCCATCGCCCCGACGGGGTTGCCGGCGGGGTGGAACACCCGAAGCCACCCGAGCACGGTGGCGGCGACCGCCACGTCCTCGATCAGGGGCGGCTGATCGCCCGCACCGGTGGCGTCGGGGTCAGCGGGCAGGTACAGGCCGATGTCGCTGAGGTCGGCCGGCATCTCCAGCTGCACCACACCGGGTTGGGTGAGGCCGCGGGTGGTGTCGGCCACGACCGCCAGGGTGCGCCACACCGGATCGGCGGTGGCGGGATCGGGCGCGCCGGCCACCGGGGTCGTCGTGCAGACCTGCCACTGCACCGCCGGGGGCGGCGGCAGCTCGCCGGTGCCGGGGCAGGGGTCCACGTCCGCCATCGACCCCGCGGCGCGGGCCGGCACCACACCGATCGTCACCAGCCCGCCGGCGAACTCGGCCGGGTCGGGCGGCGCCTCGGCGGTGAGCAGGACGTACAGCGTGCCGTCGATGGCGGTCGCCGGATCGAGCAGGTCACCGCCGGGCTGGTCGGGCTTCGCCGCTCCGAAGATGGTGCGGTACGGGCGGACGTCGGCGACGGATGCACCCACGGCGGTGCTGGCGCGGGCCAGGAACTCGGCGGTGTCCTCGTCGAGCTCCTCCTCGTGCAGCGCCCGGATGGCGGCCTGGGCGACCAGCGGCCACACCCGGACCTCGTGCTGGGACCGGAACTCGACGTCGCCGGCGAGCAGCCGGGTTTCCTCGGCAACGAGCACGCCCGCCGGCGAGGTCGTGGTGAACGTCACCGTCCCGGTGGCGGGGACCGCGGGCCGGACCGGGATGTCCAGCAGCTCCAGGAACCCGACCTTGGTGGCGTCGGGGATCTGGTTGAACCGGTAGAGCAGGTTCTCGCCGAGGAAGGCGAACAGCTCGATGAGGGTGATGCCGGGGTCGCTCGGGTGGTGGTCGGTCCACTCCGGGGCGTAGACCGGGATGCGGGCGATCAGCTCGTCGCGCAGCTGGGCGTACGACCGGTCGTCGAGGATGGGACTGCGCAGTGGCACGGCCTACCCCTCCAGGTAGAAGGGGTAGACGAGCACGCCCTCGCTGGCGTCGCGGACGTGCTCATAGCGGACGGTCAGCAGCACGAGCGACGGCTCATCGCCCGCCGCGGCGGCCACCTCACGCAGGCGCACCCGGGGCTCCCAGGTGGTGATGGCGGTCGTCACGGCGCGGACGATCCGGGCCCGGGTGGCGACGGTGTTCGGCTCGGCGAGGAAGCTGCGCAGGCCGCAGCCGAAGGTGGGCCGCATCACCCGCTCCCCCAGCTCAGTGCGCAGGATCACCAGGATCGCCTCGCGCACCTTCTCCGCCCCGCTGCGGTAGACGATGGCCCCCCGCACCACATCGGGCCGCACCGGGAACGCCCACCCGGTGCCGAGCCTGCGCTGGGTCGCGGTCATGGGTGCCTCACCTGCTCGCGGGTGACCGCTGTGGTGTGCGTCAACGGCCGGGTGAACATCGGGAACGGCTGGTCGGCGGGTGCGCCGTAGCCCTGGCTGGCCAGCAGCTCGACCAGGGGGTCGTTGGTGTAGGCCTCGGTGAGGATCGTGCCGACTTCCACGAGGGGTGGATCAGGTGGCGGGGGCGGCAGCTCGTCCGGATCGAGCGGTGGGTCGGGCAGCGGAGGGTTCAGGCCGGTGCGCAGCGCCGTCTCGATCTCTCCGTGATCGACGCCGGGCAGCACGTCGATGTCGACCGACAAGGAGGCCTCGATCCCGCCCGGCACGACGCCGAGCTCGGTTTTGAGTTTGACCTCGAGGTCGACGCTGGGCGGGATGCAGAACTTGAGCTTGAGCATCCAGGAGAGATTGAAGACGAACGTGATGATCGGGAGGAAGAGCTTGAGCAGGAACATGACCACAATGGTGAGCAGGGGAATGGCGAAGAAGCAGATCTCCCGGCCCGCTCCGACGCTGCCCGCTTTGGGGATCTCGCCGTTGTCGTCGAAGAGGAACGACGAGTCGGGTGGCGAGGTCATCTTTACCGACGGCAGGGCGGTGCCCGCCTCGAGCTGGGCGAAGTCGGGCAGGCGGATCTCGGTGGGTCGCTGGGTGCAGCCGTCCGGGTCGTAGAACGAGGCCAGGTGGAACGTCTCCGACGGAGTCGACCAGACCAGCGGGCCAGGGCAGTCGCCGAGATCGACCCGGACGAAGGCCCGAAGCTCGTAGGTGGACAGCTCGGCGAAGCGGGCCGACCCGTCCTGGGTGACCTCGTCGCTGGCGGTCGGGACGACACCCCAGAAGATCGTGCCGTCGTGGGCGGCGTGGTCGGGGTCGCCCGGGGGTGGGCTCAGCGGGCGCATCGAGTACCGCCGCTCGACGAGCTCCTCAGGCTCGTCGTCGATCGGGACCCACTCGCCGAACGACCCCTCGCCGGTGGGCACCCACCCCTCGGTGCGCGCCTCGACGCCCACGCTCGCGGCCCACACCCGGAGCGCGCGGCGGGCCAGCTCGACCTCGCGTTGCGCAGCGACCGCCGCCGCACCCGGGTTGACCACCCGGTTGCGGGCCGGCGACCCGAAGCGATGCAGCACCCTGGCCCGGGATCGGACCGTGTCGTAGCCGACTTGCGTCCGGGCGACAGCCTTCGCCGTCGCCAGCTCCTGGAGGAGCGCGGCCGCCGTCGCCTCCTGACCGTCCGGGATCGTCACCCGCTGGCGGCGCACCACGAAGCCGGCCTCGGCGACGTCGCCGGGGTCGACCCGGGGGAAGCCGGGCTCGTCGCAGTGCAGACCGACGGCAACGACGTAATGGCGTTGGTGAGCCACCCGGAACAGCTTTCGAAACCCGGTAGGAACCAGCCGCTTCGTTGACAGGAAGCGGCGGCGGTCGCGAATGTCGCCCGGCAGCGGCACATGCGGTATGGCCTCCAGCCGATGGTGCTGGTCGAGGGTCTCGAAGAGCACCGACCGCTGGGGGTCGTTCATGTACTCGGTCACGAACTCGGTCGAGGTGTACTTGTGCAGTGCAGGGCGCCCGGCGCCGTCGGCCCGCTCGGGTTCGGCACCGTCGAGCCGCTCCCATCGGTACCACGGGGCGACGAGCCGCCACCGGTGCATCGTCGCGCTCACCACATGTTCCCCGCCCCGGGCGTGTACGTCGGTGACACGATGCCGCCGCCCTTGGCGATGAGCGTGTCGCAGGTGATCACGCCGCTGAACTCACTGATCGCGGCGTCGACGGTGACCATCGCCGCCTTCACGTCGACGGTCGACGCCGCCTCGACGGTGACGCCGCCCGCGGCCGTGAGCGTGATCGTGGCGCCGCTGGCCGCCTGGATGGTGATGCTGCTGGCCGCGTCGTCCATGACGAGCCGGTGCACGGGTCCCGCGGTCCCGGCCACCGACAGCCGCACCGCGACGGCGCCGTCGGTGTCGTCGAACTCCAGGCGGGTGCCCGACCGGGTCTGGATGACCCGCAGGTTGTTCGCGTCCGACGGCGCCACCGGCATGTCGGCCCGGCCGTTCCAGGTCGCCCCGACGATGTACGGCTGATCGGGGTAGCCGGCCTCGAAGCCCACCACCACGGTCGAGCCGACCTCCGGCAACATCTGGAAGCCCTGGTCGGCGCCGGCGTACGGGGTGATCAGCGTCGCCCAGGCGGTCGCCGGCCCGCTGCCGTCGGACAGCGGTAGCCAGTCCAGGCTCACCTGCACGCGCTGGCGGTCCAGCGGGTCGCCGTCGAGCTGGGTGACGGTCGCCGGGAACAGCCCGTAGTAGCGGTCGTGGACCTGCTCCCGGCAGGCGTGGCCGGCGGGCAGCGTCATGACCGGACCATCGGTCGCTCGGCGCAGAATGCGGTCCGGTACCCGGTCGACAGGTCGTAGCTGTGGTGGGCGTGGACCACCCGGTACCCGTCGCCTTCGAAGGGCCGTCCCACCCGGCGCAGGTCGAGGTGCGCGCCGGGCACCAGGTCGGGAGTGCCGGCGGTGACACCGTCGACGGTGACGAACCGCCGCGCCCGGCGCAGCATCTCGGCCTCGGCGTAGGCGCGGGCGGTGTCGGCCGCGGGGGCGTCGCGCCGGGCCCGGGTCAGGGTGGTGCCGTCGAAGACCTGGGCCACGATCTGCGGGCCGGTCCGCCCGCTGCTGACCTCCGCCGCGACGGTGTCGTTGCCCGCGGTCTCGGCGACGGCGTCCACTGCCTCGATGTCCCAGCCCCGCACTTCCACGTCGGCCCGCTGGTGGGCCAGGTCGGCGCGGGCGTGCACTGCGATCAGCTCGTTGCCCTGTATAAGGACGAGGTCGGTCCCCTCCCGCTTGTCGCGGGTGGCGAAATGCAGCGTGTCATCGGAGTCAGCCCAGAGCTCGGCGTCGACCCGCAGTGCCCGGTCGCGCAGGAACGACAGATCCGACTCGTCCCACTGCTGGACCAGCGGGTACGTCGGACCGTCGGCGTCGACCTCGGCGCCCAGCCCGTGCTCGTCGGCGATGGCCTGCACAATGCCGGCGTCAGTGACGTCAGTGTAGGTGGATGTCCGGTGCTGCAGCCGCAGCCGCATCAAAGCGTCCTCGGCGAACACCGTGACATACGGGATCTCGCCTTCGGCGAACGACACCTCCAGGCCGGAGACGGTGCCGCGGAACACCTGTCGCTCGCCGCCCGCCGGGCCCAGCGTGACGGCGATGGCGGACCCGAAGTCGAGCACCGCGCCATCGAGGTAGGAGAGGTCCTCTGTGGAGCCGTCGCTGTGTGGCCCGACGGCGTGGAAGTGGGCGACCAGGGTGCGCAGCCCGAGCACCCCCTCCTTGATGTCCAGGCGCAGCAGGTCGCGCCCGAGCTGCCCTTCAGTGCGACTCTCCACTGTGAACACCGGGGCGTGCGAGGAGTACGGGTGCACGCTCGGCTCAGTCATGGCCGTACCCCGTCGCCGTACGCAGCCGGTCGCGGGCCAGCCGTTCGATGGTGGCCTCGGTGCGGCACTGCTGCTCCCACACCGACGCCTCGCCGCCGGCTTCCGAGCCGGCCGCGCCTCCCATAGCCACCACCTCGGAGGTGATCTCGCCGACGTGCACGGTCATCGCCGGTACCTCCGCTGGCTGACGGGGTCGCAGCGGTGGCACCCGCAGCTCGGTGCGCGCCGCTGCTGCTCGACGTCCGCGGTGGCCACCCCGGGCGTCGACGGGAGCCGCTCCCACGGCGCGGTACCGCTACCTGGCGCCCGCTGCGGGCCCACGCCGGGGGGCGGTCGCAGCGCGACCACGACGTAGCCACCCGTGCCCGCCGCGGCCTCTGGCGGTGTGACCCTCTCTCGAAGCGGCACGCCCCGTCCGAAGGTGACGGCCCGCGAGTCGGCGCGCGGCGGGAGGGGCCGCGGCGGTGCCGGTACCGGTGCCAGCGTGCGGGCGGACGGCACGGACGCCAGCGGGGCGCGGGCGGCGTCGGCCGTCGTGTTCACCTGGGGCGCCAACGCAACGCCGAACGCTGCCTTGGCGCGGTCTGCCTCCGATGCCGCCGCAGTGGCGGCCACGGCTTGGCTGGCGGCGGTGATGCCGCCCGCCTCGGCCAGGGCGAAACCCGCCGAAAGATCGGCATCGGCCCCGATCCCGACGCTGGCCTCCAAACCCAGCGACACGTCGAGCGCGGCCCCGAACCCGACCGACACGCCGATGCCGGCCTCCAGCGACAGCGATGCCGAGAAGTCCACGGCGAGCCCGGCACTCAACGACAGCGGGTTGTCGAGCGCGCCCGCGATCGCTCGCCAGACCGCGGGATTGAGGCCGTTGCGCGCGAGGAAGTCGGCGGCCGACTCGCCGTCGAGCGCTTCGGCGGTGCGGCTGTCCCGCCCGGTGTCGCCGTTCGCCCCGGGGCCGCGCTCCAAAGCCTCGAACTTCGGGTCCTGCTCCTTGATCTCCACACCGACCTTGGCCCGCAGCGGCACACCGTCGGCCGAGAACAGGTCGAGCTCCTCGGACAGGCTCGTCATCACCCCCGCGACGATCAGCGTCCCCCACCGGAACTGGACCCTCGGCGGCGCCTGCTTCGACCCCTCGCCACCGGGCAGCACGAACCGCGCCACCCCGGCCGTACGAGTGCGGACGTCGAGCGCCTGCTCGGTGGTGCCTTCGTCGGCGGTGTCAAACTCGAGCTCAACACTCAGCGACGTGCTCGCCGACCCGTTGTACTGCTGGACCTGACGGCCCCGCGACTGCGCCCCGTCGGTGCTGTTGGTCATCTGGAGCTTCAGCGATGCGGGGTTGAACTGGACCGGGATGGTCTCGGTGACCTTCCCGCTCTTGTCAAGCTCCTCGAGGACGGCCTTCTCCAGCGTGCTCACGTCGTGCCCTCCAAGCGCAGACCCTGGTGCGCGAGGTGCAACTCTTCGATGGCGATCTCGCCGGTCTTGGCGTTGAGCTGGGGGCCGACGAGCTTGGCGGGCACCGAAGCGAAGAACTCCCAGACCGCCATCGTGCGCCGCTTCTGGTCCTGGACCAGGACGGTCCCGTCGTAGCGGCGGACCGGGCGTACCCCGCCGACGATGTCCTGGAACCACTGCCACAGCTCGGGGACCGCATCGCCGCCGGCCGGGCCGAACATGCCCCGCTTGCAGACCAGCGGCTGGAACTTCGCACGCCCCACCCGGCGAACAATGGCGTCGTTGCGCCCGCCCTCCTCGTAGTCCTTGACGTCCATCTCCACGTCGAGACCGGTGACCTCCTGGAATCCCCCGTCGCCGAGCGAGGTCGGGCCTGCCCCCGTGACTCGCCGGAAGGTCACCTCAAACCGGAACGCGGTGAGCAGCACGTCAGGCACAGGGTCGAGGCTCGCCCCCACTCGTCACCTGACCGTCACCATAGGACTGGTGACGGTCAGGTGTGGTCCACGACGAGGGTGTGGTACTACCTACGCCGGGCACGCGCAGCCCCGGACGATCGGCATCTAGCACCACACCGCGTAGGCTGACATGGTGTCATCGTCGAACGCTCCTGCCGAGCGACTGCGGGTCGCGCTGGAGCTCTACGAGGTGGGCGAAAGGATCCTGCGGCAGCGGCTCCGGCGGGAGCGACCGCACGCGACACCCGACGAGATCGACGCGGAGGTCGGCAGGTGGCTGCGGCGGCGCCCCGGCGCCGAGCACGGTGACTACCCTGGACCGCGGTCTGCCCGAACCCTGTGAACCGCGTCGAGGCCGCGCTGCGGGGGATCGCCTCCGACCTGGATGTCCTGCATATCAGCTGGGCGCTCGTGGGCGGGTTCGCGGTGTCAGTGCGGACCGAACCCCGCTTCACCCGTGACGTCGACGTGGCCGTTCTCGTCGACGACGATCCCGGTGCCGAGCGACTGGTCCGATCGCTCATCAAGGTGGGGTATCAGCTCGACGCCATCGTCGAACAGGACTCCGTTGGCCGTCTGGCCACCGCACGGATGATCAGTCCGGGCACCGACCGGCTGGGCGCCGTGGTTGACGTCCTCTTCGCCACGGCCGGCATCGAGTCCGAGATCGTCGCAGCCGCGGAGGTCCTCGAGGTGCTGCCGGGCCTCCTCATGCCGGTCGCCACCGCCGGGCACCTGGTGGCGCTGAAGTTGCTCGCCCGCGATGATGAGACGCGGCCACAGGACGCCTCGGACCTCCGCGCCCTGCACGCCGTGCTCGGCGCGGCCGATCGCGCCGCTGCGCGCACGGCCGCGGAGCTGATCGTCGAGCGCGGCTTCGCGCGCGGACGGCCGTTGACGGCACTGACGGAAGCGTTCCTCGCAGGGTAGCCAAAACCCCGGGCCACCGAGTGGCCCGCGCAGCTCGCCGCGAGCATCCCGAGCAGCGACTCAACGGCCACGCCCAAGCCGTCACGAGCGGGTCACCCGGGCGCACAACGTTGCGGCTGCCGACCGACGACGAGATCACGGCGGCGCATTCGCGCAGTGGTTCCGGCTCGAGGAGCCGATCAGCCGGGCCACCAGCCGCTCGTCACGTGCCTGACCTCGCCAGCATGGCCCGCGCACGGGGCCGAATGCAAACCCTCTTCCACGGTGCGGCTTTCCCGCCCGGTGTCGCCGTTCGCCCCAGGGCCGCGCTCCAAAGCCTCGAACTTCGGGTCCTGCTCCTTGATCTCCACACCGACCTTGGCCCGCAGCGGCACACCGTCGGCCGAGAACAGGTCGAACTCCTCGGACAGGCTCGTCATCACCCCCGCGACGATCAGCGTCCCCCACCGGAACTGGACCCTCGGCGGCGCCTGCTTCGACCCCTCACCACCGGGCAGCACGAACCGCGCCACCCCGGCCGTACGAGTGCGGACGTCCAGCGGCTGCGCGGTGGTGCCCTCGTCAGCGGTGTCGAACTCGAGCTCAACACTCAACGACGTGCTCGCCGACCCGTTGTACTGCTGAACCTGCCGGCCCCGCGACTGCGCCCCGTCGGTGCTGTTGGTCATCTGGAGCTTCAGCGATGCGGGATTGAACTGGACCGGGATGGTCTCGGTGACCTTCCCGCTCTTGTCAAGCTCCTCCAGGACCGCCTTCTCCAGCGTGCTCACGTCGTGCCCTCCAAGCGCAGGCCCTGGTGCGCCAGGTGCAGCTCCTCGATGGCGATCTCGCCGGTCTTGGCGTTGAGCTGGGGGCCGACCAGCTTGGCGGGCACCGCGGCGAAGAACTCCCAGACCGCCATCGTGCGCCGCCGCTGGTCCTGCACCAGGACCGTGCCGTCGTAGCGGCGCACCGGCCGCACCCCGCCGACCACGTCCTGGAACCACTGCCACAGCTCGGGGACCGCGTCGCCCCCGGCCGGGCCGAACATGCCCCGCTTGCAGACCAGCGGCTGGAACTTGGCTCGCCCGACGCGACGGATGACACCGTCGTTGCGCCCGCCCTCCTCGTAGTCCTTGACGTCCATCTCGACATCGAGACCGGTGACCTCCTGGAATCCCCCGTCGCCGAGCGAGGTCGGGCCTGCCCCCGTGACTCGCCGGAAGGTCACCTCAAACCGGAACGCGGTGAGCAGCACGTCAGCCACAGAGTCGAGGCTCGCCGCCACTCGTCACCTGACCGTCACCACAGGACTCGTGACGAGCCGGTGATAATCCACCACAAGCCTGTGACAAGTGGGACAAGACCGCACGAGGTCTAGCAGGCACGGGATGCCCGGCAGACGAGGTCACCGGTGGCGCGTTCGTTCAGTGGCTCCGATTCGGTGAGAAGGGACCTTCCACCGCTCGTCACGGTGCTGTGCCTCGCCGGTATGACCCACGCGCGGGCCGAGCGGGTGCTCGCCCAGAGACGGGGCTGGCCTCGGGTTACCACAGTGTGCAGAATCACCCATGACGCCGTAACAGTATCGTGCGCACCGCGGCGGACGAGCAGTTGCCGGCCGACAACTGTGATCGCCGTCGTGGTGAGCGACGGCATATCCGCGCCGAGGTGCCGAGCGCGGTCGTTGGCGGCGGAGTAGTCGCGAGGCTGACTGCCGAGCGCGGCTACGCAGCTGTGCTGGCTGTCAGTTGATCATTAGGCAGACACGCGAGGGACACACCCCCAGTTCGCAGGATGACGTCGCAAGATCAGCTCTAGGACGCATGGCGGGGCGTACGGCGACATCACGGGGTTCCACCGCCGATGCAACAGTGCCCTCTAGACCGAAGTTTCTGGATCATGGTCTGCCGATACTGCCGCTGATCAGGGCACTCTCCGCGCCTGCGCAGATCCTTCTGTCTACTTCCAATGACCTGGGGAAACTCGTCCCAGGGTAGGAAATGATCTACGCCCGAGAGCGCACGACACGCTTGCGACACGCTGGTTTCTGTCCACCAGAAATCGGCCAGTGAAGGGACCGCTGTCCGATAATATGATCAATAAATTCGCTGGTCAGGCCGTTTGTAGACAGGAATCGAGCGGCCTGATGCTTGATCGTGCCTGGTTAAAGACCTGACTGCCACCCGAAGATCAAGAAACTTCGGTCTAGAACTCCTAATGGCGGGGTCCCTTGCCGCTCGAGAAGTGCATGTCTTCGAACGTGCCGGTCTCGTGGTTGTAGCTGACCGACACCTCTTCGGTCACCGTGGGGTAGCCGGGACGTGTGCCCGAAACCAGGAGCTTCTTCCTCGTCTCGATTGGGTTGTCAGAGCGCAATTCTTCCCCGAATGCCGCCGACCATGTCCGATTGGGGCTGTCCTCTTTGATCTCCGTATACAGCGGCCGCTTCTGTAGCTGCGCGAGGGCCTCCTGCGCTGTAAACGGCTGCGCAACGGACGCTGTCGGTTTTGGCAAAGGTTCGACCTCGGGCAGCTTGGTCTCTAGATCGCGCAGCCTGGTACGTACGCGGGACTCCCAGGACTCGAGCTCGGCGATCTCCTCGATAGACCGGGCTCCTTGGATTTCCGACTGTAGCTGGCGCAGCGCCTTGCCAATGGCCTGCGCCGTCAGTGTCACGGCCTCGCGTTCCGCGCCGACCGGCATCTGCTCTGCACGTCGCAAGGCGTCCGTGGCCTGCTCGGACAGGCTCTGCACCGCGGATGAAGCCCTCGACTGACGCGTGGGAAAGTCGGTCTCTTTGTCCGTGAGTTCGCGGTTTCTGCGGTCATCGTCGTCCCGGCTGCGAGAAGCCATGTTCGTGACGAGGATGCCCAGTCCACCGATCGGGCCGCCCACCTGCACGCCTACGGCGCTGGCTTCCGCGGCCACGGGAATGGCCATGGCCCCTCCGCCAGCCAGTTCGGCAGCCATCTGTGGCGCGGCCGTCGGTGGCGGCAGTCGCGGCAGTTGCAGCCGCCCGATCTTGGCGCTCGACGCCTGCCACGTTGCGACGAAGGTCGCGAGCTCCCCGATGAACTCGCCAGCCATAATCATCTTCTGTTCGCTACTGGCCTGCTCAAACCGTGTGCGCCAGCCATCGAGGTAGGCGAAGAGATCGAAGTAACAGATGTCGTGCCATAGCTTGGCCAAGGCGTCGAGGTCATCCGCTCCCGGCTTGATTAGGTCGTAGCTGGGCTCTGAGGTCAACCCGAGGCCAGCGAGTTGCTGCTGAACCGCATAGATGGCCGCCAGCAGATAGTGAAAGGCCACCTCGACGATGACGACGACGAGCGGCATGATCCCGAAGATCATGCCGGCAATCCCCTCACCGATGCCCACGACGATCCCCAGGTCGAGGAACAGCATGTGGAGGATCACCGCGAGGTCGGCGTCTACAACGTCGACGGCGAACTGGGCGACAGGCTGCAGAGCAGCCGGTAGCAGAGCGCACCGCTCGCGCAGCGACTCGACAAACCCCAGGCGCAGCGCGCGCGCCTGCTCGATGAGCACGTCATATCCCGCCTGCTTGAGCACCTCGAACGGCAGTCCCGGGCCAGGTTCGGTACCCGGTCCCCTGTCACGCGCACGGATGCGCTCTTGCGCCAGATCGTGCTCTGCGCTCAAGCCTTCCAGCGGCACCCGCCGGATCACGCTCGCCGCGTCCGGTTGTATGGCACCCCACAGCGGAGCTACCCCGGCGCCGCGACCAACCGGCCGTCTCTGAGGCGGTGATACGCCCCGCCCCTTCGACTGCTGCAGGACATGGACGAGCTCGTGCGCGATCAGCCTCCGTCCTTGAGTGGTTTCCGGTGCGTACCGACCCTCGCCGAAGGCGATGTCGTGCCCGATGGTGAAGGCGGCCGCACCGACCCCCGAAGCGAGTCGCCCCGCCTGGTCGTCGGAATGCACCCGGACACAGCCAAGATCAAAACCCAACCGTTGCTCCATCTCGAAGCGGAGCAGATCAGGCAACTTGCGTCCAACGCCGGGAAGGCTGCGCCTACTGTCTGACTGTTCTGATGCCGAGTCGCCGGTGTGCGGATGCGCAGACGTGCCCTGCCCCGTTGCTCCGGAAGGGATCGGGCCTGTCGCCATTTGCTGTGCCAGTCGATCCGCTTCCGCTTCCACCGGATCGTCCACCCGACCTATCGTGGGGCCAGTGCCGAAGGAGCTACGCACGGCCCGCGGAGCACGGGCGTTGGCGATGTCGTGGCTCTGCACTCGCACTTGGCCGAAGTCGTGGCCGAAGCTGGCCACAAACGTCCCGGCGTTCAGCACACTGCCGCTATTGGCGCCCCCGCTCTGCACCGCGGGCGGAGCGAACGTCCGCAGCACCCGATCGGTGACGCGGTCGGCTTCACGCTCGTGCGATGCGGCGGCACGCACCGTCACTCCTCCTAGCCGAGGTCTCGACCATCCCGGGGTTTGTTATGGACACGGTGATACCGGCGTCAATGATGAACTTGTGGCCGATGTCCCGTGCGCCTCCTGAGTCATGCTCAGCGGCCGTGTTCACCTCAAGCTCCGCGGCTTCGGCGCCGTAATGCACTCTGACGCGACTGGAGTCAGGGCCGAGTTGCGGTTCGAACCAGGCCCGCGTGACAGCGCCCAGCGGCTGGCGAAGCTGAGCTTGTGTGCCGCGCGTCGCAGCCGGCGGCGTCTGCGGAGGCCGGAGACAGCACGGCCGCCCGTTCCCGCGCTGACGTCTCACGGCCGCCTCCTTACTAGCTGCGCACCAGCCGCTGTACGACCGGTTTTGGCGAGTTCCCACCGGGTCGCCGTCCGCACATGCTGCGGCTCGACCGGGCTGTCCTGGGCGGCTGCGAGATAGGCCGCGCCGAGTGCGATCGCGGTGATACCACCGCCGGGCAGGTCGACCGCGGCGAGCGTGGTGGGGTCGAGGCTGTGCACTGGTGTCTGTTCGGGGAACGCGTTGCGCCACAGAGCTTCCCGGGCCGCCAGGTCGGGGTAGGGGAAGGTGACGATGGTGCGAAGCCGGCGGGTGAAAGCCTGGTCCAGCGCGGAGCGCGCGTTGGTGGTGAGGATCGCCAGGCCGCGGAAGGACTCCATGCGCTGCAGCAGGTAGCCGACCTCCAGGTTGGCGTAGCGGTCGTGGCTGTCGCGTACCTCCGAACGCTTGCCGAACAGCGTGTCCGCCTCGTCGAACAGCAGCACCGCCGCGCCGTCCTCCGCGGCGTCGAATACGCGGCGCAGGTGTTTCTCGGTCTCGCCGATGTACTTGCTGACCACCTGGCTGAGGTCGATGCGCACCAGGTCCAGTCCCAGCTCGTGAGCGATCACCTCGGCTGCGAGCGTCTTGCCGGTGCCGCTGGGCCCCGTGAACAGCGCGGTCATCCCCAGGCCACGGGTGCTGCGCCCCGCGAAACCCCAGTCATGCAGCACCAGCGCGCGGTGCCGGACCGCGGCCACGAGCGCGCGCAGCTGGTCGAGTTGCTGTGGCGGCAACACGAGGTCTGCCCATCCCGCTCGCGGCGCCAGCACGGTCGCGAGCGCGCCGAGCCCGATGCGCGCCCTGGTGCGGCAGGCGGTCCACAGCGAACCACCCTCAGCGACATCCAGCGCGACGGCGTCGAGGTCCCCCATGGCGAGGTCGAACACTCCTGCGGCGACGGCGACAGCATCGGGCTCGGGATGCGCACCGTGACAGCGCAGCGCCGTCACGAGCGCCTCGCGCCGGTCGCCGACCGACAGCCGCTCGATCGCCACCGGCACAGCGTTCGGTGGCGGCACGCCGTCCTGCGACCCCGCGAGCACCGCGACCGGCGCGTCGACCGCCGCCAGCCCGCGCAGCAGCGGCCCAACGTCCTCCACCCGCGATCCGGTGACGTCCAGTGCCCACGCGCACCCGGCCAGCACAGTCTCGCGCTCCATGCAGCGCAGGGCGTGCTCGCGTTCCTGCGGGACCGTCGGCAGGGCCGATGCCGTCACCTCAAGCAGAGTTAGCCCCACGCCGGCCGCCGCCGCGGCCACGACGGACCGCACGTTGCCGGGCTGCGGGCCGTGCACGACCGCAGGCCGGTTCAGCCGCCACGCCGCGGCGACGGCGTTCGCCGCGTACCGCAGTGGGCCGGGAAGCCACGGCGGCGGCACAACGGGTCGGCTGATCGCCGCAAGCCCGGCGTCCAGGTACCCCACCCCGGCGAGGTGGTGCAGCACACGCTCGTCGACGGCGAGCGGGCTGCGCGTTGGGGACGACGGCTCCAACAGCTGCACGAGGTCCCAGCGCCGCAGTGGCGCGGGCGGGGTGAGCGCGCTCCAGTGGGCACCGGGCAGCATCGCGAGGGCGGTGCCGAATGTCAGGCGCGTGCCGCCACCCCGGGCGGCGAGCTCGTCGGCTACGGCGTCGACGAGCTCCGGCCCGGCTGCCAGCAGCAGCACCGAACGCTCGAAGGCCGTCAGGCCGAAGCCCTTGGCCAGCTCGTCGAGGGTGCTGGGCTCGGTGAAGTCGGCCCGCGCCACCTCCAAAACGCGCTGCGCATCGGCAGGATCCTCGCCCCGCACGTGGGCCCGCAGCACGCCCAGCTCCGCCACGACCAGGTCGCGGTTGGCCAGCTCATGCTCAGCGACCGTCATGGCACGGTCACCGCTACCCGCCTGCCATCTCGACCCGCACGCTGGTGTCGCGGTCCCGGGCCAGCTCCAGCACCAGGTACTCGACGGGCTCCGCTGGGGCCACCCCGACGAGGCAGACGAAGCGGCCCTGGTCCAGGTCGTTGCGGGTCATGGTAGTGCGGTCGCAGCGGACGAAGAACGCCTCCTTCGTAGTGGCGCCCGTGAATGCACCGGCCTCGTAAAGCCGGGTCAGGAAGGCGTGCACCATCCGCCGGATCTCCCCCCACAGCGCCTCGCCGTTGGGTTCGAAGACCGCCCAGTCCATCTCCCGCTCCAGCGACAGCCGCAGCACCGTCATGAGGCGGGATACGTTGAGCTGGCGCAGCTCTGGCGCGCGGGACAGCGTGCGGGCACCGGTGAGGCGGATGCCGTCGCGCTCAGGCCGGAAGACGTTGACGCCGACCGGGTGCAGCTCGTCGTGCTGCGCCGGCGTCACGGGCAGGCCGACCCGCACGGCCCCCACCGCGATCTGGTTGGAGGGGCCGTGCTGGACCCCGAGCCGGCGTTCGCGCTCGGCGATGATGCCGGCGGCGAATGCCGACGGGTTGACCCGGATCAGGGCGTCGCGGGCGTCGTCGGGCGTGGCCACATCGAGCCAGGGGTGGTAGGCGGCGGCGTAGTACGAGTCGAAGGAGTTGCGCCACTCCAGCACCCGGCGGTGCGGCAGCCCGAGCGGGACGTCGAGCAGCACGGTCAGGTCGCGGCGCTGGCCGGCGAAGGCGACCAGCGCCTGCTGGTTGAGCACGATCCGGTCGAGCTCGTCGGGCACCAGGGGGTCCAGCGCCAGGCCATCGAGCCCCGGCGGCAGCGGGGTGGGCGGCAGCGAAGGGGCCAAGTCCACGCAGGGCTCGAAGGTGGGCCCGGCCAGCGACGACGGGTCGGTGACGTCGTCGACAGGCGCGATCGGCACCGGCTCGTACAGGTCGGGCACCACCAGCAGGCCGACCTCCTCGTTCTCGGCGAGGCAATGCACCCCTGCGCCCGGCACCTCGTCACCGGGCACCCAGGCCGGATCCCAGAAGTCCTCCGGCACGACGTATTGCCACCGATCGGCCCCGCCGGTCATGTGCGGGGCACCGGCATCGCCGACCAGCGCGACCGGCGGGAGCATCGGGTCGGCCAGGTCGACGGCGCCGCCTGCCCAGCTGACGTCGGGCCAGACCAGCACCGACTCCTCCGCGACGGCCCGGGCCAGCCAGCGCGGGTGGTCGGCCCGCAGCCCCACGCCGGCGATCGTCTCCGACCGCGGGAACGTCGGGTCGTGATCGGCGACCGACACCGTCGCGGTCACCACCTCGAAGGTGCCCGGCGCCGACCCGAGCGGGGCGTCGAGGATGAGGTGCCGGCGCTGTCCCGCGCCAGCGGGATCCGGTCGCGTCTCCGACCGGTCGACGTAGCGCAGTTCCAGCACGTCACCGGGCAGCCGCACCCGCACGAGCGAACCAGCAGGCACCCACTCCTCGCGTGCCACCACCAGCTCCGACCCGGTGGACGCGAGAACCGGCACCGGGCGGGTCGTGAAAGTCATCGTGGCCCGCAGCGCGTTGCCCCACGCACCCTCGTCTCGCGCGGTGAGCATGATGGGGTCACCACCCGTCGTCCTGAGCGGGGCCAGGCACCCGCAGGCCCGTCCCGCCTCGTCGACCGCCAGGTCCCCGTGGTCGTGCACGATGCGCACCACCCAGGCCCGCTCGCCGCCCTGGGCGAAGAAGGTGGAGACGGCGTAGGGCAGCCGGCCCGGGCCTTCGAAGCCGCCGAAGCGGTAGCGGTACTCGTCCCAGCTGGTGACCGGCACGGCCACCGACCGGGTGCGCGGACCGGCCAGCCACACCGCCACATCGGTGTCGGGCTCCAGCGCCTCGACGGGCGCCCGCACCGGTCCGCGTGGCGCGATGCCGGCGAAGGCGGCGACATCGCGCCGCACACCCGTGATGACCCGCACCGGCTCGGGCGGCGCGACCCTGATCCCGGGTGCCCCGAGCGGGCCGAGCGCCCGCGCGATCACGAGTACTCGATGCCCTGGGGGCTGAGGACGAGTTCCTCCATGGCCGACTCGGTGCCGCCCTTGGCGGCCAGCGTCGGGCCGGTCCACTTCTTGGGCTGCGCGGACAGCAGCTTCCAGGTGCCGACGGTGTTGCGGGCCTCGTCGAGCAACGAGATGGTGACGTTGCGGGCGTCGATGGTCCCCTCCCGGACCTCCTGGAGCCACCTGAACAGGTCGACCGAACCGATGACGCCCCGCTTGAGCGTCACGTCGTCGACCTTGAAGCTGTTCTGGATCTTCCGGACGGTGTTCACCTTCTCGTTGCCGTTGCGGTACTCGGCGAACTGCACCTCGAAGCCCAGCCCGCTCACGTCGGAGAAACCGCCGACGATCGTGCCCTCGTCTCCCGAGCCTTGGTCACCGCCGAGCGACACGAGGAAATTGAAGGCCCCGTAGGGGTCGTTGCGCTGCACGGCCATGGTCATGTCCTCCTATCCGGGACTACTAGCGGGCGTCAGCTGTGAACTGGCCGATACGGAAGATCACGAATTCGGCGGGCTTGGTCGGCGCCACCCCGATCAGGCAAATAAGCCGGCCGTTGTCGAGATCGTTCTGCGTCATCGTCGTGCGGTCGCACCGCACGAAGTACGCCTCCTCGGGGGTGGCTCCCAGCAGCGCCCCGGCCAGCCACTGCACGTAGAGGAAGTCCTCGACGGTGCGCCGGATGCTGTCCCACAGCCGCGGGTTGTTCGGCTCGAACACCGCGTACTGCATCGACACGTCGATGGAGCGCTCGAGGTAGATGAACAACCGGCGCACGTTGACGTATATCCACTCGGGATCGGAGCTCATCGTGCGGGCGCCCCACACCCGGTTGCCGCGGCCCTCAAAGAAGCGCAGCGCGTTGATGCCTTCGGGGTTGAGCACGTCGTTGCGGGGTTTGTTGATGTTCGCCTCGAACCGGGTGAGGCCCTGCACCACCTCGTTGGCGGGCGCCTTGTACACCCCGCGGGTGATGTCGTTGCGGGCGTAGATGCCGGTGACGAAGCCCGACGGCGGCAGCAGCACCCGCCGCAGCGGCACGCCCTGGACAGACGGCTGCAGCGGGTCGAGGATTTCGATCCAGGGGTGGTACAGCGCACCCCGGGTGGTGTCGAACTTGCCCCGGAAATCACGCACCTGGGTCATCGAACTGCCCCGAGGAGCGTCGACGACGGCGATGCGATAGCGCAGGTCCTCGGCGTGAGCGATCAGGTACCCGGCCGCCACCTGACACGGGGTGGGGTCGATGTAGGTGCCGGCGTCGGGCAGCGCGACGATGGCGATGTCGTCCACCTCGCCCAGGGCGTAGAGGCCGGTTGCCTTCACGTTGGCGTCGTCGACGTTGGCGGCCTCGCCGAGCAGGTCCTCCGGGAACGGCATGACCCCGTCATTGCCGCCGGTCAACCGCACTCCCTGCGTTGGGGTCTCCAGTGCCGCCATCAGCCCGATGGCCCTGGTCAGGGTGGTCGCATCGTCCGGCGCAGGCGTGTCGAGGAACAGCACCGCGTTCTCGTCCTCCGGGTCGTCGGCCTCGAGGACGCTGCCGATCCAACGGCGCTGGGCGGGATGCGTCGCCAAGTCCTCGTAGACGTCGAGGCGGTCGGGGGCCGGCTGAACCGTCACCCGCAGCACGACCTCCTTGATGATCATGGTCGGGGTGGGGTTGACCAGCCCGCCGGTGCCCTGGAAGACCTGCCGCGGCTGGCCGGCCGTGTCGACGACGGTCTCGTCGATATCGACGACCGCAAGGTTGTCCGGCACCAGGTCGGCCTGGTCCGCCGGCAGCACAGCGGGGGACACGGGGGACTCGGTGATCTCGACCACCGCGCCCCGGGTGAGCCCGGTGGCCTGAGTGCCGAAAGTCGCGTGCTGAAAGGCGGAGTTGCGCCTGCGCACGGGTCGGACCGTCAGCAGCGCGTTGCCGTAGAACCCCGGCCAGCGGGCCCGCCAGATCGCGTTGTCGCCCGCCCCGAAGGCGAGCTGCAGCGACGCCAGACCGTATACGGGTGTCTCGATCGGGCCCGGCTTGAATACCCGGCTGACGTAGAGCCGCTTGCCTCCGTTGAGGAAGAATGCCCGCACCGCGTGGGCCAGGTACGCCTCGCTCGTCGGCTGCCCGTCCCCGCGGTCGACGGCGATCGGTTCGAGGCCGCCGTACACCTGTTCGAACTCGGTGAAGCTGGTGATCAGGCGCGGCTCGGTGGACCGGGGGCCGGGTCGCTGCCCGTCGATGTACTGCACCGGGCCGTAGCGGGTGACGCCCGCGAACCCGGTGGTGCTCGTCGGCACGCCTTCGATCGACTTGGACCGGAAGGTGGTCTCTTCGACGTACACCCCTGGGGCCAGGTACTCGGGCATGGCGGGTGCTCCTCGCTGGGCGGTTCGGACTTAGGCGAGCTGGATCTGGATCGAGGTCTCCCGGCCGAGCGGGAGGTCGAACGGGAACGGGCCGAACTCCGTCTGGCCGGGCAGCAGGGCCCGCCCGGTGAATCGGTCGTCGGCCGTCGGGGTGGGCGTGGCAGGCAGCGGCTCGGCCGGCAGGTCCCACAGCGGGTCGACGGCGGGCCGCAGCGGGTCGAGCGGATCCGGCGTCGCCGGCGGCAGGGTGGCCCCGACGGTGAGCTCGACGGGCAGGGGATCATCCGGCACGACGACAGCGGCACCGGGGTGTCCCACCACGAGGACGAACTCGCCGCGGTCGTCGCCGTGTGCCCACCCGACCACATCGCCGACCTCGTCGACGGCGCTGACCCGGGTCCACCGCACCGGCGCGACCTCGCCGGTGCCGGCGTCCACCAGCCGGGACACCCGACCGCGCACCACGGTGGCCTGGCTGGTCAGCGGGGCGGCCGAGCCCGGGAACAGCCCGACCGGGAACGCCCGGCGCCACAGCGGGTGCGGCGGTCCCGGCAGGTCGGCCGCCGTCACGGTGGCTTCGTCAGCCAGGTCGACCTCGAACCGGCGCGGCACGATGCGCCGCAGCGGGCCCTTCCCGGCCGCCGTGTCCACGACCCGCAGGAGGATCGTCCCGCCCGCCATGCCGGGCCCGTACACCCGCCCGAACCGACCGGAGGGGTGCCGGTCCAGACCGCCCAGGACGGTATCAAGGGTTTCCCCCGGTCGCCATGTCCGCCAGCGGTGCAACGGAACCGGAGCATCCTCGACGAGGACCCGCAGCGGGGCCGGCATCCGACCTCCGCCGACCGCGTCGATCGGCTCGACACCGAGAGCGAGACGAACGATCCGTTCGTCGTAGCGGGGGTCGAGGTAGATGTTCGTCACGGGTACGGCACCGGGCTCGGGGTGAGCCCACGCACGACGGTCGTCACGTCGGGGTGCTCGGGCTCGTCGGGTGCGTCGATGCGGGCGATCCGGGCGCAGTACGACACGCTCAGCCGGAAGTCGCTGGGCAGCGTGTCGAACGTGCGGAGTACGTCTTCGGTCACCAGGTCCTCGTTGAGGATCCGCACCGCCTCACCGGGCGCCCACCCGCCCAGCGGGTGCAGGCGCGGCCCACCGAGCACCGGCTGCTGCTCGAGGCACTGCATGGTGGCGCCGAGGATGCGCAGCTCGGCCTCGGGATCGCTGTCCCACGGGGTGAGCAGCAGGTGGATGTCCAGCGGCAGGTGGATCGACCCGTCCACGGCGGCCACGGCCGACCACGGCGGCCGCATCGTCCGGTTGATGTCGACCCGGTAACAGAAGATCGACAAGGTGGGGAACCGGATGGGGCTGTTGGCGGAGCCACCGATCTGCCCGAAGTCGTCGGTCCGGACGATGCGCGCCGTCGGGCGGGCCCGGAAGGCGTCCGGGTCGGCCGCGGCGAGCTCGACGAAGCAGCGGTTGAGCTGCTCCTGGATGCTCAGCACCGTCGCCGCGATGACCGTGGACCTGCCCATGGCGCACCAGCGTCGGCGCAGCACGTCACGCCACCGTCACGACACCGCGTCGACGGTGGGCGACGCTGGCGTGACGGGCATCTCAGCCACCGCAGGCGCCTCCTTCTTCGTCTTCGGCCTGCTCCGCCGGGCGCTGACCGGTCGCGAGAACCTGGTGCTGCTGGAGCATGTGTGGGTGGCGCTCGGTTCGGTCGCCTTCTACCTGTGGGCGGCGGGCGGGCCTGTCCTACCTGGCCTCGACGTGCTGGCGGTCGCGCTGTGCGTGTTGGGCTGCTAGGGGTCGGTGCGGTCGGCTTCGTGCTGGCCGGGAACCGGCCGGGGACCGCCACGGTCTGGGCACTGGCCGCGTACGCCACCATCCGGTTCGGCATCGAGGCGCTGCGTGGTGACCGGCGACCGAGCGTGGTCGGTGTCTCGGTAGCCCGGGCCATGGCGGTGGTGCAACTCCTCGCCGCCGTCCTCGCCAGCGAGGTGTGGCTGGTACCGGGTGGGCCCGAACGGCGGCACCTGACGGCCGCGGTTGCGCTGGCGGTAGTGCTGGTTGCCGGTTTCCTGCTCGATCGTCGCCGCCACGACCCGCTGGCGGCGTGGGCGCACCTCGACGAGATGTGGTCGACGATCAGGACGCTGGCCGAAGTGCCGCCGGTAAACAGCCGGTGGTGGCCACCACTTCGCGGGGTCTCCACCTCGCCGCGTCGTGGAGCGACGCGGGTCTGCACGTCTCGCTGTCCCACCCGACCCGTCCCGTCGACGGGCTCCCACACACCCTCGGTTTGACGCCCCTGGCCCGAACCGCGACAGCGACGCACGTCGTCGTGCCAGCAGCTCGAGTGGGCCCGGCTGCCGAGCCCGTCGATCCCGACCGGCGGTCCGATCCCGCAGGCGCGGCCCACGAATCGGCGAATCGGCTCGCCGTCAGCGGCGCCCCGTCGAATCCGGGAGGCGGTTACTTCGGTGCAGCGCCCAGCACCTGACGACAGCCGTCCGACCCGTCCGCTCCGGCTAGCTGCCCTCCTGCTCACCGCGGAGGAACGCCCGAACTCGGCGGCGAGCTCGTCACCTGATGGAAGATCCCGGCTAGATCGATGCGTGGACCGATTGCGTGTCAGTGACCTCAGCGCACGAGGCTAGGCACGCAACGCTGGTGGCGTTACGGGAAATTCAGACGCGCACGACTGTCACCGAGACAGCGCGATGCGTCACGAGTGTGCTGAGGTCGGCGGGATCGCTGGTGAGCAACTGATCGCCCGGTAAGACCACCATGACGATCAGTGCGTCGACGGCGTCACTGGTGCCGCTGGCGGCGAGCAGCTCGCCGGCCGCTCGGGCCTCACGCAGCCCCGTGCCACGCACGTCGACCATGGACAGTATTCGGGCCAGACGAGCCTGCCGCCCACCTCCCCGCCACGCCTGGGCCACCACCGGGGCCGCGGTGAGCAGGGAAGCTCCCGCCCGGCGGCCGAGTTCAATCAACCCAGCCACCCGCCGGTCGTCCCGGTCCAGGGCGATGAGCGCGCCCGCGTCGAGGACGAGGTTCAGGCTGCCGACTCCTCGGTACGACCGGGCGCCAGGTAGGGCACCCCTGCCTCCACTGCCAGCGCCCGGAGCTCGCCCTCGTCGAAGGCACCATGCTCGGCCTGGTGCTCGGCGAGCCAGGCGTCGACCAGGCGAGCGCGAAGCCACCCGGTCAGCGCCTCAGCCACCACCGCGGAGAACGACAGCCCCAGCTCGTCAGCGATGCGCTGGCTGGCCCGCCGCACGTCCTCCGGCAAGGACACCGTCACCCGCTCCGTGCTCATACCCAAGAGCATACCAGGGTATGAGCTGGTCGTGGCCATCCAAGCAGTGGCCAGCATCCGGTGCTAGGGAGTGGAAAACCGGCCATGTTGGCGTAGAGGTTGAGCCGCTTGCTCGAAAGGTGCCGGTTGTGCACTTGGCTTGCCAATCGGCGATCTCGGACAGGAAGCTGGGCGCCTGTGGGGGTGGCGGGTGGTGGTCGTGCACGGCTTCGGCGACGCTGCGGAAGTAGTAGTGGTTAAACAGCCGGTTGAACTCACTGAAATAGATGTCGGCGACTCTTCGGTCACCGCGGATTATCATCATGTTCTCGTCGTTTACCGGTGGCGGGAGGCGCAGAACCGGAAAGCGTCGGGCCTAGCTAGCGTGGCTGACCAGCGTTCCGACGAGATCGGCGGTCATGACGGACCTCGTGGTCCGGAGCTGCGGACGAGTGACCGTACCGCCAGCAACGTCACCACAATGTCACAACCAACCAGTTGAGCTACGCCCGTGCAGGCGCGCTGGCTATGTGACGACTTATCCAGTCCCTGCTTCTACCCGGCCTCCTTAATCGCTGAGCGGTATGCACGGGCTGCCCGGGGAAGCTTGCCATGCGTAAGGCTCATGACCCGGC
Source organism: Pseudonocardiaceae bacterium (assembly GCA_050700115.1). Lineage (GTDB taxonomy): Bacteria > Actinomycetota > Actinomycetes > Mycobacteriales > Pseudonocardiaceae. The sequence continues at coordinate 122,774 of JBOHGG010000001.1, forward strand.
GTCACGAGTGTCACTCGACCGTCTCCGGCGCATGATGTATCTCACCTGCTGCCCGCATACTCCTATTCCTGACGGCGATCGCGCGCGGGCAGGTCCGCATACATGGCCCTGGCCAGGCAATGGCACCGGCTCCTGGTCAGTCGCGATCGCAGTCGACGGAACGGTCTGTCTTGGAGGTGTCATGACCGGTGCTAAGCATGCGGACCATGCACGGTCCGTCGTCGGTGGTACCGCGGGTATGCCAGCGCAGCGAAACAGGCCAGGCGGTGCCGACGTGACGCTGCTGGGGGGATTCCGGCTCGCCGTCGGCGGGCGCGACGTGCGATTACCTGTCGGCGCCCAACGGCTCGTCGCGGTGCTCGCCCTGCGCGGCCGGCTCAGCCGAAGCCGCCTGGCCGGTACGCTGTGGCCAGACACGCTGGAGCACCGCGCACTGGCCAGTCTGCGTACGGGCATCTGGCGGGTGAACCAAGCCGCCCCGGATCTCGTCGTTATCACCGCCCGCCAGGTGAATCTCGACGCCCGCGCCCGGGTGGACGTCCGGGTCCTGGTCAAGCGGTCGGTCGAGATCATGCAAGGCGAAGACTTCGACGCGTTCACCCTTTCCACCGCAGTGCCCGACGGCGAGTTGCTGCCCGAATGGGGGGACGCCTGGCTCACCGACGAACGCGAGCGGTTGCACCAGATGCGCTTGCACTTGCTCGAGAAGGTCGCCGAGCGCCTCGCCGGCACCGGCCAGTTCGGGCTCGCCGTCGAGGTGGCACTGTCAGTCCTGCGGGCCGATGTGCTCCGGGAGAGTGCACATCGCACCCTGATCAGCATCCATCTGGCCGAAGGTAACCTCAGCCAGGCGCACCGCGCGTACGCTGCTTGCGAACAGCTGCTCTGGCGGGAGCTCAGGGTAGCGCCGTCGGCCGCGATGACTGGCCTGCTGAGTGGGGTCCCGGCGGTCTCCCAGTCACCGGCGTTCCAGCCGGGTGGCGCCCGAGGATCGAGCCGGAGGCCGGGATGTCCGCCGGATCTTTGACGACTACGCCAACGGCGGGCACTCCCGCACGTTCACGCTGAGCAGGAGAAGATCGAATGCCCACGTACAGCGCAAGCATAAAAAGGGCTTCCTCGGCGCCGGATCTGATCAACAACAGGGAACACTGTTCGGCAGATCCCGAGAAGTTGGCGACCGTTGGTCGTGCAGTTGGTCATCAGATCCGCGTGATCCGTAACGCCACCCAGTATGCGCTCTATACAGTGAGCGAAGTGCGGCAGGAAATTCCAGAATACATTGCCCAGATGGGACAGGTCGGTCGTCAGCGTCTTGCCGCCTGCGCGCCGCACGGTGGAGCGATTGAGGACTGGACCGATGAGCAAGCCGAGCACGTGGCGACTGCACTTGCAGACAAGGGGAGTCTCATCGTGGCGTTGTAAGGGCAGGAAATCTGGTGGCGACGAATCAGATCGCTGGCACATCACCAGCACCGACCTTCATCGCGCGTCTTTCCCGCTTCTTGACAGCATCAGCATCCGTGGTTTCACCTACGCGGTGAGCTTCCATGGGTTTGATGATCAGAAGATCTTGATCGGCGGCGCTGCCCCACTCTCTTTGAAGCAACAGATTCAGACAGCGATCCAGACTGCCGTAACCGGTCTGGTATACCCGTCGAAGTTGCGACGGGCGGCGGCCATAACGGCGACGGTCTGGCCAACCTTGTCAACTGGCTTACAGCTGGTGGGGCGAACGGCGTCCAGATTGAGCAGTCACGCGCTGCTCGCGACGGGTATTGGCAGGCCATCGCCGCCGCAGTGGCCAGGGTCTATGAAGGTTACCTAGAAGCGCTCTGCAAGAAAGATGAGTTGCTCGATTCGCGGGCACACACCGGTCGCGGTCTCGGATCGGTAGGGTCGGCCAGGTGAGCTCGCACGCGGCATCCGCCGGGAGGTTGCTGGGGATCAGCGACGTGCACGTGAGCAACCCCGAAAACCGTGCGGTCGTTGAAGGTCTCCGACCCGAGTCGGACAGTGACTGGTTGATCGTCGCTGGGGACGTAGCCGACCTCATCTCCGACATCGAATGGGCGCTGCAAACACTGCGCGATCGGTTCCACACCGTCATCTGGGTGCCCGGAAACCATGAGCTTTGGACGCCACCGCAGGACCCCGTCACGCTGCGGGGTCAGGCCCGTTACCAGCACCTGGTGAACTTCTGCCGCAGGCTGGGTGTGATCACACCTGAGGATCCCTACCCGGTCTGGCACGGTGCGGGCGGCCCAGCCCGGATCGCAGCGCTGTTTCTGCTCTATGACTACACGTTCCGAGTCGACGGCACGCACACCAAGGAGCAATCGCTGGCCTACGCGCATCAGGCTGGGATCGTCTGCACCGACGAGGTCCTGTTGCACCCAGATCCGTATCCGAGCCGGGAAGCATGGTGCCGGGCCAGAATCGCCGAGACCGAACAACGGCTCACCGCCTGCGATCCGGACGTGCCGCTGGTTTTGGTCAACCACTGGCCACTGATCCGCGAGCCGACCCGGGTGCTGCGGTACCCGGAGTTCGCCCAGTGGTGCGGAACCGAGCGCACCGCAGAGTGGCACCGTCGCTTCAACACCGCTGCCGTGGTGTACGGCCACCTGCATATCCCTGGCTCCACGGTGCACGACGGGGTGCCATTCGAGGAGGTGTCACTGGGCTATCCCCGGGAGTGGACCCCGCGCGGCCTGCCCCGTCCCCTGCTCCGCCCGATACTGCCGACGGCGGAGTCGAGGTGATCGACAAGATCCTGCCCGACCGGTCACCGGATCGACGATCTGGGCGATCAACGCTTCGGACCTGGGTCCGATCCCGAACCCCAACCCCTGCTCCGATGTGCGTGCGCCCCGAACACGGCAGCATTGCCAGCATGACCGAGGTACGCGAACTGACCGAGCGGTTCCGGCGCGACGTGTTCGTGCGCTCACCGCGCCGCAACAAACTTGCCAGAGTGCTGACCGGCATGGGTGCGACAGTGCTTGCCGAACCCGGCGGTGGGCTGTCGGTCACCGGGATGGACGCCTGCAGGATCGCGGCGGCCGCCGCGGCGCATTACATACCGATCCAGGAGCTGACGCCGCGCAGCGCATCACCGGAGGACGACCCCCTGGACACCTCCGAACACGGTGACCCTCGCGGGAGGAGGATGTAGGGCTCAGACGGCACGGCCGCCATGATCGAGTCAACTGTGTCGGTGCCGCGCCCCGTGAACGCGACGAGAGCGACGTCTGGCAGGACTGAAATGTCCCTGGCGTCGAGTTCACGGGCCGTGCCCCGGGGCAAGCCAGCCAGGGAACACGCCTGGTCGGGAGGGGGCGAAGCCCGGTTAGCTGGTGATGACGACACCTCTCGAGTGCCGCCATCGTGTTGACGATCTCGCGCAGTGGGCAGCCGAACTGGAAAAGATCGGCCGCTAGCCATGTTTACGCTGGTCAGTGGCCGATCTTGCTGGGTGGCGGGTCAAGGATTCGAACCTTGGAAGGCATCAGCCGACGGATTTACAGAACAGCGCCCGCGACGCGCTGACCAGCAACTATGCCCACTCAGCGTAGGTTCGGGGCCCGAATAGTGCCGGTCCTCAGCCCAGACCGAGCACCTCGGCTGCTCTGCTCCCGCACTGCTTGCCTGCGGGCTGACGGAAACGACGATCCCGGGGACGTTGGAGGGGACGGAGATCCCGGTGGGCGCGCCCCGGCTGGCTGAAACGACGTGGTTGCAGGTTTCGATGGAGTGGATGTTGGTGCCGGGTTGTCGGTTGTCGGTTGTCGGTGGCGGTGCTGGGATCGGGGTCTGGTGTCTGGCAAGTATCCGGGAGGGCACGTGTTGGGTGAGTTGGCGGCGGGGTTGGCGGGGGCTGGTGGTAGCGCGCTGGTTGGGGCGATGGCCACGGATGCGTGGCAGGTCACTCGGTCGGGGGTGGCCCGTTTGTTCGGGCGGGGCGGGTCGGCTCGGCAGACCGCGATCGAGGCCCAGCTTGACGGCAACGCCGAGCTGGTGGCCCAGGCTCGGGATCCCGATGAGGTGCGGCAGAGTCTGGTTCCGGTGTGGCGTTTGCAGTTGGAGGCGTTGCTGCGCGAACACCCCGATGTTGTGGAGGAGCTGCGGGTCCTGGTCGCGCAGGTGCGGGAGGCGTTGCCAGCCCCGCAGCAGAGCTGGGTGCAGACCAACATTGCTCGTGACCAGGCCACTCAACACATCGTTCAGCAGGGGACGCTGCACGTGTACCCCGCTGGGCACGGTCCGACCGGGGGCGGTCAACCCGGCACTGGGGGGCTGGAATCACGGTGAGCACCGGCGCCCGTCGCGCGGGGAAAGCGTTGGAGGGCGCTCAGCTCAATATCGCCCTCGATCGGGCTACCCAGTACATCGCTCAGGGTGGTGACCTGCATGTGCACCCGGGCGAGGCACCGAACTATCGGGTGGAGCAGTATCGCCCGCACCGGCCTGGCCTGCCGGCGTCAGTGGCCCGGCAGCCGAGTCGGCTGTTGGCGGCTCGCTATCAGGTGGTGGACTTCACCGGTCGGGAGCCTGAACTCGCCGAGTTGGCGGGCTGGCGTGACGATCCCGATCGGGGATCAGCGGTGCGGCTGGTGCATGGCCCGGGTGGGCAGGGCAAGACTCGACTGGCCGCCCAGTTGGCCGGACTGTCCGCCGAGCTGGGGTGGGTGATCGCCGTCGGGGTGCACCGCAGCTACGACACCGCGCCCGCCGCCGGAATCGACGCCGAGTGGGTGGGCGCCGGGCGTGGATTGCTGGTGATTGTGGATTACGCCGAGCGCTGGCCGGTGGGTGATCTGCTGGCCCTGGCCCGGGATCCGCTGCTGCGGACCGGGGTGCCGACCCGGGTATTGCTGTTGGCCCGCCCGGCCGGGCCGTGGTGGGACAGTCTGGCCTACCGGTTCGAAGACCGGTGTGACCTGGTGGCCGATGAGATGGCCCTGACCGCGTTGGCCGATACCGTGGCCGAGCGTGCTGCGGTGTTCACGGCCGCCCGAGATCGCTTCGCCGCCCTGCGTGGGGTACCCGACCCCGACCGGATTGACCCACCAGCCGGCCTTGACCGTGACGTCTTCGGGTTGGTGCTCACCGTGCACATGGCGGCCCTGGCTGCGGTGGACGCCCACGTTCGCGGCGACAAGACCCCCGGCGATCCGCTCGCGCTGTCGGCGTATCTGCTCAAACGCGAACGTGACCACTGGGCGAGTATGTACGACAACGATCACCAGGTGCACATCTCACCGCAGATGATGGGCCGGGCAGTGTTCACCTCCACCCTCACCCGGCCCCTGCCCTACCCCGAGGGCATCACCGCGCTGCACCGGACTGGCATCCCCACCCCCGAGCAGGTCATCGATGACCACCGGCACTGCTACCCGCCCAGCGACCCGGCCACCGTGTGCGAGCCGCTGTATCCCGATCGGCTCGCCGAGGACTTCCTGGCCCTGCACACCCCCGGGCACACCGTCACCGACTACGACCCCGATCCCTGGGCTGACACCGCGGTAGCCCGGCTGCTGGCCCTCGGCAGTGACGGTCAGCCGCCGGTCTGGGCGCCACCGGCGCTGACCGTGCTGATCGAAACCGCCCGCCGGTGGCCCCATTTCACCCGTCGCCAGCTCAACCCACTGCTGCGCACACAACCGCAGCTGGCGGTGGCGGCCGGTGGTCTAGCCCTGGCCCGCCTGGCCGAACTGACCGACGTGGACTTGGGTGTGCTGGAAGCGATCGAGGCGCTGCTGCCCACCGGGCGACACGTCGACCTCGACATCGCCGCCGCCGCGCTGACCACCCGGCTCACCACCGACCGCCTGGCCACCACCACCGATCCCGCCGTCCGGGCTCGGCTCTATGCGACCCTGGGCTACCGCTTGGCCCATGCCGGTCAACGCCAACAGGCCCTGGAGGCCACCACCGAAGCCGTGGACGTCTATCGCCGGTTGGCGGAGGTCAACCCGGCCGCGTTCGAACCCGACCTCGCCATGGCGCTGAACAACCTGGGCAACCGGCTGTCGAATCTGGGGCGGCGAGAGGAGGCCCTGGCGGCCACCACCGAAGCCGTGGAAATCCGCCGCCGGTTGGCGGAGGTCAACCCGGCCGCGTTCGAACCCGACCTCGCCATGGCGCTGAACAACCTGGGCATGATGCTGTCGAATCTGGGGCGGCGAGAGGAGGCCCTGGCGGCCACCACCGACGCCGTGGAGATCTATCGCCGGTTGGCGGAGGTCAACCCGGCCGCGTTCGAACCCGACCTCGCCATGGCGCTGAACAACCTGGGCATGATGCTGTCGAATCTGGGGCGGCGGGAGGAGGCCCTGGCGGCCACCACCG
>JBOHGG010000001.1:129227-235095 GCA_050700115.1 Pseudonocardiaceae bacterium
ATCTGGGGCGGCGGGAGGAGGCCCTGGCGGCCACCACCGACGCCGTGGAAATCTATCGCCGGTTGGCGGAGGTCAACCCGGCCGCGTTCGAACCCGACCTCGCCATGGCGCTGAACAACCTGGGCATCTGGCTGTCGAATCTGGGGCGGCGAGAGGAGGCCCTGGCGGCCACCACCGACGCCGTGGAAATCCGCCGCCGGTTGGCGGAGGTCAACCCGGCCGCGTTCGAACCCGACCTCGCCCGCGGGTTGTGGAGCTTCGCATCGGTACGAGTCGCCGGTCAGATCGAGCTACCGCAGGCGCTTACCGCCGCTGAGGAGTCAGTCACCCGCTATGAGGGACTGGTGCAGCAGCTGCCACAGGTCTTCACCGACGATCTGTACGGCGCCCTCGCAATCCTGGCTGATGTGCTCGACGGCCTGGATCGCAGGGAGGAGGCAGCCGACGTCCGTCGTCGCGTCGACCATCGCAGGTAACGCTGTGGCTCGTGCGTCTGAGTTCGAGTCCGCATCCCCGTTGGCACGGGCCACCTCAGCTCAGACCGAGCGCTCGGCCGATCTGGTCCCGCGCCGCCTGCCCCTGACCGGCGATGCACTTCGCGTACACCCGCAGCAGCACAGCCACGCTGTGGCCCGCCCACTCGGCGACCTGGGTGGGCGGCACCCCGCCGTTCAACCACGTTGACACAGCCGCGTGCCGGAGGTCGTACGGGCGCCTCGCGAGCGGCGAGGCCACCTCGTCAGGAGTGAGGGCCTGCTCCCGGGCCTTCTGCCAGACTCGACCGTAGGTGCTGTCCGACAGGTCGCTTCCCCGCACTCCTCGGATCAACCGGCCATCGGCGGCAGTCCCGAACTCGGTGACGTGCTTGTGTAGCAGTTCAGTCAGTGGCGGTGCACACGGCACGGCGCGGACCTCCTCGCGGGGGCGGTGCTTGAGTCCCCGCCGATCACGCCGCTTACCACTATCACCCCACGCGGCACCGGTAGTCGGAGCCGATCGCGGAAGGTACAACTCCCCCCAACCCTCTTGCGGAAGCGCCATGTCACCTTTTCCCAGCGCCGCTGCCTCCGCCGGACGAAGAGCGCCGTAGTACAGCAACCCGAAGAACACCACGAGGTGCCTACCGTTTCGCCCCTGACCGCGTACTGCTGCTAGCAGCCTCACCGCTTGGTCAGGACTTACCACAACGCGCTTGTCTACCGCCTCCACTGTCCGCGTTTTTCTCATCTTGAGCGCCGTTAACGGATTTTGCGGCAATAGCTTCCGCTCGACGGCGTATTCTAGCGCGTTGTGAAAGACAGCCCGTTTCCTACCGGCCGTGCTAGCGGCAGCTGGGTTACCATCGAGCTTCCGACCGATCCGAGCTAGCACAGACCGCATTACTTCTGGCTTCTCTAGTTCCGAGACCGGCACCGTGTGCTTCTCCAGCCATCGGACGGTATCGGCGAACTCGGCGGGCGGGTCACCCTTGGCCCGAGTGCGAGAATTAAACGCCCAGCCGTAGAGCACTGAACGCATTTCCCTCTCAGATGGACGACCACGGCCGTCAACGAGGACCGGGGTTATCGTCGCCAACGTCTCCGCGATGCCCATGCGCGACTTACCGGCGGACTCCGGCCATTTCATGTCGACGTACGAACACGCGAACACGTACCAGCTCTCCTTTCGCGCCATTTCGGCGGCTACGGCTGGCCGCCCGGTCGCAGTATCGAAAGCCTGCCCTTTCCGAGAGGCTGCCACCAATTCCGATCGGAAGCTCTCAGCGAGTGCCGCCGATTTAAACGGCTCCTTCCAACGCCGACCGTCAACCGCCCACCGGACCCTATAGCTGTTTCCACGAACACCGGGCACAATCTCAGTCTGATGAATCCGAACTTTGTATGTGGTAGTCATCAAGCGACCTCTTCCAGGGCAGCCAGCCAGCGTTCGTATTCGGTGCGGTTGATGCGGATATCTCCGTTAGGCAGCTTGATGCAGCGGGGTGCACGTCCTTTGGCGCGCCATTCATAGAAGGTGGATCGGGAGATATCGAGATCGGCGCAGATGTCGGCGATCGTGAGCCTGGCGCGGGGGCGACTGCTGGTACGGAGGGCGGTGGGCTGGGTGGCGCGGGTGCTCACGGTCGCGGTCCTCCTGGGTTGGTGCGGTTACCACGGTTACTGCGGTTACTTGCCTGGTCAGGGGGTAACCGATGGGTCTGGGGTAACCGATGCGTCGGTTACCGGGTGGCGATCGGTTACCCCCTGACCTGCGGGGTTACCGGGGTAACCGGAGTAACCGATGGGCGCGGGTGCTCGGGGAGGTAGCGGCGCCAGGCGTCGGCCAGGCTGTGTTCTCCGGTGGTTTGGTAGCCCTTCATGGGTTCGCTGTTGACTTTGAAGGGGCCGGGTTTGACTCCGAAGCGGTCGAGTAGTCGGGCGAGGCGACGGGCGTCGAGAGGTTTGCCGTCGAGGTCGCCCCAGGGTGATTCTTCGAGGTCGCACAGGGCGGGGAGGATGTCGGTGGTGCGCATCCTGTCCGTGCCAGCACGGGTGAAGACTTCCCGTAGGTCGGCGAGTAGTCGTACACCGCGTGAGGTGATCTGGGGTCCGGTGTCGAGGACGAAGTGTCGGCAGGCGTTACGCGCGGTATCAGGCCAGTGCCCGCCAGCGGTGTCGGCGATGGCCAGGAGTGGTTCCCAGATTTCGGCGGATCTGTCGGTGACGCCGCCGGGCATATCGGGTTGGGCGTCCCCGAGCCGGGTGCCTGCCGACTCGATCCACGCAGAGAGTTCCTCTCGGAGGGGTTGAGCCTCTCGGGCTACTTGTCGTTCCCGGAATGGCTCTACGGGTTCGTCGGTGCGGCGTCGGCGCATGTGAATGGTGATGGCGCGGGTAGTGATGGTGGTGGGCATGGCTCCAGCGATCCCGGCGAGTGCGGCGGGGGCGTAGACAGGGAAGCGTTCCACCTTCATGTTTCTGGCGTCTCCGACGCAGCGGGCGATGGTGGCTGAACGTTTGTACCCAGCGTTGAGCAGTCCCCGGAGATCCTCGTTGTTCCCCCCGTTTTTAGGGTTGAAAATCACGTCGACCTCATCGAACAGGATCGTAATTGGTCCCATGGACACCAGTCGGAACAGCGCGGCGGGGGTCGCTGAGATCGTCATCTCGGGTGCCCGCACAAAATATTGGGCAACTTCCAAGACCCGTGTTTTGCCCGAGCCAGGTTCAGCGGAATCCAGGATCAACCGGGGGGTGACGTAGAACTGTTCACTGGCGTGAGTGTGGGCGTACCACAGCGCCAGCGTCGGCGCGCAGTGCTCGGAAGGGAACACCGAGAACCGTGCCACGAACGCGGCGAGGTCATCGAGCACCGCGTGCCCGGCCCGTATGACGGCCCCGGGTGAGGGTGGTCCTAACCAGCCCAGCGGCCGGGCCGGTGTGGACTCGGCGAGTGCGATTCCGGACGTGGTCGATGGCGCGGCGGTATGCTGTTCGTACCAGGTCTGCTGGCAATGCTCGGAACAGAAATCCGGCGAGGGTGACGCGTCAACGGGCTTCCTGCACTGTCGGCAGTCGCGGCCGCCGAGGGCAGCGTCGATCGCAGTCAGCGCGGTACCGATGTCGGGTCTCATGCGGCTCCCTGGTGGCTGGTACGGGGTGTGGTGCGGCGAGGGTTGCGGGACCCGGCCGTGAGTCCGGCGGTGATGACGCGGGTGACCTCGCGGGGTGTGCAGTCACAGTCGGCGCGGATGAGGGACTCGGCGGCAGTGGTGAGTTCGGCCCGCGCGATGGCCTGATCGAGCAGCCCGGCGCGGACGAGTTGGCCCAGGGCGTAGGCGGCTCGGCACAACACCGCGTTGTGCTGCCCTCGCGGCGCTGTGCGCACCCGCCGCGTCTCGCCCTGCACTGCGGCGCAGACGTAGCCGCTGGGATTGGCAGCGCCGGCCACGGGGGTCGTTGAGAGCGCCGTAGGTGGTGTGGGAGTGAGTGCCTGGTGTAGCCAGCCGGGCAGCTCGACCGGTTGCCGGTCGTCAACCAGCGTGTAACCGCTCGGGGGCACCAGGCAGCCGGGCGCGACGACGTACCCACCGTGCGCCCGGGTGTCGATCTTCCATCCGATGGCGGCTTGGGTGTTGCGCAACTGCGCCCCGGGCGGGGCGGTGTAGTACAGGTGCCAGCCACCTGACGGTGTCGTGACGGCGTAGGTGGGGGTGACCGTGGTGTTCTGCGTTCGGGCCAGCGTCCGCAGCACCCCGGCGCCGCAGCCGATCCCGCGGGCGAACCAGCGATCAGGCGGGGACTCGCCGGGCTTGGGGGTGTCGAGGTCGATGACGACGAGCCCGGAGGGGCCGGTGGCGATGCCGATGGTGTGCGGGATGTGTCGCCACCAGTGTGTGATCTGGTCGGGGTCGGTGCTGGCTCGGGTCTCCCACCGGTCGATGACGGGGGGTTTCTTGGCGCCGGGGCTGATCGGGAAGACGTGCCAGCCCCGGGCGGCGAAGTGCAGCGCCCACGCGCGCAGGTGGGTCGTGGTGTCCACAGTCGGTGATCTCCTTCTCAGGGTGCGGACAGGGCACTGGGGGGTGAAGCGGTCGTCATGCATCGGTGACACTTGATTACTCTTTGTAGTCGTCAGTCGGCGTGCGGCGGTCGGCCCGGGCGCTAGCGATGGCGCCGGGGGACGGCCGTGGAATGGACGGAAACGGGGTGCAGGCTGACGGAGGCGATGGGGGTCTACCCCCCGCTACCGTGCTGGTCGCGGCCCATTACCCGGGGGGTCTACCGGGGTAGCGGCCCCCCGCTACCCGCAGGTGTGCGGGCGGGTGCGGCTAGCGGGGCCACGGTGGCGCCATTGGTAGACCCCTGCCCCTCTACCCCTTACCGTCCGTAGCCACCGGCGGCGGGTCGGGGGTGCTGGGATGCGCGGGAAGGGTGGCGCCGGTGGGAACGGCGGCTTCAAGGTCGGCCCGTCGATATCCGGCCAGGTTGACCCCGTCGACTTTGACCTGCCGGCCGGAACGTTGGACTCCGGTGCGTTCGAGTTCCTCGGCGAGCCGCTCGGGCGTGTAGTCGCCGTAGCTGTCTTCGTCCATGTTGACCATCCGGGCCAGCAGGGTGCTGGTGTGCATCCGCTCCACCCCGTGCATCGCATAGAGCACATCAGCCAACACGGCCGGGATCTGGACCCCGGCGGCTTCAGCGGCCGCCACGGTGTCGCTGGCCGCGTCCCCGCTCAGCGTGCCCGCCGCCACCCGCAACGCTCGCCCGTGCGCGCACACCGTGGCGAAGGTGGGCAGGTCCATGTAGTCGCAGCGGACGATTTCGAACGACCCGGGGCCGGTGACCAGCACGCCGACGCCCTTGTGGTCCTCGGACAGGATCGAGGCATCCGCGCCTTGGGCGGCCTTGCCCTTGCCGAGCACCATGTCGGAGGAGGTGCGGTCTACTACCTGGGTGCAGTACCGGTAGGTGATGATCTCCCGTAGCTTCGCGGGCACACTGTCAGCGTCGGGGCGCTGGGAGGCGGCGTTGAGGATGAACCCGGCCGCCGGAGCCCGTCGGGCCAGCCGGGCGAGTTTCTCCACGGTCTCCTCCTTGAGCGGTCCGGCCATGGCGGAGAGGTATTCCTGTAGTTCGTCGATGGTGATGAAGATGACCGGCATCTCGTAGCGGCGGCTGATCTCGGGGGTGAGCTTGCCCTCGGGGCACACCGTGGTGGGCAGGGTGCCCAGCACCGCGAACCGGCGCCCCATCTCCGCAATGAGTTCATCGAGCATCGCGAGGAACCGGGCGATGGCCTCGTCTTCGGCGCCGATCACCAGGCGGTGCGCCACGCCGCGCATCGGGCGCCAGTCCGCGCCGCCCTTGCCATCCGCGACGTAGTGGCGCACGTAGGCATCCAGCACCCCCGCGGCCGACGGCAGCCGTTGGGCGAAGGTCTTGCCCCGGCGGGGAAGCCCGCCGAAGAACATCGACTGCCACATCAGGTACAGCACGATCCGCCGCCCCCGGGCGTCGCGACCGAAGGGGATCGGCTCCCACACCGAGAACGTCTCAGCCTTGGTCAACGGCGACGGGTTCGGCTGTCCCAGGTACGGGTCATCATCGGCGACCCACACCGACAGCCGCCCGGCGTGACCCCCGGCGACGGCCCGGACCCGGGACAGGATGACCTGGATCTCATCCACCCCCAGCTCCGCGGCCACGGTGTCGCGTTTGGCGATCACATCCGCAGCGGTCTTGCCACCCCCACGGGGCAGATCCAGCGTGACCGCCCACCCGTTGCCATCCCGCAACGGCGGGGTCACCAACTGTGGTGTGGCGTCGGTTTTGACCAGCCCGGACGCGCGCAGGGCGTCGGTGAGCATGTCCGCCGACAGCTCCAGCGCCACCGGCAGCACCGGCCCCGGCGGCAGCACTGGCGCGGTGCGGGGGCGGCCCAGCCACAACGCACCCAGCCCGGCCCCGGTCGCAGCCCACCACCCGAACACCGGCCCCACCATCACGAACCCGGCAGCCCCGGCAGAGCCACCGGACACGGCCAGCCACGCCATGGTCTTGATCCGCACCCGGGCCAACGCGCGACGCTCGCTGATCAGATCCCGGACCAGCTCCCACCGCTTGGCCTCCCGAGCAGCGGTGATCAAAGGCCGGTACTCGCTGCGCACACTGACCCACCCCACCCCGACGGCCAGTGCCCGAGCGGCACCGCGCAGGGTCCACCAGCACAGCGCCAACCCGTAAGCCGGGCCACGCCAGGCGTGGAACACCACATGCCGCCCGCCGTACTCGACCGCCCACCGCAGCGTGGCCCACGCGGTCTCCCAGGAACGCAACCACGGCGGCAACACCACCGGCATCGCCCGCCCGGCATAATCCGGCACGCCGACCAGCTCCCCGTCCAACACCTCCGGCACCGACTCCAACCCACCACCCGTGCTGGACATCTGTGGGCTGGTCGGGCCGGGGAACGGAATCAGGTTGTCCTCCCGCGGCTCCCGGACGGTCATCGCCGGACCCCCCTACTGTCGTGCACCATCTCGGTGACCGAGAACATGCGGGCGATCACGCTGCCCGCGAACAGCGCTGGGACGCCCAGCGCCACACCCCACGCGCGGGGATCGGAGGTGACGCTCACCACCGCCCACTGCACCCCCACGATCACCGCGGCGACACCCAACGCCCGACCCAGATTGCCGCCCATCCGAGTCACCTCATGCGTCTGCCGCGCCACCCGGTACGCACCCCGGGCACCACTGCGGAACGCCGCCAGCACACCCAACCCGGCCACCACCAACAACCCGACCAACACCAGACCAAGATGCGCGTGATCAGCCATGAGACTCACCTCCGCCCCGGCGGCCCTGCTGAATGCCGACGTCGCGGACCCGCCACAGCAGCGAAACCACTGCGGCCACGACCGGCACGTCCCACCCGACCAGCCAGCGCACAATGCGCCGGTCATAGGCACCCAACGGCACCCCGCGCAGCGCCCCCAACAGCGCCGCCCGGCGTTCCTCGGCGCACTCACGGCGGTACTCACCGCCGGGGTAGCAGACAAACGGCGCGAGCACGCCGACCGACTCCCGATCCAACGGCGCCAACGGTCCGCGCATCACGCCACCTCCCCGACGTGAACTCCGCCGACAAGCCACCCAGCCGGGCGCGACTCGTTCAAGCAGCATCGTCGGCAATGCCGGTACTCGCTGACCGCGGGATGCACACCAGAAGTGACCGGGTGACGCCACTCGCTGAACTCGTGCCCCTCGGCCTCACACTCCAGCACCGGCGCACACGCCGAGCACCACAACCGGCCACCCGGACCAACCCGCCACCCCTCAACGGCGGCCGCGTCCAACGCGGCGTCCTCTGTCGGGTAATGTGCCTCGAACCCGGGACCGCCAAGACTGTCCCCACACTGGTCACACTGGACACGCACACAGGTATGAACCTCTACCATTCCGCGGGCAGTGCCCGGGGCTGGCGCGCAAACGGCGCCATGTTCTATCCTTCTCACTGTTCACTCCACTCTCGGTGTGGACAGCGCAGAAGCGGACAGGTTGGTAGCCGTAGATTCCGCTTCTGCGCGTACGTCGGTCTTGCGCCGAATGAGGGCGTGCGACATCGTCGCACCACCCTGGGTGCGCAATTCATTCACTCTTCTACGATGGTGTTGGCTGTTCGGTTTAGTGCAGACTGCGGCAGCCCCCGCACAACCGGTCACCGGCAGCCCGCAGGTATGACTGACTCCCACACCGCCGGCACGTCTGCCACGTCGACCGAACCCACCGCGTGCGCCTGTCTCGGCGAGGGCCCCACACACACAGCCGCTGCGCACGATCGACCAGCGCAGCCCACAGCCCGCATTCCCGCATCACCATCACCTCCCCTCTTGGAAGCACGAAAACACGTCCGGCACCCGTCGTTACTTGTCCGGCCGCTCCGCGATGATCCGGGCCGCGATCTTCTCCGCGCGGCGACGCTCCCGCCACGCCCAATACCGGGCCTCCCCATCGTGAAACGGATCAATCTTCGCGATCAGCTCATACAACGCCACCGACCGCTCGTAATACCCGAACCACACCCCCAGCGGTGCATCCCCACCCGGCCGAATCCGCACCAACTCCTCATGAGCCGCCATCAACGTCCGCGGCCCCGGTGTCACCGTCTTGTTCACCACCCTCACCTCCCATACCAGCCTGGATCTGCGCCGCGATCTCCATCGCGTACTTCCCCTCCTCCCCGGCCAAAAACAGCGCCTCATGATGATGACCCCGATCAGTCTCGGCGATCTCCGCATACCACGCCGCCGACCGCTGGTAATACGCAAGCCACTCCTGACGCGGCGCCGCCAAGCGCGGCCGAATACGCGCCAACGCCAACGGAGCCTCCGCCAACGACCGCGGCGGACGATCCGGTTCAGGGGATTGGACACTCTTCGGAGCGGTCATTTTCATCACCGCCTTCTACCAGGTTGTCGCGATGCCCTGCTATCTCATCGGCTGTCCGGATGAGCATTTCTCCAATCGTTCGAGCTTCATTGACACTGAGTTTAAGGTCACGCAGACCGGGTATTGAAAGTACGACCCGATCCCCTTCCGAGAATGCCCACATGTACCGCTCCGCACCCTCGTCTGCTACTTCTTCGTCGGAAGACATAGCCTCGACTGGTCGGGCGCGCCGTGCCCGTTTCGTCATCCCTCGGTCCTCTCACCGGTCCGTCCCTCCGTGTCTGGATCTCGTCGGGCGTCCATAGGGTCCCGCTGATCGGCCGAATCCCCAACGAACAGCGCACATATGCGCCACTGGCAGTCCTGCTTATATGCGCCGGGCGCATATGAGCAGGTAGAAGCTCCCTGATGCGCTACACTCCGCGCATACGCCGGGCATGACAGGAGCACCGATGACCGATCGCCACACACGCCGCTGTTGCGCGTCGTGCAGTGCCGCCCTGGCAGCGGACAACCGCGCTCCCCTATGCGGCCCGTGCGCGCAAGCCGCGCAGCCAGCGCCGGATGTACCGCCGGTGCTATCAGCGGACTTCTGGGAGCAGCAGGAACTCAGGTCGGCCCTGCTCAGCAGGCATTTCGGTCGCCTTCTGCGCACCTATCGGACGATGCAATCTCCCCAGGTCAAGCAGATTCAGCTTGCTCACTGGCTCGGCATCACTCAGGGCCAGCTCAGCCGGATCGAGCGATCTTCCACGCCCGTCCACGACCTCCACAAGCTGGACACATGGGCGCGCGTGCTGCACGTCCCGGCAGATCGACTGTGGTTCAACCCGTCACCCGCTTCGTCCGGCGCGGAGGAAGCGACGCCGAGTCGGGCTACCATAGAGAAGGCCAAGCACAACGAAGGGAGCGACGTGCGCCGCCGAGACCTGCTGAAGGTCGCCGGGGTAACAGCCGCTGCCGTCGGTAGTGGTCTTCTCTCCGGAACGCCCTGGCAACGGCTGATCGACTCTGTAGACAAAGGGCGACCTGTCGACGCAGCAACCGTTCAGCTAGTACAAGATCGAACTGCCGACTTCTTCCACACCGAGGAAACTGTTCCGGCTCGTCAGCTGCTCGAATCGATGGCGAAGCACCGGGACACACTTAAGGCGCTACTCGTCAATGCGCGAGTCGAATCGATTCGAAACGATCTCGCCGTTGCGATGGGCGAGACCAATGTCTTGGCAGGCTGGCTCCTGTTCGATCTCGGCCGAGGAAACGAAGCCGTCAGCGCCTGGCGTTCGACGTTGAAGATTGCCAAGGAAACGGGCGACGGCGCGCTAGCTGCGTGCGCACTCGGCTATTGGAGCTACCTCGCCACGTCGCGGAACGACACCGGCCCCGCGGTGCGACTGTTGCGACAAGCAGGGGAATACGTCCCCGGCTCCTCCGCTCCCGCCACGCGGTCCTGGCTTTCTGCCCGTGAGGCAGAAGAACTAGCGCGCTTGGGCGACGAAACCGCAGCGCTACGGGCCATTGAACGCGCACTCACCTCCTTCGATTTCGCGCGCCCACGGTCCGAGCGGCATTGGACCGCGTTCTTCGGTGCAAGCAGACTCGGAAGTATGACGGTATCGACATACACGACCTTGCGCCACCGGGAGGCTACCGCCACAGCGGACTCGTTGCTCACATCTCTATCACCCATGGAAAACAAGGTTCGGGCCATCGTGCTTTCCGA
The DNA here is from genome assembly GCA_050700115.1 of Pseudonocardiaceae bacterium. Lineage (GTDB taxonomy): Bacteria > Actinomycetota > Actinomycetes > Mycobacteriales > Pseudonocardiaceae. The sequence continues at coordinate 139,883 of JBOHGG010000001.1, forward strand.
CCTCACGATCAACGCCGCTCAGACGAACGATTACGACCGGGCAACCGAACTGGTTTCAGATGCTATCGAGCTGACAACACGAACTGAGACTACCCTTGCCAAGCAGCGGCTCCTGGCCCTCGCGGCCACCCTCCCATCAGCGAGCAACAGCGGCCCTACCTACGTTCTACGAGACCAAATTATGTCAATCCTGCGCCGGTAACGATCCGGCCCTCACGCAGGGCGGGTCTCGTCGGTAACCCATGACAAGTAATCAACGCTGCCGCCGACGATCGGTAGGGCAACAACTTCCGGAACATCGTAACTATGATTCTTCTTGATGTGCTCGGTGAGTGCGTCGAGTCGGTCGGCGCTGGTCTTTACCCAACACTGCCACTCCTGATCATTCTGGACGCCGCCCTCCCACCGATAGATGCTCCGTATCGGCCCCACAATCTGGACACACGCCCCGAGACGTGCCTCCACGATCCCCCGTCCAAGATCCTCGGCCGACTCCGCACTGTCAGTCGTCGTGATCACAGCGCAGTGTGACTCCGCCACGTGTCCTCCCCGCTCTTCGTCCGCCGCACGTCGTTGGCACTCACCAGCCTAACCCCGGCGTCCAAGCACGGGTCATGATCGGCTACCGCCTACTACCCAACCTTGAGAACCTTCAGACAGGGGTGGGTCGGACCCGCGCACAGCCGACGATACTCAGTCATGTTTGATAATCGCGCAGCGGTCTAGCAGTAGGGCCTATCACGGGCTATTCGGTGACGCGACCGGCGATGGGGCGGGATGCTCGGTCGTACAGCTCTCGGATTCGCTGTTGGTGGGCTCTCCATAGGTCCGGGTATACCAGCCGGTGCAGAACTGTGTGGATAGCGGTGACGGTGACCCTAACGACGAGGTACATGACGGTCCCACCGATGAGCAGGTAGCCGATCGCTGACCACAGCCCACCGTGCGGCGTATAATTGACAATGGGTATTGGCAATGGCCATCCCATGAACGCATAGATCGTGCATACAGCGATCCACAATTTCACGCCGATCGTCGCCGCCTTGCTACCGATCACTAGGGGGGTCGGGAGAAACTCGAACTCGCCGCCCGAACCATAATGCTCGTGAGTATTCATAGTCTATCGACGCTCCTCGGCGTTGTATCAGGTAGGGTGGCCAGGTTCTCCTCTGCTATCGTATCGCTGGCACCCTCGCTGCCGTTTCTGTTCGCGGCGCTGGCACACTACACTCCCTCTCCCACCGACCGGCCAGTAGGGATCGCAATTAGTCCTGAGCCGGGATGGGGAGCCGCAGCGGCGGGGTAGTGCCGGTCACCGAGGTGAGCAAGTAGGTACTGCAACACTTTTGGTGATGGTGGTCGGTGGCAGCGTCGACCGGTTCGGGTCGGACCGGCCTCGTCGTTGGGGCGCACCGGACGTCACAGATTTAAGGACGGCTGCGCCTCCGACCCCCGAGGAGGGTGGCGGGGTTGGTAGCCCTACTCGAACTTAGGCCCGAATAGGGCCGAACCAGCCGCGCACTACCGGAAAGCGCCGGACACAGCCGGACGACCCGAAGATCGACCCCTGCCGTGTTAGCACAGGTCAGGGGCCGTTCTTGCTGGGTGGCGGGTCAAGGATTCGAACCTTGGAAGGCATCAGCCGACGGATTTACAGTCCTCTCTAGTTCCGGTGGCCCGCGCCGTTTCCGGGCAGGTCAGACGGGTCACGCCGCCTCGGTCGGCCCGCCGTCGTCGCCATCGTGCCAGTTTCGTGCCAAATCGGCGTCGTCATCGCTGCCTCCCCCATGCGCCTGAGCACCCGCGTTCCGCGCATCGTCGAGCCCATCGGCCACGCCCTCATCGGACCCGGCAGACGCCCGCGCGTAGTGGCGCGTGGTGACGCTGGCGTTCGCGTGGCCCAGCCGCTTGGCCGCCGCCATCACGCCGAACCGCTCGGCGATCCAGGTACCGTGCGAGGCACGGAAATCGTGCGGAGTGACACCCTCGAAGCCGGCATCCGCAGCCGCTGGATCGAAGATCGACCGGCGCCACGAGTTGTACCGCAGCGCGTTACCGGTCCGGCCGACAAAGATCAGCGCGTCAGGTTCGTCGGGCCGTGTGCGCAGGTGCCGCGCCAGCCGATCGGCGACAAAGGCCGGGAGCCTGATCGAGCGACGTCGGTGCCCTTTGGGCGTGTCCCAGTACTGCCGGCCGCTGACCTCCTCGACCGCCTCCGCGATGGTGAGGTTTCGGGTCCCGTGGTCGAAGCGCAGACGTCGGAGCGCGAACGCTTCACCGATCCGTAGGCCCCCGTAGGCGAGCAACGAGACCAGCACATCGTGCGGCGGCCGCACTGCCTGGATGATCCGATCCATCTCCTCGTTCGTGAGGATCTCCGGATCCGTCTCGGGCAGCTTCGGCATCCGTACTCCTCGGCACGGTGACCGCCCGATGAGCTCGTTCTCAACCGCCGCAGCCATCAGCAGTGACAACACCCGGTATGCCTGCCGAACCCTGGACGCGCTCAACGGTTTGCCGGTGCGAGCGGACTTCCGCCGCCGTAGCTTCGCGACCCACTCAGACACATGTATCGGTTTCACCGCAGCGACATCGGTGTCAGCAAACGTGGGGTAGATCGTCGTCCGCAGCAGTGATTCGTAGGACCCGACGGTCTTGGCCTTGAGCGTCGCACGCGCCGAGGTGAACCACCGGTCGCCCCACTCCCGGACCGTGATCTTTCCTGCATTCGGATCAACCCAGGTGCTACGAAGGATCTTCGTCTCTTCCTCGGCGAGCCACAGTTCGGCATCCTTGCGCGTTCGGAAGCGATCGGGGGCGGCGGTCAACCTGCCCGTAGCGGGGTCTGGATACCGCGCCTGCCACAGGCCCGAGGGCAGGTGCCGCACGGCACCGAATCGGCGACGGGTCCGCCGCTTACGAACGCGCTTCGGCTTCTCGTCCACCATCAGGCCGCCCGCCCGCGCTGAATCGGTTGCACGGTGTTGGCCGCGATGAACGTGAGCAGCACCGTACGTCGGATGCGGACGTGCCGCCCGACCTTGGTGAACTCGATACGCCGTTCCTCGATCAACCGGCGCACGAACCGCTCCCCGGTGCCCAACAACTCGGCGGCCTCCTTCACCCGGAGCATTCGTTCCTCGTCCATCCTCCGTGCCCCCTTACGCCGCTTGATCGGTAGTTGCCGAACGGTTGGTAGGTGGTTCACCGACAGCGAGTTGCGCGGCGGCGTACTCGGCCTTCCATCGCTGCCGTTCCGCCACGGCGTGCAGCAGCAGCACCGGCCGGGGTGGTACATCGGGGTCTGCGGGGGCGGGGCGTTCCCACAGATACGGGCCGCTCTCGACGCCGTGGGCGGGCTGGATGCCGGCCTCTTCGAGGAGTTGCCGAACGAATTCGCCGCGTTCGGCGCGGTGGTCATCAAGGGTCTTGTTGGACCACTTGCGGGAGACGAGGACACGACGGCCGGCGATGCCCAGGTGCTCGGGCTTGTGGGCCTTGCCCTTGCACCGTCCCGGCGTCATAGAGTGCCGCGCGCCTCGGGGTTGGATGCCGTAGAGCAGCCACACCGGACACTGCGGCGAGCACGGGGTGATCTGCAGTTCGGCATGTAGCCGCCGGGCATGATCACGTTGGGTGTCAGTGGCGTGCTCGTCGAGGCCAGCGGCCTGCCCAATACTCTTGGTGAGATATTTGGTGAGGTAGCCAATGTGACGACCGGCTTCCTCACTGCCACCCAAGATGCCCTTGACGTGCACTTGGGTACCGAAGCGGACGACGTGCGCGGGTTCGGTCAGCTCCTCGCAGGCCTGTTCCCAGGTCAGCAGCGGCATAGCAGTGTCGGGATCGGTGAATGCCTTGGCGCGAGCGTCCCACACGGGCAGCCGCTCCCCGCCGTAGACGAGCTGGTCATGGGCTGGCCACCACACCTGGTGATACGTCGCAGCCGCGATCGCCCGCAGCTCCGTCCGGGGGATCGCACCCCGGATGGCGGCGTGGAAGTGCGGCGCACCGCGTTTCTGGGGTTCGACGGTGCCGAAGTACTGCACGTCCCACCCGACACAGCGCCGCGTGTTCTGCCAAAACCGGTCCAGCAGGGCGGGGAAATGCACCGCGTCCCGCGCCGCCCGCCGATAGTCGTAACGGTCCGGATCGACCGCCGCCCCATCGGAATCCACCCGCCCGTAGGAATCAAGGGTGAGCGTGAGGAAGGTCGACGGCCGGTACCGACCGGCGTACAACCGCCCCACCGTGCGCCGCTCCACGGGTCGGCGGGGCAGGTTCGGGGCATCCTGCCGGCGCCGAGTGGAGCGCTTGACGGGTTTGGCCGGCAGCTCCAGCGGAGTCAGCCGACCCCGCACGCCGAGCGCCCGTAGCTCGACGTCCAGTTCGGCGACGGAGTCGGCGATCTGCTCGCACTCCTCGGCGTCACCAGCCTGGCGGCACTCGGCGTAGGCCGCGACCAGGTCCGCCCGGGCGGCCATCAGCGCGTGCTGCTCCTCGCTGGGCTTGGTCCGCTCGGTGACCGGCTCGTCTGCGAGGTGCCAGCCTTCGCGGCATTGCACCATCCGCAACCGCCGAGCCTTGTCCGCACACGGCCGGCACTGATCCTCCCGAGTCGAACCGCACGGGACGGGCACGACGTCGACCCGACCGGTGGTGGTGTCGATCCGGCGCATCGCCAAGGGCCGCACACACACCCCGTGCTGCTCGGCCACCGCCAAGACCACATCGGCCGTCAATGGCAGCGTGGCCCGCTGCGCCCGGGTCATCCCCGTCACGTCGACGGTGGCGGGTTGGGTGGTGGTCATCAGACGGTCACCTCCCCGACGGTGGCCCGCTCCCGCAGGACCGCCAGCGGCACGGTGGTGTTGGCGTCCGGAGCGAGATCGGCACCGATGCCGTGCTGGGTGAACGGCACACCGCCATACACCCGGACCGAGACGCCACCAGGAAGGCGGCCGAGCACCGACAGGTGCACGCAGTCTCCATAGGGGACCCGCCACGCCTCGACGGTGACCTCGGTGAGGGTGTCGACCCAGGCCAGCAGTGCTGAGGCGATCTCGGGTGGTTGGTGGCAGGCTAGTTGCGCGCTCACGCTCGGCCCACCGCAGGCTGCGATCACGGTCACCGAGTACAGCTCGGGTAGCTCGAACTCGGCGAGGTGCGCGCGGAGGGTGTCCAGCCGATCAACGACGGTGGTGCTCATGCTGCCTCTTTTCCGGGGAGCGAGCGGGGCGCGTAGTGCCGGCCAGCGGTCACGTACTCACAGAGCTCGTCGAGATCGGCGTCGGTGGTGTGGAAGGCCCTAGCGCGGTCGGGGTCGCGGCGGCCGTCGATCTTGGCCCAGGCGACGCCGGGGGTGTCCTCGCTGATCTCGTGCGCTGTCGCGCCGCGTTCCCGGACCCCGTCGCCGAGCACCATGTCGACCTGTTCGGGTTCGTCCAGCCGCATGGCGATCTTGATAGGGAATAGGTGGCGGCAGTCGATGATCTGTTTGCGGGGGTCTTGGAGTTGCCCGATCACGCACACCCCGGGCGCCCGGCCCTGCGAGAGGATGGACTGCAAGGCCACATTGGCGCGTTTACGCAGCCCGGTCTCGGGCTGGTAGGCGATCACGTCGGCCAGCTCGTCCACGATGAGCAGCACGAATGGCTGACCCGATGCCGGTGTCCATTTGCGGGTGCCCTGCGCCCGGAGGGCTGCCGCGCGTTGGCGGGTCAGGGTGGCGACGTGTTCGAGCAGTTCGATGGCGTCGGCGCCGTTGCTGCACACCAGTTTCTGGAACAGCCCCGGCGCCCGGCCCAGTTCCATGCCGCCCTTGGGGTCGATGCCGAACACCTGCACCAGCCCGCAGCGGATCCAGGGGGCCAGTGCGCGCAGCACGGCCCACATTGCCGACGATTTCCCGGCGTCGCTGACCCCCGCGACGAGGATGTGCCGATCGAGCAGGCGCAGCTGCCACGGCCGGCCGGTCTCGGTGCGGCCGATGACCACCCGGGCCAGATCCACCAACGTGCCCGGGTCGGCCAGCGCGGGCACCCGGACCGGCTGGGCGAGGGGGTCGGCGTGGATCAGGTCCAGCCAGATCCGGCGCGGCCGATCCAGCCGGACGCGGCACGAGCGGGCACCGAAGGAGTTGGCCAGCTCATCGGCGTGGGCGGCGTAGGTGGCAGCGCACTGGCCGTGCAGCAACGTGACCGACACCCGGTCGCGCCAGCCGTCGGCCCGCACTCGGCGGATGCGGGGATAGTGCACCCGGTGCAGGCCATGCCCGGTGCGCTTGGTCAGCTCTGAGAAGAGCATCACCCGGCGCCACGGCCAGGCGTAGACCACTACGCGGCGCCACTCCGAGCGAAGCTGCCGCGCCACGGTGCGGGTGAACGAGTCGGGGTGCCGCCAGGCCCACAGTCCGCACCCGACGCCGAGCGCGGCGAGCAGCTCGACCGGAGCCCACCACGAGTAGCCGACACCCAGGCCGGTCAGGATCGCGGTGCCGATCAGGAACAGCGGGTAGCGCCACACTCGACGGGCGACGAACACCGCCACCGTCATCACGACGGCCACGAGAATGATCGGTGAGGCGGCCAGCAGCAGTTTGCGGGGCAGCATCGTCCACCACGGCAGCCGGGGCCGTTCCACCTCCAGCGGGGCCGGGTCGACCCATCGGGAGTACTGGTCGGTGCGCATCACCGGTCACCTCCCGCGCGGGGAGAGTCCTGCGCCGACCTGCCACTCACGAGGCATAGGCCGTGTCTGTGGGCAGCGACTGGGGCGGACTGATAAGCGACCCGGCAACCCTTTCGGGTATCCGGGGATGGCGCCGTGGCGGCGCTGTGTTCTATCCTTCTCACTGTTCACTCCGGGATCTGGTGTGGACAGCGCAGAAGCGGACAAGGTTGGTAGCCGTGAAATCCGCTTCTGCGCGTAGGCCGGTCTTGTGTTTTATGAGGGTGTGCGGCATTACCGCACCACCCCCGGTGCGTTAATTTTCCTGGCTGAACCTTCTTCTGTCGGCGGTGTCTGTTATTGCAGGCTCAAGCAGCCCCCGCAGAGCCGGTCGCTACCCACTGGCTGGAACGAGTAGCTTCCGCATCGGCGGCAGGTCTGCCACGTCACGCGCACCCGACCTGGGAACGCCCGTCGTCGCGCGAGCAGCGCAGCCCACAGCCTGCCTACCCTCATCGCCATCCACCTCCCTTTCTTACTGTGGGAAATGCGCGGATTCAGCCCACGGGTCCCAGGATGTTGCCCCTTTCTTGATGGCGCCGGTGACCTGTTTGGCCTTTTCTAGCTCTCGCTCGGCCCAGTACAGGGCCTCGTGATGGTGTCCCCGATCGATCTCGGCGATCTCGGCATACAACACGGCCGACCGGTGGTAATACGCCTGCCATTGCTCCAAGGGCGCATCTGGACTCGGCCGAACTCGCACCAGCGCGTCATGCAGCTCCATCAACGTCCTGGGTTGCTGCTGTGGCACTGGCTTATTTCCAGGCATCACGCTCGTCTCCCTCATGACCGCCGGTGATGCGTCACCGGGCTGGCGTGCGCGCGAATCTGCCCGGGGCGTCCAGCTCCACGCGCAGGATCACCTCACACGGCGGGCATGGCCGGCCGGATGGCTGATCGCGGACGGGGAAGACCACCGGCAGCACCGCCCCGCACCGCGCGGCGACCACGCCCAGGGGCTGGTCACTATCGGCCAGCACATGCGCGCGATAGTCCAGCGGAGACAGCACCCACTGCGGCCCCGACACCCGCCGCGGTGAGCTCGGGCCCGCTGGCCGCTCTTCTGACAGGTTGGGACTGCTCATGCCGCAGCCCTGCCAGTCGTGTCGGTTGCGGACCTGCCCGGCGCCGTCTTGCCCGCTGCGGTCCCCTCGGCCGTGGCAGCACCCGGTGCCTTCATGGCGGTGGCCCGGATGGTCCAGGTGAGCCACTTGGCCTGACCGGAGGTCTCCGCACGGGGCTGCACGGTCAGGCCCTCCAGCACCACCGGCCGAAACGGCAGCCCCGCCACGGCCTGCGGTGGGACCGGCTGATGCGCACACGCGAACTCCACCGTGACCGACTTCTCGCGGTCCTTGTCGGCCGAGGGGTCCGCGAAGGTCCCGCGGAACAGTGGGCGCCCCGTGACCTCGTCCACCCGAGGCCGGACCGGACGGTTGCGTGCCTTGTCCTCCTGCGACTGGTACTCCGTCACCGGAGTGATCTCCCCGACCAGGTACAAGCCCTGCGGAAACCACTCGTCGAAGTCCACCGCGAACCGTGCATACTTCGGTGCTCCCATGATCAATCCTTCCCTGTTGCTGTCTGTCGCTGGTCCTGCCGGTTCGTCCGGCTCGCCGCTGGTCAACTTGGTATGCCATTGCTACAGTAGGTATACCAAGTGCTGGCATACCAAGTCAAGTAGGCTGCGCCAGCCAGGACCCACGAGCCAGGGAGGGACCGTCATGTCCGAGCACATGTACGAGCGGATCGCCGGGGCACTGCGCGAGCAGATGATCAGTGGGAGCCTGCAGCCGGGTGACCGGCTACCCACTCAGGACGCTCTTAGTGAGACTTTCGAGGTATCGCGGATCGTCGCGCGCCGGGCACTCGATATTCTCGAAGCTGAGGGCCTCATTGACCGGCTACGGGGTGGTGGCGCGTTCGTGCGTCGCTATCAACCACTAGTCAGACGATCAGCGCTGCACTACAAGTCGGACCCTGGTGCACCGTTCGCCGAGGAAGCATTGGCCTCCGACCGAATCCCGAGATACCGCCACCACACCTACCCGGAACGGGCCGCTGCCGACATCGCAGCACGTCTACAAATCCCAGTCGGCGCCGATGTCATGAGAACAGACTACGTTTCCTTCGCAAACGACGAACCGATGATGATCGTCCAGTCATACGAGCCGCTTGCCATCACGAAAGGCACCGTCATCGAGCGACCGGAGGAAGGTCCGCACATGGGTGCCGGCCTGGTCGACCGGTTTACCGTCATCGGTAAACGACCGACCGCTGTAGTGGAACGGTTGAGGGCACGGATGCCTCGGCCGTCCGAGACCAAGCAGCTACAGCTACGACCAGGCACTCCAGTAATGATAATCGTCCGGACAACATATTCAGAAGACAGCACGCCACTTGAAACCGCCGATTTACTGCTAGATGCCCACCGGTTCGAGCTAGAGTATGCCCTCAAAGTCGACCCGTCACAGTAAGAGTCCTTGCCTTTCGACGGCCCCGGTGGCCGCCGGGGAGACCCGTCCGCGGACAAAATCAGACCAACGTGAAGGGAGGGGTGCCGAGCAACCCGGCACCCCTCCCTTTTATGTGGCTCCTCAGCAATTCAGCAACGAGGGATCCTGGTTGAGGAGCTGCGCACGCGGCGAGACGAACGCCTCGTACTCCTCCGTCGCATCGAGCCGGAACAGCCCGACCTTGCAACAGTTCTGAAAAGCCATACGCACGCCGAAGTGCCGCTGAACCGTTCCCCGCATCGCATCACTGCCGACCAAGCGGAAAACCTCACCCCACGACGCGTCGTCGGGCGGAACCTCCAGGTTCTGTACCGACGGTGCACCGGTAGCATCCAGCTCCTTCGCCAGCCGCTCTACCATCGACCACGCGTAAGGCAGCGACTCGCGAATACACTCCACAAATTCATCGTCCGAGACGGCGCCGTGCTGCGCCTTCTCCAACAGGCTCACGGGAACGGTCAGTGACACAGCGCCTCCAATGTCGGCCTAACAGACCCGTTTCACGCTACGGCCCGCTCGCTCCCACGGAAACCCCCGATCAGGCGACCGAAAATCCATGCTCTGATGCGAATGTGACCATCGGTGCGCGACACGTATCCCAGGACTCGGCATTAAGATTAAGACAGATCGGGTCGCCGGAACTCCCGAATGAGCTCGTCGAAGAGGCGGGCGTGCAAGCGTTTGCGCCTGCTATCGCCGCAGCTCACGAGCAGCGGTGAACAACTTCTGATATGAGCCAGTAAGTTCGATCTTGAATCGGGGGCGTGGTCACGCGACGTCACGCGACGTCACTCAACGTTGTTGCCGAATCCACCTCTATGAGATCAAGGCGCCAGCTGCGCCGGCGCGGAGGTGGCTGAGTTGGTACACCAGCTCGCTTGCCCGCCCGGGCCGATCCCGCTTGCTGCGCGCGGCCTGACGGCCGTGCTCGCGCGGACCGGCCCGGCGGGCTTCGACACTCGCTACGGCGCACCGCCGTTGACGGCTCATGGGCGCTTTGTCGCTGTGTCCCGGAAGGGGCATCGTGATGCCCTTCCTGTTGCGTGATCGTCCACCAACTGGGCAGTCATGCTGAACAGATCCAGCGCCGCGGTTCCTCGACGGCCAACCGGTCGAAGGCCAGCTGCCGGCTGGTAGCCAACGAGGCAGGTAGGTCACCGACGTCCCTGGGGCGAGCACGTCAGCAGCGTAGCTAGTCAGGTACTCCTGAGCCGTTGTGTCAGTCTCCGCCGGGAACGCGCAAGCCTTGTTTACCGCCAGCGGCGGATCTCCGCGGCAGCGATCTGATCCGCATTTGCTGCTCAAGAACCTCGGCTCGCTGGCGAAGTAGGGCTGATCGTCTCCACCCGGTCGACACGTTCACCGATACCGGGTGTCAGCTCATGCCAGTGCAGGTCCCGCGAGGTGATCAGGACGTACCACCACGGGAAAACACTTCGCCACTGCACGGGCCGACCACCATCGAATGTCCGCGCGAGGCTATCTGCCAGCACGACGTCCGCCGCCATGACGGCTGTACACCGGGCCGAGGCTGCTCGTAGGCTCGGCATTTCGGAACGGAGCAAATCGACGGACACAAGGCGATGAGCGACACGGTTTCCGGGCAGATCTTTCTGAGCTACCGGCGCGACGACACCCAGCATGTGGCGGGGCGTCTCCGTGACCGGCTCGCCGAGCGGTTCGGCGACGCCAACGTATTCATGGACGTCGACTCGATTGAACCCGGCCTCGACTTTAGCGAGGCGATCGAACGTGCGGTCGGCGGATGCGACGTGCTCCTCGCGCTCATCGGCACGAGGTGGCTCCGTGGCACCGACGAACACGGCCGGCGCCGGCTGGATGACCCCGACGACCTGGTGCGCTTAGAGATCAAATCTGCCCTTGATCGCGACGTCCTGGTCATCCCGGTCCTGGTCGACGGAGCAGCAGCCCCGCGACGGGATGACCTACCTGAGATCCTCGCCCCGCTCGCCCGGCGCTACGCCGTCCAACTCGACCACGAAACCTTCCGCACCGACATGGTCCGGCTAATCGACGCCCTCGACCGAGCGGTTCAAGCGACCGCTGAGCGGGCTCGCAACCGCGACGAGGACACCCACAGCCGCTTCCACCAGGCGCTGGGCGATGACCACCCCTCCACTCTGGCCTCAGCCACCAACCTCGCCGCCGACCTGAGCGCGCGGGGAAGGCACCAATGGGCCTGCGAACTCGATGAGGACACCCACACCCGCTACCGCCGGGTGCTGGGCGATGACCACCTCTCCACTCTGGCCTCAGCCAACAACCTCGCCACCGACCTGCGCGCGCTGGGGGAATACCAGCGGGCCCGCGAGCTCGATGAGGACACCCACAGCCGCTACCGCCGAGTGCTGGGCGATGACCACCTCTCCACCCTGGCCTCAGCCAACAACCTCGCCACCGACCTGCACGCGCTGGGGGAATACCAGCGGGCCCGCGAACTCGACGAGGACACCCACACCCGCTACCGCCGAGTGCTGGGCAATGACCACCCCTCCACCCTGGCCTCAGCCAACAACCTCGCCGCCAATTTAAGCGAGGAGCTGCGAGCTGTTTACGACTTAGTCACCCAGCGCCTGTTGACGGGCAAGGTAGTTCCGGTGCTCGGCGCGGGGATCAACCTGTGTGAGCGACCTGCAAACGTCTCTTGGGAGCGAGGCCGGTATCCGCCCACTTCCCAGGAGCTCGCCACCGAGCTGGCCCAACACATGGGCATGACGGCGATCAAGAGTCAAGACCTGACCCGGGTATCACGGCGCCTGGCCAGGCTGGAGGGCCAGGGACCACTCTACGACGAACTCCACGATATCTTCGCCGCGGACTACCCACCCACGCTTCTTCACCGCTTTCTGGCTCGGCTATCCCGCCGTATACGCGAGGCGGGAGAAGCCCGCGAATGCATGCTTATCGTGACGATGAACTACGACGACTCCCTTGAGCGTGCATTCGCAGAGGAAGGTGAGCCGTGCGAACTCCTCACCTACATTGCCTACGGCAGAGATCGCGAACTGTTTCGCCACATCACTGCCGATGGTGAACTGACCGTTATCCGAGCGCCCCATGAGTACGTCGATCTCCGGCTCGAGCAACGGACTGTCATCGCGAAGGTTCTGGGCTCAGCGGACCGGATTCACAGAGCCGACAGCTTTGTGATCACCGAAGACCACTACATCGACTACTTCAACCGCGTCGATCTCAGGGACCTGTTTCCGTTCACAGTCGCAGCTAAGCTTCGGACCAACCCCCTTCTCTACATAGGCTACAGCCTGGACGACTGGAAGCAGCGAATGATGTTGGACCGGTTGCGTATGGAGGACAGCGATTTCCTGTCTTGGGCGATCCAACACACCACAGACCCTATCGACCGCGATGAGTGGGACGAGCGCGGCGTCGACGTTTTGCCTGTCAGTATGGAGAACTTCGTCGCGGCCGTCGAACAGCGACTTTCCGACCAATACGTTGAACACCGACGTCCCGTCCAACGGCTACCCCTCCAATACGTCGAACAACGACTTCTCACTTGATACGCGGCGACGTAGGGACCACGATCACGATTCTCTTCGCCGGGTCAACAGCGGAGCCCTGTGACCCCGCCTGCCTACCGGTTGAGGCCTCTGACACAGCACCACCAGCACACTGGAGGAGCCGGGTTGCGTCGCAGATCGGGAGAGGAAGAGACGACTTGCATGCTGCTGGGGCTCAAGGGCTCGCCGTGATCATCATCAGCGAATCGTCAGCGGAAGCGGCGCAACGAATCCGCACGGGCCGATACATACCGGAGCGTAGCCGCAGCTCAGCAGCACACAACGACACTCCCAAGCACGCGAACACACGATCAATCAGCGTTCACACAGAAGTGCTCGCAAGGGATCTCCGTCCCCTCAGGAGTCCCCGGGATCGTCCTACGTCGGCTCACCGGCATCAAGGGCGCCGCGATGCGGCGTCGCTGACGCGATGGCGCAAGCGCCACCCTTGACACCGGCGATCCGACGCAGAGGCGGCCGGGGATGAGGGAACGGGGGCGAGTAGGTCGAGCCCACCAGCCACCGGCCGTGCCAAATCCATGCCAGATACAGCGGTGGCCAACGGGGTACAGCGGGCAGCCACGGGGACACCGATCGTCACTCCCCGACGAAGCCCCTAACTTGTCATCGCAGGTCAGAGGCTACTTCTGCTGGTGTGGCGGGTCAAGGATTCGAACCTTGGAAGGCATCAGCCGACGGATTTACAGTCCGCTCCCATTGGCCGCTCGGGCAACCCGCCTGGTGGCCGGGGTGTGCCGGCCGTGGGCCACGATACACAGGGTGACACCGGCGTGACGAGTAAGGTCGGCACCCGGCTCAGCGGGAGGAGGATGCGGTGGCGGATCCGTCGTTCGATGTGGTCAGCAAGGTCGACCGGCAGGAGGTGGACAACGCGCTCAACCAGGCGGCCAAGGAGCTGTCGACCCGGTTCGACTTCCGCGGTACCGGGGCGAAGGTGACCTGGGCTGGTGATGAGGCGATGACGATCGAGGCCGAGACCGAGGAGCGCTGCCGCGCCGCCGTCGACGTGGTGAAGGGCAAGCTGGTCAAGCGGGGCATCTCACTGAAGTCCTTCGACGTGGACGAGCCGGCCGTCTCGGGCAAGGTCTACCGAACTACCGGGCGGATCCTGCAGGGCATCAGCCAGGACAAGGCCAAGGAGATCGCCAAGGCGGTGCGCGACGAGAAGCTCAAGGGCGTCCAAGCCCAGATCCAGGGCGACCAGCTTCGTGTCTCGGGCAAGAAGCGCGACGACCTACAAGCCGTCATCGCCCTGTTGAAGAGCCGCGAATTCGGCGTCGCCCTGCAGTTCACCAACTACCGTTAGTTACCACCTCCCCCTATCTTCCTGACCTGTCCACCCAGCTCGAGGCCAAACACGTCGCCGCCGCGCGGCCCACACCCAGCGGCAACATAGGCAATCGCCCGGTACCGCTCCGGCAACGCGCTGTGCATCCCGTGCACCTGCTCCGGCGTCGAAATGGTGTAGTCGCCAGCGTGCTCGGCGACAGCACGGCGGTCCGGTCCCTCACCCAGCCCCTGAGGTGCGAGCTGCGGACCTCGGCGAGCTGCAGATGACCGAGCACCGGGTACACGTGCAGGCGAAGGGCTCGCTCGACACGCTCGGCAGTGCTGAAGGGATACTCAGCTGGCCGGTTTGGGCATCCAGTGGTCCACGATGCCGGGGTCCCTGCTCGTCTCGCCGCGCGAATCTGCCCGGGGCGCTGGCCTCGACAAGGAAGATCAGACGGCAGGGCTCGCACGGCGGACGGGTGGTGGCTGGTCGTGCTGAATGACAGCCATGTCTAGTGAGGCCCCGCAGCGGGCCCTTGAGCGTGTCTGTGGGGTGCTCGCTCTGCGTCAACAGGTGCACCTCGCAGCCCGGGGTGGACATCGCCCAGCGTCGGGCTCACGGGGCGACCTTCGTGCACTGCGGACAGACCTGCCCGAGATCGGAAGGGCCGCTGGGCAACGCCGGGCCACTACGCAACGCCCGCAGCGGTGCGAACTCCACCCCGCACGCGCCGACCACCCTGCCACCGCGCAACTGGCCCCGGTGGGTGTCGTAGTCGGCCAAGGACTGCAAATACCAGGTCACCCGAGCCACCCCGTCAGCGCATCCCGCAGCGCGCAGGCCTCAACCTCGGCCAGCGTCAGCGTGCAGCAGCCGACGGCGTGCGGGTCCAGCTCGATGCACCCGTCCCGCTTGGACACCACCAGGTTGGCGAACCCGTTGGCGACCCCGCGGCAGGAGCACGATGCGTGCAGCACCCTGCGGTTGTCGCCACCGGCCGGCGCAGTTATCGAAACGTCGGTCACGGTTGTCGACAGTGAACGATCAACGACGGCACGGTTTGCCGTACGGCAATATCCCCCGGTTGAACTACACGGGCAGACCCGCCCGGTACGCCATCCCCCGCAACTCTCGGCCTACCGCGTCCCGGCGGGACCGCGTGATCAGCTCGGCGAGGACGTCCCGGGCCAGCGGGGAGCGGTGTAGGTGCAACGGCGAGATCGTCTCAGCGCGGCGGAATGCCATCACGGCCTCACCGTGGCGTCCCCGCACCCGGGACAGCGCCCGGCCGTAGTCAACCCAGTACGCGGCGCGCCGTGGCAGATTCGGATGCCGTTCCGGGTGCAGGCTCTCCGCGATAGCCACAGCCCGTTCGTGGTCGCCATTCTCCAGCGCGGCGGCCATCCGCCACTGCCCGGTGTTGGTCGGACCGAACCCCATCCAGTACGCATTGCCCTCCCCGGTGCGCTGAGCCAGTTCGGTGGCTTGAGCCAAGGGCACGTCCACGTCCCCGGGGCGCTTGTCCGCAGCGGCTACTAGTGATTGGGACAGTGCGAGCATGCCGGCCAGTTGGGTGGACTCTGGGCTGTTCGTCGGCACAGTCACGGAGTCAAGCTCGGTCTGCGCGAGTCCGAACGCCCCTGCGGTGAGCATCACACCCACGGATCCGACGGTGGCAATGCCCAGCACGGTCGGGTCGTCACGGTCTCGCGCTGCCTGCCGGGCCAAGGTGGCGGCCGCCGAGCGCAGGTCCAGTGGGGCGCCCACGACCCGCAGCCACGCGCTGGTGCCCTGGGTGTGCAATAGCACCGCCAAGGAGAGTAGCTCGGCGACGTCACGACCGGCGGTGATGCTGGTGTGCACGTCGCGGATCAGGTCCGGTAGCGCGCCGGCGGCCTCAGCCTGCCGGTCGCAGCGGCAGCGCGCGTCGAGCACTGCCCTCACTCTGGCTCGCAGTGTTTCCACAGGCACGATCTGGCCGCCGGGTCGGTCGTGGTTGACGGCCATCAGCGCGAGACGCACGGCAGCGACCCCCGCGTCAGCTCCGCCGTCAGCGGGTGCCGGTATCGGTAGCGAGGTCAACTCTGAGGGTGCGACCTCCAGCGCGTCGGCTAGGGCCACGATCAGCGAGCGCCGGTCCAGTGCACGTTCCCCACGTTCGATGCGGGACAGGTGGCCGGTGCTGATACCTGCGAGCCCGGCGACCACCTCGAGCGACTTGCGGCGCACATTCCGGATCTGCCGCAGCCGCCGGCCTGTCGTGCGCGCATCGTCGTCGTCAACGTCCACCGCTGACCCTCTCCTCGCCGGGCTCCCCGCCGATGCCCCGGGGAGCTAACCCGGGGCGTGAACCTCGGCGAGGAGGTACTGGTCCAGGCTACGACCCGGGGGTAGCGGTAGCACCTCGCGGCCGCCCCGCGGCTCTCCCGCGGCCGGTTCTCTCGGGTGGCGCGGACCGGTGCTACACCGCTAAACCACAGGTCAGAGAGGTTCAGCCGCTACCACCGGCGCCGGGAGCACGAACACAGCGGACAGCAGGTCCCGGGCCATCGCAACGGCCTGCGCCGGGATCAGGCTCAATGAGTCGTGCTCCCAGTAGATCGCCACGGATGGGCGGCTCCCCACGTCCGCGAAGTCGTCGAGGATGCTCGCGGCGATCCCGATCTGTGTCGCGTTGCTGTTGTCGAAGCTCACGCCGCCGCCCTCCAGCGGGTACACGACGGGTACAAATGGCGTCTGGAAACATCGCTCACCGACGACAAACGACGGGAGACATAATGCCTGGTCAAAGGCGGTATTGCGGATGTCCTCGCAGGTCAGCGCAACGCCTGCTGCGCTTCACCAACTATCGGTGAAGGGAATCATCCTCGCCGGCGGCAACGGCACCCGGCTGCATCCGATCACCCAGGCCGTCTCCAAGCAGCTGCTGCCGGTGTACGACAAGCCGATGGTGTACTACCCGCTCTCGGTGCTCATGCTGGCCGGGATCCGGGAAATTCTGGTCATCTCCACCCCGTTGGATCTGCCGCTGTTTCGCCGCCTGCTCGGTGACGGTGCCACGCTGGGCCTGCGGCTGAGCTACGCCGAGCAGCCCCAGCCCAACGGCCTGGCCGAGGCCTTCGTGATCGGCGCGGACTTCATCGGGGACGACCCGGTCGCCCTGGTCCTTGGTGACAACATCTTCTACGGTCACGGCTTCGCCACCACGCTGCAACAGTGTGTGGCCACAGTGGATGGTTGTGTGCTGTTCGGGTACCCGGTCAAAGATCCGCAGCGCTACGGGGTCGGCGAGGTCGACGGCACCGGAAAGTTGATCTCTATCGAGGAGAAGCCGGCAACGCCCCGCTCGAACAGGGCGATCACCGGCTTGTACTTCTACGACAACGACGTCGTGAAGGTCGCTCGCTCGCTCACCCCGTCCGCGCGCGGCGAGCTGGAGATCACCGACGTGAACCTGCACTACCTGCGGCAGGGCCGGGCCACGATGATCGACCTGGGTCGCGGGTTCGCCTGGCTGGACACCGGGACCCACGAGTCGCTGCTCGAGGCAGGCCAGTTCGTTCAGGTGCTCGAACACCGCCAGGGGGTGCGGATCGCCTGCTTGGAGGAGATCGCCCTGCGGATGGGTTTCATCGACGCCGAGGCCTGCCACGCACTCGGCGAGTCGCTGGCGAGGTCCGGCTACGGCCGGTACGTCATGGAGGTCGCCCGCTCCGCGCGCTGACGCCAGGAGAAGTGTGTCAGGGCAGTTGGCGCCGAGCCATCTCCTCTAGGCGGTTAACCCGATCCGCGATCGGCGGGTGCGTGGAGAACAAGCGCGCAGCGCCGTCGCCCGGCCGGAACGGGTTGGCGATCATGAGGTGAGACTGCGAGGTCAACGCAGGCTCCGGGCGAAGTGGCGCTGCGCGGGTGCCGTACTCCAGCTTGCGCAGCGCGCTGGCCAGCGCCAGCGGGTCACCGGTGAGCTGCGCGCCGGTGGCATCGGCCTGGTACTCCCGCGATCGGCTCACCGCCATCTGCACGATGCCAGCCGCGATCGGACCCAGCAGAGCGATCAGGATCATGGCGATCGGGTTCGGACGATCGCCTCCGCCACCGCCGAAGATTCCCGCGAACAGCGCCAGGTTCGACAACGCCGACACCATGCCGGCCAGCGCTCCGGCCACGGAGGAGATCAAGATGTCCCTGTTGTAGACATGCGACAATTCATGGCCGAGCACTCCGCGCAGTTCGCGCTCGTCCAACAGCTCGAGGATCCCGACAGTGCAACACACCGCAGCGTTGCGCGGGTTGCGGCCGGTGGCGAAGGCGTTGGGTGCTTGCGTCGGGCTGACGTAGAGCCGCGGCATGGGCTGGCGGGCGTCGGTGGCCAGCTCCCGCACTATCCGATACATCGTGGGCTGCTCAGGCTCGGACACCGGTCGAGCGTGCATCGCTCGCAGAGCGAGCTTGTCCGAGTTGAAGTAGGCGTAGGCGTTCATCCCCACCACGAGCACCAACGCGATGAGCACTCCGGTGCTGCCGAAGAATGATCCGATCAGCACGACCAGCGCCGACAGCCCGCCGAGCAGCAGCGCTGTCTTCAGCCCGTTGACGTGGTTGTGCACGGTGGTCGACCTCCCCGGTGTGTTCGGGTCCCCACCACTGCAACGCGCCCACCGGGTGCGGGGTTCCGCGCCTGCCCCACCGACACACCGTGCAGCAGCGGCGGACACACGGGGCACGGGAGCCTGACACGCCCGGAGGGTCTGACCTACGGCTCCCGCAGTTCGGCGCTGATCTCCTGCATCCAGATGGCGATTTCGGCGGTTTGGTCGAACATCGTGTGCGCCGGCTGGTCTGTGAGCCAGGCGCCGCTGGGATCCTGGATACCGAGCAGATGATCAGCGATGATCACCGCCAGCTCCGCGTAGCGCGGGTCGCCGGTGATCCTGGCGAGGACGGCGGCTCCCCAGGCCACCTTGTGGCTGGTGGGACAGGACCGAAGATTGCCGTCGCAAGACAACCCGAAGTCGAGGTAGCCGCGGGCCGCCCGTAGGTGCGCGTCGTCGGCCGTTGCCTCAAACAGCTTGGCTAGGAACGCGATCGGGTAGCCGATCATGAAGTACGCCTGGTCGGGCTCACGGGCGCTCACGAGGTGGAACCCGGCCTTGTCCTCGGGTACGTCGTCGTGAACAAGGTGTCCGGAGCGGTCAAGGCGCAGGAGCAAACCTGTGCGCAGATCCGGCTGGATCGCGAGCAGCCGCGCTAGCCAACGGCCTGCGCCTTGCGCTCGTTCCAGGTCGCCGAAGTACAGGCAGACCAGTCCCAGGTGCGCGGTGGTGAGGGCATCCGCCCCGCCGTCGCCGGACCCGCAGCGTGCGCTCGTGAGAAAGCCGTCCTGACCGGGGTGGTGGTAGGACCGCAGGTACTCGAAGGCGGGATAGGCGATGTCGAAACGACCCATCCGCTGTGCGGCCATCGCGAGCCAACCGTTCGGGTACGCCCAATACTCGGTAAAGGCGGCGTTGTCACTCTTGTGGCCGGCGGAGGTGGTGAAGTCGTGGTCGGGGCGCATGAACCGGCCCCGGATGAACTCCAGCAGGCGAGCGGCTTCCCGAACTCGGCCGGACAACTGGAAAAGGTACGGGGACTTGTAGTAGCAGGCCAGGTCATCAGCATCGGGACCATACGAGCCATCGTCGCGCAACCGGGTCGCCAGCCACTCCACGGCACATTCAGCGGCCAGTTCGTACCGCGTCCTCGCCCCCATGAGCGAACCTCCTCGCGCCAGCAGGTCAATACCCCGGTTGAGCCGGTTGATCGGCCCAGGTCACTGCGGTGGAGGGCGACTCGTCTCCGGACCCTCGCGCATTCGACCGTAGCGGAGCGCAATGGCGTTCGGGTTCCACGCGCACCCACCCGACACACCGGGCACGACGTGCGGACACACCGGGCACAGGAGCCTGACACGCGGGGGTTTGGGGATCAGGGGCGGAGTTCCAGGGTGCAGCATTTGGGGCCGCCGCCGGCCCTGCGCAGTTCTGAGACGTCGACGAAGACGGGCTCGAATCCGCGCGCGGCCAGCGCGCATCCCAGATCCACGGCTTCGACGGGTAGCACCACCGAGCGGCCATCGGACACCCCGTTGAGCCCCAGGCACGCCGCGTCCGCCGCGCTGGCGATCACCGCGTCGGGGAACAACCGCGCCAGCACCCGCTGCGAGCCCGGCGAGAACGCCGTCGGGTAGTAGGCGATCAGCGGGGCGGTCGGTGAATCGTCGAGCACCAGCAGGCAGGTGTCGAGGTGGTAGTAGTACGGGTCGACCAGCCGCAGCGAGATCACCGGCACCCCGAGTACCTCCTGCGCCTCGGGGTGCGCCGCCGGCTCGGTGCGGAACCCGGTGCCGGCCAGCAACAGCCGTCCGGTCCAGGCCAGGTCTCCCTCACCTTCGTTGACCGCGCTGGGCATCACCACCTCGGGTGCGCCGTGCGCGACGAACCAGCGCCGGTAATGCTCCGCCTCGGCGGCCCGTTGCCGGTCCCGGAACCGGGCGCCCAGCACGACGCCACCGATCACCGTGGCGGCATTGGCCGCGAACACCATGTCCGGCAGGCCCGGCTCGGCGTCGATCAGTTCCACGGTGTGCCCAAGCGCGCGGTGGGTGTCGGCCAGCGCTGCCCACTGCGCCATCGCCCGCGCGGCATCCACCGACCGGCTGGGGTCCATCCAGGGGTTGATCACGTAGCTCACCGTGAAGTACCGCGGCGGGCACATCAGGTACCTGCGCGCGGTCCCGAAGCGCAGTGACCTCGCTGACCTCAGAGCTGACGACATGATCCGATGGTATGGAGCGCTGTGTTCGGGGATCAATGCCGTTTCGTTGCCCATGTACCGGCAGAATGTTGCGCATGGATACGCTCGACCATCAGATCGTGGCGCAACTGGTTGCCGACGCCCGCTCCAGCTACGCGGAGATCGGCAGCATCGTCGGGCTCTCGGCTCCCGCGGTGAAGCGCAGGGTGGACAAACTGCTGGACGCCGGCGTGCTGCGCGGCTTCACCGCAGTGGTCGACCCCGGGGCGTTGGGCTGGGGCACCGAGGCCTTCGTCGAGGTGCACTGCCGGGGCAACGTGCCCCCCGCCCGGATCCGGGCCGGCCTGGTAGCGCTGCCCGAGGTGGTGGCGGCCTACACGGTGTCCGGGGCGGCAGATGCGATCGTGCACCTGCGCGCCGGGGGCATCGCGCACCTGGAGACCGCGCTGGAACGGCTCCGCGCGGTGGAGTTCGTGGATCGGACGGTATCCACCGTGGTGCTCTCCACCCTGCTCGAACGGCAGCCCGTGCGCAGCTCGTGAGTGGCGTTGAGGGCTAGGACACCGTCGGCGGAGCCGACAATCGGACCACTGATAAACACTCATGAGCATGGATATGCATCTGGAGCGGCGCGGTCGCGTCGCCGTGCTGACGGTGTCCGATCCGGCCCGCCGCAACGCCCTGACCCTTGACCTGTCCGACCGGTTGGCTCGTGCCGTCGGGGAGTGCGACCGCGACGAGTCAGTGCACGCGGTCGTGATCACCGGCGCCCCGCCCGCGTTCTGCGCCGGGGGTGACCTCGACGCGCTCGCCGCCGCCGGCAAGTCCGGCTCGGCCGCCGACCTGCACCGCATCTACGCCGGCTTCCTCGCCGTGGCGAACGCCGCGGTGCCCACCATCGCCGCCGTCAACGGACCAGCGGTGGGCGCCGGGCTCAACCTGGCACTGGCCTGCGATCTGCGCCTGGTCGGTCCCGGCGCATCTTTCGACGCCCGTTTCCTACAGCTCGGTATCCATCCAGGCGGAGGCATGACGTGGCTGGTACAGCGCGCTGCCGGTCCGCAGGTCGCCGCGGCGATGGCGCTGTTCGGTGAACCGCTGGACGCTCAGGAGGCGGTGCGCACCGGCCTGGCCTACCGCCTGGTCGACGTCGACGACGAGCCCCGCTCGCCCGCCGCCCACGAAGCGGTGGTGGCCGCGGCGGTTGATCTGGCCCGCCGGGCCGCAGCAGCCCCCCGCGATCTCGTGGTCGCCACCAAAGCCGCCCTGCGCGCCACCGCCGTGATGCCCGAGCACGCCGACGCCGTGTCCTACGAGACCGCCCCGCAACTGGCCTCACTACGTTCCGCAACATTCGCCCGGTCCCGTGCCTGACCCCCCTTCCCGTGCAGTCTGGATGCAGAACGCTCCTATCGAGCCCAGAATTACCGCAGTCTGCATCCAGACTGCGGCAAATTCGGGGCGGGGTCAGCCGGTGCGGGCGGCTAGGTAGGTGGTTACTGAGGCTAGGGCTTCGCGGGCGGGGCCGGGGGGGAGCACTGCGAGTTCGGCTCTCGCGGAGTCGGTGTAGGAGTGCAGGGCGGCCACGGCGCGGTCCAGACCCGGCGAGCTGCGCAGCAGGTGCAACGCCTCGGCGATCAGGGTGTCGTCGGTAAGCGGGCCGGCCAGCAGCACCCGAAGCCGGTCGACGCCTGGTTCGGCCAGCGCGTAGAGCATCGGCAGGGTGCGGATGCCCTCGCGCAGGTCGGTACCCGGGGTCTTGCCGGACTGGGCGGCCGGTGAGGCGATGTCGATGATGTCGTCAGAGATCTGGAACGCGATGCCGATCTTCTCGCCGAACCGTTGCAGCGCGTCGATGCGCTCCTGGGAAGCGCCGGAGAACATCGCGCCGTAGCGGCCCGCGGTGGCGATGAGTGAGCCGGTCTTCTCCGCGACCACCGCCAGGTAGTGCGCCACCGGGTCGGTGCCGGGGGCGGGGCCCACGGTCTCGCGCATCTGGCCGGTGACCAGTTCGGCGAAGGTGCAGGCGATGATCCGCACCGCGTCGGGTCCAAGGTCGGCGACCAGCCGGGAGGCGTGCGCGAACAGGAAATCGCCGGTGAGGATCGCGACCGTGTTGTCCCATCGGGCGTTGGCGCTCACCGCCCCGCGGCGCATCGTGGCCTCGTCCATCACGTCGTCGTGGTAGAGCGTGGCGAGATGCACCAGCTCCACGACCGCGGCGGCCCGCACCACGTCCTGCTCCTGCCTTGGCCCGCCGTCCCGCCCGAACTGCCCGAACTGCCCGGCGAGCAGCGTGAACAGTGGACGGAACCGCTTGCCTCCGGCGTCGATCAGGTGCAGCGATGCCTCGGCGAGGAAGCGGAACTCGCTTTTCACCTCCCGGTGCAGCAGCTCCTCGACCTGCTTCAGTCCACCTTCCAGGGCGGTCCGCAACGCCGGGTCGGCCAGCTCCACGCCGGCGACCTGCTCGGATGTCGACCCGTTCATCACCGGATCAGGAGGCGAACACGCCGAGCGCGGCCCAGTCCAGGGCGAAGGTGGGCAGCACCCCGAGCAGCAGGGTGATCACCACGCCGAGCGTGATCGCGGCGGTGGTGAACGCCCCGGGCACGCTCACCGTCGGACCGTCGGCGGCAGGTTCGCTGAAGTACATCAGCACCACCACCCGCAGGTAGAAGAACGCAGCCACCGCACTGGCCACCAGTGCGACCACCACCAGCGGCGCCATCCCGTCTGCCAGCGCAGCGCTGAACACCGCGAACTTGCCGGTGAAACCACTGGTCAGCGGGATGCCGGCGAGCGCGAAGAGCAGGAACGCGAAGACCGCAGCGGTCAACGGCGAGCGCTTGGCCAACCCGGCCCACTGCGACAGGTGGGTGGCCTCACCGTCGGCGTCGCGCACCAACGTGACCACACCGAAGGCGGCCAACGTGGTGAAGCCGTAGGCGAGCAGGTAGAACATCGTGCCGGACAGGCCGGCCTCGGTCAGCGCGATCGCCCCGACCAGCAGGAAACCGGCGTGTGCCACCGAGGAGTAGGCGATCATGCGTTTGATGTCGGTCTGGGTCAGGCCCAGCACCGCACCGATCGCCATCGAGACGATCGCGACGCCCCACAGCAGGCCGCGCCACTCCCAGCGAGTGCCCTCGAAACCCACCGTCAGCACCCGCAGGATGGCGCCGAAGGCAGCGACCTTGGTGCAGGCCGCCATGAAGGCCGTCACCGGCGTCGGCGCGCCCTGGTAGACGTCCGGGGTCCAGGTGTGGAACGGCCCGACCGAGCCCTTGAACAGCAGCCCGATCACCAGCAGCGCCAGCCCGCCGAACAGCAAGGTGTCCGGCCGGTCGGTGCCCACGGACGCCTCGGCGATCGCAGACAGGGTGACCGAGCCCGCGTAGCCGTACAGCAACGCCACCCCGTACAGGAAAAAAGCCGAGGAGAACGCTCCCAACAGGAAGTACTTGACTGCGGCCTCCTGGGACAGCAGCCGGCGTCGCCGGGCCAGCCCGCACATCAGGTACAGCGGCAGGCTGAGCACCTCAAGCGCGATGAACATGGTAAGCAGGTCATTGGCCGAGGTGAAGACCATCATCCCGCCCAGCGAGAACAGGAACAGCGGGAAGACCTCGGTCTGCATCGTGGTGCCAGTCACCGTGCCCGTCACGGTGCCCGTCGAGCTGCCCATAACCTGCGCGCGGTCAGCTGCGGTGCCCGGACGCACCGCGGCG
The DNA here is from genome assembly GCA_050700115.1 of Pseudonocardiaceae bacterium. Classification (GTDB taxonomy): domain Bacteria; phylum Actinomycetota; class Actinomycetes; order Mycobacteriales; family Pseudonocardiaceae. The sequence continues at coordinate 164,490 of JBOHGG010000001.1, forward strand.
TCGGCGGTGAACGCGCCCCCCGGCTCCACCGATCGATCGGCGATGAGCAGCACCGCGCCCAGACCCAGCGCAAGCAGCGTGCCCCACAGGAACAGCGCGGGGCCGTCGACGGCAACTGTCCCGGACAGCGTCACGACGTCGCTGGTGCCGTCTCGGGAGAACGAGTAGAGGTGCACACCCAGCGCGGCACCAGCCGTCCCCAGCGTGAGCAGCGACAACCCGACCTGGGCCGACCACCGTGCCGAGCGGGGCACGAACGCCTCTACCAGCACGGAGATGCACGCCGCTCCGAGTACCACCAGCACCGGGGCGATCGCCCCGTAGTCGATCGCGGGCGCTTGGAGCAGCGGGACCTGCGCCAGAAACCCCCCTGGGAGTTCACCGTCGAGCACCTCAGTTGCCTCCCTGCTCGACGACCGGGTCGGTCAGGCCGACCTCAGTCAGCGTGGCCCCGACCGAAGGATTGATCACATCCAGCACCGGTTGCGGGTAGAACCCGAGCAGCAGGATGAGCGCCACCAGCGGCGCTAATACAGCGACCTCCCGGATCGACAGGTCAGGGAACCGGGCACGCTGGCGCTGCGCGGCGGCTTCCGGTGCCATCGCGGTCCCCGGACCTTCCAGTGCACCGAGCACGGCCGCGCCCCGCACCGGGCCGTGCATGAGCCGCTGGTAGAACCACAACACATACAGCGCGGCCAAGATCATTCCCGTGGTGGCCAGGATCGTGTACACCGGCTGCCGCGGGTAGGAGCCGATCAACACCAGGAACTCCGAGACGAATGAGTTGGTGCCGGGCAGCGCCAGCGAGGAGAGCCCAGCCAGCAGCATCATCCCGGCCAGCACCGGCGCTAGTGCCGCCACGCCCCCGTAGTCGGCGATCAACCGGGAGCCGCCCCGAGCAATCAGCATGCCGACCACGATGAATAGCATTCCGGTGGAGATGCCGTGGTTGACCATGTACAGCACCGCGCCCGCCATCCCCTGGGTGGAGAAGGCGAAGACCCCCAGCGCGATGAAGCCGAAGTGCGCCACCGAGGTGTAGGCCACGAACCGCTTCATGTCGGACTGGCCGACGGCGAGCAGCGCGGCGTAGAGGATCCCGGCGACGGCGAGCACCAGCACCAGCGGGGCCAGCGCGCGCGACGCTTCAGGAAACAGCGGCAGGCAGTAGCGCAGGAAGCCGTAGATGGCGACCTTGTCCATCACACCGACCAGCAGCACGCCGACGCCTATCGGGGCCTCGGCACCGGCGTCGGGTAGCCAGGTGTGCAGCGGCACCAGCGGCGCCTTGATCGCGAACGCGACGAAGAACCCGAGGAACAGCCAGATCTGGGTGCTCTGCGGGATGCTCCCGGCGATGCCCACCAGGGTCGCCCAGTCGAAGGTGCCCTGGCCCAGCCGCTGCGAGCTCACCACGAACACGCCGATCACGCTGGCCAGCATGATCAGCCCGCCGAGCAGCGAGTACAGGAAGAACTTCACCGCCGCGTACTGCCGTCGCGGCCCCCCGAAGCGGCCGATCAGGAAGTACATCGGCACCAGCATGACCTCGAAGAACAGGTAGAACAGGAACACGTCTGTGGCGGCGAAGACCCCGATCATCATCGACTGGGTGGCCAGCAACAGGGCGTAGAAGCCCGCCGCGGTGCGGCCCTCGGGCAGCTTCTCCTCCCAGGACGACCCCATCACGATCGGCACCAGCACGGCGAGCAGCGCGATCATCACCAGCGCGATGCCGTCGACGCCGAGCGCGAAGCGAGCCCCGAAGGACGGGATCCATTCGGTGGACAGCAGCAGCTGCAGCCGCTGCCCTCCCGGAACGTAGGCCGACCAGGCCAGGGCCGCCAGCACCAACTCGCCCAGCGCGAACACCAGCGCGGTGGTCTTCGCCGCGACCGGAGCGGAGCGCATCAGCGCGACCAGCACGCTGCCCACCAGAGGCAGCAGCAGCATCGCCAGCAGCAGGCCTCCACCGGTTGGCACCACGCTCATGAGTAGCTCACCGCCAGCAGCAAGGCGATCACCACGACAGAGCCGGTCAGCATGCCCAGCGCGTAGCTGCGCACGAACCCGGTCTGCATCCTGCGCAGCCGACCTGACGTGCCGCCGAGCAGCGCCGCGGTGCCGTTGACCACCCCGTCGACGCCTTTGTTGTCCACGAACACCAGCGCCCGGGTCAGCCAGGTGCCGGGCCGGGCGATGAGTGCCTCATTGATCGCGGTGGCGTAGAGGTTGGCCCGGGCCGCGGCCACCGGCAGCGCGACCGGCTCGGGCCGGCGCACCGGCACCGGTTGCCGGCCGACGAACAGCCAGGCCGCCAGGGCACCCGCCGCGGAGATCAGCACGGTGAGCCACGGGACGAGCTCGACCGGGAACGGGGCGACGGTGCTGTGCTGCAGGGCGCCCAGCGACGGCTCCAGCCAGTGCACCAGCCGTTCACCTGAGTACAGGAAGTAGCCCACACCGACCGAGCCGATCGCCAGCGGCACCATGGGCACCCACATCACCGCCGGCGACTCGTGCGGGTGGTAGCTCTCGCCGCCGGGAGCGCGCAGGTCGCGCCAGCGCTCCGCGCCGAAGAACGTCATGAGCATCAGGCGGGTCATGTAGAAGGCGGTGATCCCCGCGGCCAGCATCGCCGCCCCGCCGAAGACCCAGCCCTGGGCGCCACCCGCGCCGAACGCGGCCTCGATGATCGCGTCCTTGGAGAAGAACCCGGACAGGAACGGGAACCCGACCAGCGCCAGGTAACCCGTGGTGAACAGGACGAAGGTGATCGGCAGATGCCGGGCGAGCCCGCCCATCCGGCGCATGTCGACCTCGTCGTGCATCGCGTGCATCACCGAGCCCGCACCGAGGAACAGCACCGCCTTGAAGAAGCCGTGGGTGAGCAGGTGCAGGATGCCCAGCGCGTAACCAGCGGGGCCCAGCCCGACGGCAAGGATCATGTACCCGATCTGGCTGACCGTGGAGTAGGCCAGCACCTTCTTGATGTCGTCGTAGGCGCAGCCGATGATCGCCCCGATCAGCAGGGTGATCACACCGATCGCCACGACGGCCAGCCGCCCGGTCTCGGTGAGGTTGTAGAGCGGGTTACACCGGGCGATGAGGTAGACGCCGGCGGTCACCATCGTCGCAGCGTGGATCAGAGCCGACACCGGGGTCGGCCCCTCCATCGCGTCGGGCAACCAGTCCTGCAGCGGGAACTGGCCGGACTTGCCGCAGGCCCCGAGCAGCAGCAGCAGGGTGATCGCCAGCAGGGTGGGCGCGCTGATCTCCCCGGCGCGGGCGAACACCTCGGAGAACCCCACGGTGCCCAGCGACCGCCAGATCAGGAAGATCGCCAGGGCCAGGCCGACGTCGCCGACCCGGTTCATCAGGAAGGCCTTCTTCGCCGCCGTCGCGGCACTCGGGCGGTTCTGATACCAGCCGATGAGCAGGTAGGAGGCCAGACCCACGCCTTCCCAGCCCAGGTAGAGCGTGACGAAGTTGTCCGCCAGCACCAGGATGAGCATTGCCGTGATGAACAGGTTGAAGTACCCGAAGAACCGCCGCCGCCCGGGATCATGGCCCATGTAGCCGATCGAGTACAGGTGGATCAGCCCGCCGACACCGGTGATGAGCAGCACGAAGGTCAGTGACAGCGGGTCCAGCCGCAGGCCGTAGTCGACCTGCAGCGAGTTGACCGCGAACCAGGTGCCCAGGCTCAGCTCCCGGGTCCGCTCCTCGGCGCCCAGCGTGAGCCACTCGGAGAACAGCACCACGCCGTAGCCGAAGGACGCGAGCACCGTCGCACAGCCCAGCAGGTGCCCCCAGGCATTGGTGCGGCGGCCGCCGACCAGCAACACCAGCGCGCCGAGGGCAGGCAGCGCGACGAGCAGCCACGCGTACTGCGCGGCTCCCCCCGCGGGCAGCACCTCGGTCATGCCGGGTACTCCGTTCGTCGGTATGAGCAAGCAGATCTGGTAGCACTCCAGCGCGCTGAGGCAGCACCGGCCACCACGTCGTCACCTTCGCGTCAGTTTAGGGGCGTCGCCGTGGCAGACCACCACCCCCTCGTCGCGCCCGGTAAGCAGCGTCGGTCGTAGCCTGAGTCGACACCTGATCGAGGCGAATGTGGTGTGGTGGAGACTGACGACGCGTCGACGGTCGGTGCCCGGGTGCCTATGGTCCGGACCTCGGTGTGCGGTCGCGGCCTACGGTTGACGTTCTGACCGGCTCTTACGCGTCAGGCGCGTTCTTCGTTCGCTCGTCTGGCCATCTGCTGGTATTGCTCATGGAAACTCTGGGCGATCCCTTCTTGGGGAAAGCAGGTCATGAGCGCCCGGTCAAGCTCCCCGGCCCGGGACAGTACCGTATCGGTTACTCGTGTCGAGGACAATGCCTGGCCGCCGTGAGCGGCAGACTCGTCGAGCGATCCAATGTGCACCAGCGCAATGCCTAGATCAATGCGGGCGACAGCCTGTCGGATGGGTGAACGGTCCGCCGGAGCGGTCGACTCGTACACCGTGAGCGCTGCTCGGGCATGTGTCTCGGCCTGCTTGTAGTCCGCTAGCCAGATGCACGACGAGGTGACCCGGGAAGCAATGGCACGCGAGGCGACCATGTTGTTATCAACCCCGAGGCGGCCTGGTGGTCGGGCGGGCAACCCCTCGTGCAGGTCCTGGGCCTCAGCCAGCAACTCGACACACTGAGTGCGCCGGCCCTGGCGGGCACAGGCACGCGCTGCCTGGGTACGCAGCGCTACGGCCAGAGGGTGACGGTTAGGTATTTTACCGATCCCCTTCCGGGCGGCCAAAACCGCCTTGCCGGGCCGGTCTGCATTCTGCGCGATCGAGGCCAGCGCATCGGTTGCCCAGGCGCACAGCACGCCGTGTCCGGCCTGGTCGGCGTGCTGGTAGCAGTCGATGGCGTACGCCTCGGCGGCGAGCGGGAAGCCCAGGTCATGCGTGAGCCAGGCCAGCAGCTCGGACAGCCAGGCCGCGTACACATACAGCTCCCGCTCCTCTGTGAGCGTATGCCGGCTCTGGATGAGCTGCTCGACCCGCTGCCGGTAAGCCCGCGCCACGACGAACAGGTCGCCAAGTGGCTGCACATGGTAGGACCGGTCGAGGTTGGTCAGCACCGCCTCAAGATGGTCGAGCGTGCCCGCGCCGACACCGGACACGGCGGTGGCGCGGGTGAACTCCATCGCCTCACCCGCCGAGTCCCGTAACACCTGCCACAGGGTCGCCGGGCTGACGGCGGCGGCGACACCCAGGTTGAGAGCGGTGCGGCGTTTCGTGTCGTCCTCCTTCCCCGGCTCGTTCCAGGCTAGCGCCTTACCTCGCGGTGCGAGGCCCAGCCGTACCCGAGCCGCGTCGGGCATGGTCAGCCCGTCCGCGATGCGCTCCACAACGTCAAAGGTGTGCACCTGGCGGCTGCCGTTCATGATGACGCACACGGTGCCCTGAGACAGGCCGGTCGCGGTGCCGATCCGGGTCTGGCTGGCCCCGAGGTGCTTGCTCAGCAGCCGGAACAACTCTCCGAAGTCACGGCGGTCGAGCGCCCGGCCAGCGTCGTCGCGTGCCCAGAACTGCGCCGGGACGCGGAGCGGATCGAACGCGCTCGACACCATCAGTGGCGGTCCCCCAGCGGTGAGTCCGATATTGGCGGGAGCCTACGGCGACGCCGTCACCACGTCGAGTCACCTGCCTCAGCTCATACCGTCTCGTGATAGCGCCTCGTGATCGCGCGGCGCGATGGGCTGCAATTCGCCCAGCTTCGAGGCTAACTGCCATGCGGGTTCCCCCAAGCAACCACTCTCGAACGACGGTCGCGAGGCAGGAAGGAGCGTTCCCATATGCCCGTTGCGGGAACTACGAGTCCAGCCCTACTTCAGCAGATCGCGCGTCTTGATCGGCTTGATCGCGGCCTGTTGGAGCGTTTACGTCACGAGGCGTTGACGGTGCCGTGCGAATGGGTCGCCGAGTACGGACAGTACCAGTCAGGGGGTTGGTGGACGCTGTCACTGCTCAACGACACTGGTATTCCCATCGACGTGACGATCAACGACTGCGATCCGGTCGAGACCACGCTGTTACAGCGGATGCCCGCCACGCGGAAATTTTTGTCTTCACTGGGTTTGCGCTACATGTGGGTGCGTCTGGCACGACTCGGGCCGAACTCATTCCTCTGGGAGCACCGCGACTACGACGAACTCAGCGAGTCCGAACGCCACCGTTTGCACGTACCCCTGATGACCAACACTTCCGCCGCGCTGGTGACCGGCGGCGCCAAGGTTCACCTGCGCACTGGCCACCTCTGGAGACTCACACCGACCCACGTACACGGCGCGTGCAACCTGCTAGGGCCAGATCGACTCCACCTGATTCTGGACTGCTACGCCGATGAGAACCTGGCACGGGTCAGTGCCAGCGAGCAGCTCAGCGAGGCCGACGTGGCGCGACTCCCAGTCGCGACGAAGGCAGAGCTTGACGAGCACTGCGCCACGGCGCGCAGCCTGGCGAGTCTGGGCTACGAGCGTTCAGCGGAGAAGCACCTGCTCCGCCTGTTCTACAAATACGCGTTGCCCGAGGGCTGCGTGTATGACCTGATCGCGTCCCTGTACGACTCACTGGATCGCGCGCCCGAGGCCGAGTCCTGGCGAGCGAACAAGACCGTCCTACTCGGCCTCTCCTGATCATCCGCAATCACCGAAGGGGTACACCCGTGAGTCACGCTGTGCTGGACGAACTCGCCAGGGCCAACCGACCCGCCCAGTTCGGCCTGCTGGAACGAGCGACGGATCTGTTCACTGCCAGTCCAGCAGTTACCCACCTCCTGGTGCGAGGCTCGCTGGCCTCCGGGACCGCCGATCGGCTGTCAGACGTCGACTTCGTCGTAGGCGTCGATGACCGATCCTTCCCGGAGTTCGTCTCGGTCCTCGACGCATTGGTGTCCGCCGACCTGGGCGGAATTCTCCCCGGATGGCGGGACACCATCGTGGGCGACATGGGCGGTCTCGGCTACGTCTACCTGGTTGGCTGGGCCGGTCACCTCCAGCAGGTGGATCTGTACGTGGTGCCCGCCAGCCAGGTCAACAGGGTGCATGAGCACACCGTGGCTCACCCGATCTTCGTTCGGGACGCAGACACCGCCTACAAGCCCGACCCTCGTGTGGCACCGTTCGTCGCTCGTACCCTGGCCGGGTCCCGGTCCTGCGCCGAGTTGCTGATCGAGACGCTCGTGGTCGGCTACCTGATGCGCAAGCGGATCACCCGGGGTCAGGAGTTCATCGCTTACTCCGAGGCGTACTTGTTCAACACGGCGGCGAAGAACCTGATCAAGACCGCGTTGGCTCCGACTTCCCGCTGCTACGGCTGGTACCAGCTTCGGGAGGAGATCGGCTCGACACCGATCGGCAAGGAGTGCCTGCGTGACCTTGCCGCGATCATTTCCGCACCGGCCATCCCCACGGCCGAGACGTTGGCCCAGGGGCTGGATCGGGTGGTCGCCATCGCCGAGAGGGCGGCACCGGAGGCCGTCGAGTCCTTGCGGCCCGCGATCGACGCCTACCGCTACTACCTGGAGCTGGGATGACTTCCGACGCACCAGACGGGGGTCGTCCGACGGTAGCCTTCTTCGGCGGTGTCGTGCCGGCGTCAGAGCAAGAAGAGCAGCTCGCGTACGGCATCGGCGCGGCGCTCGGCGGAGCCGGCCTGCTCTTGCGCCACGGCGGGTACAACGGGCTGATGGAAGAGGCCGCCCGCGGTGCCGCCACCGCGGGCGGCCACGTGGTGGCCGTGACCCTGACCAACGTCAACTGGGGCGAGTTCAACCCCCACGTTACCGAAGCCGTCCGCCTACCTACCATGGGAGAACGGCTGCACCGGTTTCTCGATGACACCGATCTCGTGGTCGCCATGGGAGGTGGTGTCGGAACGCTGCACGAACTCACCGCCGCACTCTGGTACTCCGGCAACATCCGGCCCGTCCCAGTCTGGCTGGCAGGCCATACCGCCCTGCGGTTGTTGACGTTCCTGAAGGACGAGCGGTGGTTGTTCGAGTCGCCGACGAGGCCGCTCGGGTTTCTCCGTGAGGTTCCGGATCTGGCTACCCTCGAACGGGACTTGGCCGCGCTGCTGCACAGCCGCGACGGGTGGGAGAGCCTCCGCCCGGCAGTCTCGCGGGGTGGCCGATGACCATTCCCGCGAGACTGCTTGCCCGCATTCGGGGCATAGTGTGCCGGCGTGGCGCGTTCCAGTTACCCACGGGGCAAATGATCGACGAGTACTTCGACGAGTACCTGCTTGCTTCCGATCCCGTGTTGCTGCGTGAGGTGGCTGCGGAGATGGCCCGCCACGTGCCGGTCGACGCCGAGACTCTCGTTGGCCTGGAGCTGGGCGGTATCCCCATGGCGGTGGCCCTGTCAGCGGCTACAGGCGTTCCCGCTGGATTTCTCCGTCGGGAACGCAAGTCCTACGGCACCTGCCGTCAAGTGGAGGGGCATCCCGTGGCGGGCAAGCGGGTCGTGTTGGTCGATGATGTGGTGCGCTCCGGTTCACAGGTGCTTCGAGCGGCATCAGTACTGCGGCGGGCGGGCGCCAGCGTAACGACGGCGATCTGCGTGTTGGATCGTGACCTTGACGGGCGGGCTCGCCTCGCGGAAAACCAGATCGTGTTGCGCTCCCTACTCACTCCCTCCGCCCTCGGCACGGAATCACCGGTCCGGCAAGCAAGCTGATCGACAGGACAACCACTGGAGTGGATATCGTGGGTTTCGAGTTCGAGTACGGGGTGTTGTTGGATCTCGACGGGGTCATCATCGATACCCGCACGGCGACCTCCGAGGCGTTGCGAGTCCTGGCGACCGCCGCGCTCGGCTGTCCTGTGGAGTCCGCCGCTCTTGACCAGTACGTGGCGCTGGCCCCCGTGGACGCTCTGGTGGCACTGGGTGTTCGGGACGCGCGTCGGATCTACGAAGAGTGTTTCGACCGTGCGTTGGCGGACGCGGTGGGTCAACTTCGGATCTTCGAAGCCGTCGTTGCCGGGATGATCGAACTATCCGGTGAAGGTGTCGGCCTCGGCATCATCACCGCCCAGGCGCACAGCCGCCTGCAGTTCCTGCTGCCGCCGGTGGTCGCGGACCTCGTCGATGTCGTGATCGCCCACGAGGACGCTCCGCCGAAACCGGCTCCAGACGGTGTGCTCGCTGCGTGTGCCCGGCTCGGCGCCCAGCCCGCACAGGCGTTGTTCCTTGGCGACACGGTGAACGACATCGCGGCAGGCCGCTCGGCTGGAGTGCGCACGGTCGGTGCGGGGTGGGGATTCGTCGGCTCCGACGCGCTACGGCATGCCGGGGCCGACGTCGTGCTTGCCGAGCCGCACCAAGTCGGGGTAAGCCTGCTGGTACACCTCGATGGGGTGGCGAGTGCCTGAGCCGGTCACTGAGTGACGGTTTGCCCGATCACTCGGGTGACCTCGCGCAATGCATCGATGGTGGCCAGTGGGTCAGTCCCGCCGCCCTGGGCGATGTCGGGCTTACCGCCGCCACCGCCCTTGAGGACTTTGGCCGCTACTCGAACGAGATCCCCAGCCTTGAGCCCACGCTCCCTGCCCTTGTCGTTGACCACAGCCACGACGATCGGCTTGTCATTCGCCAGAGTGGTCACTGTCACGGCCACCGGACGGTCGTCGAGCCGGTCCCGGATGTCGATCACGAACTTGCGCAACTCGTCGTTGTTCGCAGGTTCGGACAGGTGCCGAGCGACCACGGATACGCCGTAGACATCCGTTGCGCCCTCCACGAATTCGCTGGCCAATCGCTTGAGCTGGGCCGACCGAAGCTGTGCGATTTCCTTCTCGGCGTCGCGAAGTTGCTTGAGCAGTGCCGAGACCCGGTCACTGGCCTCGCTGGTCGGCACCTGAAGCAAGTCCGAGATGTTCCGCGCCAGAGCACGTTCCTTCGCAAGGAAGCGATAAGCGTCCAAGCCGACGTATCCCTCGATACGGCGCAAACCCGCGCCCACCGAGGACTCGCCGATCACGGTCAGCGTGTTGATCTGCGAGGAGCGCTCGACGTGCGTACCGCCGCACAGTTCACGAGACCACGGGCCGCCGATCTCGACCACCCGTACTTCCTCGTCGTACGTCTCACCGAACAGGGCGAGCGCGCCCATCTCTCGCGCTTCCGGCAGCGAGGTATAGACCGCCCGAACCGGGAGATCCTGCCGAATGGCGATGTTGGAGACCTCTTCGACCTCGCTGCGAGTCTCCAGCGACAGGCCACCGCTCCAGGAGAAGTCCAAGCGCAGGTAACCGGGCTTGTTGTAGGAACCGGCCTGCAAGGCGTTCGGCCCGAGCACCTGCCGCAGGGCGGCGTGGACGACGTGCGTGCCCGAGTGGGCCTGGCGCGCTCCCAGCCGCCATTCCGGGTCGACCTTGGCCAGCACGTGCTGCCCCTCGGTCAGCTCGCCGCGACGCACCCGGACCTGGTGCACCCACAGTTTCCGGGCCACCTTCTGTACGTCCAGCACGTCCAGCTCAAGGCCGTCGGCAACGATCAGACCGGCGTCACTCTCCTGGCCACCAGACTCGGCGTAGAGCGGGGTCCGGTCGAGCACGACTTCGACGATCTCGCCCTCGGTGGCCGCCGGGATGCGCTCACCTTCGCGGATCAGTCCGCGAACGGTGGCCTCGCTCTCCAGGTGCTCATAGCCGGTGAACTCGGTAGCGCCGAACTGGAGCAGGTCGCGGTAGACGCTCTTGTCGCCGTGCCCGCCAGTCTTTCGCGCGGCGGCGTCGGCCTTAGCCCGAGCGCGCTGCTCGGCCATCAGGCTGCGGAACCCTTCCTCATCCACCGTCAGTCCCTGTTCCTCAGCCATCTCCAAGGTCAGGCCGATGGGGAACCCGTAGGTGTCGTGGAGCTGAAACGCCTTGTCGCCGGGGAGGATCAAGCTGTTGCTCTTGCGGATCTCGGTGGCGGCAAGGTCGAAGATCGCCGTACCGGACTTCAGCGTCTGCAAGAACGCGGACTCCTCGCCGACGGCGACTCGGTCAATGCGGTCGTGCTCGCCGACCAGTTCGGGGTAGGTCGGGCTCATCACCTCGACGGTGCGCGCCACCAACTCGTGCACGACGGGGTCCGGTGAGCCGAGTAGCCGCATCATGCGCACGGCGCGGCGCAGGATGCGACGCAGGATGTAGCCGCGACCCTCGTTGGCGGGGGTGACGCCGTCACCGATCAGCATCACGCTGGTCAGGATGTGGTCGGCTACCACCCGCAGCGCGACATCGTCCTTGCGGGCGCTGCCGTATTCGGTGCTGCTCAGCTCGGCGGCGAGGTCGAGAATCTGGCGGGTGGTGTCGATGTCGAAGATCGTGTCCACACCTTGGAGCAGAACGGCCATGCGCTCCAGACCGAGGCCAGTGTCGATGTTCCTGGCGGGCAGATCGCCGATGATCGGGTAGCCCTCCTTGGCCGGTCCTTCGCCTCGAATGTTCTGCATGAACACGAGGTTCCAAATCTCCAGGTACCGCTCGTCATCGACGATCGGGCCGCCCTCGCGCCCGTGCTCCGGGCCACGGTCGAAGCAGATCTCCGAGCACGGACCGCAGGGACCAGGCACTCCCATCGACCAGAAGTTCTCGGCCATGCCCAACCGCTGGATACGGTCGGCGGGCATGCCGACCTCGGCGTGCCAGATGTGCTCGGCTTCGTCGTCATCGGTGTAGACCGTGACCCACAGCTTGGACTCCGGCAGACCCAGACCACCATCAGCCACGGGCTTGGTCAGGAACTCCCAGGCGTAGGGAATCGCCTTCTCTTTGAAGTAATCACCGAAGGAGAAGTTGCCGAACATCTGGAAGAACGAGCCGTGTCGGCTGGTCTTGCCGACTTCCTCGATATCGACGGTGCGCACGCACTTCTGCAAGCTCGTCGCACGAGGGTAGGGCGCAGGAGCCTCGCCGAGGAAGTAGGACTTGAACGGTGCCATGCCCGCGTTGATCAGCAGCAGCGTCGGGTCGTCTGCGATCAGCGATGCCGACGGAACCACGGCGTGCCCCCGCTGCTCGAAGAAACGAAGAGCACGGCTACTGATCTCTGCCGACTGCATGGGTTGCCTTCCAGAAGTTCGGTCGTCGGAACACGGACCACGGCCACAGCGAGCCCGGCGGCACCGCTGGAAGATCGTGGTCCAACCATGGTATGCAGGCCGACCTAACCGTTTCCGACGGGTAACGTCGAGCGGATCCGACGGCTCGTCTGCACACGTAGCGCTGATGGCCCACGCCCTGCACAGTGATCTACGGGACGCGCCTCAGTACTTGAGCAGGTTGGCGGCGTCGACCGAGGCCGAGCGACGCGTCTTGAAGATCGCCATGATGATGGCCAGGCCGACCACCACCTCGGCGGCAGCCACGACCATCACGAAGAACGCCATGATCTGCCCGTCCAGGGTGCCGTGGATCCTGGAGAAGGTGATCAGGGTGAGGTTGACCGCATTGAGCATCAACTCGATGCACATGAACACCACCACAGCGTTGCGGCGCACCAGCACACCAGCCGCGCCGATGGTGAACAGCAACGCCGACAGCAGCAGATAATAGGTCGGCGTCACCGGCTGTCCTCCTCGGACCCGGTGGGTGGCACCGGCCCGGGCAGGGCGCGAGTATCAGGGTCAGCACCAGCACCCGCAACGCTGCGCACGTCGTCGTCCAGACGCTCGCGGGAGGTGGACTCCAGCAACTCGGACAGCGACTCGGGCGCCACCGAACCGTCGGGCAGCAGAGCCGGGGTGGCCACCGAGTTCATGGTGGCGAAGACGCCGGGGCCAGGCAGCGGGGAGGGACGCGCACTGCGGATCCGAGCATCCACCCGCTCTCGCTGGGTCAGCCTGCCCTCCTTAGTCCGGTCGGTGAACGTCAGCACCATCGCACCGACCGCGGCGCTGATCAGCAACGCCGAGGTGAGCTCGAAGGGGAACAGGTAGTCGGTGTACAGGATGCGGCCGAGGTTGGCGACGTTGCCGCCGCCGGTGGTGTTCACTCCGACCAGCCCGGCTGCGGTGACCCCGGTGAAGGCCCGGCCCAGCATCCCCACCAGCAGCACGGCCAGCCCGATCCCGGCCAGCGCAGCGGCGACCCGCTGACCGCGCAGCACCTCGACCACCGAGTCGACGCTTTCCCTGCCCACCAGCATCAGGACGAACAGGAACAGCATCATGATCGCGCCGGTGTAGACGATGATCTGCACGAAACCGAGGAACGGCGCTTGTTGGACCATATACAGCGCACCCAGGCACAGCATGGTCTGCGCCAGCCACAGCGCCGAATGCACCGCGTTGCGGGCGAACACCATCGCCAGCCCGCCGGCCAACGCGAGCGGACCCAGGATCCAGAACGCGACGGTCTCCCCGAGGCCGATGGTGTCGGTCGACACCGGGGTAGGCAGCGGCACTCCGAGCAGCACACCCAGCGTGGTCACCGCTCTTCCTCGCCCACCGCGCCCGAACGTCGCTCCAGGGTCGGACCCTGCACGTAGTAGTCCTGCTCACTGTCACCCAGCCGCATCGGGTGCGGGGGGTGCTCCATTCCGGCCAGCAGCGGCGCGAGCAGGTCCTCCTTGGTGTAGATGAGGTCATGGCGGTTGTCGTCGGCCACCTCGTACTCGTTGGTCATGGTCAACGCGCGGGTCGGGCAGGCCTCGATGCACAGGCCACAGCCGATGCAACGCAGGTAGTTGATCTGGTAGATCTCGCCGTAGCGCTCCCCGGGCGAGTAGCGGGCCTCTTCGGTGTTGTCGCCGCCCTCGACGTAGATGGCGTCCGCCGGGCAGGCCCAGGCGCACAGCTCGCATCCCACGCACTTCTCCAGCCCGTCCGGGTGCCGGTTGAGCTGGTGCTTACCGTGGAACCGCGGTGCGGTGATCTTTTTGACCTCGGGATACTCCTCGGTCACGACCTTCTTGAACATCGTCGAGAAGGTGACCCCGAAACCTTTGACCGGATCAAGCAGTCCCATGGTCGTCCTCCTCCTGCGTGCTCGGTGGCGCACCGGTGGTCACGGCAGCGCGCCGGCGCGGTGGTGCCGGTACCACCAGGTCCAGCGGGGGCAGTGGGTAGTCCGAGCCCGCGGTAGGCACGTCCTGGCTGCGCTGGCCGGTAACCAGCTGAACCGAACTGGGCTGGGCCGATCTGCGCTCGGGCAGCAGGAACGCGACGAGCACCAGGGCACCCAGCAGGATGCCACCGACCACGAGGATCTCGGGCCCGGTGACGTCGACGCTGCGCAGCGTCCGGACGCCGGAGACCACCACGATCCAGACCAGGCTGGCCGGTACCAGCACCTTCCAGCCCAGCGCCATGAACTGGTCGTAACGCAGCCGGGGCAGGGTTCCCCGCAGCCAGACGAACACGAACAGGAAGGCCAACGTCTTGCCGATGAACCACAGCGGACCCCACCAGCCGCTGTCCAGCGGCCCGCCGGCCAGCGGCCAGGGGGCGTGCCAGCCACCCAGGAACAGCGTGGTCGCCATGGCCGAGACGGTGACCATGTTGACGTACTCGGCGAGGAAGAACAGCGCGAACTTCAGCGACGAGTACTCGGTGTGGAAACCACCGACCAGTTCCGACTCCGCCTCGGGCAGGTCGAAGGGAGCGCGGTTGGTCTCACCCACCATCGCGACCACGAACACCGCGAAGCTGGGAAACAGCAGGAACACGAACCACCACTGCTGGGACTGCGCGGTCACGATGTCCGCGGTGGACAGTGAGCCGGCGTAGAGGATCACTGCGACGATCGACATCCCGAGGGCGATCTCATAGGAGATCACCTGGGCGGCCGAGCGAAGCGCGCCCAGCAGCGGGTAGGGCGAGCCCGACGCCCAGCCGGCCAGCACGATCCCGTAGACGCCCAGCGAAGAGCAGGCCAGCACCACGAGCACGCCGACGGGCAGGTCGGTGATCTGCAGCACGGTCGGCTCACCGAAGATCGACACCTCGCCACCGAGCGGGATCACCGAAAACGCGGTGAACGCCGTGACCGCGGAGATCACCGGGGCCAGCACGTACACCCGGCGGTCCGCCATAGCCGGCGTGATGTCCTCCTTGAACGCCAGCTTGAGCCCGTCGGCCAGGGACTGCAGCAGCCCGAAGGGCCCGACCCGGTTGGGGCCCGGCCGGTGCTGCATGCGCCCGACCACCCGGCGCTCCATCCAGATCATGAACAGGGTCATGACCATGAGGAACAGGAAGATCACGACGACTTTCAGCGCCGTGAGCCACAGCGGGTCGTCGGCGAGCAGCGCCTCGGTGGGCGTCATGGCTTACCTCCCGTTCCCGCCCCGCACGGTGACCACGGAGCCGTGGCCGGCACCGAGGCTGCTCCGGACCGTAGCGGGTCCGGAGTTACCCGGGATCCACACCACCCCCGCGGGCAGGTCGGCGGCCGCGGCCGGCAGTGTCACCGAGCCCTGCGTGGTGGATACCGTGACCTCCCCCCCGAGGTGCACCCCGAGCTCGGTGGCGGTGGCCTCGGACAGCAGCGCGACGGCAGGCCGGGCGGTACCGGCCAGATGCGGCTCGCCGTCCTGCATCGATCCGTTGTCCAGCAGCCGACGCCAGGTGGCCAGCAACGCCTGTCCCGCGCCGACCTCCGGAACCGGCGCGGCGGGCACCTGCGGAGACTCGCCACGCCTAGCCTCCTTGGCTCCCGAGTAACTACCGAGCGCGGCGAAACCGGCCCACGCGGCGGCGGGGGTCTGGGTGAACAGATCGACATCCATCTCGATGGCGAGGCTGTCCAGCACACGGCAGTCCGGCAGGGTCGCGCCGGCCCCCGCGGTGGTGGCGGTGATCGTGGTGGCGAACTCGCGGCGGCGGCCTTCCCAGTCCAGGTAGCTACCTGCCTTCTCGACTGAGGATGCGATCGGCAACACGACATC
Organism: Pseudonocardiaceae bacterium; assembly: GCA_050700115.1. Taxonomy (GTDB): domain Bacteria; phylum Actinomycetota; class Actinomycetes; order Mycobacteriales; family Pseudonocardiaceae. Next base: position 180,418 of record JBOHGG010000001.1, read on the forward strand.
GGCCGCCTTGGTCACCGCCGACGGCCGCATCTCCAGGCTCACCACGAACTTAGCCCGGCTCAGCGCCTGCTCGGCCAGCCGGGGGTCCGGCAGATCGGCCGGGTCCACGCCGCCGATGACCAGCCCGTCCAGCTGCCCGGCCGCTGCTGCGGCGAGGATCCCGGTGGTGTCGCGGCCAGGCTGGCTCGACAACGTCACGCCCCAGGCACGCTCGACCTCGGCACGGGCCTGCGGGTCGGCGACCAGCCGGCCGCCGGGCAGCAGGGTCGGCGCCGCCCCGGCCTCCAGGGCGCCTCGTTCACCGGCTCGTCGCGGGATCCACGCCATCCGGGCCCCGGTACTCGCGGCCAACCGGGCCACCGCCGAGTACAGCCCGGGCACCTCGGCAGCGCGTTCGCCGACCAGCAGTACCGCCCCCGGCGCGCGCAACGCGTCGAGCGCCGGACCATCCAAGGTGTCCAGGACAACCGGTTCACCACCGGGCGGCACCCGCAGCAGCGTGCCGAAGGTCTTGCCCACCGCGGCAATGGTGAACTGCCCGAGGTGGAACACCGGCATGGCGCGATCCCGGGCGGCGCGGCGCAGCCGGAGGAAGACGATCGGCGACTCCTCCTCCGGCTCGAACGCCACGCAGAGCACCGCGGGGGCAGCGCTGAGGTCGCGGTAGGTCACCCCACCGGAGTCGGGGCTGACGCCGACCACGTACGCCGCGAGGAAGCCCAGCTCCTCAGCCGAGTGCGGCCGCGCGCGGAAGTCGATGTCGTGGGTGCCCAGCGCGACCCGGGCGAACTTCGCGTAGGCGTAGGCGTCCTCGACGGTGAGCCGGCCGCCGGCGAGCACCCCGACACCGCGATCCCGGCTCGCGAGCAGCCCCGTGGCCGCGGCCTGCAGCGCCTCGGTCCACGACGCCGGCTTCAGCTCACCGTAGCTGTCCCGGATCAGCGGCCGGGTGATCCGGTCGTCGCCACGGGTGTACTCGAAGGCGAAGCGGCCCTTGTCGCAGTTCCACTCCTCGTTGACCTCGGGGTCGTGACCGGCGAGCCGGCGCAGCACGATGCCCCGCCGCCAGTCGGTGCGCTGCGCACAGCCCGAAGCGCAGTGTTCGCACACACCCAGGGTGGAGACGAGGTCGAAGGGCCGGGACCGGAACCGGTAGGCGGCGCTGGTCAGCGCGCCGACCGGGCAGATCTGGATGGTGTTGCCGGAGAAGTAGGACTGAAAGGGCTGATCGGCCGACACCCCCACCTGCTGGCCGGCGCCGCGTTCGAGCATGTCGATGAATGCGTCCCCGGCGATCTGCTCGGAAAAGCGGGTGCAGCGGGCGCAGAGCACACATCGTTCGCGGTCCAGCAGCACCTGCGAGGAGATCGCAATCGGTTTGGCGAAGGTGCGTTTGGTCTCGGTGAACCGCGAGTCCGCCCGGCCACTGGACAGCGCCTGGTTCTGCAACGGGCACTCGCCACCCTTGTCACAGATCGGGCAGTCCAGCGGGTGGTTGATCAGCAGTAGCTCCATCACGCCCTGCTGCGCCTTGTCCGCCACGGCCGAGGTGTGCTGGGTCTTGACGACCATGCCGGCGGCCACCGTGATGGTGCAACTGGCCTGCGGCTTGGGCATCGGGCGCCCGCCCAGCTCCACCTCGACCAGGCACTGCCGGCAGGCTCCTGCCGGCTCGAGCAGCGGGTGGTCGCAGAATCGCGGGACGATGATGCCCAGCCGCTCACAGGTTCGGATCACCAGCTCACCCTTGGGGGCGTCCACCTCGCGGCCGTCAATGGTCAGCCGGACGTGCCCCTGCGCAACGGCAGGCCCGGCGCCCGGGCCGCCGCCGGCCTGCGCTGCCACCGTCATCGGTTCGATCCTGCGAACGTGATCGGCTCCTTGACCTGCTGGTTGCCTTGCTGAGCCGATGCCCCGAACCCGGGTTGCTTGGCGCACAGGCGCAGGAACTCCGGCCGGAAATACTTGATCGCACTGGTGATCGGGCTGGCGGCCCCGTCGCCGAGCGCGCAGAACGATCGGCCAAGGATGTTGTCACAGACGTCCAGCATGGTGTCCACATCTGACGGGGTGCCCTCGTGGCGCAGCATCCGCTCCAGGATCTCGAGCAACCAGTAGGTCCCCTCCCGGCACGGGGTGCATTTGCCGCAGGACTCGTGCTTGTAGAACTCGGTCCATTTCATCACCGCCCACGGCACGCTCACCGACTGGTTGAAGACCATGATCGCGGTGGTGCCCAGCATCGAGCCGGCCGCCGCGGCACCCTCGAAGTCCAGCGGGATGTCGAGATGCTCGGCGGTGAGCAGCGGGGTGGACGACCCGCCCGGTGTCCAGAACTTCAGCGTGCCGCCCGTCACCCCGCCGGCCATATCCAGCAGCTCGCGCAGCGTGATGCCCAACGGGGCCTCGTACTGGCCCGGCCAATGCACGTGCCCGGAGATCGAGTAGATCTTGGGGCCGGGGGATTTCTCGGTGCCCATCGCACGGAACCAGTCCGACCCGCCGTTGACGATGTAGGGCACGCTGCAGATGGTCTCGACGTTGTTCACCACGGTGGGTGCGGCGTAGAGCCCGGAGGTGGCCGGGAACGGCGGTTTGAGCCGGGGCTGGCCACGCCGGCCCTCCAGCGAGTCCAGCAGCGCGGTCTCCTCGCCGCAGATGTAGGCACCCGCGCCGGCGTGGATGACGATGTCGAGGTCGAAACCGGTGCCGAGGATGTCCTTGCCCAGATATCCGGCCTGGTAGGCCTCCGCGACCGCCTGGCGCAGCCGGCGGTTGCAGTGCAGCATCTCGCCGCGAACATAGATGTAGCACTCGTGCGCGCGGATCGCGTAGCTGGTGATGATGCAGCCCTCGATCAGCGAGTGCGGGTCGGCCATCATCAACGGCACGTCCTTGCAGGTACCCGGCTCGCCCTCATCTGCGTTGATCACCAGGTACTTGGGCTTGGCCGCTGCCCCCGCCGGCTGCGCACCCGGCTTGGCCTGCGGGATGAAGCTCCACTTCAGTCCGGTGGGAAAACCCGCGCCGCCGCGTCCCCGCAGGCCGGAGTCTTTGATCAGCTGGATCAGCTGGTCGGGGTGCGCGTTCAACGCGGTGCGCAGCGCGGTATACCCCTCGAGCTGGGTGTAGGTGTCGAGGGTCCAGGACTTGGGCGAGGGCCACCGCCGGGTCAGCACCGGGGTGAGCGTCCGCTCGGTCACGGCTCCTCCTGCTCTCTCGGGGACTGGTTACTTCTTGTCGGGAACTGCCGGCAGCGAGACCTCGTCCGGCATCGAAGGCGCCTGCCAACCCCGCTGTTCCGCGAGCCGGTTGCCGGCCAGCGTCTCGGGCGCCGCCGACGGCGCGTCCACCGCGGCCCGCATCTCCTCGGGCGCGCCGAAGTAGCCGGCCAGCTCCAGCTCAGCGGTCCTCCAGTCGGTCAACGGCGCGCCACGGTCCGGTGCCGGCCGGTCCCCGCGGCGCAGCGCATCCACCAGCGCAACGGCCGACTCCGGGGTCTGGTTGTCGTAGAACTCGTAGTTCACCTGGAGCACCGGAGCCAGGTCGCAGGCCGCCAGGCACTCGGCGTGCTCCAGGGTGATCGAGCCCTTCGAGCCCGGCGTGCCCGCGGTCTCCTCGTGACCGACCCCGAGCTGCTTGCGCACCCTGGCGTAGATCTCATCGCCGCCCAGCGCGGCGCACAGCGTGTTGGTGCAGACGCTGACCAGGTGCTCGCCACCGGGCTTGCGCTTGTACATCGTGTAGAAGGTGACCACCCCGCTCACCTCGGCGGTGGTGATCTCCAGCAGCTGCGTGCAGAACACGATCCCGGCCTGGCTGACGTACCCCTGCACGCTCTGTACCAGGTGCAACAGCGGCAGCAGGGCCGATCGTGGCTGCGGGTAGCGGGCGATGATCTCGCCAGCCCGTTGCCGGGTCTGCTCATCGAACACGCTGGTGTCTGCGCTGCCCACGGCGGTGTTCACGGTTGGGCTCACCGGTCCACGCCTCCCATCACCGGGTCGATCGACGCCACCGCGGCGATGACGTCGGCCACCAGGCCGCCCTCGCTCATCGCCGGCATGGACTGCAGGTTGACGAAGCTGGGATCCCGGACGTGCACCCGCAACGGCCGGGTCCCACCATCGGAGACCAGGTGGTAGCCCAGCTCGCCGCGCGGGGACTCCACCGCGGAGTAGACCTGACCAGGTGGTACCGCAAACCCTTCGGTGACCAGCTTGAAGTGGTGGATCAGCGCCTCCATGGACTGTCCCATGATCTTGCGGACGTACTCCAGCGAGTTGCCCATCCCGTCGGCGCCGATGGACAGCTGGGCCGGCCACGCGATCTTGCCGTCGGCCACCATCACCGGGCCGGGCTCCAGCTTGTCCAGGCACTGCGCCACGATCCCGAGTGACTGGTGGATCTCCTCCACCCGCAGTAGGTAGCGGGCGTAGCAGTCGGCATCGGTGGAGGTGGGGACCTCGAAGTCGTACTCCTCGTAGCCGCAGTAGGGCTCGACCTTGCGCAGGTCCCACTCCAGCCCGGCGCAACGCAGGATCGGGCCGGTGACACCCAGCTGCAGGCAGCCGTCCAGCGGCAGGTAGCCCACCTTGTGCAGGCGCTGCTTCCAGATCGGCTGCCCGGTGAGCAGCTTGTCGTAGTCGGGCAGCCGGGAGTCCATCACCTTCAGGAAGTCCCGGACCTTGGTGTCGTAACCCTCGGGCAGGTCCTGGGCGACGCCGCCGGGCCGGATGAACGCGTGGTTCATCCGCAGGCCGGTGAGGAACTCCAGCAGGTGCAGGACCTCCTCGCGCTCCCGGAACCCCGCAGTCATCCCGGTGAGCGCGCCGAGCTCCATCCCGCCGGTAGCGATCGCCACCAGGTGCGAGCTGACCCGGTTGAGCTCCATCAGCAGCACCCGGATCACCTGCGCGCGCCGCGGCGCGGTGACCCCGAGCAGCTTCTCGGTCGCCAGGCAGTAGGCCGCCTCGTTGAACAGTGGTGCCAGGTAGTCCGCCCGGGTGACGAAGGTGACGCCTTGGGTCCAGGTCCGGTACTCGCAGTTCTTCTCGATACCGGTGTGCAGGTAGCCGATCACCGAGCGGGCCTGGGTGACGATCTCGCCCTCCAGCTCCAGCACCAACCGCAGCACTCCGTGTGTGGAGGGGTGTTGCGGCCCCATGTTGATGATGATGCGTTCGTCGTGTTTCCAGTCCTCGAGCAGGCTGTCCCAGTCACCACCGGTGACGGTGTAGACCCGGCCCTCGGTGGTCTCCCGCGCGGTGGCCGCGGTGGTGTTGGGATCCGGGCTGGCGTTGTCACTGGTCCCGGTGTCACTGGTCCCGGTGTCACTGGTGGTTCCACTGGCGACCGTGTGCGCCGGTTCTTTCTTCCTGGTCACGAGTACTCCCTCCGCTGGTCGGGCGGAGGAATCTCGGCTCCCTTGTACTCCACCGGGATCCCGCCGAGCGGGTAATCCTTGCGCTGCGGGTGGCCGTCCCAATCGTCGGGCATCAGGATGCGGGTCAGCGCCGGGTGGCCGTCGAAGACGATGCCGAACATGTCCCAGGTCTCCCGCTCGTGCCAGTCGGCGGTCGGGTAGACCTCGACCACGCTGGGCACCTGGGCATCGTCGACGGCGACGGCGACCTCGAGCCGGATCCGGCGCCGGTAGGTCATCGAGGTGAGGTGGTAGGCCACGTGCAGCCGCTGCGCGACCTCGGGGCCGTAGTCCACACCCGATACCGAGCTGCACAGTTCGAAGCGCAGCGCCGGATCGTCGCGCAGGGTGCGGCACAGCTCCACGATGTGCTCGCGACGCACGTAGTAGGTGATCTCCCCGCGATCCACGGTGATCTGCTGGATCGCCTCAGCGGGTACCCCGCGCTCGCGCATCGCGGCGAGCAACTCGTCGGTGAGTTCGTCGAACCAGCCGCCGTAGGGCCGCTGCGCCGCGGCCGGGACGTAGGCCGGTAACGCCAGCCCGCCGTACCCTGAGGTGTCTCCGCTGCCACGAACGCCGAACATGCCCTGCCGCGCCCGGCCGGCCACCACACCGCCGCGGGCCTCGTGTTCGGCCTGCTCGGCTGAGCTCATCTCGTGCGAGCTGGGCTGGCTGGGCTCGAGGTCCGCGTCCTTTTTGGGGCCGGTGTCCTTATCCGTCATCCAGCTCACTGCTTCCGAGCTTCGACGACCTGGGACCGGCCGCTTCCCGATGATCTGGGGTCCTTCTGCGGGCCGTACCGCACCGAGGACGGCACCATCTCGGTGCGCTGGCCCGCTTTCACCGCGGCCCGCTTCGGCCCGAGCGGCTCGTCCATGATCTTGGCATGCAACTTGAGGATCGCGTCGATGAGCATCTCGGGTCGTGGCGGGCAGCCGGGTAGGTACATGTCGACCGGGACGATGTGGTCCACGCCCTGCACGATCGCGTAGTTGTTGAACATCCCACCGCTGGAGGCGCAGACTCCCATCGCGAGCACCCAGCGGGGCTCGGGCATCTGGTCGTAGATCTGCCGCAGCACCGGAGCCATCTTGTTGCTCACCCGGCCTGCGACGATCATCAGATCGGCTTGGCGGGGGGAGGCCCGGAAGACCTCCATCCCGAAACGGGCCAGGTCATATCGGGGCGCCCCGGTGGTCATCATCTCGATCGCGCAGCATGCCAAGCCGAACGTGGCCGGCCACAGCGACGACTTGCGCGTCCAGTTGACCAGCTTCTCCACACTGGTCAGCAGGATCCCGCTGGGCAGTTTCTCCTCGAGTCCCATGATCAGTTCCAGTCCAGCCCGCCGCGCCGCCACACGTAGGCGTAGGCGAAGCCAAGCGTCACGATGAACAGGGCGACCTCTACCAGACCGAAGATCCCCAGCGAGTCCGCGGCCACCGCGAACGGGTAGAGGAACACCATCTCGATGTCGAACAGGATGAACAGCATCGCGGTGAGGTAGTACGCCACCGGCATCCGCCCGGCCCCCACTACCGGTTGCGGGGACGGCTCGATACCGCACTCATAGGCGTCGAGCTTGGCTCGATTGTACCGTCGTGGCCCGATATGGGGGGCCGCGACTATCGAGAACACTGCGAAGGCCCCCGCGAGCAAGAACATCATCACCAGGGGAACGTAGGGTTGCAGCACTCGCGTCCCTTCCTTCGGCGTCTCATGAACGTCCCGTACTACCCTACGTGCGAGCCGGTCACGCGCCGCCCTGAGGCTAACCTAAAATATGGCCCCGATCAGGGGTTTCTGTCCTGGGCGATCACACGCTGGGAGCCAGCCGGGTCATCGCCGTGATCACCCGGTCCATCGCGTCGCCGTCCCGGCTGTCGTAGAGGTTGGCCAGCAGCTTGAGCATGAAGCGCATCAGCGTCGCCCGCGGCAAGGCGTGGCGGATTCCCGCGCGCATCACAGCCGGGTGGCCGATCAACCGGCTGAACACGTTCCCCAACCGGAAATAGCCCCCCAACTCTTCGCGCAGCGCAGTGGGGTAACGCTGCAGCGCACGCTCCCGGGCCGGCCCCTCCGGCCGGGCCATTGCCTGGACCGTGCACTCGGCGGCAAGCCGGGCGGACTGCATCGCATACGCGATGCCCTCGCCGTTGAACGGATTGACCATGCCGCCGGCGTCCCCGACCAGCAGCAGGCCGCTCCGGTAGTGCGGGGTGCGGTTGAAGCTCATCGGCAGCGCCGCGCCGAGGATCTTGCCGGTGGCGTTGTCCTCGCGGAAGCCCCACTGCTGGGGCGTGCCGTCCAACCAGGACCGCAGCAGCGCCCGGTAGTCGGTCTTCCCGTACGCCTCGGAGGTCGACAGGATTCCCAGGCCGACATTGGACGTGCCGTCGCCCATGCCGAAGATCCAGCCGTAGCCGGGCAGCAGCCTGGGCTGCTGCGGATCGGCGTAGTCCCAGATCTCCACATGACTTTCCAGGAAGTCGTCGTTGGTGCGGGGGCTGGTGTAGTAACGACGCACCCCGACACCCATCGGCCGGTCCTCGCGCTTGTCCATCCCCAGGCTGAGCGCGAGCCGAGCGCTGACCCCGTCGCAGGCCAGGGTGAGTGGGGCGCGGTAGGCCACCGGCTGCTTGTCCGGTCCCTGCCGGCCCTTGACGCCGGTCACCCGCCCGGTGCGCGCGTCGCTGATCGCTTCGGCCACCGTGGTGCGCTCGTGCAGCCGGGCGCCGGCCTTCTCGGCATGCCTCGCCAGCATCTCGTCGAAGTCCCGGCGCTGGCGGACCGCGCCGTAGGGCGGGAAACTGGCCAGGTCCGGCCAGTCCAGTTCGATCGTCACGCCGCCGCCCACCACCCGCAGGCCCCGGTTGTGTAACCAGCCGGCCTCGGTGCTGGTGTCGATGCCCAGATCGATGAGCTGCTTGACGCCGCGCGGGGTCAGACCGTCCCCGCACACCTTCTCTCGAGGAAAGGTGGACTTCTCCAGCAGCAAGACATCCAACCCGGCGCGGGCCAGGTAAGCCGCGGCCGTCGAGCCCGCGGGTCCGGCCCCCACGACAATCACGTCCGCATCGTTGCCGCTGGCGCTGGCCATCCCGCTCCTCGGTTGTTCAGTTACTCCCAGGGGCCGAGTGTAAGCGCCAGGCCGACAGAACCGCCCGCGCTGCTACTCCTCGATCACCTCTGCATCTCCCGAACGCCCTGCATCTCCCGAACTCGACGGGGGAGCTGTTGGGGCCCGCCCGGCCAGCTCCCCGTCGAGTTCGGGAGGCTCAGGGTTGTCCGGGAATCGGGGCTGCGGGCTTGACCGCCCGGTGCAGGGCGACGATGCCGCCGGTGAGGTCGTGCCACTCGACGTCGGTCCAGCCTGCGGCGGCGATCCGTTGGGCGAGCGCAGCCTGGTCGGGCCAGGCCTGGATGGACTCGGCGAGGTACACGTATGCCTCCGGGTTGCTGCTCACCCGCCGGGCGACTGCCGGTAGCGCACCCATCAGGTACTCCAGGTACACGGTGCGAAACACCCGCCAGGTGGGGGTGGAGAACTCGCAGACGACCAGCCGCCCGCCAGGCCGGGTGACCCGGGCCAACTCGGTCAGCGCGGCGCCGGGGTCGGCCACGTTGCGCAGCCCGAAAGAGATCGTGACCGCGTCGAACGCCCCGTCGGTGAAAGGCAGCGCCAGCGCGTCGGCTCCGACCAGCGGCACCTTGCGGTGCCGGCCCGCGCGTCGACCCGCCCGAAGCATCCCCAGCGAGAAGTCGGCAGCCACACACCACGCGCCGCCCCGGGCCAGCTCGACGGTGGAGACGGCGGTGCCCGCGGCGAGGTCGAGCACCCGCTGCCCCGTCCCGGCAGCCACCGCGATCCTGGTGCACCGCCGCCACCACCGGTCCTGGCCGAACGACAGCACCGTGTTGGTCAGGTCGTAACGGCGGGCCACCCCGTCGAACATCGCAGCAACGTCGCGAGGGTCCTTGTCCAGCCCGGCTCTCGGCACAGCGCTCACCCTACGGTTGGCGCCCCTTCAAGTACCGCCAACGCCCTGTGCCGCTGCCGTTAACCGCCACCAACCCGCCGGGCCTTGCTCGGGTGGCCGGCACCGGCCGCACCTGGACCACCGCCGGGGTTGGCTGTCGTTACGAGCGGCCCGTGACCGGGTTGGCGGTACTTGAAGGGCTACCAACCTGGAGTGCGCTGAGCATCCCGGTTACTGCGGAGGGCCAGGTGAACTCCTCGGCGCGGGCTCGGGCAGCCGCCCGGCGGGACGGCTCGGGTGCATCGAGAAGTCGGCTGACCGCATCAGCGAAGGCCGGGGCATGATCAGCGACGGCAGCGCCGCAGGTCGGACGGACGATCTCGCGCAGCGCCGAGGAACGCGACACCACCACGGGGGTGCCCGAGGCCAGCGCCTCCAGAGCCGCCAACCCGAACGTCTCGTGCGGCCCCGGGGCGAGCGACACGTCCGAGGTGGCGAGCAGCTTGGCCACATCGGCCCGGCCGGGCACGAACCCGAGGAAGGTGACCGGCAGCCCGGCGGCCCGCCGCTGCAGGGCTGACCTGCGTGGGCCGTCACCGGCGATCACCAGCCGCATCCGCTGCCCCGACTCGTGTAGTTCGGCGATGGTGTCCACGGAGCGCTCCACGTGCTTTTCCGGCGAGAGCCGCCCGCAGTGCACCAGCATCACCTCAGCTCCCCGGGCCAGCTCGGCACGCAGCGCGGTGTCCCGGGCCGACGGCGCGAAGGTGGCCAGGTCCACACCCAACGGGACCTGGACGACGTTGCGCGAGCCGATCCGGTCGAACTCCTCGCGAGCGAAGCCGGTGGTGCACACCACCGTGTCGTAGGAGGCCGCCATCCGGCGGTTCGCCCAGTCAGCCACCCGGCACGCCGCCGGGTCAGGCAGGAGGAACTGGCGCAGCAGCCGGTCCAGCCGTTCGTGCGAGAACACCACACTGGGCACCCCGTGGGCAGCCGCCCATCGGCCCATCCCGCGCAGGGTGAGGCGGTCGGATACCTCGACACGATCCGGGCGCAGATCGGCCAGCAACGCCCGCACCCGCCACGGGTCAACCGCACGGTACCCACCGGTGCCCGGGATCTTCGCCGCCGCCAGGGTGATCCGCCGCACCCCGCTGGGCATCAGCTCGTCGGTCCGCCGGTGTCCGGGCACCACGAGCACCACCTCGTGACCAAGGGCGGCATACCCGGCGCCCAAGTGGTGCAGCGCGGTGCGCAACCCACCAGACCGTGGACCGTAGAAATTCGCCAACTGGACGATGCGCATCGGCCTCAGGCCACCCGCCGGTTATCCGAGAACAGCTCAGTCACCTCGGCATAGTGCCCGAGCAGCTCGTCACAGAGCGCGGGCCAGGTGCGCGGCAGCACCGAGCGGCGGGCGGCGACGCCGTACCGGGTCCGCAGCCCCGGATCGTTGGCAAGGGCGCGGACTGCGGCGCGCAGCGCCGCGCCGAAGGTCTCGTCGGCATCGGCCCTCCCGGTCTCCGGTAGCAGGAAACCGGTGTGGCCAGGGGTGACCAGGTCCCGTGGGCCGCCCGCGTTCGGAGCGATCACCGGCAGGCCCGAGGCCAGCGCCTCCTGAACTGCCTGGCAGAACGTCTCGAAGGGTCCGGTGTGCACGAAGACGTCCAGGCTGGCATACGCCTGCGCCAGCTCGTCGCCGGTCTTGAACCCCAGGAACGCGGCCTTGGGCAGCCGCTTGGCCAGCTGGCGGCGGTCCGGGCCGTCACCCACGATGACCAGCGCAACCCCGGGGGCATCCTGCAATGCGGACAGCCGCAGCACCTTCTTCTCCGGCGCCAGCCGGCCGACGAAGCCGACCAGCACCTCGCCGTGGGGTGCCAGCTGCGCGCGCAGCTGCTCATCACGGCGGGAAGGGCAGAAATGTGTGGTGTCCACGCCGCGGGCCCAGCGGTGCACCCGCGGTATGCCGTGGGCGGCCAGCGCGGCCGCCGCGGAGCTGGACGGGGCGAGCGTGCGGTCCGCGCCACTGTGCACCCGCCGGGTCCAGCGCCACGCGGTGCGCGCCGCGAAACCCAGCCCGTAGGAGTCGGCAAAGCCCGCGATATCGGTCTGGTAAACGGCCACTGTGGGTACCCCGAACCGGCGGGCGGCCCACAGCCCGCGTGCTCCGACGATCACCGGGGACGCCAGATGGACCACGTCAGGGTGGAAGTCCCGCAACGCGGTGACGATCTTGCGAGTGGGCACGCCGACCGGCACTGAGTCCACTACCGGCAGGTCCAGTGCCGGCACCCGCACAATCGGAGCGCCGTGGTAGCTGTCCGGACCCGCGCCCGGGGCGATGACCAGCACCTGGTGCCCACTGCGGACCAGATGCTGCACCACCTGGACCACCGAGTTGGTGACGCCGTTGATGACTGGCAGGAAGGCCTCGGTCACGATCGCGACGCGCATGCCGCTGACCGTGTCGGTGAGGGCTGGAGAGGAGGCGAAGCGGCCGTGTCACACCGCGGAACTCCTGACGAACACCTCGTACCGCGAACTTCCCCGACGCATCCGCCCCTACGCAGTGCCGGGATGGCGCCGACGGCGCAACCACCACATAGCCGGCAGCACCAGGACCCACAGCGTGACCAGTGTGATTGCCGCAGGCACCACGCCAGTCACCCAGGTCCGCCCGGCGACCCGCACCTGCTCGGGGTCAGCGCTGTCGTACTCCACCCGCACCAGCTGTCCCACCTGCAGCCCCGACGGATAGGCCACGCCCTCGTCCGGGCTGTACACCTGGCCGTCGGGCGTGGCGAACCGCACCAGGGTCCGCATCGAGGACACCGCCAGCACCTGGGCCGTGGTGTGGCCGGTGCGGGTGCCGATCTCGGCGTCATCGACAGCCGCTCCAGCCAGCGCCAGCACGATGAGGCCGGTCAACACCCCAGCCGCGGCGAGCAGCACCCACGACGCCGGCCGGCGCAACCGGCCGAGATCCTGTCGTCGCGCCCCGGTCATCGCAGCGGTCATCGGGCCGAGAGTAGCCGCCGCGGCACTGCATCGACGCACGCGCCGCGGCGCACGGTGCGCCCTAATACGCTGGCGGCGTGACCACCGCCCCGCTGACCGATCGGCTGGTCGTGCGCTCGCACCTGGTGCAGGGGGACGTCGACCTGCTCGACCTGTTGCCCTCCCCTCGCGGGGTGCTTTCCTGGGTGCAAGCCGGTGAGGGGTTGGTGGCCTGGGGCGAGGTGGCCCGAGTGTGCACCGAGGGACCGCACCGCTTCGCCCGCGCGCAGGACTGGTGGCAGTCCTTCTGCGCACAGCTGGACACCCATGATGAAGTGGGCCTGCCCGGTAGCGGCCCGGTCGCCTTCGCCAGCCTCGCCTTCGACGATTGCCCGGGCAGCTCGGTGCTGGTAGTGCCGCGGGTCGTGGTAGGCAGGCGACACGGACTGACCTGGGTCACCGAGTTCGAGACCGGCACCGTGACCGGGTCGGTGGTACCAGTGCACCGCCCCCGCGGTCTGTGCTACTTCGACGGTGAGCTGCCGGTGACCGCGTGGCGCGATGCGGTGGCCCGCGCGGTGTCGCGGATGCGCAACGGGTCGGCGCCGGCGAAGGTGGTGCTCGCGCACGACCTGCTTGCGGTCGCCGACGAGCCACTGGACCCCCGGTTTCTGCTGCACGGGCTGGCCGCCCGATACCCGTCCTGCTGGACGTTCGCGGTGGACCAGCTGGTGGGCGCGACCCCGGAGCTGCTGCTGCGCCGGCGAGGCACCGAGGTGCTCTCGCGGGTCCTGGCCGGAACTACCTGGCCGCATAACGGCACCGACAACGGGGCGCTGGCTGTTGAGCTACTCGATTCGGCCAAGGACCGCGACGAGCACTGCTACGCGGTGGACTCGCTGGCCCAGGCGCTGCGGCCGTTCTGCGTCGATCTGGTGGTTCCCACCGCACCCAGCGTGCTGCAGCTGCACAACCTGCTGCACCTGGCCACCGAGGTGCGCGGGGTGCTGCACCCTGCCGGTCCCCCACTGCTCACCTTGGCCGACGCGCTGCACCCCACCGCCGCCGTCGGGGGCACCCCTACCCCGGATGCGGTCAACACGATCGGGGAACTGGAGGCGATGGACCGCGGACGCTACGCCGGTCCGGTTGGCTGGGTCGACGCCGCGGGGGACGGTGAGCTGGGCATCGCGCTGCGCTGCGCCCAGGTCGTTGGCCGGTTCGCCCGGTTGTTCGCCGGCTGCGGGATCGTGGCCGGCTCGGACCCCGACTCGGAGGTCGCCGAGGCTGCCGCGAAGCTCGTCCCGATCCGTGACGCTCTCGAAGGCGTGGACTGAGCGGATAGCCGCAGGGTCGTCAGCCGGGGGACGCGTCCGGGCGGGCGGGGGTGAACAGCCAGGTCTGGGCGACGTCGTCGACCTGCTCGCCGGAGACTTGCTCGAGGAGGGCCAGGAAGTCGGCCACCGATCCGTTGCCACCGCGCCGCTCGGTGGCCCAGGTACGGAGCGCGGTGAAGAAGTCCTCGTCCCCTACCTTCTCCCGAAGCGCCTGCAGCGCCATCGCGCCGCGGGTGTAGACCGCTCCGCCGAGCACGTCGGCCGCGCCGGGATCGCCCGGTGGGGTCCGCCAGTACTCGGAATCAGCGGGTCTGAGCTCGTAGTTCTGCGCGGCGAGCTGCTGCGCGCTGGCCCCGCCGGTGCGCTCGGAGTACAGCCACTGGGCGTAGGTCGCAAAGCCCTCGTTGAGCCAGATGTCGCGCCATTGGCGCACCGAGACGCTGTCCCCGAACCACTGGTGCGCCAGCTCGTGCACCACCACCTCGACGTCGGAGCCGATGACGAAGAACGCCGGCCCGTAGACCGGGCGGGTCTGGGTCTCCAGCGCGAAGCCCATCGTGGGGGCATCGGGTACCACGCCGCCGAGGTTCTCGAACGGGTAGGGGCCGAAGATCTCAGCGAGGAACCCGATGATCTCAGGTGTCCGCTCCACCGAAGCTCGTGCCGCGGTTGCGATCTGCGGATCGAGGCCCTGTGCATAGGCGGCCAGATAGGGACCATAGGGCGTGTCCCGGCGGACGATGTCGTACTGCCCGATCGCGACGAACGCCAGATAGCTGGCCATCGGCGCGCTGGCCTGCCAGCGCCACTTCTCCCAACCCGGCCCAGCCGGTTCCGGACCACCGAGCAGCGCCCCGTTGGAGATCGCCTCCACACCAGCGGGCACGATCGCGGTGACCGCCACGGTCGCCTTGTCCGACGGGTGGTCGTTGGACGGGTACCACCAGGCCGCACTGTCCGGCTCCCCCACCGCGACCGCGCCATCGGCGGTGCGGATCCACGGCAGGTCCCCACCAGGTGCAGGGGGGATGCTCGACGGCACGCCGACGTAGTCCACCCGCACCGTCATCGGCTGGCCGGCGCGCACCGGAGCAGCCGGGGTTACCTGCAGCTCACCACCGTCCTGACGGATCCCGGCCGGTCGGTCGTCGACCGCGACCGCGGTGGACGGCAGCTTCAGGTCGAGGTTGAACCGGAAGAGGTCCTGGGTGGCTCGGGCGGTGATCGTGGCGTGCCCTTCGAGCCGGTCGGTGGCAGGGTCGTACCGGATCTCGATGTCGTACCCGGTGACGTCGTAGCCGCCGTTGCCTGCGCCGGGGAAGTAGGGGTCCCCGATGCCGGCGGCGCCGGGGACCGGCTGAAAAGCGGCTGCGGGAGGTGGTGGCGCGATCGGCGCGGGACCGGGATCGGAGCTGCCCCACGGGACGGCCACGATCGCGATCAGCACCAACAACAACGCCAGGCCCGACCCGATCAGCAGCACCCGGTTTCGCATGGTCACCTCCCCTCAGCCAGGTGGTGCGGGCGGCTTGGTCGGGCTGAACAGCCAGGCCTGGGCGACGTCGTCGACCTGCTCACCGGAGACTCGCTCGACGACGGCCAGGAAGTCGGTCACTGAACCGTTGCCATTGCGCCGCTCGGCGGTCCAAGTGCGGAGCGCGGTGAAGAAGTCCTCGTCCCCGACCGCCACCCGAAGCGCGTGCAGCGCCATCGCACCGCGCGAATAGACCGGTCCGTCGAGCACCCTCGCGGCGCCGGGATCGCCCGGTGGGATCCGCCAGAAGTCGGCGTCGGCAGGAAGACGCGCGTAGCGCTGCGCTGCGGTCTGCTGCGCGCTGGCGCCGCCGGTGCGTTCCGCATACAACCATTCGGCATAGGTGGCGAATCCCTCGTTGAGCCAGATGTCACGCCATTGGCGCATCGAGACGCTGTCCCCGAACCACTGGTGGGCCAGCTCGTGCACCACCACGTCGACGTAGGAGCCACTGCCGAAGAACACCGGCCCGTAGACCGGGCGGGTCTGGTTCTCCAGCGCGAAGCCCATCGTGGGGGCGTCGGGAACCACGCCACCGAGGTGGTCGAACGGGTAGGGGCCGAAGAGCTCGGCGAGGAAGCTGATGACCTCAGGGGTCTGCTCCACCGAGGACCGCGCCGCGGCCGCGACGTCCGGGTCGAGCCCCTGTGCGTAGGCCGCCAGGTAGGGACCAACGGGCGTGTCCCGACGGACGATGTCGTACTGGCCGATCGCGACGAACGCCAGATAGGTGGTCATCGGTTCGGTCGCCTGCCAACGCCACTTCTCCCAGCCCGGCTCAACCGGTTCCGGACCACCGAGCAGGGCCCCGTTGGAGATCGCCTCCACGCCAGCGGGCACGGTCGCGGTGACCGCGACGGTCGCCTTGTCTGACGGGTGGTCGTTGGACGGGTACCACCAGGCCGCACTGTCCGGCTCCCCCACCGCGACCGCGCCGTCGGCAGTGCGCACCCACGCCCCGGTGACACCGTCTCCGTCGGTGATGTCCGAGGGCACCCCGGCGTAGTCCACCCGCACGACCATCGGCTGGCCGGCCCGCACCGGCTGGGCCGGGGTGACCTGCAGCTCACCACCGACCTGACTGATCTCGGCCGGCTGGTCGTCGACCGTGACGGCCGAGGCAGCCAGCCTCAGGTCGAGGTTGAACCGGGAGAGGCTTTCGGTGGCCCGGGCGGTGATCGTGGTGTTGCCCTCAAGCCGGTCGGTGGCAGGGTCGTAGCGAATCTGGATGTCATAGCCGGTGACGTCGTAGCCGCCGTTGCCCGCGCGCGGGAAGTAAGCGTCGCCGATGCCGTCGGCGCCCGCGACCGGCCGCCCAGCGTCCGCGGCCGGGCCTGACGCGCCCGGCGCCGACGAGGAGTCCGAACTCCGCCACGGGTACACGACCACCGCGACCACCACGAGCAGCGCAAGGACCAGCCCGATCAGCACCCGGGTTCGCATCTGCCCACCTCCCGGCAGTCGACCTTAGGCCCTGTGACCGAGCGGCCGACCGACGGCCACCGCCACCACGGCCCGGATTCGCTCGTGCAATGCCCGCAGCCCGGCCCGCTCGGTCCACACCTCCAGCACGCGCACCCCAGGGGCCGCCGACAGCGCCGCAACCAGCTCGGCTGGCCGCACCCGGGTGTGCGGCACATGGTGGGCCGCGCAGAGAGCCGCGAGATCGGTGCCCTGCGGGGTGCCGAAGACCCGCTCGAAGGCGCCGGCGTGCTCCGGGGCGCCCTGTTCGAGCAGCCCGAAGATGCCGCCACCGTCGTCGTTGGCGACCACCACGGTCAGGTCCGGGCGGGGCTCGTCCGGGCCGGCCAGCAGCCCGTTCGCATCGTGCAGGAACGTGAGGTCGCCGACCAGGGCGAAGCCCGGCCCGCCGTGCACCAGCGCCGCCCCGGTCGCGGTGGCGATCGCCCCGTCGATGCCCGCGACGCCCCGGTTGGCGAGCACGGTCAACCCGCGCCGCGGACGGGCCGCCAGTGCCACGTCCCGGATCGGGTTGGACGAGCCGAGCAGCAGCAGCGCACCATCCGGAAGCGCGGGCAGCATCGCACGGGCCACCCCCAAGCCGGTGGCTTCAGGGTAGCCCTCCATTGTGGAGCTCACCGCCGCGGTGGCCCTTGCGTCGGCCTGCTGCCAGCGTCGCAACCATCCCGGGTCGGATGAGCCGGTGCAGCGCAGCGCGGTGCCAGCCGCGACCGCGTTGCCCGCTACATCCGTCCACTCCGGACGGTCGGTGATGACGGTGACGGCCACCGACGGATCGGCCAGCAGCCGCTGCACCGGCCGGTGCAGGGTGGGCCGGCCGAGCACCAGTACCTGCTCGGGTCGCAGCGTTTCGAGCACCGGCGAGCCCAGCAGCCACGGCCCGGCCGCCAGCCCGTCGGGCCAGCCGGGCGCGGTGGGCTCGGCGACCAGCGGTAGTCCTGGTGGGGCCGGTCCGGCCCCGTGACCGGCGACCACGAGCGTGCGCCGGCCCAGATCCAGCTCCACCTCAGCGCGAACCGGTGGCGCGGCGGGCACCACGGTCCAGGGCGCGTTGGTTGGACGGCCTTCAAGAGCCACCAACCGGTCCGGTGCGGTGTCAGGATCTGATAGGGGCACCAGCGGCTCGCGAAACGGCACGTTGAGGTGCACCGGCCCCGGCCCGCCGCCCAGCGCACCTCGCGCGGCCGCGATCGCGCGATCCACTGTAGAGCGCCAGTGGGCCTGCTGACCGCTGTCCGACGGCGCCACCAACGACGGTGCCGCACGCACCGCTGCGCCGTACAGGCCGGCGTGGCGCACCGTCTGGTTGGCCCCGGTGCCGACCAGCTCGCCCGGGCGGTCCGCGGTGACCGCCAGCAGCGGGACCCCGGCGTGGTGGGCTTCCAGCACCGCCGGATGCAGGTTCGCCGCCGCGGTGCCCGACGTGCACACCACCGGCACCGGCACGCCGGAGCGCAGCGCCATACCCAAAGCCAGGAATGCCGCGGAGCGCTCGTCGATCCGGACGTGCAGGGTCAGCCGCCCGGCCTGCTCGGCCGCGTGCAGGGCGAAGGACAGCGGCGCGTTGCGCGACCCCGGGCACAGCACGGCGTGCCGCACGCCGCACCGCACCAACTCGTCGACCAGCACCGTGGCCAGCGCAGTGGACGGATTCACGACCGCCCAGCATGCCCTGCGCTGCCCGGCTCGGCGGCCAAGGGTCGGCAGGTTCGTATGATCGCCGCCGTGGCCGTCTCCGAGCTGTTCGACCCCCCCGCCTGGCGCAGCATCGAGGGCTTCGATTTCACCGACATCACCTACCACCGCGCGGTGGAGCACGGCACCGTGCGGATCGCCTTCGACCGGCCGGAGGTACGCAACGCCTTCCGCCCGTCCACTGTGGACGAGCTGTACCAGGCGTTGGATCACGCCCGGATGAGCCCCGACGTGGGGTGCGTGCTGCTGACCGGCAACGGGCCCTCGCCGCGGGACGGTGGCTGGGCGTTCTGCTCGGGCGGGGACCAGCGGATCCGAGGTCGATCGGGCTACCAGTACGCGTCCGGGGAGACCGCGGACACCATCGACCCGGCGCGGGCCGGGCGGCTGCACATCCTGGAGTGCCAACGGCTGATCAGGTTCATGCCCAAGGTGGTCATCGCAGTGGTCCCGGGCTGGGCGGCCGGCGGCGGGCACTCCCTGCACGTGGTCTGCGACCTGACCCTGGCCTCGGCCGAACACGCCCGGTTCAAGCAGACCGACGCCGACGTGGGCTCCTTCGACGGCGGGTTCGGCTCGGCCTACCTGGCCCGCCAAGTCGGGCAGAAGTTCGCCCGGGAGATCTTCTTCCTCGGCCGTGAGTACAGCGCGGCCGACGCGCACCGGATGGGCATGGTCAACGCGGTGGTGCCGCACGTGTCGCTGGAGACGACGGCGCTGGAGTGGGCCGGCGCGGTCAACGCCAAGTCACCCACCGCGCAGCGGATGCTCAAATACGCGTTCAACCTGATCGACGACGGGCTGGTCGGCCAACAACTCTTCGCCGGTGAGTCGACCCGGCTGGCCTACATGACCGACGAGGCCGTCGAAGGCCGCGACTCCTTCCTGGAGAAACGCCCACCCGACTGGTCGCCCTTCCCCTGGCACTACTAACAGCGCTTCGCCCCATCCCGACCACGTATTGTTCCCTGGCTGGCTTACCCCGTGAACTCGACGTCAGCGACATTTCAGTCCGGTCAGACGTCGCTCTCGACGAGTTCACGGGGCCGCGGCACCGACAGACACACGCCCGACTACTGCCCTGGAGCCGACTCAGACCGCACAGTTGACTCGATCATGACGGCCGCCTCGTCTAAGCCCAACCCGCCAGGGCCGGCGGTCGGTCGGGGTGCCACCCCCGCGCAGCACGTATGGCCGTCGGTGGCTGGGCGGCTCGTCGCTCGTCGGGGCATGACGAAGTTCATCGGGAATCGGTGCTGGGCTGGGATGAACAGGTCGCGGTCCACGGTGATCGCCCTCCTTGGTCCACAGCTCACCCAAGCATCGTCTCTGACGACGAACTTTCACAGTCGTTCCAGAGGCCGGGCGATGAGCCGATCGCTGCGGCGCGGCACACGACCGCATGTAGGCAGCCCGGCAGGAACCGGCCATGACAACAATCCCCGCCCCAATGGCAGACAGACCGCCTCGCGGTGCTGCTCGACGCGCTGGACGGCATCTCGATCAGCGACGCCGAGCGGGCCAGCTTGACTTGGCTGGTCGGGTTCGAGACCTGCACCGTGGAGTACATCGCCGCACTGATCATCCGCGCCCGGCAGGCCGCACCGGGCCAGCAGTAGCCTGGAGCCATCTCCTTGCCGAGGTTCACGCCCCGGCTGACGGCCCCGGGGCATCGGTGGGGGGACCGGTGAGGAGGGTTCTCGTGGAGGTTGATGACGACGCGCGGACGATCGGTCGGCGGGTGCGGCAGATCCGCAATGTGCGGCGAAAGTCGCTCGAGGTGGTCGCCGGGCTCGCAGGTATCAGCACCGGCCACCTGTCCCGCATCGAACGTGGGGAACGTGCACTGGACCGGCGCTCGCTGATCGTGGCCCTGGCCGACGCGCTGGAGGTCGCACCCTCAGAGTTGACCTCGCTACCCGTCCCGGCGCCGAGCGACGGAGGTACTGACGCCGCGGTGAGTGCCGTTCGCCTGATACTGATCGCGGCGAGCCGGAACCGCCTCCACGGGGAGCCCGTCGCGCTCGACGTGCTGCAACGCAGAGTCCAGCAGATCCGCGAGATACGGCGCCGTTGCGGGTTCGGTGCTGTCGGTGAGCAACTGCCGGACCTGATCCGAGACATTCACTGCACCATCGCTGCTGGTCGCGATGTGAAGGCGCTGGTGGAGCTGGCAGTGATCGTGCACGTGCACGTGACCCTGATGTGGCTGCGGGATTCCGGTGCGTCGGTCGATCTCCGGTGGCAGGCTGCTGAGCTGGCCCAAGGTTTGGCCGAGCGTCTCGGCGATGAGACCTCATTGGCGGTCGCCGCCTACGGCTCCGCGAATGCGCTACTGGCTTCGGGCGCGTTCGACTTGGCGGACGCCGAACTGGACTCGCTGACGCTGCCCCCCACCACCGTGGACACTGCGGGCATGATCGGCATGGTGACCATGACGCGGTCACTGATCGCAGCGGCCGACCAGCGCCCGGGTGACGTTGCGGCGCCCATGCAGGCGGCGAAAGAGCTCGCCAGCCAATTCGGGGAGCCAGACGATGACCACGACCGTCTTGGATTCGGATTCGGGCCGACTAACGTCGGCCTGTGGGAGATGGCGCTCGCGTTGGAGGCCGGCGAGCCCGATCGAGCAGTGAGCGTTGCACAGACAATCCAACCCGAGCGGCACCCGTTCAAGACCCGCCAGTCCCAGTATTGGATGGACTATGGCCGCGCGCTGGCCCGGCTACCTCGCCGCAGCAATGATGCGGTGATGGCGTTGCGTAAGGCCGAGCAGCTGTTCCCCGTCCGCGTGCACCGCAGTCCGTTCGCCCGGGACGTCATCGGGGAGTTGGTCGCACGGGCCCGCCGTGACGCGTTAGGGCGCGAGCTGCGGGGCATGGCCTACCGGGTGGGCATGCCGGTCTAACCCATCTGGGGATGTTTGCGGTACGGCAAAGTTCGCTGTCGTACTTCGACCATGGTCGGCAACCGTGATCGACGTTGCGATAACTCAGCAGACCGGTGGCAATAACCGCAGAGTGCTCCACGCGTCGTGCTCCTGCCGCGGGGTCGCGAACGGGTTCGCCAACCTGGTGGTGTCCAAGCGTGACGGGTGCATCGAACTGGATCCGCACTCCGTCGGCTCCTGCAAGCTGACGCTGGACGAGGACGAGGCCACCGCGCTGCGCGACGCGCTGACGGAGTGGCTCGGATGACCTGGTATCTGCAATCCCCGGGTGATCACGACACCCACCGCGGCCACTTGCGCCGTGGCAGGGTGCTCGCCGCATGCGGCGTGGAGTTCACACCGCTGCGGGCATTGCGCAGCGGCCCGGCGCGGCCCGGCGACCTGACCAGGTCTGCCTGACGTGCGCGAACGTCACCCCGTGAGCCGTCCGACGCTCTGGGCCCTATCACGGCTGGACTGCGAGGGCCACCTATTGATGCAGGGCGAGCACCCCATAGGCAGGCTCAGGGCCCGATGCGGCGCCGCACTGGACCTGACCGTCATCCAGCACGACCAGCCACCACACGGCCCGCCGTGCGAGACCTGCCGTCTGATCTTCATCGCGGACCACGCCGCCCGGGACAGCTCCACCGCGCAAGGCGGCCCCCGGTGACCGGGCCCGAACACGTCGACTGGCTGGCGCTGCGCGTTGGGCAGGCCCGATGCACGCAGCCGCGCCCACTGCCGTACCCGCCGGCACTGCCGGTGCCCGATCCTCAGTTCCCCACCAAGACCCCGGCTGGCCGTCGGTCGAGCCCTCCGACAGCTCCTGCCGGCCAGCCGGATCCCAGCCCTAGGGCCGCGGGGTCGAGCACCGAGCAGCTGCGGTGGGCGCGCTGCCCCGACCAGATGCGCCTGCACCTGCTTACACCGCGGAAGGCCTCACCATCGACAGCGCTCCCTCGGGCGCGCTGTACATGACCTGCGTCCTCGCCACCCCCTAGATCCCCGGCCGGCCGCCGGTTTGAGCGTTGTCCCCCGGCTTCGACTCCCCGCGGCCGGCCGGTTCCATCGCCCCAGACCATACCGGCGTCTCGGTGCAGGTCACTACCGAACCCGGGTGGTTCAGCGGGGACTTCGAGACCCGCGCGGTCCACGGCCTACTTGTGGTCATCGAGGAAGTGGCGGAGGTACTCGGCCAGGGGCTGGAGGCCCACTGAGGCCGGCGCTGGGCGACACTCTCAGGGTCGGTCTGGTTACAGGGCTGGTAGACGCGGGCAGCATGTCGCTACCAGGCATGCCTGGTAGCGACGCAAACCGCCGGCCCGACGCCTGCACCTGGGCGGCGTAGCGCACCAGTACGGTTCTGATCAGCCGAGCACTATCGGGGAGGGCAGCGGATCGATGCGCTCGAGACGTCCCGAACTCGACAGCAGAGCTGCCGGCGGCCAACCCGACGACGCTGATGTCGAGTTCGGGGTATCGGGAGCCGTTCCGCGATGCGGGTGATCCACTGTGACGGGGCGCCGGAGGCGGTCCGGGAGCTGGATGGCGCGCTGCACGCCGTGCTGGCTGGGGGCGAGGCAGTGGCGCCGCTGACCATCGGGGCCGCGCCACCGCCGCGGGACCCAGGTCCGGGCCAGGTCGTGGTGACCACCTCGGGCTCCACCGGGCAACCCAAGTGGGTGCAGCTCAGTGCCGCCGCGCTGGCCGCCTCAGCGGCGGCCACCCATGCCCGGCTCGGCGGCCCTGGCCGATGGCTGCTGGCGCTGCCCGGCCAGCACGTCGCCGGGCTGCAGGTGCTGATCCGGGCAGCGCTGGCCGGCAGCCGGCCCGCGGTGCTCGACATGCGCGGCGGGTTCGATCCGGCTGCATTCGGCGCAGCCGCACAGCAACTGGCCCGGGAAGCCGCGGGGCAGTGCTACACCGCACTGGTCCCCACCCAGCTCACGCGACTGCTCGAGACCGTTCCCGGCTCCCTCGTAGGCTTCGACGCGGTGTTGCTCGGTGGTGCCGCCGCGCCGGACCGGCTGCTGCAACAGGCCCGGGCGGTGGGAGTACGCGTGGTCACCACCTACGGCATGACCGAGACCGCGGGTGGCTGCATCTACGACGGGTGGCCGCTGGACGGGACCCGGGTCCGGGTGGATGGGAAGGGGAACATCGAGCTGTCCGGGCCGATGCTGGCTACCGGGTACCTCGATGCCGCCGAGGAGACCGTGGCAGCGTTCCGCGACGGCTGGTTCCGGACCTCCGATCTCGGACGGCTCGACGCGCAAGGCCGGCTGCAGGTGCTCGACCGAGCTGACGACGTGGTCGTCACCGGTGGGCTCAACGTTGCCCCAGCCGAAGTGGAAGCCGTGCTCACCAGCCTGCCCGGGGTAGCCGCAGCCTGCGTGGTGGGCCTGGCCGACCCGGAGTGGGGCGAGCGGGTCACCGCCGCGGTGGTAGCCGCCGACCCTGGGCGACCGCCGGATCCCGTCGCATTGCGCGCCGCCGCCCGCCGCCTGCTGACCGGGGCGCAGGCCCCCAAGGAGATCGTCCTGCTCGACGCGCTACCGCTGCGCGGCGTGGGCAAACCCGACCGCAGCGCCGTCCGGGCCATGCTCGCCGCGCGGGATCGCTGACCGCTCACGCCGGCTCGTCGCATAAACACGTTCGGTGCAAGTTCACCCACTCTGGGTATGGACGTCGGCGCACACTGCGGGTTCCCTGGACACCAATCGCCCCATCAATCACACCAGTCACAGCGGAAACACCTGTCCCCGACGCTCAGGAGCATCCGTGAGGCCGCTGGCTCGTCGCAACCGTCGCAACCGTCGCAACCGCCGGATCCGCATCACAGTTCTGATCGCCGCAGTGGCAGCGATGGTGCTCGCGGCGTTCGTCGCGGCGGGTTTCCCAGCCGGCGCGCAGGCCGGCGCACCGGACGGAACGACGGATGGGGCCGCCACCTGGATTGCTCACCTGTCCCCCGACTGGGACGACACGAACGTACGTTCCGGTACCGGCGGGCTGAGCCTGAGCGACGGCCCCGCCGGGTCGGCGAGCATCAAGACCAGCCAGCAGCAAGGCATGCTGGTCACCCCGGCGCACCGGCTCGCCCAGCCCGGCAACCAGGTAACGGCGGAACTCGTCGCCGATCAACCGCCCGGCTCGACCGTTGCGGTCGACGTCCGCGGAACCCGGGAGGACGGGTCGTGGACCGAATGGGTGCCCGCCAGCACGGAGGCGCCCGCGGTGTTGGACGCCCTGGTGACGACGGTGCAGACCCGCGTCGCGCTACGCGGTAGCGAGGATGGTGCGAGCCCCCGGGTGCGATCAGTACGGCTGACCGCGCAGACCATTGCACAAACCCTCATCGACCTCCCGCGGGCGCCGCACACCTACCGGGTGTTCGCCACCCGCGAGGGTCTGGTCGGGGGCACCACGGCCAACGGCCACGTGATCCGCGAGCGGGATCACTTCGTCGCGCTGCCCTCGCGCCGGGGGCTGGCCCCTCGCGGCTCGGGCGACTACACGGTGAAGGTCTGCTCGGACCGTGGCCGATGCGAATGGGCGCCGGTATGGGACGTCGGTCCGTGGAACACCACCGACGACTACTGGAACCTCTCCGACGCTCGCCAGTCCTGGCCCGACGTGCCGCAGGGCGTGCCCCAGGCCCAGGCCGCCTACGACGACGGGCACAACGGGGGCCGGGACCAGTTCGGCAGGCAGGTGCGCAACCCGGCCGGGATCGACCTGGCGGACGGCACATTCTGGGACGGTCTGGGGCTGCGCGACAACAGCTGGGTCACCGTCACCTACCTGTGGACTGATGGCGGGCCACTCGCCATCGTGCGGATGCCGCTCCTGCACGTCCGCACTGGCCCCGGCACGCAGCACCCCGCGGTGGGTCTGGCGGCGCAGCGCGCCACGCTGCGCTTCGAGTGCACCGTCGTCGGGCAGGCCGTCAACGGCAACCAGGGCCGCACCGACCAGTGGCTGCGGATCGGCGACCGGCAGTACGTGTCCGCCGCGCACGTCGCCGTCCAAAGAGCCGGCGGGAGCTGCGCAGCGCCGTAAGGTTGGCTCGTGGCGACCGTGACGCAGTGGGTGGAAGGGGCGCGGCCTCGCACGTTGCCCAACGCGATCGCCCCGGTGCTGGCCGGCTGGGGCGCGGCGGCGTCACTCGGCCCGCCGCACTCCGCGCCGCGGGCACTGCTGGCACTGGTCGTGGCACTGGCGCTGGTGATCGGAGTGAACTACGCCAACGACTACTCCGACGGCGTTCGCGGCACCGACGCCGTGCGGGTGGGACCGATGCGACTGGTCGGGTCCGGTGTCGCGGCACCCGGCGCGGTGCGCGCCGCGGCGTTGGCCAGTTTCGCGGTTGCCGGCGTGGCGGGCCTCGTGCTGGTCGCGATGGCCGGGCAGTGGTGGCTGCTGACGCTGGGCGCGGCGTCCATCACCGGAGCGTGGTTCTACACCGGCGGGCGCCGCCCCTACGGCTACGCCGGGTTCGGCGAGCTGGCGGTGTTCGTCTTCTTCGGCCCGGTCGCGGTGCTCGGCACCCAGTACGTCGTCAGTGGGCAGATCACCCCCACCGGTGGCTTTGCGGCCGTTGCGGTAGGGGCGATGTCGGCGGCGGTGCTGGTGACCAACAACCTGCGTGACATCCCCACCGATTCCGCCGCGGCCAAGCGCACTCTTGCGGTGCGCCTGGGGGATCATCGGACCCGTGCGCTCTACACCGGGTTGATAGCCGTCCCGTTCCTGGTGACCGCCGGCTTCGCCGTCACCCGCTGGGCCACGCTGGCCGGCCTGCTCGCCCTGGTCTTCGCGGTCCCCGCACTGCGCCGAGTCCGGGGCGGGGCGGACGGACCGGCGCTGATCCCGGTGCTGCGCGACACCGGCCTGGCCCTGCTGGTCTGGGCAGCCACCACCGCCGCCGCACTAGCCCTCTAGCCCCCCAGACCGCGTTCTGGATGCAGACTGCACTATCTCGGGGCACTTTGACAGCAGTCTGCATCCAGAACGCGGTCTGGGGCGGGTGGCTAACGACCGTCACGGAGTTGGCTGCGTAGGCGGTCGCGCTCGGACCGGCGGCGTGCGGCGGCCGCGGCCATCCCGGCGTTTACCCGTGCCCGCAGCGAGCGCAGCAGCACCATCGACAGTGGCAACGCCACCACCAGAGCGAACAGGATCGACACCAGCAGTGGCACCCCAGCCAGCACCAAGAGCGTCGCCACCACGGCCACCAGGGCCAGCCGAGCCGCGCTGTAGAGCGCGACGTCCCGAGCGAGCGCGGAGCCGGTCGGCGGGTTCTGCGGTGCCTCCACGGCCGCCAGCCTAAGACAACCCAGCCCAGCCCGACGGCTGCGCCACCTCTGTGGGTAACCTTACGGTGTCACCGATTTGAGACGGTTCATCCCATTACCGACGCTTTACCTCCACAGAACCGTTCGAGTACCTGCCGCGCGACCTGTCACGATAAGCCGAAAGATCCCCTACTGTGAGGTCGACGAGTCTGGGGAGGCCCGCGATGTCCCAGTCACCGCACGCCGAGCGACTACTCACTCCGGGGGAGGTCGCTGCGCTGTTCCGGGTGGATCCCAAGACCGTCACCCGGTGGGCCTCCGCTGGGCGGATCGGCTCAATCAGGACCCCCGGAGGGCACCGGCGGTTCCGCGAAGCCGAGGTCCGGGCGCTGCTCGCCTCGCTGACCACCCCGGCGCCACCGGATCGAGCTGACTCGCAAAGCCGCCCGAAATCCGGCGCAGTGAAATCCGGGTGAGGTCGGCTCGTCCGCCACGCCGGACGCGGCTACGCTCGGTGGCAACCTGGAGGAGGTGGCTGCCGTGCAGTTCGTAATGGCGGCAATCGGGGTGGCTGCGGTCACCGCGCTGCTGTGGAAGGCGTTCGGCCCGCAGCGCCCGGCCGCACATCCGGTGCTGGCACCGGATGACGATCCGGAGTTCCTCCGGGGTTTGAACGGTAAGCGCCCGGAGCGCGGCGACGAGCGCTGACGTGCCCCTGCTGACAGTGGCCTCGCGCTACCGGTAGGCGCGGCCGCGGGTGACTGCGTGCGGGAAGTCGTCGGCGACCGTCGCCGCCAGCTCCAGGGCGGCCAGCCGGGCGCCCTGGCCGAGACGGTCGAGGTCGATCTCCCCACCCTCCTCGAGGTGCTCGTCAAAAGGCATCCGGCACACCGACCGGCAACGGGCCGCGAAATGCGTGGCGACCCGACCCAGGTCCACCTTGCCCGCGGTCGGGCGCACCGAGTTGATCACAGCGACCGACCGGCCGACCAGCTCGCGGTATCCGTGCGCGTCCAGCCAGTCCAGGGTGGCCGACGCCGAACGTGCGCCGTCGATAGAGCCCGACGAGACGATGACCAGGGAGTCCGCCAGATCCAGCACGCCCTTCATCGCCGAGTGCATCAGCCCGGTCCCGCAGTCGGTGAGCACGATGTTGTAGAAGTGCTCGAGCAGGTTCACCGTGCGCCGGTAGTCATCCTCGCTGTAGGCCTGCGACACGGCAGGATCCTGCTCGCTGGCCAGGATCTCCAGCCGGCTGGGGCCTTGGGAGGTGTAGGAACGGATGTCGGAGTAGCGACGGATCCGATCCGCGTCGCGCAGCAGATGCCGCACGGTGGCGGTGGTCTCCAGCGGGATCTTTTGGGCCAGCGTGCCCCGATCGGGGTTGGCGTCCACCCCGATCACCCGGTCACCGCGCTGTGAGGCGAGGGTGGAGCCCAGCGTGGCCGTGATGGTGGTCTTGCCGACGCCGCCCTTGAGGCTCAGCATCGCGATCTTGTAGCAGCCCTGCAGCGGCTGGTTGATCCGAGAGATCAGCTCTCGGCGCTGCATGTCCGACGGGCTCTCCCCGAGGTTGACGGTGCGCCCGGAGGCCACGAACAGCGCCCGCCGCCAGCCGGACCGCGGGGGCCTCTTGTTGGTCTGCCGGAGCAGCTGCGCGGAGGACAGGTCGTGCGAGGGGTGTCCGTCACCGTGTCCGTCACCGTGTCCATCG
The DNA here is from genome assembly GCA_050700115.1 of Pseudonocardiaceae bacterium. Lineage (GTDB taxonomy): Bacteria > Actinomycetota > Actinomycetes > Mycobacteriales > Pseudonocardiaceae. Next base: position 208,820 of record JBOHGG010000001.1, read on the forward strand.
GGGTGTCCGCCGGGAGCTCGGCCCGCCGGCTGCCCGGGCTCGTCGTGGGGCCCGATCACGCTCACCTGCCTCCCTGAACGCAGTGTCAGATCCCGGCCTACCTAGATCCCGGCGTAGGAGTGGAACCCGGCGATGACGATGTTGACGAAGAACAGGTTGAACAGCATCACCGCAAAGCCCACCACGTTGATCCAGGCCGCTCGCGAACCGCGCCATCCAGCCGTCGCCCTGGCGTGCAGGTACCCCGCGTAGACCACCCAGGCGACCAGCGCGAACGTCTCCTTCGGATCCCAACCCCAGTAGCGGCCCCAGGCTGCCTCGGCCCAGATCGCCCCGGTGATGACCGCGAAGGTCCAGATCGGCAGGGCAACCACCGCGGTGCGGTAGGCCAGCCGGTCCAGGGTGGCGGTGCTCGGCAGCCGGGTGGCGATCCGCGAGCTGGCCCCGGTGCTGGCCAGGTAGAGCACGCTGGCCACCCCGGAGACCAGGAGAATGCCCGATGCGGTAGCCGCCGCGGAGACATGGATCACAATCCAGTACGAGTTCAGCGCCGGGATCAGCGGCGCAGCCTGCGCGTAGAGCACGGTGCCGCCCAGGAACATCAACACCACCACGGGCAGCAGCACGAACCCACCCAGTCGAGGCAACGCCGTGGCAGCACCGCGCTGCCGGTACAGCACGACCAGCCAAGCGATCACCGCGACGAGGCAGATGGCCGAGGTGAACTCGTACATGTTGGCCCACGGCACCCGCCCGACGGCGATGCCGCGTAACCCCAGGGAGACGGCGTGCACCAACACTGCGAGCACGGTGAGGGCCACCGCGGACCGGCCGATCCGCTCGGCTGCGCCCCGCGGACCGGCCGGTGGGGCCAACGTCGTAACCGGTCCGTCGCCCTCGCCTCGATGGGCACTACGCGGTGCAGCGGCGCTGACCCGACCGGCGGCGTACTCGACGGCGTGCAGCGCCATCGCGAGGAGGTACAGCACCAGCGCGGTGCCATACGCGAGGTCGCTGTAGGACGCCAAGACTTGGCTGACGGGCATCGCTTATGATCCCTCCCTCGACGCTGCCGCGGTCACCGGTGGCTGAGGGGCCCCGGGCGGCAGCAGGTCGGCGGCGATCCGATCGAACTCCTCGCCGTACCCGGCGGCCTCGGTGCGGGCCAGCCCGCCCAGCTCGACCACGGTACCGTCCGGCCCGCCCGAGATGACGCGCACCCAGAACCGGCGCCGCTTCACTGCCAGGGACAGCCCAAGGCCCCCGAGCACCAGAATCGCGAAACCGAGCACCCAGCGCTGCGCCGGATCATAGGAGACCTGCAGCGAGACGAACCGGGTCACGGCGTCGAAGCGCACCACCGTGGCGTCGGGCAGGGTGAGCTGCTCGCCGGGGAGCAGGTTCTGCCTCGCCACCTGCTTGAGCCGTCCCGAGTCGACCATGGACTGGTCGATGGAGAAGATCGACTGCCCGCGGCCGGAGTTGTTGCCCAGATCGCCCTGGAGCACATCGATCGCGACGGCCGGGTCGAGCAGGTCGGGGAATCCCGAGGACAGCAGCGCACCCTGGAACGCCGCAGTCGGCGCGAGCAACCCGGTGATCGCAAGCTGGCGGGTACGCCGCACGGCATCGTCGGTCACCCCAGGCGGGTCGAACTTGGTGGTGCCCTCCGAGAGCATGGTGGCGATGTCCACCGGCCGCCACTGCACCAGGCCGCTGCGCTGCTGCCCGTCGGGGAAGGTGACGGTGAACTGCGGCGCGTAACCGTTGCCGAGCAGGTAGACCCGGGTGCCGTCCATCCGCAGCGGGTCGTTGACCTCCAGCTGGTACGGATGCCAGGTTCCGGTGGTCAGGTCTTCGGGCCCCTGGTAGCGGATGCTGGCCCGGTACTCCTGCGGTTGCCCGGTGCTCAGGTACGTCGGGCTGAACCCGTCAACCTGCATGCAGAACGGGTCCAGCGCGGTGCCGTCGACGGTCAGGCCGGGACGGAACGAGTCGTAGGCCAGCGGGCCGGAGTTGCAGAACTGGGAACCGTTGGCCAGCACGATCACCTGGCCCTCGTAGCCGACCAGCTTGCCGATCGCGAAGGACACCAGAAGCCCCAGTAGGGCCACATGGAAGACGAGGTTGCCGGCCTCCCGCAGGTAGCCCCGCTCGGCCGACAGCGTGCGGGCACCGCCGGGTTCCGCCCGCTCGGCGATCCGCCAGCCGAGCAGCCGCCGTCTAGCCGCGGCCAGGATCTCGTCGGGGCTGGCCGCGGCCGGGTCGCCGGCAGGGTCGCCGGCACACCGGGCGCGGACGTAGTGCGGAAGCCGGCCCAGGTTGCGGGGGGTCGCTACCGGTGCCCGGCCCAGCTGCCGGGCGTACTCGACGCTGCGCGGCAGCACGCAGCCCACCAGGGACACGAACAGCAGCAGGTAGACCGCGGCGAACCACGGGCTGGCGAACACCTCGAACAAGCCCAGCCGGTCCAGTATCGGGGCCAGCGTCGGGTGCTCAGTCTGGTATGTCCGGACCCGTTCGGGGTTCAGCGAGTACTGCGGCAGCAGGGCCCCGGGCAGCGCAGCCAGCGCCAGCAGGAACAGCAGCACCAGCGCGGTGCGCATACTGGTCAGCCCGCGCCAAGTGTTGCGAGCCAGTGCCATCAGCTGCGTCAGTCGGCTCATCAGATCGGCGTCTCGAAACCCCGGACCGGGCCCTGAAGGAGGGCGACGAACTCCGCCCACAACCCGGTGACGAGCATCAGCCCGACCAGCACCAGCATCCCCCCGCCAGCCAGCTGCACCCCCCGGACGTGCGCACGCAGCCAGGACATCGCGCGGATCGCCCGCCGAGCGCCGATGGCAAGCAGCAGGAAGGGCAGCCCCAGCCCGAGGCAGTAGGCGGCAACCAGCAGCACCCCGCGAGCCAGCCCACCGCCGGGGGTGCCGACGGCCAGCGCGATCACCCCCACCAGGGTGGGCCCCAAGCACGGCGTCCAGCCCAGGCCGAACACCGCACCCAGCAACGGGGCGCCGAGCACGTGCCGCGGTCCCAGTCCTGGTCGCGGGTGCACGCGGATGTCCCGTTGCAGCGCCGGCACTAGCCCAACGAAAACCAGCCCCATCGCAATGGTGACCACGCCGCCGACACGCTGCAGGGTGACCGCATTGAGGGTGAGCCGGTCCGCGACGCCCAGGACGGTCACCACACTGGCGGTGAACACCACCGAGAACCCGAGCACGAACAGCGCCACCGCGCCGAGCACCCGCCCCCGGCGCTGCACGCCGTCGTGGGCCCCATTGCCATCAACACCGACCAGCCCGGTGAGGTAGGCGAGGTACCCCGGCACCAGCGGGACCACACACGGCGACGCGAAACTGACCGCGCCGGCAAGCACCGCCACCCCAGCCGCCACCAGCAGCGGCCCAGACGTAGCCAGTTCGGTCAGCCCCACGCTGGTCACTGTAGGTCGAGGTAGCTCTTCAAGTACCACCAACCCCGGGCGCGGGCGCTCTCAACGGCTACCAACCCCTACCAAACAAGGGGCGGACCCGTGTGCGCCCAGCGGCCCACTGCTGGACAATGCTCGTGCACAGCTACCTCAAGGTCGTCCACGCCGAAGGTGTCCGCAGCCATCCCGCTCGCACCGGAACAGTAGGGAACATGATTCGGCAAGATCTGCTGAGACGATCCGCTCGTCAAGGGATTAAGTCGCTGCGATGACAGCACCAGGACGGCCTGAGGGCCTCGAACGGCGACTGGTCGATCTACTCGACCGGCAGGACATCAGCGCGTTGCTCGTCCGATTCGCCCGCTGCCTCGACACCAAGGACTTCACCGGTTACGCCGACTGCTACGCGCCCGAAGGAATTCTGCAGTTACCGCAGGGGGGCCACGAGGGACGCGCCGGGTTGGCCGAGTACGTCGAGCGTGATCTCGGCGGGTACGTCGCTACCCACCACGTAAGCGCCAACCACGAGATCGAGATCGACGACGACACCGCGCGCGCCCGTTCCTCGCTGCATGCCACACACGTACGCTCGATCGAGGACGATTTCTGGTCGGTCGGCGGCTGGTACGATACAACGCTGCGCCGGACACCCGAGGGTTGGCGGTTCACAAGGGTCCGTATCAACCCGGTCTGGAGGTTCGACACCCGCCGGGCCTGATTAGTCCGAACTCACGTGGACAACGCAGACCTCAGGCACGGTCGCGATGCGATGCGCGCTTAAGGATGAATTACCCGACCGGCTGATAACGGGGCAGAGGGCTGGTCCCACATCGGTCGAGACGCAACAATGGAACCAGTGGGGACCTCAATTACCAACGATCAGTAATCGATGACAGAGCGTCGGAGTACCACAATAGTTTCGAGCCTGCATATCTCACCCGATAGTACGCTGAGCGGGGAATGGGATGATGGGTCGTCGCGTCGGTCCTGAAGGTCTGCGGGCCGAAGGGATCACCAAGCGGTTCACCGGCGTGCTCGCCCTGGATGGAGTGGACTTCGGGGTCCGGGCTGGTGAGGTGCACGCGCTTCTCGGTGAGAACGGCGCTGGCAAGTCCACGCTGGTCAAAGTCCTGGCCGGGGTGCACACACCGGACAAAGGCACGGTCCTGCTCGACGGCATCCCGGTCCTGTTACCAAACCCGCATCGGGCCCGCGAACTCGGCATCGCGGTGATCTACCAGGAACCCACCCTGGTCTCCGAGCTGTCCGTGGCGGAGAACCTGTTCCTGGCTCGCCAGCCGCGCCGCCTCGGGTTGATCGACTGGGCCCGGATCCGGCGAGAATCGGTCGGCCTGCTCGAGCGGGTGGGCCTGCACGTCAACCCAGCCACCCCGGTTCGCGAACTGGGCATCGGGCAGCAACAGCTGGTGGAGATAGCCCGCGCTCTCGACCAGGATGCCCGGGTTCTCGTCCTGGATGAGCCGACCGCGGTGCTCACCGGCACCGAGACCGACCAGCTGCTGGGGATCATGGCTGGCCTGCGCGACCAGAGCGTCGGTCTGGTGTTCATCACCCACCACCTGCAGGAGTGCCAGCGCATCGCCGACCGGATCACCGTGCTGCGCGACGGCCGCAGCGTCGGTGTGCTGCCTGCCGGTGCAGGCGTCGAGCAGATGATCGAGCTGATGGTCGGTCGAAGCATCGACGAGCAGTACCCGCGCCGGGCGCAGCGACCCGGCGAGGTGCTGCTCAAGGTTGACAGACTGACCCGGGCAGGCGCGTTCAGCGAGGTGTCCTTCGAGGTCAGGGCTGGTGAGGTGGTCGGCGTCGCCGGCCTGGTCGGGGCGGGGCGTACCGAGGTCGCGCGGGCCGCCTTCGGCGTCGACCGCTACGACTCCGGCCGCGTCCAGATCGCCGGCCGCACGCTGCCCGGTGGGGACGTGCGGGCGGCGATGCGAGCGGGCCTCGGTCTGGTGCCCGAGGACCGCCAGGGCCAGGGACTCGTACTGCTCGCCTCCGTCGCCGACAACCTCGGCCTTGCCACCCTCCGCACGGCAACCACCGCAGGGTTCGTGGACCGCAAGGGGCAGCATCGCCGGGCCGGCGAGGTGTGCAAAGCGCTGCGGGTCCACACCTCGGGGCTCGACCAGGCAGTGCGTGAGCTGTCCGGAGGCAATCAGCAGAAGGTCGTCATCGGCAAGTGGCTGCTGGCCGACCCGAAGGTGTTGGTGCTCGACGAGCCGACCCGAGGCGTTGACGTCGGCGCCAAGGTAGAGATCTACGAACTGATCAACAAGATGACCGCCAACGGCCGGGCCGTGCTCCTGGTATCCAGCGACCTTCCCGAGGTGATCGGGATGAGCGATCGCATCGTCGTGCTGGCCCACGGCCGGGTAGCCGGCGAGCTGCCCGCCGGCGGGCAAGGACGACAAGTCACCCAGGAACAGGTAATGGCGCTGGCCGTGCAGGACCGGGTGAGCCCGGCTTGACGTCCGCGAGCGCGCGATCCGGTCTCCGTATCCGCAAGATCGTCGGCGGCAACGGTGCGCTGGGCGGGTTGCTGGTGCTGGTGGTGGCGCTGTCCATCGTCGCGCCCACCTTCCTGAACGCGCAGAACCTGCTCAACGTCGGTGTGCAGGCGGCTGTGGTCGCGGTGCTCGCGCTCGGCTCCACCTTCGTGATCATCTCGGGCGGCATCGATCTGTCGGTGGGCAGCGTGGCAGCGCTGTCGGCGATGGTCGGCGCCTGGAGCTCCGCCGAGGCCGGACTGCCCGGCCCGATCTCCTTACTGCTCGGCCTGGCCACCGGTGTGGTCGCGGGTCTGGTCAATGGCGCGCTGGTGAGCTACGGCAGGCTGCCAGCGTTCATCGCCACCCTGGCCATGCTCAGCGTGGCCCGGGGGCTGACCCTGGTGGTGTCGCAGGGCACCCCGCTGGCGACCCCGGATGTGATCAGCTTCCTCGGCTCCAACCTCGGCCCGTACCTGCCACTGCCGCTGCTGATCATGCTGCTGTTCTTCGGTCTCACCGCGCTGGTACTGGCCCGCACGTACTCCGGCCGCGCGATGTACGCCATCGGTGGCAACTCCGAGGCCGCCCGGCTGTCCGGCATCGACGTGCGCAGACAGCAGCTGGTGAGCTACGCGCTGTGTGGGTTGTTCGCCGCGGTGGCGGGCGTGATGCTGGCCGGCCGGCTGTCCTCGGCGGGTCCGCAGGCCGCGATCGGCTACGAACTGGACGCCATCGCCGCCGTGGTGATCGGCGGTGCCTCGCTGTCCGGCGGCGTGGGCACCGCATCCGGCACCTTGATCGGTGCTCTGGTGCTCGCCGTGCTGCGCAATGGACTCAACCAGCTCCAGGTCTCCCCGTTCTGGCAGCAGGTGGTGATCGGAGTGGTTATCGCGCTGGCTGTCCTTGTCGACTCCCTGCGCCGGGGCAGTCGCTAGCCCCCGCCAGCACAGGAAAGGAGAACGTCAATGAAGCTTTCCGGGAGAGTCGCCGCCGCGTTGTCCGTGATGGCCCTGTGTTTGACAGCGGCCTGCGGCTCCGGCACGGAGGGCGCGAATGGCGTCACCGTCGGGTTGGCCGTGTCCACCCTGAACAACCCGTACTTCGTGCAGCTCACCGACGGCGCTCGGGAGGCCGCCGCGGAGCTCGGCGTGAAGCTGGTCGTGGTGGACGCGCAGAACGACGCGATCAACCAGATCAACCAGGTGCAGACCTTCACCGGCCAAGGCGTGAAGTCGATCATCATCAACCCGGTCGACTCGACGCAGGCCAGGCCGGCCGCCAAAGCTGCGGAGAACGCGAACATCCCGCTGATCTCGGTGGATCGCTCGATCGACGGCGGCAAGGTCGCTTCCGAGATCACCTCAGACAACGTGCAGGGCGGGCGCCTCGCAGCCATCGAGCTGGGTCGAGTCACCTCCGGTGCGGTCGTGCACCTGCAGGGCCTCCCCGGCACCTCGGCCAGCCGCGACCGCGGCCAGGGCTTCGAGCAGGGTCTGAGCTCCGGCGTTATCCAGGTCGTGGCCACCCAACCGGCGGACTTCGACCGCACCAAGGGCCTGGACGTGATGACCAACCTGCTGCAATCCCACCCGACACTCACTGGTGTGTTCACCGAGAACGACGAGATGGCGCTCGGCGCGATCCGGGCTCTCGGTGACCGGGCAGGCACGGACGTCCAGGTGGTCGGCTTCGATGGCACGCCGGACGCCCTGGCGGCCATCGAGGTGGGTGCCATGGCCGCGACCATTGCCCAGCAGCCGAGGGTGCTCGGCCGTACCGCTGTCGAGCAGGCCGTTCACGCGGCCAAAGGCGAGCAGGTCCAGCAGGTGATCGACGTTGAGGTGAAGGTCGTGACCCGGCAGAACGTAGCGGCGTTCGAGTGACGCCGAGTTTCACGTGAGTCAGCGGGTCCACGTGAGCAGGTCCGCGCGGCTTGGCGTGCACCCGGGGCGTACACGGCGTACACGAGAGCCGGACACGCGGGGTTAGGGCTCGCGCGAAATGCGCTCGACGGTCGGCTGTAGGTCCTGCGCCTGCACTACGTGCAGGAATACGGCGGCGACGCGGTGCTGGCGGTCCAGCACGATGGTCAGCGGCACCACCGAACGCGGGATCCCCCGCAGCGCCAGCAGCGTCCGGCCGGGTGGGTCAAAGATCGACGGGTAGGTCAGGCCGAAGTCGCGGGCGAAGTCCGCCCCGGCCTGCCGGCTGTCCCGCACGTCGATCCCGATGAACTGCACGCGCTGTCCTGCTGTGGCGTCGGCGACTTGTACCAGGTCGGCGGCCTCGGACCGGCACGGACCGCACCACGAGCCCCAGACGTTGAGCACCACGACCTGGCTCCGGTAGCGATCCAGCGACACCGTCGTGCCGGGTTCGGTGAGGCTGTCCCCGGACAAGTCGCCGACCACGCCCCGGGTGGCCGGCGGGTCGTAGAAGATGTCGGTCTTCCCGCCCGGCGAGACGAACTCGAACGTGCCACCGCGGGCCACCGCGTCGGTGCCCGTGGCGCAACCGGCCAGCAGGACAACCGCTGCAACCAGGACCAGGACGTATCTCATGCCCCGGCCACCTTCGGGTCCGACCAGCCGGCGGGCTGGGTGTACCTCACCTCGACCATGGCGTCACCGGCGAACACCAGGCTGGTCAACGACGCCAGGGAGCACTGCCTGCGCCGGGGGTCGTGCCAGAGCCGCCGCTGGTCCAGATGCCGGCGCAAAGTCCAGATCGGTAGCTGATGGGACACGCAGACCGCCTCGTGTCCAGCAGCCTGCTGCCGGGCACGGTGCGCCGCAGCGAGCATCCGGCTCGCGATCTCCCGGTACGGCTCGCCCCAGGACGGCCGGAAGGGATTGTGCAGCTTGGGCCAGTGCCGCGGGTTGCGCAGCACCCCGTCACCGACTGACACTTGGGCACCCTCGAACAGGTTGCCCGCCTCGATCAACCCCTCGTCGGTGACCAGGTCCAGACCATGCCGGTCGGCGATCGGCTCTGCGGTCTGCTGCGCCCGCAGCAACGGCGAAGCGACCACGTGCACCACATCGCGGTCGCCGAGATACTCGGCGACCCGCTCGGCTTGGCGGACGCCGACGTCGGAGAGCCGGAAGCCGGGTAGCCGGCCGTAGAGGATCCCGTCCGGATTGTGCACTTCGCCGTGGCGCAGCAGGTGGACCACAGTGCGGCTCATGCCGGCACCCGAGCGTGGGCGGCGGCCTGGGCGGCGTGCGGCATCGCCGCGGCGATCACCCCGAAGGCCTCGTCGTCCAGTGCGGCGGAGACGAACCAGGATTCGAACGCACTGGGCGGCGCGTAGACGCCGTGGTCGAGCAGCGCATGGAAGAACGCCGGGAAGCGCCAGGTCTGGGTGGCCTGCACCCCGGCATAGTCACGCACCGGCCCAGTTCCGGTGAACAACACGCTGAGCAGCGAACCGGCGGTCTGCACCAGGTGCGGCACGCTGTGGGCGTCCAGTGCCTCGTCGAGCAGCCCACCCAGCCGGGTTGCTGCGGCGTCCAGCCGGGCATAGACCGCCGGGTCGGCGGCCCGCAGCGTAGCCAACCCGGCGGCTACCGCCACCGGGTTCCCGGACAACGTGCCCGCCTGGTACACCGGCCCGGCCGGCGCCAGGTGGGACATCAACTCCGCGGAGCCGCCGAACGCCGCCGCCGGCAGCCCGCCGGACATCACTTTGCCGAAGGTGTAAAGGTCGGCTGGCACGTGCTCGAGCCCGAACCAGCCGGCGGCCGAGACCCGGAACCCGGTCATCACCTCGTCCAGTATCAGCAGTGCACCGTGGGCGTGGCACAGGTCGCGCAGCGCGGCATTGAAGCCGGGATCGGGCGGCACCGCACCCATGTTCCCGGCGGCCGCCTCGGCGATGACGCAGGCGATCTCCGCACCCCGTTCGATGAAAAGGGCACGGACCGCGTCGATGTCGTTGTAGGGCGCCACGATGGTGTCCGCGGCCTGAGCACCGGTGACGCCCGGGCTGCTGGGGAGCCCGAAAGTGGCGACGCCGGATCCGGCGGCGACGAGCAGCGCGTCGACATGCCCGTGGTAGTGCCCGGCGAACTTGACCACCGCGGGGCGCCCGGTGGCGCCGCGGGCCAGCCGGATAGCGCTCATCGTCGCCTCGGTGCCGGAGTTCACCAGGCGGACCTGCTCGACCGGCGCGACCCGGTTCACGATCTCCTCGGCAAGCTCGGTCTCCCCGGTGGTGGGGGTTCCGAAGGACAGCCCCTGCGACGCGGCCGCCCGCACCGCGTCCACCACCGCTGGGTGCGCATGGCCCAGGATCATCGGCCCCCAGGACGAGACCAGGTCGACGTAGCGGGTGCCGTCGGCGTCCCACAAGTAGGGCCCCGATGCGCGGACCATGAAGCGCGGCGTGCCACCGACCGCGCGAAAAGCCCGCACCGGGGAGTTCACCCCGCCGGGGATCACTGCACTGGCCCGGTCGAACAACCGGGCCGACTCGGTGGCACTCACGCACCCCAGTCTCCCCCAGCCTCGTAGATCGTGACGTCGTGGGCCGATCTCCGGATCGAGGCGACTATCCCGAAAACCTGATCCAGCACCCGCACCCCGCCGTACTCCCCCGACCCAGCGAGCGAGGCGCCGGTCGCTTCGCGCTGCGAGACGCCGACGCACGCAGGGCGAGCTCAACAAGATCGCCGCCAACATCGGCATTGGTGGAAATTTTGCCGGCGTGCACTACTGCAGTGGTTTCATCGAGCCCTTTCCGGTTGGGCGAGCAGATCGCGCTGACGATGCTGGAGGAACGGAAGCTCACCTACCGCGAATCATTCCGCTCTCGAACGGCACCACCGTTCGGACCTGAACTCGATTGTCGCCATTCCCGCTGCGTGATCGCTGGGCTACCGCGCAGAAGCTCCGCGGCGCGGGAATGACGTCCGGGGACGCGTCGAGACAACCGTGAGTCCGTGGTCAAGTGCGAGGAGGGGCACCGGTGGGACGGCGCTGGCCGCGCATCACGGTGCGCAGCTCGGCGACGGCATCATGGTCGCCGAGGGTGACGGTGATGCGCACGAAGGAACTATCTGGATCACCTCCCATGCCGTCATGACGCCGGGTGGCCCGGAGTAACATGCCTACTATCGCATACGAAATTTCGGGTTCTCAGGTTGGAGATCGAAATGACGCAATCCACGCTATACAGCAAGGGAACCGTGCTCACTTGCGGGCATGAGGGCTGCGGCTGCCGAGTTCGTATCGAGGAGGAATGCCACTGCCCGTCCGGCGATCAGGGTTACACGTGCACCTGCGGGGAACCCATGGTCGCACTGACCGCCGCCAGCACGACGGCCGGAACGGAATAGCCATCGCGAATCACCAGGTGATTTCCGCGACCAAGCAACCCCCCTAGCGGTATCACGGCTCAACCTCCGGCGGATGTCCGTCGGGAGCAGCAAGAGCTGGGACGTCGGGCTGGTCGAGGCGCGACGGCGAGCACCCCTTGCCGCAGCGCGTCGAGCACCAGGATGCCGGCCAGCGTGGCCGCGCCGGTGGCGGCCGCCCACCAGCGCCCCTCGATCCGGCGCAGCGCCACGCCGTTGCGTACCGTGACGATCAGGCCACGGCTCCAGCACCACCAGGCCAGCCAGGCGAGCACGATGGCGGCTAGCACCTCGGCCACGGCGACCAGAGCACGGCGACGGAAGCGCACCCGCACACCCTGCCACGGCCCGCGACGCCAAGCCGGGCGCCGCCCCGGACCCGTCAGAACTCGGGGCGGGGAGGGCGGAACCAGGCGTTCGCGGCTGGTAGGAACATGGTCACGATTGCCCCGACAAGCAGCAGCAACTGCAGCAAACCAGACACTGAACCCGCTGCGAAGCCGATCAGCCCGAACAGCACGACCAGACCGCCGAGCACGGCCAGCACGATCCGCGCCCAGTTGCGACCGCCGCGCATGAGGAACACCAAGAGTAGCTGGCCCCCGACGAGCAACAGTCCAATCACGACCGCGACGACGGACCCGACCGTCGCGAATCTCTCAACCGTCGGCCGGTCCGCCGTCGAATCCTGGGCGAGCAGACTATTGATCAGTTCGGCCCGTAGCAGGTCGATCTGGATGTACATGATGACGACTCCGACCACGCCGAGGACCACGGTAGCGATCCAGAGCCAGAAGGAGATCTCGATCTCCCTGGGCCGGGTTCCCCGCAGCGGCGCCGGGCCGGTTGGGTAGCCGCCCGAGGGCGGTGGCATCGTCATGCTACGACGTTAGCGGCGCAAGACCTGCGCCGCACCCAACTCCCAGGATCAGCGCAACCAGCCCGCCGCCTGCACCGCCCAGTAGGTCAGCACCAGATCAGCACCGGCCCGGCGGATCGAGGTCAGCGTCTCCACCACAACGCGCCGCCGGTCCAGCCAACCGCGCGCTACCGCTGCCTCCACCATCGAGTACTCGCCGGACACCTGGTAGGCGGCGACCGGGACATCGGAGACCTCGGCGACGGCGCGCAGCACGTCCAGGTAGGGCATCGCGGGCTTGACCATCACGATGTCCGCGCCCTCGGCGAGATCCAGAGCCGCTTCCCGCAACGCCTCCCGAGCGTTCGCCGGGTCCTGCTGGTAGGTCAAGCGGTCCCCGGTCAGCTGCGACTCCACCGCATCGCGAAACGGCCCGTAGAACGCCGATGCGTACTTGGCGCTGTAGGCGAGGATCCCCGCGTCGTGGTGGCCAGCGGCGTCCAGCGCCTCCCGGACCACCCCGACCTGGCCGTCCATCATGCCGCTGAGTCCGACCAGGTGCGCCCCTGCTTGGACCTGGGTGACAGCCATCTCGGCGTACACCGCGAGGGTGGCGTCGTTGTCCACCCCGCCGGCCGCGTCCAGCAGGCCGCAATGGCCGTGGTCGGTGAACTCGTCCAGGCAGGTCTCGGCCATGATCACGATGTCGTCGCCGACCTCGGCGCGCACATCGCGCAGGGCCGCGTTGAGCACGCCGTCCGGGTCGGTGGCGCCGGAGCCGGTGGCGTCCCTGGTGGCGGGCACGCCGAACAGCATGATCCCGCCCACCCCGGCGGCCACCGCCCCAGCCGCGGCCTTGCGCAGCGATTCCGAGGTGTGCTGCACGACGCCGGGCATGGACGCAATCGGCACCGGTTCGCTGGCCCCCTGCTTGACGAACACCGGCAACACCAGCTGGCGCGCGCCCACGGTGGTCTCCCTCACCAACCCCCGCATAGCCGCAGTCGTCCGCAACCGCCGCGCCCGACTCGTCGGGTACATCACGTATCCATCCCTCCGCGTTCTGGATGCAGAACGCGGTAATCGGGCCCCGAATTACAGCAGTCTGCATCCAGAACGCGGAAACGGGGCGGGCGGGCTAGCGGCGGCGGGTTTTGGCTTTGCGGGGTGGGGGGAGGGCACCTTCGGCGCGGAGTTGGGCGGCGTGGTCGGCGAGGGCGTCTACCAAGGCGCCGACTTGGGCTACCTCGGGTTGCACGTCGACCCGGAGACCGAACTCGACGGCGGTCTCGGCGGTGGCTGGGCCGATGCAGGCGACGATCGTGCGAGTGTGCGGCTTGCCCGCGATACCGACCAGGTTGCGCACCGTGGACGAGGACGTGAAGCACACCGCGTCGAAGCCACCCGTCTTGATCATCTCGCGGGTCTCGGCGGGCGGCGGGGCGGCCCGCACCGTGCGGTAGGCCGTCACGTCATCGATCTCCCAACCACGCTCTCGCAGCCCCGCGGCCAGCGTCTCAGTCGCGATGTCCGCGCGGGGCAGCAGTACCCGATCCACCGGGTCGAGGACGTCGTCGAAGGGCGGGAAGTCGGCCAGCAGCCCGTCGGAGGACTGCTCGCCCGAGGGCAGCAGCTCGGGGACGATCCCCATCGAACGGACCCGTTCCGCGGTGGCCTCCCCCACGCAGGCGATCTTCACCCCGGCGAACGCACGGGCATCCAGCCCGAATTCGTGGAACTTGTCCCACACCGCCCGGACCGCGTTGGTGGAGGTGAACACCACCCACTGGTAGCGGCCGTCGACCAGGCCCTTGACCGCGCGCTCCATCTGTGCCGGAGACCGGGGCGGCTCCACCGAGATCGTCGGCACCTCCACCGGCACCGCACCGTGCACCCCCAGCCGCTCGCTCATCATGCCGGCCTGCTCCTTGGTGCGCGGCACCAGCACCTTCCAGCCGTACAGCGCCCGCGACTCCCACCAGGACAGCTTCGCCCGCTGCCCGACCACCGAACCGACCGTGACCACCAACGGTCCGGCAAGCTCGCCGGCGTCGCGGCTCAGCGCCCCGAGCGTGGTTTCCACGGTGTGCTGGGTGGGCTCGGTGCCCGCAGCGGTGACCGCCACCGGAGTCTGCCCGGCCAGCCCGTGCTCGACCAGCGCGGACGCCGTCTGCGCCAGGTGCGAGGCGGTGGCATGCAACACCAGTGGGCCCGACACCGCCGCCAGCGACGCCCAATCAACACCGGACCGGACGTCGGCTTCGGTGTGCCCGGAGCCCAGCGGCACCCCGGCAAAAGCCGGTACGGCGGTGGCCGCAGGCACTCCGGGCACCACCTCGAAGGGCACCGAGGTGCGGGCCACGACCAAGGCCTCGGCGACCACAGCGTCGGCGGTCAGCGGGTCCCCGGACACCAGGCGCACCACGGTCTGGCCGCCCTTGGCCTCGGTGACCAGGTCCTTGGCGACATCGCCGGGCTCCCCCACCGCCGGGCGCACCTCGGCACCCTGGTCAGCTAGCGCGAGGATTTCGGCGGGCACGTCGGGGTCGGTCACCAGCAGCGCGGCGGAGGACAGCAGTTGCTGCGCTCGAATGGTGAGCATCCCGGCATCGCCGGGACCAGCCCCGACAAAGGCGATCCGTCCAGTGGTCTTGCGGGCACGGCTCATCTACCTACTCGTTTCCCATCGGTTCTCGACCCGGGCCCCGCGACGCTGGGTCCCGCACCCAGCGCGCCAGCACCCAGGTCCAGCAGCTCGGCCGCGACGTCGCGGCCGAGGTTCTCGGCATCGGTCAGCTCTCCAGTAGCGGACGACCGGAGCAGATGGTCGCCCGCAGTGGCAGCAACCCCCCGCAGGGACAGCCGCAGCACGACCTGCCCTTCGTCATCCAAGTCCTCGACGACGTCGGCGAGTGCTCCGACCGGGGCAGTACAGCCTGCCCCCAACGTGGCGAGCAACGCCCGCTCGGCGGTGACCGCAGCACGCACCCCGGCGTCGTCGAGGAAGGCACCCAGCAGGTGCTCGGTGTCCAGATCGTCGACCCGGCACTCGCAGGCCAGCGCTCCCTGCCCCGGCGCGGGCAGCATCTGCAGCGGGTCGAGCAGCTCGGTGGCTTCCTGGATCCGGCCGAGCCGGGCCAACCCGGCGGCGGCGATCACCACACCATCGAGCTCCCCGTCGACGACCCGCCGGATCCGCGAGTCGACGTTGCCGCGGATCGATTCCACCTGCAGGCCCAAGCCCAGTGCTCGTAGCTGCGCGCCACGCCGCGGCGAGCCGGTGCCGAGCACCGCACCGGTGGGCAACTCGCCCAGCACCATCCCGTCCCGGGCCACCAGCGCATCACGGGGGTCGGCGCGCTCCGGCACAGCGGCCAGCACCAGCCGCGGGTCGGACGCGGTCGGCAGGTCCTTGCAGGAGTGCACCGCCACGTCGACCTCCCCTGCCACCAGGGCATCGCGCAACGCCGACACGAACACCCCGACCCCGATCTCGGTGACCGGCGCCGAGCAGGCATCCCCTTCGGTACGTACCGGCACGACGCACACCTGCAACCCGGCGGCACGTAACCGCTGTGCCACCCACTCGGTCTGGGCGAGTGCCAGGGCACTGCCTCGGGTCCCCAACCGCAACAGGGCCATCACCGCATCCCGGAAGGGTCAGGATCAGATGAGGGGCGGACAGTCGCGGCGATGGCGGCGGCGGCCTGCGGGTCCAGCTCGAACAACTCTCGCAGGGCATCGGCATAGGCCTCACCGCCACCGGCCTCGGCGAGCTGCTTGACCCGCACTGTGGGGGTGTGCAACAGCTTGTCCACCACCCGACGGACGGTGCGGGCCAGCTCATCACGCACGACGTGATCAAGTCCGGGCAGCCGGCCGTCCAGCCGCAGCAGCTCTGCGTCCACCACCTCGGCGGCCCGCTTGCGCAGCGCTGTGACCGTCGGAGTGACCTCCGCGGTGCGCTGGGCCACCAGGTAGCTGCGCACCTCCTGCGCGACGAGGCAGTGCGCGGCGCTGATCGCTTGCGACACGGTGGTGCGCCGCTCCAGCCGGCGCGCCACGGTGGTCAGGTCCAGCAGGGTCACGCCGGGCAGTTGCGCCACCCCGGCCTCGACGTCGCGGGGCAGCCCGAGGTCGCACACCACCAGCGGTGCCCGTGAGCGGCTCCGGGCGTCGGCGACCTGCTCGACACTGAGCACCGCGCCGGTCGCGCCGGTGCAGCAGATCACCAGGTCAGCGGTGGCCAGCGCCGCGGTCACGCCGTCCAGGCCAACAGCCCGGGCGGGCGTGCCCTCGGCCTCGCACAGCGCCGCCAGCCGCTGCGCGCTGACCTCGGTGCGATTGGCCAGCACGATCTCGGCCACCCCGGCACGGCGCAGCTGCGCCGCGGCCAGGCCACCCATCGAACCGGCGCCGAGCACCAGTGCCCGCCGGTCGGCCAGCCCTGACCGGCCGGCGGCGGTCAGGGCCTCCGCCGCGTCGGCGAGCGCCTCGGAGACCACCGAGGCGCCCGCGGCGTCGATTCCGGTCTCGGTGTGCACCCGTTTGCCGACCCGCAGCGCCTGCTGCACGACCTCGTGCAGGGTTCGCCCGACGGCGCCGGCGTCCTCGGCGCCCGCGTACGCGGCGCGCAGCTGACCAAGGATCTGCGGCTCACCGACGACCATCGAATCGAGCCCGGCGGCCACCGAGAACAGGTGCTCCACACCGGCCGCCGCGTAGTGCACGTACAGGTGGTCGGACAACTGATCCAGGGCAATCGAGGACTGGCGCGCCAGCACGTCAGTGATGTCGGCCACGCCGCCGTGGAAGGTCTGCACCACCGCGTAGACCTCGACCCGGTTGCAGGTGGACAGCAATAACGCCTCGACGACGTGCTCGCGCTTGAGCAGCTCGCCGAGAACCTTGCCGGCGTCCGCGAAGGGCACCGCAGCGGCCTCCAGAACTCCGACTGGCGCGCTGCGGTGGGACAGCCCGACGACCAGCAGACTCATCGGCCCACCGCGATCCCATCAGCATCGGTGACCGGATCGACCACCGGCAGGATCCTGTCGCCGCTGGCACGGCGGGCGTCGTGGAACGAAAGGATCTGCAGCTCCACCGCGAGATCCACTCTGCGTACCTCGACGCCGTCGGATACCTGCAGCACCACCGGCGCGAAGTTGAGGATGCACTGGACGCCACCGGCCACCAGCAGGTCACACGCTGACTGGGCGGCCTCCGACGGGGTGCAGATCACCCCGATGGTCACCTCTCGCTCAACGCAGACCGCCGGGATGCTGTCGATGTGGTCGACAGGAAGCCCGCCGACCGGGATCCCGATCAGGTCCTCGTCGACGTCGAACAACGCCGTGACGGGGAAACCGCGGTCGGGGAAGCCTCCGTAGTTCGCCAGCGCATGACCGAGGTTGCCGATGCCGACCACGGCGACGCTGTGGTGCCGGGTGAGCCCGAGTAGCCGCTCGATGTGCTCCACCAGCCGCGCCGTCTCGTAGCCCACACCGCGGGTGCCGTAGGAACCCACGTAAGACAGGTCCTTTCGCAGGGTCGCCGAGTTCACCCCCGCAGCGCCGGCGAGCTCCTCGCTGGACATCGTGGCCACACCCTGCTCGATCATCGAGGTGAGCACCCGCAGGTAGACGGCAAGGCGGGCGACCGCAGCCTCGGGGACGGTGCCGTACCTGCCGTGCTCGTGCACCGTGCCAATTCCTCTCATATCATCCACTCAAAGCCGCTGTCCGCCAGACGCTCTGTCCGCTAGATCTCTGCCCTCTAGACCCGGCGCCGCGCTGTGTTCGGCCTCGCGGGTCCGCACCGCCGCACTACCGGGCGTCCAGCGATGCGGCTACCACGGTAGCCGCTTGTGAACGTATGAACAAAGTCGCGACCCGGGCCCCCGGACATGGTTCAGACATGCGTCAGGGGCGGCTCCGCGATGGAGCCGCCCCTGACGGGTGGTAGCTGTCGCCTAACTCAAGAAGCCAACGGCCTCAGGACGCCGGCGGCGTCAGCACCTGCCCAATCACGAACACGGTGGCGTTCTTGGTGGGGATGTTGCCGCACAACACCTGAGCGCCGTTCACCGTCGGCGCCGCCGCGGTGCCGGCGATCGTCACCTTGCCGCCTTGCAGGGTGTCAACCGTGCCGGCCTCGACGAGGCCCGCAGCATCGTAGCGCTGCCCGACCACGTGGTACTTCAGGATCGTGGCCAGCTTGCTGTCCGCCGACGCCACGTTCGGGTCGGTGGTCAGCTGGTTGGTGATGCCGGGCGTCTTGGTTTCCAAGTCCTGGAAGGCCGTGTCGGCCGGGGCGAACACGGTGATGGCCTCGGCACTGTTCAGCGTGTCACCCAGATTGGCTGCGGTCACCGCCGCCGTCAGGGTCTTCAGTAACGGGTTGTTGCTGGCCGCAGTAGCCACCGGGTCGTCGACCATGCCTTGCGCCGAGCCCTCGCCTTCCGTGGGCACCTGGCTGCAGGCGGGACCGAAGATGTCCGTGATCTCTGTCTTGCCGGTGGCGCCGGGCGTCGCCGGGTCGGTGGTCTCAGCCGGCTGCTCGGCCGGCGCGGAAGCTGGAGCTTCAGGGGCCGCGGTCTGCTCGCTGCTGCACGCACCAAGCGCGACGGTCAGGGCCGCCATGGCGCCGACCGCAGCCAGTCGCTGGATCTTCCTCAATCGATCTCAACTCCTCATCGGGCTGCCCGGCTGGTCCGGGCCTCACGTGTATTAGTTCGGGTTACCCCGGTGACCAGTTCACGCCATGCGGATCACGAATAGGACACATCTGGGCTGCGTTTTGGCCGTCCTTATTGGACAGTGAACTGAACGGAGTGCCATCCGCTGGCGCCATCCGGGATGGGTGCGGCCCGGTCCGCGGTCTGCGTGTACCCCCTCCTGTCCGTGGCGCGGACCTCAGCCACGTGGCTGCCGGGTTCCCAACGGCCCCGCAACCTAAACATCCGCCAAGTGTCCACGTTGACCTCAGTGGACAGCTCCGCGGGTCGCCACTCGCCGCGATCGACCCGTAACTCGACCTTCTCGATGCCCCTGGTCTGCGCCCACGCGACGCCGGTGATCGGGGTGTCCCGGCCGATTCGCCCGAACGAGCCCGGACTGTCGATCCGGGACATGGTCTTGATCGGCGCCCGCTGCGCCCAGTCGCGCTGCAGCCAGTAGGCCCGCTTCGCGTCGAACGTGGTGAGCTCCATATCGGTGATCCACTTGGTCCCGGATACGAAGCCGTAGAGCCCGGGGACGAGCATCCGAACCGGGAAACCGTGCTCGATCGGCAGCGGCTCAGAGTTCATCCCGATCACCAGCATGGCCTGCCGGCTCGGGTCGGCGATGTCCGCGGTCGGGGTGCCGCAGGTCCAGCCATCGACGCTGGTGGTGAACACCTGGTCGGCGCCTCGTTGCAGGCCGGCCTCTTCGAGGATGTCGGCCAGCAGCACGCCGGTGAAGTTCGCGGTGGAGATGTAGGGCCCGCCGATCTCGTTGGATACGCAGGTCATCGTCACGGTGCGCTCGACCAGCGGCCGCGAGGTCAGGTCCGCCCAGTCCAGGGTGAGTTCCCGGTCGACCATCCCGTGTACCCGCAACCGCCAGTCCTCGGCACGCAACCGCGGCAGCGTCAGGTTGATGTCGACCCGGTAGAAGTCCCGGTTCGGGGTGATGAAAGTCGGTGACCCGTCGGCGGCGAAGTCCGCCCCGGCCGGGATCGGCGGTGCGGGCACAGTGGGCACGATCCGGCCCACCGCAGCGCGGGATGCCTCCACGCCACCCCGCCCGGCCAGCAGTTGACCGCCCGCCGCCGCGATGCCGGCGCCCGCGGCGATCGCTGCCGACCCGGCCAGCAGGTTGCGGCGCGACACTCCCACCGCCGCTGTGTCTGCGGCCTGCGCGCCACTGGACAGCGCCCAGCCGTGCAGCACCACGAACGTCGCCGCACTGGCGATCAGCGCAGCCAGCGGGGCGAGGGAGTCCAGCCCACCCGGATTGGGACGGGTCATCACGGCGACGATGGCGACCGCGCCGAGCAACAGGATCAGGATCAGCCCGGGCATGCGGGAGTGCCGGGACAGCAGTCCGGCGATCACCCCGACCAGTGCGATCACCACCGCCATGCCCAGCAGCAGCACCAGCTTGTCGTAGGTGCCGAAGGTCCGGACCGCGAATTCCTTGAGCCAGGTCGGGGTGAAGTCGATCGCGGTGTTGCCCACCGCGAGGAATGGTGAAGCGGTCGGCGACACCAACCCGGCGACCAGGTGCCCGACCCCGAGGCCGGCCGCCACCGACAACACGCCGACAAGAGCTGCCCCGGGGACTGACAATACGCGGACAAGAGCCGGCCCAGGGACGGACGACGGGGCGGATAAACGGGACGAAGTCACGCAGGCCCATTCGGCGCCGCACCGGCAGGCGGTTCAACAAGAGATCAGATCGTGACGCTGTTCACCTGGTGAGCGCGGCCCGCAGACGCTGCTCCTGCACCGTCCAGAAGCCGTGTTCCCGCCCGTCGACGAGGATCACCGGCACCCGGTCGCCGTACTCGGCCCGCAGTTCCGGGTCGGTGTCCACGTCGCTGACGCGCCACGGAACGTCCAGTTCAGCGCAGATCCGGGCAATGTCCTCCCAGGCGGCGTCACACGCATGGCAGTCCGCCCGGACCAGCAAGGTCACCTCATGCTGCATGTCATCCTCCCTCCAGCCCCACCCCACCCGCGTTCTGGATGCAGACTGCTGTTATTCGGCCTCGGTAACAGCAGTCTGCATCCAGAACGCGGATCACATGGAGCGGAGCATCCGGCGAGCCAGCTTGCCGGTGGGGAGGTACGGCAGGGATGCCGCCAGGGTTACCTCTGTGGGGACCTTGAAGCGGGCCAGCCTCGCCGCACAGTGCTCGACGATCTCCGCCGCGGTCGGCTGCATCCCCTCGACGGGCACCAGCACCGCACGCACCACCTCGCCGCTGATCGGATGGGGCACTCCGACCACGGCCGCGGCCCGGACACCGGGGTGCTCGACCAGCACGTCTTCCACCTCGCGGGGGTAGACGTTGAATCCGCTGACGATGATCAGGTCATCAGCGCGGTCCACCAGATGCAGATCGCCGTCGGCGTCCAGATAGCCGACGTCACCGGTGCGGAACCAACCCGGACCAAGGCCCGGCAGTTCCGCCGGCCCGCCTGCGCCGTCGGGCCAGTAGCCGGAGAACAGGTTCGGACCGCGGACGGCGACCACGCCGGTGTCCTCACGGTCCCATTCGGGGTCCGCTTCCGGGTCCGCTTCCGGGTCCGATTCGGGGTCCGATTCGCCCCCATCGCCCGGCAGCGACCTGCCGCCGGAGTCCACCAGTCGCAGTTCCACCGGGTCCACGCCGCGGGATGGCACGCCCGGTAACGGCCTGCCCACCGACCCCGGCTTGGCCGACCCGCCGGCCAGCGCAGAGGTCAGCACCGGACCCGTCTCGGTGAGACCGTAGCCCTCGAAGACGTCCAACCCGGTCACGGCGCGCATCCCGGCGAGCACGCCAGGCTCCAGCGGCGCGCCACCGGAGACGAACAACCGCACCGTGCGCAGGCCCTCCGCCAGCCGGTCCGGGTCCAGCAGCAACCACGCCCGGTACATCGGCGGGACCCCGACCACTGTGGTCACCCGGTACCGGTACGTCACGTCCAGCGCCTCCCCGGCGTCGAACCGTTCGAGCAGGACCGCCGTGGCACCGGTGTTCGCGACCTGGAGCAGACCCGGACCCAGTCCATAGGCATGAAACAGCGGCAGGGCCAGCAGCACCCGATCCGCGGCGGTCATCGGGGCAAGCCGCAGCGCTGCATACTGCTCCAGGTTCGCCAGTAACGCGCGGTGCGACAGCATCACCCCGCGCGGGCTGCCCGACGTGCCCGAGGTGAACGCCAGCACCGCGACGTCTTCGCCGCCAATCGGCGGCCATGGCGCCGTCACCGGGCCGTTCGACGGGCCTTTCGACGGGCCTTTCGCTGGACCGGCCCCGGGGACCGCGGGTGGATCGAGCCGGGTGGCACCGATCGCGCTGGCCGCTTCGTCCGCGGTCACGTCGTCTCGGGCAGCGACCAGCAGGCCAACCCCGGCACTGTCCAGTACCCGATCCAGCTCCCGGGCCGGGACGCTCGGGCCGACCGGAACCGCCACGCCGCCCGCGCGGAACACCCCGAACAGCGACACACAGAAGGCCGACGAGGTCGGCATCCGCAGCACGACCCGCTGCCCCGGCCGCAGCCCACATCCGATCAGCCGAGCGGCCTCAGCGTCCACTGCAGTGTCCAGCTGTCCCCAGCTCAGCTCGTCACCGCCGACCGGCTCGATCAGGGCCGGATGGGCAGGACCTCGCTGGGCGGCCTCTGACACGAGGTCGGCCACGTTGCGGCCGGTGGCCGGTCCTTTCGATGGCCCGGAAGACGATGCGGAAGCGGAGGGGGACACCGAGCCTCCTGACGGCGAGGTCGCACGGTCTCGAGTCATCCGGCCGACCCTGCTAGCGACAATATCGACCGCCCGGCTCTCGGCAGAGTCTGGCATGCGCCGCCAACGTCAGCTACCAGGAATATCTACCAGGACCGTCATCTACCAGGTACGGACTGTCCGGAGCCCGGCATGTGCACCGCGTAGCGTGTCGGCGTCGTATGCTTCCGCCGCGCTAGCCGACCGTTGGCGCGAACGGTCGGCACGATGCGAACGAGGGAGTGGCTCATGCCGCAACCGAGATGGACCCCGCAACCACGGGGCCGGTCTGCGACGGCGCGTCTGTCGTGCGGCCAGTCCCTCAGCATGCATGCGCCGGTTCAGCCACCCGGTCGAGAACCGTGCCGAACGGGACGTCTGATCGCGTGAAGTCCGTCTCCCGTCCCGACACCGAGCCGATCCCGGATCCGCGCACCACAGATCCGGGCAACCCCCCTGTGGGTGGCACCGCTGTGGGTGGCACCGCTGTGGGTGGCACCGCTGTGGGCGCCGGCGCTGCCGACCCCCCCGGTCCGGAGGTCGACGTCGCCGCGTGGGAACTCGTCGCAGCGGCCCAGCAGGGTGATCAGGATGCCTTCGGTCAGCTCTACAACCGGTATGTCGATGTGGTCTTCCGCTTCATCCTGTTCCGCGTGAGTGATCGCCCGCTCGCTGAAGACCTCACCAGTGAGACCTTCCTACGCGCGCTGCGCCGGATCTCCTCAGTGAGCTACCAGGGCCGCGACGTGGGCGCCTGGTTCGTCACCATCGCGCGTAACCTGGTGCTCGACCACGTCAAATCCAGCCGATACCGGCTGGAGATGACCACCGCCGACATCCTTGACTCCAGCGCGGATGACCGCGGCCCCGAGCATGAGGTCGTGGAGGAGGCCACTGCCGCCGAACTCATGCGCTGCGTCGCTCAACTGGGCCACGATCAGCAGGAGTGCATCATGCTGCGCTTCATGCAGGGCCTGTCGGTTTCAGAGACCGCAGCTGTGATGGGCCGCAACGAGGGAGCGGTCAAGGCCCTGCAACACCGCGCGGTGCGCCGGCTGGCACAGCTTTTGCCCGAGGGCCTGCGATGATTGTCCCAGCGACGACCATCACAGTGGCGCCCGCCGTAACCACGCCGGTCGCCACTCGTTGCTCCGAACGACATGGCAGAGGGGCCCGAAGGTGGTGAGGACAACGCGCGGATCCGGGGGTCGGGCCAGTGATGGGCAGGAGCACGAACGCTTTGCCCGAGCTGTAGACAGCGATATGCGCGAAGTCTCCGACCACAGCCTTCAACGTGAGCTAGCCGTCGTCGCAGCATTGCGCCAGGTCGGAGCCCAGAGCGAAGCGACGATCGGGCCAGATCCAGCCGAGCGGGAGCGGATGCGTCAGCGCGTCATGGCGGAGTTCTCCTCCGTCGTGCACGATGGCACCAGCCCCGTCCTGGAGCTGTCCAGTCCTCGGCGAGCGTCCCGGAATCGTCGTTGGGTCCCCGATGAGACCCGGGGACGGCTGGTAGTGGCAGCAGCCGCGGCGTTGTGCCTGCTGATGTCGCTGTCCGGGATGAGCGTCCTGCTGTCCCGCGATGCGCTGCCCGGTGACGCGTTGTACGCCTTCAAACGCAGCGCCGAATCCGCTGAGCTCGGGTTGACCTTCGGTGACCAGCCCAAGGCACTCAAGCACCTCGAGTTCGCCAGTGCGCGGGTGAGCGAGATCGAGACGATGGCGGAACACAGCGATGCCGCTGGCAACTGGTCCGCTGGGCAGGAAAAGTTCGTCCGGGTTCTCGACGACTTCGACGCTGACACCACCGCAGGCGCCAGGCTGCTCACCGCGCTGGCCGCCCACGGCCAGACCAACATGCTGTCCGGGCTGCGCGGCTGGGCCGAGCAGCAGGAAACCCGCCTACAGGCGGTCCGGACTGCGCTACCCCTGCCTGCCACTGCACGGCTGGACAGCACGCTCGGACTGCTGGACCGGGTTGTTGCCAGAACCTCAGCCCTGGATCACCGGTCCGATTGCACCACAGTCACCTCCGGCACCCGTGACGATCTGGGATGGCTACCGGCGAGGGACGCCTGCACCCGGATTCCGGTGGATGGCGCCTCGTCAGCAGTGCCACTGCCGGATCCCTCCAGCGCACCCGCGGCAAGCCCGCCCGACGCCATGTCTCCCGGTCTGCTCGGTTCACCTTCGGGGAACGCTGACCCGGCTCCCGCTCAGACGGGTCAGCGTGGTCGGTCTGGACTCCCCGACGCTGATGACGTGCTTCCGACCCCAGGACAGCCCGGGACCGAGCCCTCCCGACCGTTGCCCTGGAGCGGCCCACCATCACCCGTGATTCCCTTGCCGTTGCCGGGGATTCCGCTGCCGGTGCTGCCACCGCCGTCCTAGGCCGACCTGGAATGGTTCCGACCGCTTGTCCACCAGACGCTCTTCGGCTGGTTGCTCAGGTGAGGTCGTCACGGCAGTCTGGTGATCGGGTTTCGTGTGACGGGGCTAGCGGAGAATCACGACGTGGATAGCAGGGCAGGATCCAGTGCCACGATGGCGCCAGCAGGGTACCCGGGAGGAGCGAGCCGCACTGGCTACCCTTGCCGGCGAAGCCGCCGCCGAGGCCGCCCTTGCCGGCGCGGCTGTCGCGGAGGTGGAGGTCTCGCTGGCCATCCCCCCGGATCTCACCGCAGCAGCCTTCTTCGACGTCGACAACACCATGATGCGGGGCGCGTCGATCTTCTACTTCGCCCGCGGCCTGGCCGCCCGGAAGTTCCTCACCAGCGGGGCCCTCGCATCGTTTGGGTGGCAGCAGCTGAAGTTCCGGGTGTTCGGCAAGGAGCTCAGCCCCGAGGAAATTCGCATCAGCCGCGAGCGGGCTCTGTCGTTCGTGGCTGGCAGGCCCACCAAACTGGTCGTCGAGCTCGGTGAGGACATCTACGACGAGCTGATGGCCGACCGGATCTGGTCGGGGACCCTGGCGCTGGCGAAGATGCACCTCGACGCCGGGAAGCGGGTGTGGCTGGTCACCGCGACTCCAGTGGAACTGGCCACGATCATGGCTCGCCGGCTCGGCCTCACCGGAGCGCTGGGCACCGTGGCGGAGACGACGGCCGACGGGGTGTACACCGGCCTCTTGGTGGGCGAAATCCTGCACGGAGAGGCCAAGGCGCAGGCAGTACGTGCGCTGGCCATCAAGGAAGGGCTCGACCTGCGGCGCTGCACCGCGTACTCCGACTCAGCCAACGACATCCCGATGCTCTCGCTGGTAGGCACCGCGGTCGCGGTGAACGCTGATCCCGACCTTCGTGAGACCGCTCGCGCACGTGGCTGGGAGATCCGAGATTTCCGAACCGGTCGCAAGGCCGCAAGAATCGGGGTCCCCTCGGTACCGGGCGTCGGAGTGGTAGCCGGTGCAGTCGCCGCCGGCCTCGCCCATCAGCGACGCGCCCGCGCCTAACCCCGTGTGTCGTGCTCCTGTGTCCCGTGTGTCGTGCCCCGGTGCACGCTGTGCATGGGCACTAGCCCGAGTTTCCGGGCTAGTTCGATCTTGGGTGCCGTTTTTGCTGGTGATGGGTGGTGTTGATGTTCGTTGGGTGTATGACCTAAGTGCTAGGTGCGGGGTGCCCAGCGGTGGAGGTCGAAGAT
>JBOHGG010000002.1:0-204039 GCA_050700115.1 Pseudonocardiaceae bacterium
GGCCCGGCCGGCCTCGACGATCCGGGCGCGCGCCGTCTCGCGTAGCTCCGCCCCACCCGGATCGGGCCGCGGCGGCACCGGCAGCCAGCCGCTGCGCCCGCCGGGCTCGGCCGGTAGCACTGCGGCCGCGTGGGCGGCGAGCTGATCCGCCCACGCCAGGACGGCGCCACGGTGCCGCTCGCCAGCTGCCTCGGCGGCCGCGCGGGCCTCGGCGGCGTGTTCCCGTTCCCGCCCGGCTGCCTCGTCGGCGTCATCGGCCTGGGTGAGTGCCGCGGTGGCTGTGGTGTCCGCGGCCTCGGCACGGCGCAGCATCGCCGTGACGTCGCTGACCTGCTGGCGGCGGGCTCGCACAGCGTCCGCTGCTGGCCGCACGTCGACACCGGCCAGCGCGTCGCCGTCGGGTCCTTCAACTCCGTTGTCGAGCACCTGTGTCCGGAGCACGGGTGGGTCGGGCAGCGGGAGCCGGACGGTCGCGGCACGCGCGTGCCGCTCGGCCTCGGTCACGCCGTCCCTGACGCGGGCCAGATCGCCGTCGAGCCGGCTGCGGTTGGACGCGACCCGGTCGACTGCCTGCCGCGCCCGCTTCTCCGCGGCGGCCTGCTGACCCTTGAGCGTGCGCGTCTGGGCTTCGAGGCTGGCGACGTGGTCGCGGCGGGCTAGCAGTGCCTGCAGCTCGCGGTAGGCGGGGGACGCGATCAGGCCGGACAGCGCCGCCGCGGCCGCGCCGTGCTCGCGCCCCAGCCGCGTCACCTCGTCGGCGAGCCGCTGCTCCTCGGCGCCGGCCGCGTTGGCGGCGGCGCGCGCCCGGCCACGTCGCTGCAACGCCGAGCGGGCACTGCCCACTGCGGTGGCGGCCCGGTCAGCGGCCGCCAGCAGGACGCGGCGCGCGTAGTGGCGGTAGGTGTCGAGGACGCTGCCGAGCGCGCGGTCGGTCTTCGCCAGCGCGGTGACGTTGTGCCGGTGGCCCTCCAGGTCCTCCAGCGGCTGGGCGGCGTCAGCGACGGCGTCCTCCGGCACCGGCGGCAGCGCCTCCTGCAGCCGGCGCGGGAGATCGGCATCGATCCGGTCCCCGACCCGCGGGTTGCGGACCTGGTGCAGCAGCGCGAGGTAACCGGACGGGTCGGCACCGCCGAAGAACCGGCGCGCGATCTCAGCGCGGTAGTCAGCCGGTGTGGTGAAGACGGCGTCGGCGCCGAGCTCGGCGCGCAGCGCGTCGACGGCCAGCGGGATCCGCCCGGCGGTGAGGGAGAAGTCGATGCGGGCCCGGCGAGGAGTCGAGAACCACCACGACGTGACCCGGTCGGTGCTGCGGTTGGCGCGGATGCCGCAGCCGACGGTGTGGTGGCGCACGCCGCCCGGCGCGGCGGGGTCGGCGCGGGCGAACTCGATCCACAGGTAGCCGGTGCGCTGCGTCTCGTCGGTGTCGGCGAGCATCCACGACCGGAGCACCCCGGTCTGCTCGCCCGCTGCGTCGATCTTGCGGGTGTCGGCCTCGAGCAGGAACGGCAGCAGCATGTTCATCGCCGTGGACTTGCCCGAGCCGTTCACGCCGCGCAGCAGCAGCCGCCCGCCTGCGAAGTGCAGCGTCTCGTCCTCGTACTGGTAGACGTTGAGAATGCCGGCACGGGAAGGGCGCCAACGCGGGACTGTCGTCGACGTCACGGTCCCTCCTTCGCGTTCGGATTTCAGGATGCCCGAGGGTACCGACAGTTCCGGCGCGGCCGGCCTCACCGTCACGCTGACTGAGGCGCCGCCGCCGACCTGGTCACCGCGTTCTCAGGAGCGGTGGCGGCGACTCGATGTCGCTGGCCGAGATCTGGTCCAGTGGCCGGGTACCCCAGACACAGCCATCCGGGTCCAGTAGTCGGGCACCTACTCGCGGATTCGGGTCTGAACAGCGCATAGGCCACCGTCGACCATGCCCATCCTTCCGCTAACGCAACAGCGCCCCCGAGCGACCTCGCCTGCGTCGTTCAGTTTGCGTTGGGAAGGCGCAGGTCGATCTGGAACCCGCGCTCGCCGTGGGTTATGACTGCCTCGCAGGTTGTGCAGTTGCCGTTTCCTTCTGTTGCGACGACGAGGTGCTTGTATCGGGTGCTCATCGCCGCGGTGAGCTCGCCGACTCGCTCGCCGTCGAGGCGAACCTCGACCGCGTAGGCGCCCTTGTGCTTGCCGCGTGACACGCTGGACGACGCGAGTTCGGCGGCCACGCGCGTGAGGGAGCGAGTCGTCGAGTAGTGGCGCGCCAGCGTTTCCTGGTGGTTCTCTTCCCCCGTCGCAGTGACGTGTCGTTCGGGCTCCAGGAGGTCGGTCTCTCCCATGAGGTTCTCGAGCAACAACGCTTCGGGTCCGGCGAGATGCAGGTACACACCGTACGACCGGCCAGGCCCTCCTCCAGTGATCCGCCCGGGGCATGTTCCAACGTAGCCCGCGTCCCGCAGGGCAAGAAGAATCGGTTGGTAGGCGCGAGCATCGGAACGACAGAGGTAGCCGACCGTTTCCGGATGGGCACCTGTCACGACGTCCACCCGTACCGTGTGGAGATCGTGAGGGTTCTCGGGCTCCGGAACGAGCACCGCGACGACTGGCGGGTGCTGATCGAAGTCGCTTCCGGCCGCGACCCCGCAAGCCGCGCGGTGGAGGGCGGGTTGGTAATGCGACTCGCCCACCACGGCAAGACGACCGTCGGCCGACAGACGTCGCCGGGACAAGGGCACACCCGCGGCAGAGCGGGCCTGACCGGCTCCCGATGACGTCGAGACGGAGGGCGCCGCCGAGTCTCTCAGGAGCCGGTCGAGATCGATCGGAGTCTCGGAGTGACCACCCTGGCCAGACCGCTCTCGCGTGGAAGTGCTCGGCAGGGATGCAGTGGGCACGACTGGTTCGAGCTGGGATGCATGCGTGGGAGGCGCTGCCATCCCAGGCAGAGCCTCGGCCAATTCCGAGCTCGCCCTCGGATTGGAGAAGTCGAACGTCGCGCTGTACCCGCCCTCACCGGAGAGCGTCAGATGTCCGTACTGGAGAATCGGAAGTCGGCGATTGTTCTTGAATCGACGGTCCGGGCCCCCCTTGACGTTGACGTACTGCCAGGTGTGCCCGAGAACCAGGGAGTCCGAGGGCACCGCACCGTCCTCGATGAAGCGCTGCACGTTCGCTACCGACCGCAGGTGCTCGTAGGCGACGTCCGCGTAATGCCTTCCATCGCGGACCAGGACCCGGTCGGGCAGGAGGTAGACCGATCGACGGGCCGTGGCGAGGGATGGCACGGCGATGTTCGACGCCAGATGTGTCGGCCCGCCGAGGTTCCTCGTCAGCGGCAGCCGCCTGACGAGCGAGGAAGCGCCCGCGTTGACCTTGTGCTGGTGGGTCGTCGATACCGCTCCCGAGGCGACGACGTGCCAGGCGCGTTGGACTCCGCGCGCCTGGTCGAAGGAATCGACGAGCCGCTGAAACCGCCGCGCCTCCTCCGCTCCCTGCACGTCGTAGAACGCCACGACCGTCCGCCGTACCCGATCCTTCCAGAACACCCACAGTGTGAGAGGTGCCCCGACGAGGAACAGCAGAGGTGACAGGGACACCAGTGCGATGGTGAGCGCCAGGCACCACGGCCAGAACAGCGCGGACCGCGCCGCGTCGTTGAGTTGGGCGACGAGGTCGCTCGACTCGACCTCTGTCATCTCGAGCGTGGTCGCTCCGGAGATGTCAGACAGCACAACATCGCTGGGTGACGGCAACCCGGACATCGGGTGGCTTGGGCGGGCCACCGGCATCGTCCGCACAGCTGAATTCCCCCGAGGGGACCGGACAGTGGCGCGGTATGAGACCAGACCTCCGCCGAGCGAGATGTATGTGCCGCGGGGTCCGGCGCCGAGCCGGAATCCGGGAACGCCGACTGATGCACCGAGCCCCGAACGCGACATGCTCACGCGGAGGGGGCCGACTCCGATACTCGTACGCAGATAGAACGACATGACCGACCTTCGACGGTGGATCTCTCGATTGGTCGTCGCCGAGGTGGGTCCCAGCGTTACTCGCCGGCTGCCGAGCGTCGAGGAGAACTGGGCGACCCGCGCGGTCGGCGGCTGAGTTCGACAGGCCGCCGAGCCGATCCCGACGCCGGAGAGGGGTGCAGCATGGAGATGTCGCCGAGCAGGTGAAGGTCAATGCCAACGAGCCCCAGACCCGCCGAGCCAGGCCGGTACGGTCGGGGGCGTGCGCATCGTCATTGCTGGAGGACACGGGCAGATCGCCATGCGGTTGGAGAAACTGCTCGCACAACGAGGGGACAGTCCAGCGGGCATCATCCGCGATCCGAAGCAGGCGGAAGATCTGCTGACCGTCGGCGCGGATCCGGTCGTGTGCGACCTGGAGTCGGCAGCAGCCGATGAGGTCGCCAGTCACCTGGATGGCGCGGACGCGGTGGTATTCGCGGCCGGAGCCGGGCCCGGCAGCGGAGCGGCGCGCAAACAGACGGTGGACCACCGCGCCGCCGTCTTATTCGCCGACGCTGCTGAGCGGGCGGGGATACGCCGGTACCTGATGATCTCATCGATGGGCGCAGGCCGGGAGCCGCCACCGGGCACGGATCCGGTGTTCGCCGCCTACCTGCGAGCCAAGGGCGCGGCCGATGCCGACCTCGCCTCCCGCGCTGGCCTGGACTGGACGATTCTGCGGCCGGGGCGGTTGACCGACGAACCCGGCACCGGGCTGGTCCAGCTTGCCGTACGTACCGGCCGTGGGGCGGTACCGCGTGATGACGTCGCGGCGGTGCTCCTGGCGCTTTTGGGCACGCAGGCGGCCGGGATGACGTTGGAGCTAGTGGCCGGCAACACGCCGGTGGACGAGGCCATCCGAACGGTCACCTCCGCCTACCGCTCGCCAGTCGGCGAGGACGGCGAGTGAGTGGGTGAGTGGGCTCGGCCTACGGTCCGAAGGCGGTCAGGAACCGGTCGCGGAAGGCGTCCATCCGCCAGACCGGAGCCTGCGGACCGGGCTTGAGGCCATCCTGCCAGCCCCATCCGGAGATCCGGTCCAGAACGGCGCGGTCGCGTGCGACGATCGTGATCGGTACGTCCCGGCTGGCGCCGTCACCGGTGATTATCGGGGCGGGCTGGTGGTCGCCGAGGAAGATGAGCACGAGGTCGTCGTCGCCGTAGGTCTCGACATAGGAGATGAGGCTGTTCAGCGAGTACTCGACGGATCGTCGGTATTCGGTGCGTACGTGGGCGGGGCCCTTCGTCCATATGGTGTCCGGCGGATCGACCTCTGTGGCTATGGCGTCGAAGACCGAGCCATCACCGACGTGGCCCCAGTCGATGAGCTGGGGGAT
This sequence comes from Pseudonocardiaceae bacterium, assembly GCA_050700115.1. GTDB lineage: Bacteria > Actinomycetota > Actinomycetes > Mycobacteriales > Pseudonocardiaceae. Next base: position 5,330 of record JBOHGG010000002.1, read on the forward strand.
GAGCGCCCATGGCGCATGGCTTGAGACGAGGGGAATCTCCGCCATCAACGGGGCGCGGTCCGGCCGCCCGTGCTCGAGGCGTTCGAAGGCCGACAGCGTGTACTGGTCGGGCACGGTGGCCCAGCCGAGGTTTGGGCCGCGATACCCGAGATTCCGGAAGTCATAGACCTGGTCGTAGCCGTAGAACGCTGCCTCCGGCCAGTCTCCGGTGGTGCCCGGCATGACGGCGACCGTCCGCCAGCTCGCGCGCCGGAAAGCGCTGGTGAGCGTCAGGCGGTCGCTCGAGACGAGGGTGCGGTAGCGCTGCTCGTTGTCGATCCACATGCCGGAGAGGAACGTGGCGTGAGCCAGCCAGCTGCCGCCGCCCGCCACCGGCGAGGTGAGGAAGGCGCTCCGGGAGGTGAACCCGGCCGCGCTCAGTCGACGATGCCCGCCGTCGAGCACTGCACCGACCTGCGACGCGAATTCCGGATCCTCGACCGCGTCGCGCCCGTAGCTCTCGACGAAGGCGACGACGACGTCCCTGCCGCGCAGTGCGGTCAGCAGCTCCTTGCCCGGGGTGTCGCGGTAAGCGTCGACAGCGGCGTCCGCCACGAACGCCTGCTGGTCCTGCAGGCCGACGCGCACCTGCAGCGCACGGTCGTACAGGAGGGGCGCCGCGCTGCCAGCGGCGACCGGCACGTCCGGAACGATCTGCGCGCCCAGCACGGCACAGGTCACCCAGGCGGCCGCGAGCACCGTGACGGTGCGGGTCGCGGTGGTCCTGCGCCGGACCACGAGCCGGGCCAGACGCCGGGTCGACAGCGTCATGAGGATGAGCACGGCCATGGCGATAACCGCGGCGACGACGACGGAGCCGATCGCGCCGACCCGGCCGATCGAGGCCGTGAGGATCTCCACGGCGCCGTCTAACAGGCTCCAGTCGAGCACCAGGTCGAACGGCCGGGCGAGAACCGCGAAAAAACCCATGTCGAGGATCTTCACGATGGTCAGCAGACCGAGGGCCACTCCGGCGAGCGTCGCCACCACCCGCCTCGCCCGCGCTGGCAGGACGAGAAGGAGGACGACGCCGAGGACGCCCTCAACCGGGATGCGTACGAACGCGCCGGGCGTGAGACGGCTGATCTCGTTCGGAGCGATGAGGGCGAAGAGCACGAGCAGACCGGCCAGGGCGGTTGTCACCCACGCTGCGACAGGGCGCTCTCCTCGTGGGTCGTCACCACCTGTCACGCCGCTGAGAAACGACCACCCGAAGATCCATCTGTGCGAAGCCCGGTGATGGCTGGTCATTGCTGCGTAGCGGTCGGACGATTCGAGTTGCCCTGACCGTAAAGGAAGGTGAGCGTTGCGCCACAGCAACGTCACGTCACGGCCGAAGGACCAGACCAGCAGTGCCAGCGCCGTCGACACCAGCGTGACCGCGAGCGGGTGCGGCAGGATTTCGCTGGCGGCCACCACGAGGACGATCCCCTGCAGCGCGGCCACGGCCTTGGCGGAGTACCTCGCTGGCAGTGCCGGCCGCATCCACGGCGCGATCCAGCTCGCCGCGACGAACGCGTAGCGCATGGCGCCGATGGCCAGCACCCATGGGCCCACGAGCACGGCGACATGGACGCTCAGCACGAGGACGAGGAACGCGTCGACCTCCATGTCGAAGCGGGCGCCCAGCGCGGACGCCGTCCCGCTGCGCCGGGCGACCTGGCCGTCGACCGCGTCGAGGACGAGTGCCACCGTGGCGACGACGACGAGGGGTGCGACGGGAGTGTCACCGTTCCAGAGCCCGTCCGTGACGAGCGCGGTCACGACTCCGACGAGCAGCGCCCTCGCCAACGTGACGAGGTCGGCCGGTCCCAGCGTGGTGGCCCGGGCCCGGCGGACGGCAGCGGTCAGGAGGGCCAAGAGACCCAGGGTGTAGGCGGTACCGGCCAGCCAGCCCACCGGACCGAGGCCGAACCCGGCCGACAGCGCGGCGAGCAGGACGACTTGGGCGCCTGCCCCGGCGGCCTGCAGAAGACCGACCGGCCGCCGGGCTAGGCTCGTCATCGAGTCTCCATACTTCTCGACACGGATGCGACGCGGCTGGGGCACCACGACGGTGGAGGGGTGACGTGGATCGCACCGAGCGCGCCTTCTGGCTCCGCGCGCCGGGCCGGGGCGAGATTCGTCCGGTCGTCCTACCGCGTCCCGCCCCCGACGACGTGGTGGTCCGCACACTGTACTCGGGGGTGAGCCGCGGCACCGAAACCCTCGTCTTCCGCGGCGGCGTGCCGGAGAGCCAGTTCACGGCGATGCGGGCGCCCTTCCAGGATGGCGAGTTCCCCGGCCCGGTCAAGTACGGCTATCTCAACGTGGGGGTGGTCGAGCACGGACCACCTGCGCTGCTCGGTCGTGCAGTCTTCTGCCTCTATCCCCATCAGACCCGCTACGTGGTGCCGGCCGCGGCGGTGACGCCGGTCCCCGAGGGCGTGCCACCTGCGCGCGCGGTGCTCGCCGGGACGGTCGAGACCGCGGTGAACGCGTTGTGGGATGCGGCCCCGCTGGTCGGCGATCGGATCGCCGTCGTCGGGGCCGGGATGGTCGGCTGCAGCGTCGCGGCGGTGCTCGCCCGCTTTCCCGGCGTCAGAGCCGAGCTGGTCGACATCGACCCGGCGCGCGCAGCCGTCGCCGAGGCGCTCGGCGTCGGATTCGCCCTACCCGAGCAGGCCGCGGGGGAGTGCGATCTGGTCGTGCACGCCAGCGCCACGGACGCGGGGCTCGCGCGATCCCTCGAACTGCTCGCCGATGAGGGGGAGGTCATCGAGCTGAGCTGGTACGGCGACCGGCGGGTCACCGTGCCTCTCGGCGAGTCCTTTCACTCGCGCCGCCTGGTGGTGCGCAGCAGCCAGGTGGGCGCGGTGGCACCGGCCCGCCGCGCGCGTCGCAGCCTCGCCGACCGGCTGGCGCTGGCACTGCGCCTGCTTGCCGACCCGGCGTTCGACGCGCTGATCACGGATGAGAGACGCTTCGAGGACCTGCCCCGGCTGATGCCCCGCCTCGCAGGCGGTGAACCTTCCACGCTGTGCGTCCGTGTCCTCTACGGGCAGGGGTAGGCATTGCCAGGAGGGCGGTCTTGTTCAGCATCACCGTTCGCGATCACGTCATGATCGCTCACAGTTTCCGGGGAGAGGTTTTCGGCCCGGCGCAGCGGCTGCATGGCGCCACGTACGTGGTGGACGCGACGTTCCGCCGTGCCGATCTCGACGCCGACGGCATCGTCATCGACATCGGGCTGGCCATCCAGGAGCTCGGCGCCGTGCTGGCCGACCTCAACTACCGCAATCTCGACGACGAACCCGCCTTCGCCGGTGTCAACACGTCCACGGAGTTCCTCGCCAAGGTCATCGCCGATCGGCTCGCCGAGAAGGTGCATGCAGGCGCGCTCGGCGAAGGGGCTCGCGACCTGGCCGGGATCACCGTCGTGCTGCACGAGTCGCACGTCGCCTGGGCGAGCTACGAGCGCTCGCTGTGAGCGCGACCGCCCGCACAGCGGGCCTGCGCTCGGTGCACGTCATCGTGCCGGGTGACATCGACGACGTCGCCGTGCCCAGCGGCGGCAACGCCTACGATCGCCGCGTCTGCCGCGGCTTGCCGGCCACCGGCTGGTCGGTGCACGAGCTCCCCGTCGCCGGGGCGTGGCCTCGACCCGACACCGCCGCCCGCGCGTCGCTGGCCCGCACCCTCTCCACCGTGCCCGACGGCGCCGTCGCGCTCATCGACGGGCTCGTGGCCTGCGGTGTCCCAGACGTCGTCGTCCCGCAGGCGCACCGGCTGAAGCTCGTCGTCCTGGTGCACCTGCCCCTCGGCGACGAGGTGGGTCCGGCGCCCGGGCCCGCGGCGGAACTGGCCGCCCTCGAGCGGGAAACCCTGCACGCCGCGAGCGCGGTCGTGGCCACCAGCCCGTGGGCGGCGCGCCGGCTCGTCGTCAGTCACGGGCTCGCCGCCGACCGGGTCCATGTCGCTACGCCGGGCGCCGATCCCGCGCCGCTCGCCCCCGGCACCGACGGCGCGACCCGCCTGCTGTGCCTCGGGTCGGTCACCCCGACCAAGGGTCAGGACCTGCTCGTCGAGGCCCTCGCCGCCGTGGCCGACCTACCGTGGAGCTGCGATCTCGTCGGGCCGCTGCGCCGCGATCCCGCGCACGTGGCCGCGGTCCGGTGCGCGATCGAGCGCCACGGGCTCGGCCAGCGGGTGCGGCTGACCGGTCCGCGGACGGGCGCGCAGCTCGCCACGGCGTTCGCCGCGGCCGACCTGCTGGTGCTGCCCTCCCGCGTCGAGTGCTACGGGATGGTCGTGACCGAGGCGCTGGCTCGTGGGATCCCGGTGCTCGCGGCAGCCGTCGGCGGGGTGCCGGAGACCCTCGGCCACGACCCGGACGGCCGGGTGCCGGGGATCGTGGTGCCACCGGCCAACCTCACAGCACTCGCGGCGGCCCTGCGCCGCTGGTTCGGCGAGCCGGCGCTGCGGGATGAACTGCGCCGCTCCGCCCGGCAGCGGCGCAGCGCGCTGGACGGGTGGGAGGTGACGTCACGATGCCTGGCCGGAGTGTTGGAACAGCTGCGTGGGCCGCCACGCTGAGCGTGCCCGGATCCCCCGCCGTCGACGTGCTCGCGGTCCCGACGGGTGCGTCATGATGCGGAGGCTCTGGCCCCTTCTGCGAGTGCTCGCCGGCGTCGGCATCCTGGCCGCGCTCGTGGCGCGCCTCGGCACCGGCGCCTTCGTCGACGGGCTGCGGGCGATCGGGACCGGGTCAGTGCTCGCCGCGCTTGGCATCGGCCTGCTGACCACGGTGTTCAGCGCGTGGCGATGGTGCCTCGTGGCCCGTGGTCTCGGCCTGCGATTGCCGCTGGCGATGGCGGTCGCGGACTGCTACCGGGCGCTGTTCCTCAACTCGGTGCTGCCGGCGGGCGTGCTCGGCGACGTGCACCGTGCGGTGATCCACGGCCGGCAGGCAGGTGACCTCGGACGGGGCGTCCACGCGGTGGTGCTCGAACGGGTCGCTGGTCAGGTGGTCGTGATGGTCGTCGGGGTGGGTGTGCTGCTCGCCCAGCCGGCCCTGCTCGCGGCCGTGGCCGGCGACCTGGTCCCCGGCCACGGGGCCACCGTCGGGATGGTTGCCGTTCTCGTCCCCGTCATCGCGCTCGGGGCCGCGGCGGTGCGTGGTGGGCGCGCGTCGAGAATCCGCGACGCGCTGCGGACCGGCCTCGCCGACGCCCGCACCGGCGTGCTCTCCCGCGGCACCTGGCCGGGGGTGGTCCTGCTATCCGTAGCCGCGCTGGCCGGCCACCTCACGCTTTTCGTCGTCGCCGCGCGGGCCGCGGGATGTCAGGCCACGCTCGGCGAGCTGCTCCCGCTGCTGGTGCTGGCGCTGCTCGCGATGGGACTGCCGTTCAACATCGGCGGCTGGGGCCCCCGGGAGGCCGTCAGCACGGTCGCGTTCGCGGCGGCGGGGTTCGGCGCGACGCAGGGGCTCACCGCCGCTGTGGTGTACGGGGTGCTCAGCCTGATCGCCTGCCTTCCCGGCGCCGGGGTGCTGCTGCGGTGCCCCGGTCAGCAGGTGCCTGCTTCGTCGGCCGGCCAGCCAGCTGATGTCGTAGCCTCTTCGGAGCTCGTAGCGGCCACCGGTGCCGAAGGGACGTTCCATCGCCGACTACTAACGTGACGGGGTGCTGATTCTCGTCCGACATGGGCAGACGGACGCCAACGCTCGCGGGTTGCTACTCGGCCGGGCCGACCCGCCGCTGAACGAGACCGGTCGTCGCCAGGCGCGTGCCCTGGCCACGGCACTTCCGCGGGCGGCTCGCATCGTGTCCAGCCCGCTGACGCGCGCACGTCACACCGCCGCCGTGCTCGCCGGCGCCGCCCCAGGCGTCACGGACGCCGAGGACGTGGAGGTGGACGCGCGGTGGATCGAGATGGACTACGGCGACCTGGATGGCAGGCCTGCGACGGCACTGGACGAGCGGTCGTGGCGGACGTGGCGGCAGGATCCGGACTTCGTGCCTGCAGGAGGCGAGTCTCTCGCGGCGGTCTGTACCCGGGTGCGCGAGGCCTGCGTCGAGCTGGCCGATGACGCCGCGCGCGGCGACGTGGTGGTGGTCAGCCACGTCTCACCGATCAAGGCCGCGGTCACCTGGGCGTTGGGGGTCGGCGATGAGGTGGGCTGGCGGATGTTCCTGGCCGACGCCGGGGTGTGCCGGATCGACACCAGCGGCCCGGTGCCGCTGCTGCTTGCCTTCAGCGACGCGGGCCCCGTCGACAGAAGCGACCGGGTAGACCGCTGAGCCGCGGAGGCCACCTAGTGCTCCGACATAGCTCCGCGGTCTGGTTGGATCAGGCGGGCGTAGACGTCGCCGGAGCGGCCCAGCGGGCGGAAACGCTCGAGCAGCTGCACCAGGTCGGCCGCGTCGAGCCAGCGGTCGCTGGCGAGCCGCATCGTCTCGATGGGCGAGTAGTTATAGAGATACCCGCCCGCCGCCGCGCCGAGCCGTTCCACGAGGCCCATCGCGGCGAGGGCGGCGTCGTGCGCCGGCGGCAGATACTCGAAGGACAGCGCGCGCAGGGGCCGGGTGAGCCCCGCCAGCACGTCGACCTCGAAGCCCTCGACGTCGATCTTGCAGAAGGCCGGCAGGCCGTGGAGCGCGATGAGATCGTCAAGGGTCGCCACCTCCACCTCGACGGAGCGGTCCCACCGCACGCGGGCGAAGCTGCGGTCGGCCGCCACCGACTCGATCCAGTGGGGCGACATCGACGAGACCGTCGGCGTCGCGGTCGACAAGCCCAGCCGCGCCCGCCCGGCCTGGGACCCGGCGGCCCCCGGCACGATGGTGACGCCTTGATCACGGCCGAAGAAGAGACGCAAAATGCCCAGGCAGTCGGGCTGCGGCTCGACCGCGATCACCCGCGCCCCCAGCTGCCGCCAAGCACGCACCCGGCTCCCTACGTGGGCGCCGATGTCGAAGCCGACATCCCCCGGCCCGAGGAACTCGCGGTAGAACCGCAACATCCGTCGGTGCTTGCCCGGCACGCCGTGGTACATCACCAGGGATCGTCCGATCCCCCAGGCGCGGCCGAGCATGCCCTGACCTTACCGCGGAACCGGCCCTCAAAAGATCGATAACCCTCCTCCGCTCGGAGGGGTGGGTAAAGAGAAGGTCCGTTGTAGTTAGCGTCCCAACTATGGATGAAATCTCGTCTGCTTCGCGCCTACGCAACAGAGCCGAAGCGGAGGATGCGTGCTGTTTACTGACAAAGGTTCACTGAGTCTGCGACCGACGCTGTCGTTGCAGGCGGAGGCTAGGGGTCGACGCCGACGAGTTACCTTGTAGGCGATAGGTCGCCGGTTCGAGTCCGACCTCCGGCTCCGGGCTGACGAGCGCGTTTCGGTCAGCGTCATGTTCTGCCACTACCCTCGCGGGATGAAGGTCGCGGTGGTCGGCGCGGGAGTCGTCGGCCTGTCCGCCACGGCCTGCTTGGGGCGGGCCGGCGTCGATGTCGACTGTTTCGAACGGTCCGTCGCCGCAATGGGCGAGCGGTCGGCCGGCTCGTCGAGGATCTTCCGCCTCGCCCACGCCGAGCCTGATCTCGTCCGGCTCGCAATGTCGGCGCAGGACGGCTTCGCCCGGTGGGCGGCGGAGGCGGACGCGATGGTCGACCGCAGCGGGTGCGTAATCAGCGGTGTCGACGTAGTTGACCGCGCGGCGGCGATGGATGCGGCAGGCGCGCCGTATGAGATTGTTGATGCACCGTCGCCCAGGGTGCGGCTGCCCGCCGTCGCGATCCCGTCGCCCGTGCTGGTCGACCCGGCCGGAGGCGTCGTCGACGTCGACGCCGTCCGAGCCCTCCTCCTCACGCAGACCGGGCACGTCGTCGTGCACGAGCCGGTCTACGCCCTCGACTGCGACGTTGCCGGGGGAGCGACGGTGTGGAGCCCGGGCGGCGGGAGCCGCTACGACGCGGTCGTCATCGCGGCCGGAGCGGGGACGTCCGCCCTGGCCGCCCAGGCCGGGATCTACACCCCGCCATCGCTCGCCCACCACGTCCGGTTCACCTTCCCCATCGACGACTCGTCGCGATGGCAGGCCTGGATCGACAGCCCAGTCGAAGGCATGGGCACCTACCAGCACCGCAGCGGGCCGGGGCAGTGGTCGATCGGCGGCTCGGTCGATCCCGCGCTGACCGCATGGGAGGTGGGTCGCGATGAGGCGACCGCAGCGTCCCGAAAGGCGGTGCTCGACTACGTGCGCGAGCGTCTGACGGTGCAGCCCACAATCCTCGACAGCCTCTACTGCACCCATGTCCCGAACATGGGTGACGGCATCGAGTTCCGACGGAATGGACCAGTCCTCGCCGTATACGGGGAGAACCTCATGAAGTTCGCGCCGGTCCTGGGGGAGGCCCTGGCTGCGGCGACTGTGGACGGGGCGACGCCGACGGTGCGGCAACTCGTGGCCAGCTGACCAGATTGGCCAGCCGCGGATGCGCGTCGGTGTCGCGGAGCAGTTCGTCGTCCCAGCGCTGCCGACCGCCCCGAACCCGTAACAAGGCATGGGCCGGCACGGCACTGTTGCAGTGAATGATCGGCCCACCCGACCTGCTCCACCCGCTCGCTCCGAAGCCCCGCAAGAGACCTCTATATGTCCGGTTTATTGGGGTTTTCCAGGGTGCTGGACGGCGCCCACCCGCTACCAGGCAGTGGACGCCCATCTTGCATCACGCTCGCGATTCCCAGGTCACGTCGGACCGACTCGGCAGACAAGGCGGAGGTCTACCTCGAGCTCGGCGTCCGCCTCACCTACAACCACACAGAACACACCGTACTGGCCGAAACCCGACCAACATCATCCGTGTGCGTAGTGTCTGTGTCCGAGGGGGGACTTGAACCCCCACCCCCTAGCCGGGGACTAGCACCTCAAGCTAGCGCGTCTGCCATTCCGCCACTCGGACGTCGCACCCCACGAATGCCGCCGTGCGGCGCGCAACGAGGGTAGCCGATCACCACCCGGCGCCCCAACTCGGCAGGAACCCGCAGCGTCCGCCATCCTCCAGCTCAGAGGTGGTAGGAAGACCGGATGACGGGATCGGCAGGCAGCAGCATCACCGCGCAGGACGAGGTCGTCGGCCTGGCCAGCGACCTGATCCGCATCGACACCACCAACACCGGCGACCCGGACACCCTGGTCGGTGAGCGGGCCGCGGCTGAGTACGTCGCCGGCAAGCTCGGCGAGGTGGGCTTCGAGACCACCTATATCGAGTCCGGCGCTCCCGGACGGGGCAACGTGATCGCCCGGCTGCCCGGTGCCGATCCCGGCCGGGGCGCGCTGCTCGTGCACGGCCACCTCGACGTGGTGCCCGCCGACGCCACCGAGTGGTCGGTGCATCCATTCTCCGGCGCCGTGCAGGACGGCTACCTGTGGGGTCGTGGTGCGGTCGACATGAAGGACATGGTCGCGATGACCATCGCGGTCGCCAGACAGTTCCGGCGCGAGGGGGTCGTCCCGCCGCGCGATCTGGTCTTCGCCTTCCTGGCCGACGAGGAGGCCGGCGGATCGCAGGGCTCGCGCTGGCTGGTCGACCACCACCCCGAGCTGTTCGAGGGCTGCACCGAAGCGATCAGCGAGGTCGGCGGGTTCTCGCTGACGGTGCGCGAAGGGCGCCGGCTCTACCTGATAGAGACCGCCGAGAAGGGCATCGCCTGGATGCGGCTGCGCGCTCGGGCCCGGGCCGGGCACGGCTCGATGGTGCATGAGGACAATGCGGTGACCGCATTGTGCGAGGCGGTGGCCCGGCTGGGCAACCACCGGTTCCCCCTGGTGATGACCGACACGGTGCGGGAGTTCCTGACCGCCGTCGGCGAGGAGACCGGGCTGGACTTCTCCGGCGATGACCTGGAGGGTGCAGTCGCCAAACTCGGCGGGCTGGCCCGGATCGTCGGCGCGACGCTGCGCGATACCGCCAACCCGACAATGCTCGACGCGGGGTACAAGGCCAACGTCATCCCCTCGACGGCCGAGGCGGTCGTGGACTGCCGGGTGCTGCCCGGGCGCCAGGCGGCGTTCGAGCGCGAGGTTGACGAGCTGCTCGGTCCCGACATCACCCGCGAGTGGGTGGTGAACGCACCAGCGGTGCAGACCACCTTCGACGGCGACCTGGTGGCCGCGATGGATGCCGCGATCCTGCAGGAGGATCCCGGCGCGCGCACGATCCCCTACATGCTCTCCTGTGGCACCGATGCGAAGGCCTTCACCCGGCTGGGAATGCGCTGCTTCGGCTTCTCGCCGTTGCGGCTGCCGCCCGATCTCGATTTCGCCGCGCTGTTCCACGGGGTTGACGAGCGGGTACCCGTCGACGGGCTGACCTTCGGCACCCGGGTCCTTGATCGGTTCCTCCGGAGCTGTTGAGCGGATCCAACGCCGACCTGTCCGGACTCGGGCGGGTGGGATGTGCAACCGACCCTCTAGCGCAACGGACACATTCTGCTAACGTCTGCGCTCGTAGCAGTCTTGGTTCCAAGGACGCCTGTGGAGCAAGCGCCACAGGCGTTCGTTGTGTCCGGCCAGCGCGGTGCGTGCACGGCGCCCCGGGTGATCACGACAGCGATCCGGGACATCCGCAGTGCGGGCCGAACAGGCGGCCCGAGAAGGAGATGCAAGATGGCGACCGGCACGGTCAAATGGTTCAACTCGGAGAAGGGGTACGGCTTCATCACCCAGGATGGTGGCGGCCCCGACGTCTTCGCCCACTTCTCGGCGATCCAGGCGACCGGCTACCGCACGCTGGAGGAGAACCAGCGGGTGGAGTTCGAGATCACCCAGGGACCGAAGGGTCCACAGGCCGACCAGATCAAACTGATGTGAGACCTGCTCACCCCGTAGGGTCCGCGCCAGACGGTGCGGGCCCTACGTCATGCCGGGAAGAGGTCTACAACGACAGCTTGGGCTGAGCGGTCGCGGTTCGTCGCCTTCGCAGCCACACGGTGCGGGTACCGTCTGAGTACATCCGCACCCGGGACAGCTCCCAGCCCGCGAACTCAGCCTGGATAGCCAGCTGGGTCGCTGCGGTCAACCGGGACACTCCCGGCGGTAACCGCAGCGGCTGGTACTCCCAGTCGAGGCCATCACCGTCAACTGTCTCCATCATTACCGCACCACCACCCGTTCCGGGTCGATCACCTGCAGTCCCGCGCCCGACGCGGAGACGACCACGACCCGGCCGCTGGCCGGATCGACTGCTACCGCATCGGGTTGGTGCACAGTAGGGAACCGGTGGACGACCACCGGCTCACCCCCGGCCACATCGAGCCCGACCACTTCGTTGCGTGCGGTCAGCGTCACCCACGCCAGGTCCCGCCGGGCGTCGTAGGCCAGCCCGTAGGGCGCGCCCGGCAGGGGAAAACGTTGCCGCAACAACGGTGGGTCGCCGGCGAAGGCCAGCAACTCGCCGTCACGGGTGTCGGTCACCAGCATCCGACCGAACCGATCGGTCACCGCGCTCGCAGCTCCGTTGCCCGCCCGCAGCGCGGGGCTGGTGTCGCCGGAGGAGACGTCCACCAGGCTCACTGCAGTGCGGCCCCGGTCGAGTACCCCGATCTTGGACCCAACGGGCACCAGGCGGGCGGCGTCGACGAACCCCGGGATGGTCCGGCCCGGCCGGTTCCCGTCGAGCACGGTCAGCCGGTCACCCATCGCGACCACGGTGACACCACCCACGACGGCCACTCCGCGCACCGGGCCGTCGAGATCCGTCCTGCTCGGTGCGCCACCATCGAGCGGGACCCGGATCAGTGACCCGGGCGCGGTGACCGGCACCAGCAGCGGGCCGTCGTCGGTGGCGAGGACCAGATCCGCGGCCGGGCCGGGAAGCGCCACCTGTCGTGGCGGGGCGGTGCCGTCCAGCGTCGTCAGCAGCAGGCGCGGGGGATCCGCGAGCGCCACCGCCACCGTCGCGGTACGTGGATCGACCACTACCCGGGTGGCTGGCGCGTCGAGCGGTATGACGGTCCCCGCGGCGGTCGGTCCATCTGGAGGAGCCAGCGCCGGCGCGGCCGGGATCACGGACAGCTGCGTCGCCGGGCGCCCGTTGCTACTGCATCCCGCGACCAGCCCGGCGACGAGCAACGCAGCAGACAACGCTGCGCGCTGGGCACCGGGCACACCGACCTCCCGTCGGTTGGGGACGGGCCGTTGCCAAGCATTCCGGACCTGACACCCGCGCGCCATCCCCAAGCAGCCTTTTGTTCTCGTCCGTGGGGTAGAGGCAGCGGACCGGTAGCCGGTCCGGTGGCCGTCGACAACCGCCGATAAGGCTAACGTCCTCGCCGGGCAGCGGGTCAGCCGAGCGGGCGTTCCGGATACCCCAGCTGCACCGCGCTGACGTCATCGAGCGCGGCCCGGATCGCGGGGGCCAGCTCCACCTCCTCAGCGGCCAGCGAGCCGGCCAGCTGGGCGGTGTTCCGCGCGCCGACTACGGGCGCGACCACCCCCGGGCGGTCCCGCACCCAGGCCAGCGCCACCTCCAGTGGCGAAGTGCCCAGCCCGTCGGCCGCGGTGACCACCGCCTGCACGATCCGGGTCGCCCGGTCGGTGCGGTGGTGCTCGACGTAACGCGCATAGTGCGGCGAGGCTGCCCGGGAATCAGAGGGGGTGCCGTTGCGGTACTTGCCGGTGAGCACCCCGCGGGCCAGCGGCGCCCAGGGCAGCAGGCCCACCCCGTGGTACGCCGCCGCCGGTGCCAGCTCGCCTTCCACGCCCCGTTCCAGCAGCGAGTACTCCACCTGGGTGGACACCAGCGGCACCTCGCAGCTGGCCTTCGCGGTGGCCAGCTGCCAGCCGGTGTAGTTGGACACCCCGACGTAGCGGACCTTGCCTGAGCGCACCGCGTCGGTCACCGTGGACAGCGTCTCCTCCAGCGGCACCGTCGGATCCCAGGCGTGTAGCTGCCACAGGTCGACGTGGTCGGTGCGCAGCCGGCGCAGCGAGCCTTCCAACGCCGCGAGCAGCGCGGCGCGCGACGCTCCGCCGCCGAATGGCCCATCGTCGCGCCGCGCCACCGCTTTGGTGGCGAGCACCACCTCATCGCGGGGGATGACGTCGGCCAGCAGCCCGCCAAGGATCCGCTCCGACTCGCCCTCGGCGTACACGTCTGCGGTGTCCACCATCGTCCCGCCGGCGTCGACGAACGCGACCAGTTGGGTGGCGGCCTCTTCTGCGTCGGTGTCGCGGCCCCAGGTCATGGTGCCCAGCGCCAGCCGGGATACCCGCAGCCCGCTGCGGCCAAGGAGACGCTGCTGCACGGGGGTGCACGCTAGCGGGTGCGGGTACTGGCACCCGCACCCGTAGGGTGCACCCGCGTGAGCTGGCTGCAAGCCTTGGTCCTGGGACTCGTCCAGGGCATCACCGAGTTCCTCCCGATCTCCTCGTCGGGGCACCTGCGGATCGTCTCGGAGATCTTCTTCGGTGACGATGCCGGTGCGGCGTTCACCGCCGTCACCCAGCTGGGTACCGAGGCCGCGGTGCTGATCTACTTCGCGCGCGACATCGGCCACCTGGTGGTGACCTGGTTCCGCGGGCTGCGCTCGGCGCAGGTCCGCGCCACCCCGGACTACCGGATCGCCTGGCTGGTGATCATCGGCACGATCCCGATCGGTGTGCTGGGCTTCTTTTTCGAGCACCAGATCCAGACCTCGGGGCGCAACCTGTGGATCATTGGCAGCACCCTGATCGTGTTCGGTCTGGTGCTGGGTGCCGCTGAGTACTACGGGCAGCAGCGACGCCCGCTACAGCAGCTGACCGTCACCGATGGGGTGGTGATGGGCTTGGCGCAGGCCATGGCGCTGGTGCCGGGGGTATCCCGGTCCGGAGGAACCATCAGTGCCGGCCTGTTCCTCGGACTGACCCGGCCCGCCGCGGTGCGCTACTCGTTCCTGCTGGCCATCCCCGCCGTCATCGCCGCCGGGTTGTTCCAGATTCCCGACGTCTTCGCGGTCGGCGGGCCCGGTCTGCAGCCCTCGGTGGCCCAGATGGTGGTCGCCACCCTGATCGCGGCGGCAGTGGGGTATGCCGCCATCGCGTGGCTGCTGCGTTACGTCGAGCGCCACAGCGTCTACCTGTTCGTCTGGTACCGGCTGGCGCTGGGGATCGTGGTGCTGGCGCTGCTGGCCACCGGGACGATCAGCGCGACCTGACCGCAGCGGTGCGTAGGGTGGCGCCGTGGGCACCCTGATCCTGCTGCGACATGGCCGGTCCACGGCGAACGTCGCCGGGGTGCTGGCCGGTCGCACCCCGGGAGTGGCGCTGGATGAGCACGGTCGGGTCGAGGCCGAGGCGCTGATCGAGCGGTTGGCACAGCTACCACTGGCAGCGCTGGTGAGTTCCCCGCTGCAGCGCTGCCGGGAGACGCTGGCCCCGCTGGCGCTGGCGCGTGCGCTCGAGGTAACCGTCGACGACCGGTTCGTCGAGGTGGACTACGGCGAGTGGACCGGGCGGGAGCTGGGCAAGCTGGGCAAGGAGCCGTTGTGGAAGGTGGTGCAGACGCACCCCTCGGCGGCGGTGTTCCCCGGCGGCGAGGGGCTGGCCGCGCTGCAGGCCCGGGCGGTGGCCGCGGTGCGGGAATGGGACGCCAAGCTGGTCGCTGAGCACGGCCCGCACCTGGTGTGGCTGGTCTGCACGCACGGTGACGTCATCAAGGCCATACTCGCCGATGCGTTGGGCCTGCATCTGGACGGCTTCCAGCGGATCGTCGCCAACCCGTGCTCGATCAGCGCCATCAGCTACACCGAGACCCGGCCGTTCGTGCAGCGGGTCAACGATTCCGGCGGGGACCTGAAGTCACTGGTCCCGCCCAAGCCCCGACGCAGGCGACGGCCCTCGTCGGACGCGACGCCCGGGGGGTCCACCGGCACCGGCTGACCTGGGGGACGGCTGCTGCCGGACAGTGAGAGGTGCTCTAGTGTCGGTACTGCCATGTCTCGTGTCATCCACGTCTTCCGCACCCCCGACCGGTTCGTCGCGGGCACCGTCGGGGAGCCTGGTGACCGCACCTTCTACCTGCAGGCCGTTGACGAGACCAAAGTGATCAGCGTGCAGCTGGAGAAGGAGCAGGTCACGGTCCTCGCCGAACGGCTGTCCGCGCTGCTCGACGAGGTGGCTCGGCGATTGGGCGCCGACACCGACACTGGAGAGTCCGGGGAGTCCGGAGTGGACACCGAACCGCTGGCCACCCCCGTCGAGCAGGAGTTCCGGGTCGGCACCATGGGTTTGGGCTGGGACGTCGAGTCGCGGGCCATCGTCGTCGAGCTGCTCGCCGTGACCGAGCAGGAGCTGGACGAGTCGGTGGTGCTCGACGACACCGAGGAGGGCCCCGACGCGGTGCGGGTGTTCCTGTCACTCAAGCAGGCCCGGGCGTTCACCGCCCGGGCCGAGCGGGTGATCTTGGCCGGGCGCAAGCCCTGCCCGCTGTGCACGGAGCCGCTGGGGCCCAAGGGGCACATCTGCCCACGCCAGAATGGCTACCGTCGCCAGGTCGAGGCCTGAGCGGGGCCGCGGTGCTGCCCACCGACCCGGCGGCGCTGCCGTTACTGCACGAGGGTCGCATCGACGTGACCGGCCGGATTGTGGAGGCCTCCAACGCCACCCTGTTCTGCACGGTGCATGGCGACGGGGTCAGCGCCGAGTGCGTCTACAAGCCGATCCGCGGGGAGCGTCCGCTCTGGGACTTCCCGGACGGCACCCTGGCCGGCCGTGAAGTGGCCAGCTGGCTGCTGTCCGAGGCCACCGGCTGGTCGCTGGTACCGCCCACGGTGCTGCGCGCCGGACCGCTGGGGCCCGGCATGGTGCAGCTGTGGGTGGACACCGAGGATGAGTGCGACCTGGTGGACGTGGTGCCAGTCGACGCGGTGCCGGTCGGCTGGCGCCGGGTGCTGCGGGCCCACGACCGCCGCGGCGACCCGGCGTTGCTGGTGCATGCCGACACCGAAGGGGTGCGCCGGTTGGCCGTGCTGGACGTGCTGCTCAACAACGCCGACCGCAAGGGCGGGCATGTGCTCGCCGGGCTGGACGGCGCGGTGTACGGCGTGGACCACGGGATCTGCCTGCACCACGAGGACAAGCTGCGCACCGTGTTGTGGGGTTTCCTCGGTGAACCGTTGCCCACCTCGGTGCTGGCCGTGCTGCGCCGGGTGCGATCCGAGCTGGACGCCAGGTTGGGCGTCGCGCTGGCTGAGCACCTGACCCGCATGGAGCTCAAGGCCCTGCAGCAACGGACCGAGCGGCTGCTGGCCACCGAGACGTTCCCGGCCCCCGATGGGGCCTGGCCAGCGATCCCGTGGCCGGCATTTTGAGGCCTGATCACCGGGGCGACGCATCGGCATGGAGCCGGCAGTGGCCACGTTCCTTCGCCGATCGGGTCACCGCACCGCTGCCCGGCCCACAGCAGTTCCTGCGGTTGTGGCGGGAGGGCGGTTTCACCGGCGCCACCGTGGGCGTGGCGCGGATTCCGGTGGCCGCGCGGGCACCGTTGCCGGCCGGGGACACCTGGCTGGCCTGGCTCGGGCACGCATCGTTTCTGCTGCGCCTCGGTGGATGCACCGTGGCGGTGGACCCGGTGTTGTCCCAGCGGATCCTGGGCGCCGGCCAGCGGTTCACTCCGCCTGGCCTGGATCGGCTACCGGCGCTGGACCTGCTGCTGATCAGCCACAACCACTTCGACCACCTGGACGCCCCGACAGTGCGCACGCTGCCCCGGAACACCCCGGTGGTCGCCCCCGGCGGGCTCGGCCGGTGGTTCCGATGCCGCGGTTTCATCGCGGTCACCGAGCTGGACTGGTGGGAATCAGTGCATGTCGGCTCGCTCGAGGTGACGTTCGTGCCCGCCCACCACTGGAGCCGCCGGGGCCTGTTCGACCACTGCGCGACCCTGTGGGGTGGCTGGGTGCTCACCGTGCCGGGTGGACCGCGCGTTTACCACGCTGGGGACAGCTCCTACGGCCCGTTCTTCGCCGAGATCGGATCCCGATACCCCGGGATCGACGCCGCGATGCTGCCCGTCGGCGCCTACGCCCCCCGCTGGTTCATGCAGAACATGCACATGGACCCGCCGGAGGCCGTGCGAGCAGCCCAGGATGTCGGCGCCCGGGTGATGGTGCCGATGCACTGGGGCACCTTCTGGCTGTCCCGCGAACCGGCGCTCGAACCGATCGAACGCACCCATGCCTCCTGGGCCGCCGCCGGGCGGGATCGCGCGGACCTGTGGGACCTCGCGATAGGGGAGAGCCGCTCGCTCCCGACCCCACCCTCGGTGAAACTCGAATTCGAGGAGTAGCCACCGCCGGCGACTGTCGAACGGAAAGTACGCAGGTCGTCACCCGTCCAGGATGCACGCTAGGCCATTCGAATGAACTAGTGTCGTTTTTGGTTACATTGCGACTCATGTCGCGATTCTCATCGTGACAGGCCCAAACGACCCGCTCGAGTAGGTAAATATGTGCGGTGTTCGGGCTCGGGTGGAACCCGAGCCTCTGATCTGACGCGTCCAGACCAGGTCACGTTGAAAAGGCGGGCCTCCAAATGGAGGACGCTCAGAATGCTCAACTCGACGACAAGGGATGCCTCTGTGAGCGAAAAGTATTCGGGACACCAGATCGTCGGGATCGATCTGCGCGCCCCGGACGCCGATTCGAATGTTATTGGCGAGAGGCTGGACGAATTGGCTGAGTCGTTTCTCACATGGGCCGAGTTCGACCACATCGACATTCCTGCACTGATCACGAGCCACCTGGGCTACAACGGTGGGGCGTGGAATCTACGGAATCGCGAGCCGTGGTTGGTGGTGGAACCCTTCGGGTATCGCAGCCGCTCCGCCGGATGGAAGCTGCATCTGTCGAGCACCGCCGCATCGGCGCAGCAGGTGCTGGGCGCGGCCGTTGGAGTGCTGGCCCGGCGCCAGGTGGCGTTCAAGGTGCCGGCCACCACGCGGCAGCTGCGCAGGCTGGTCGTCCGGGACTGTGACCGAGCCCAAGCCGGGAAGATCGTCACGATCTACCCGGACAACGACGAGCAGTTCGTGATACTCGCCGCCGAACTGCACGAGGCGACTACCGGGATGGCGGGACCCCGCATCCTCTCCGACCGGCCCTACCGGCCCGGCAGCCTCGTGCACTATCGCTACGGAGGCTTCGCCGGCCAAGCCAAGCTCACCCTCGACGGGGTCTACGAGCAGGTGCTGATCACCCCCGACGGTGCCACGATCCCGGACCGTCGCGACGCCCGGTACACCCCGCCGAGATGGGCCGTCTGCCCCCTGCCCGACCAGCCCTCAGCGCAGCGGACCGACCGCGCGACCAGCGTCCTACTCGACGAGCGTTTCTCAGTCACCGGCTCCCTGCGCCAGAGCGCCAAAGGCGGCGTGTACCTGGCCACCGATGCTGAGACCGGCGCCGAGGTCGTGGTCAAGCACAGCCGTGCGCACATGGACGCCGACGGCCAGGGCGCCGACGCCCGCGACGGGCTGCGCCATGAGGCGCGCATGCTCCGGCTACTCGCTCCCACCGGGCTGGTGCCCGCCCTGGTCACCACCTTCGAGCAGGACGGCGACCTATTCCTCGTCGAGGAGGTCGTCGACGGCGACCCGCTGCGCAGCTGGGTTGCCGAGCACGCCATCGGACGCCCGGGAGTGCCGCCGGCGGTGGCACTCCCGATGGCCACCAAGCTGGTCGAGCTGATGGAACAGGTGCACGCCCACGGCGTCGTCATCCGCGATCTGAGTCCGACCAACGTCCTGGTCACGCCGGACGGCGAGCTCCGGCTCGTCGACCTGGAGACGGCGGCGCCGGTCGGCAGCCTGGCCCGGTGGTCCTGCACTGTTGGTTACCAGGCACCGGAGCTGATCGTCGGACGAGGCGCGTGGACGCATGCCACCGCCACGTTCGCCGAGGACCGGTTCTCCCTGGGTGCGATGCTGTTCCTGATCGCCACCGGCAACGACCCGGTCCTGGCGGACGACGAGCCGGCGCAGCGGTCGATCCGCGAACGTCTGGCGGGTTGGCTCGCTGGCGTCGCGCCGCACAGCGCCACGGTGCGTGCCCTGCGGCCGGCCATCCTGAACCTGACCGGCGACGATCCCGCCACGCGACGCACCCCGCCGCCCTTCGACAAGGCCGACGACGCGACGGGCACCTGGGGCCGCGACGGGTTAGGCGAACCGGACCTCGACCGGTTGATCGCCGACGGCCTTTCCCACCTCATGGCAACCGGGACCGCCCAGCCGGCCGAGCGGCTCTGGCCGACAAGCACCGACCGGGAGCAGTACGACCCGGCGAGCGTCCAACACGGCGCGGCGGGTGTGCTGGGTGCGCTGACCGCCGGGCTCGTCCGCGCGCCCGGTGACGGCGAGCTGGCCGATGCCGTACGGACGGCCGTGTCCTGGTTGGAATGCCGCGTCGCCCGCGAGCCCCGGCTACTGCCCGGCCTGCAGTTCGGCCGCTCCGGCACCGCTTGGGCGTTGTACGACGCTGCCTGCGCGCTGCGGCCCGACGACGGCGGGCTGGCCGATCGGGCCGGCGAGCTGCTGCTGCGGATCCCGTTACCGGACCGGGCGAACCCCGACGTCGCGCACGGTCTGGCCGGTGCCGGCCTCGCGCACCTGCACCTGGCGCACTCAACCGGCGACGAGCGCTTCACGCAGCGGGCGGTGCGGTGCGCCGACGGCGTCGCCGGCGCAGCCGAGCGCGACGCAGACATCCTGCTGTTCCCGGTGCCCGCCGACCTCGACTCGCAGCTCGCCGGCACCCGGCACTACGGGTTCGCACATGGCACCGCCGGCGGCGGCTACTTCCTGCTCGCCGCCGGTGAGCTGACCGGTGTCACCCGGTACACCGAGCTGGCCCTGGAGGCCGCGGACACCCTGTGCCGGGTGGCTGTGCTCGACGACGGAGCCGCATGGTGGCCGGCCGGACCCACCGAAGGCAACCTGTTCACCTACTGGTGCAGCGGTTCCGCTGGGATCGGCAGCTTCCTGCTGCGGGCCTGGCAGGTGAGCCAGCGGCCGCGGTACGCCGAGCTCGCGGAACAGGCCGCGCTGGCGGTGTACCGCACCCGCTGGCTGGACCTGCCGTCGGCATGCCACGGGCTCGCTGGCAACGGTGAGTTCCTGCTCGACGCGGCCGGGATCCTGGGCGAGCGACGGTTCGCCAAGCAGGCGTCCGAGCTCGCCGCGGTGGCCTACCTGCGGCACAGCCTGCGCCGCGGCCGGATGGTGACCTGCGGGGAGAATGGCCGTGACGTAGTCGCCGACGCGGGCGTCGGTATGAGCGGGATGGTGGAGTTCCTGCTGCGCTGCCGCGACGGCGGCGCCCGTGGCTGGATGGTCGATGAGGTCTTCGCCTCCCGCCCCGCCCTGCGTGCCCGCGGAGCGGTGGCATGAGCGCGCCATCCGCAGGTCCCGCGCTGGATCGCTGCAACTTCTGGTTCTCGCCTTCGGGGCAGCGGCTCGCCTGCCTGGCCGGGGACGGCGAGGGCAGGTTCTGGGCCGAGGCGTGGGACCTGGACGACGCGCCGACCTGGCGGCCGATGGCCGGCGACACCGGCGAGTCCGGCTACACCCAGCCGGTGCAGCTCGACGACGGTCGGGTGCTGCTGGCCCGTCCGGTGAACGGCCGGCACCGCGTGGTGCTGTGCCCGGTGGACGGCCCGCGCCGCACACTCGCGGCCGTCGACGCGCTCGGCCTGCGGCTGATCGTGAGCCGGACACCGGACGCGCTGGCCTACGCGCTGATCACGCGGGCGGATTTCGCGTGCGAGCTGTGGCGGGTTCGGGACGAGGAGCCGTCGCTCACCCTGGTGGCGCAGCTACCAGGCTGCGTCCCGAGCAACGAATGGCTCGACGCCGAGGGGCGCACGCTGGGATTGAGCTGCCTGGTCGACGGCGAGATCCGGCCGTTGATGGTGGACACGGCGACCGGCGGGATCACCGCGATCCCGGGCCTGGAGATCGGCATGCGGCCGCTGCTGTACGCGCCGGCGTCCGGGTTGCTGGTGGTCGGTCGCGGCGCCCGCGAGTTCGGGTGGACCAGGCACGGTACCGACGAACCGGTGGTCTTCCCCACCGCGCTGCGTTTCGGCCGGGGCAGCGACGTCTGGCCGCTGACGTCCGACCCTGCCGGGCAGCGGCTGCTGCTGCTGGTCGAGGAGCCCACCCGGTCGCGCCTGATGATCTACCACCCGTTCGCCGACCGTGTCGAGGCACTGGAGACCCCGGTCGGGGTACTCGGCGGGGCCGCCCGTTGGCGGGTCGAACCGGACGGGACCGACGTCGTGCACATCCCGTTCAGCGGGCCGGTTAGCACGGTGGGGCTCGCTGAGCTGGCGGTCGGCGGTGGGTTCACCGTGCACGGCAGCGTGCCGGTCGGCAACGCCGAGACCGCGCCGCACACCGAGCTGTTCCCCGGCCCGGCCGGGCCGATCGAGGCCGTCGTCTGGGGCTCGTGGCGAACCAGCCGGAATGTCCTGATCGCCCTGCACGGCGGCCCGGTGGGCGGCTGGCGGCTGGACCACGATCCGGAGCAGCAGCGGTTGGCGGACGCCGGCCTGGCGATCATCGCGCCGAATGTGCGCGGTGGCGACCGCGGGCCGCGCGACGCCGGCACTGGTCGCGGCGCCTGGGGCGGGCCGGATTTGGCCGACCTCCGACACCTGGCCCGCGAGATCGTGGCGGTGACCGGGTCCCCATTGCGGGTGATGGGCCACAGCTACGGCGCCTACCTGGCGTTGCTCGCGGTCGGCGCCGACCCGCAGCTGTGGTCGCATTGCGCGGCGCTGGCCCCGTTCGTCTCGGCGGCGTCGCTGTACCCCGAGGCGGGTCCGCGGGTCCGGGCGCTGATCGAGCGGCTGGACGGTCTCGCCGAGATCGACGACGAGCTCGGTCCGCGGGACTCCCGGGTGTTCGCGGCGCGGAGCACCGCGCGGCTGTTCGTCGCGCACGGATCCGCTGACGCCGTCATCCCGATCACGCAGTTCCACGCGCTCCGGGAGTACCTGACCCAGCGCCGGCTCGCGCCCGGACCGGACCCGGTCCTGCTGGAGGTCGACGGGGCCGACCACGACCTCACCGGCTACGACTTCACCAGCAAGGTTCGCGCCGGCACGGAAATCTCAGGACTGCTCTTCGACTTCGTGACCGACGGCCTGGCGCGGCCGGTGACTCTGCCGGGCGCTACGAGCCCCACCAGGTCCACAGCCGCGCTGACCGGGACTGCGGCGTCCCCATGATCCCCTGTCAAGGGCGGGCGCCGAGGAGCTGCCCGGGACAGCCGACACTCTCAAAGGAGGTGACAACCATGGAGACCATCCGCGACATCACCGCGCTGGAGCAGCTGCCCGAGGTCACGGCCACCGGTCTGGCCAACGCCAACCGTAACCGCAACCGCAACCAGAACCGGCAGGGCCGCAACAGCATCAACTGCCAGGGCCAGGGTGGACCGACCTGCAACACGACCTGCGGGGTTACCACGATCGACCTCAGCATCGTCTTCTGAGCCTGCAAGGGGCGGGTTGCCGGTCCCGGCGGCTCGCATGATCCGACCCTCCCGGAAGGAGGTGACAACCATGGAGAACATCCGCGACATCAGCGTGCTGGAGCAGCTGCCCGCCGGTCTGGCCAACGCCAACCGCAACCGCAACCGCAACCAGAACACCCAGGGCCGCAACAGCACCAACTGCCAGGGCCAGGACACGCCGACCTGCAACACGACCTGCGGGATCACCACGATCGACGGCAGCACCAACTGAACCTGAGATGGGCGGGTTGCCGGTCCCGGCGGCTCGCATGATCCGACCCTCCCGGAAGGAGGTGACAACCATGGAGAACATCCGCGACATCAGCGTGCTGGAGCAGCTGCCCGCCGGTCTGGCCAACGCCAACCGCAACCGCAACCGCAACCAGAACACCCAGGGCCGCAACAGCACCAACTGCCAGGGCCAGACCGTGCCGACCTGTGCCACGACCTGCGGGGTCACCACGATCGACGGCAGCACCAATGCCTGAGATTGCACTGACCGTGCCCTGACGGACGCGGCCAACAAGACGCGGGTGCAGGGGCGGGGCGGAACCGCCCCTGCACCCACGCTTGTCAACGTACCGCGCGGTTGCGACACCTTCCGCGCTCACTCACACCCTTGAGGGAGGTGTTCCATCATTACCCCCGACGGGGCGGTGCCAAACCACCCGGAGCCCCCCGGCGCACTGCTGCTCGCGGCCCTGCGCAGCGCGTGGGTACCGACCGCGACCGCCGCCCTGGCCGGGCTGCTCGGCGCGGTGAGCGCGCTGCTGCTTCCCGCCGCACTGGCCGCGGCCGTCGACGCGGCAATCAAGAGCGAGCCGATCACGGCGCTGAGCACGCCGGTCGTCCTCCTCGCGATCGTCATGATCACGCAGCTCGCCGCGAGCGTGCTGGAGCAGATCGCCGACGTGTCCGGGGTGGCCCGGACCACCGCGTCGCTGCGCACCCGGGTCGCGAGCGGGTTGTTCGCCCGCGGGCTTGCCGGCCAGCGGGAGGTCCCCGCTGGTGACGCCACCGCCCGGCTCACCGGTGTGTCCGGAGCCGCCGGCCAATTGCCGGCCACGCTGATCGGGCTCACCACTTCCACCCTCATCACCGTCATCGCGCTGGTCAGCCTGGCAGTGATCGACTGGTCGCTTGTCGCCACGCTGTTGCTGGCGACACCGGTTATCTACCTGCTGCTGCGGGTCTTCACCCGCAAGGTGTTCGACGTGTCCACCGACTACCAGGAGGCCCAAGCCGGCATCGCCGGGCGGATGGTCGATGCGCTGGCCGGCCGCCGCACGATCCGGGCCGCCGGCACTGTCGAGCGCGAAGTCGATCGGGTGCTCACCAACCTGGCGGCGCTGCGCGCGGCCGGGGCCGAATTCTGGGCTGTCCAACGCAAGGTCGCCTGGTCGTTCTCGCTGCTCGCGCCGGTGGTGCAGGTCGTCATCCTGTCCGTCGCCGGGTGGGGGGTCGCGCAGGGCCAGCTCTCGGCCGCCGAGCTGGTCGCCGTACTCGGCTATGTCGCCCTGGTGATGGGCGGGCTCAACGACATCGACACGGTGCTCGAGATATCGGGCTGCCGTGCGGCAGCCGCACGGATCGCGGCGGTCACCATCCGGCGGGCGCATTGCCGGCACCCCCAGTGCGACCGGAACCGCCGGTGCGACCGGCTTCCGCCGGGCCGCGGCGAGGTGCGCTTACGCGACGTCACGGTCACGCTAAACGGGAATACGGTGCTGGACCGACTCGACCTGACCATCCCGGGCGGCGCGACGGTTGCCCTGGTCGGGGCCTCCGGTGCCGGCAAGTCGGTGCTGGTGGGGCTACTGGGCAGGCTGTACCGACCGGAGCGGGGGCTGGTGATGATCGACGAGCGCCCGGTGGACGCGCTCACCGACGCGGGCCTTCGCTCGGCCGTGGCCTACGCCTTCGAGCGACCTGCCCTGCTCGGCACCACGCTCGGCGACGCGATCGGCTACGGCCGCGCCGAGCGCGACGACATCGCCGTGCTCGTCGCGGCCCGCGCGGCGCAGGCGGACAGCTTCGTGCGGCGGCTGCCGGCTGGTTACGACACCCCCGTCGCTGAGGCGCCGCTGTCGGGTGGCGAGCTTCAGCGCCTGGGCCTGGCCCGGGCCGTCGCCCAGGACGCCCGGGTCACGGTGCTGGACGACGCGACGGGCAGCCTGGACACCGCCACCGAGGCACAGGTGCAGGAAGCACTGGGCCAGGTGATGGGCGGACGCACCTGCATCGTCGTGACGCAGCGGGCTGCCACCGCCGCAGCGGCCCACGAGGTGGCCTGGCTGGAGGGCGGGCGGATCCGGGCGCTCGGTCCGCACGCCGAGCTGTGGTCGGACCCGGATTATCGCGCTCTGTTCGCGGGTGCGTCATGAGCGGGCGGTGGCGGCTGCTGACCGAGGGGATGCACGGCCAGCGCCGCGCGATGGTCGGGCTCGCGTTCTGGTCGGTTGTGCAGGGTCTGCCGGCACTGGCCACCGGCCTACTGATCGCCAAGGCACTCGACGATGGCTTCCTCGCCGGTGAACCGCTGCGGGGCATGCAGTGGCTGGCCGGGCTGCTCGGGGTGCAGCTCCTCGCCGCCGTCGCGAACCGGGCATTGATCCCGCACCTGGCCAACCTCGTCGAGCCGGTGCGCGACCACCTGGTGCGCCATGTGGTCACCGCGACGCTGCAACGAGCGGTGAGCGACACCGTCGACTCCGGGCACGGCGACGCCGCGGCGGTGACCCGGTTGACCGGCCAGGTCGAGGGGGTGCGTCACCTGCTGGCCAGCCTGCTGCGCAGCTCCCGCCAGATCTTGATCTCCTTGGTGGCCGGGTTCGTGGGCCTGGCACTGCTCGCACCGGTCCTGCTCGTCGTCATGCTGCCCCCGGTGCTGTTGATGTTGGTGCTGTTCGCGGCGCTGCTGCCGGCGCTGTTCCGGCGGTCGCGGGCGGCCATGCTGGCCGGAGAGGCCGTGTCCGCGGGCGGCGGTGCGCTGCTGTCGGGGTTGCGCGACGTGCTGGCCTGCCAGGCGGTCGGCCGGGCCGAGCACGAGCTTCGCGGTTTGATCGACTCGGAGGTCCGCACCGCCAAGGCATCCGGACGGGCCTTCGCCGGCCGTACCGTGCTGATCAGCATCGCGCTGGACATCCCACTGATCGGGCTGCTGATCCTCGCCCCGTTCCTGGTGAGCAGCGGGCAGCTCTCAGTCGGCGAGGTGGTCGGGGCAGTGGCCTACGTGACATTCACGTTGGAGTCGGCCCTGAACGCACTGGTGAACACTGTCGGCGGCACCGTGCTACAGCTGATGGTGACGCTGGAGCGGCTCGCCGGAATCCACGCCACACCGCCGGTCAGCGTGCCCGCGCCGACCCCGCACCACCCCGACGGCACCGAGCTACACGCGACGAACCTCACCTTCGCCTACGGCCCGCATTCCGAACCGGTGCTGCGCGACCTCGACCTCACCGTGCCCGATGGCGAGCATCTGGCGATCGTCGGACCCAGCGGCATCGGAAAGTCGACCTTGACAGCGCTGTTGGCGGGCCTGGTGGAGCCGCAGCACGGAGAAGTGCTTTTTGGCGGGGTGCCGGTGCACCGGATGAGCCCGGCGGTCCGGCACCAGCGCATCGTGCTGATCCCGCAGCAGGCGTACGTCTTCACGGGAACGCTGCGGGACAACGTGTGCTACCTGCGGCCCGACGCCGACGAGGCGGCCCTGGTCCACAGCGCCCGGGAGGTCGGCCTGACCGCGTTGGTCGACGCGCTGGGCGGGTGGGACGCGATGATCTCACCCCGCGAACTGTCAGCCGGGCAGCGGCAGCTCGTCGCGCTGGCCCGGGCGCACCTCGCGCCGAGCGTGATCACCATCCTCGACGAGGCGACCTGCCACCTCGACGCGATCGGGGAGGCGCGGGCCGAAGAAGCATTCCGGCATCGTGGCGGCACCCTCATCGTGGTCGCCCACCGGATCAGCTCCGCGATGCGCGCCGACCGGATACTGCTGCTCGACGGGCTGTCACCGCACCTGGGCGGCCACGACGAGCTGGTGCGCAACAGCGCCGTCTACGCCAAACTGGTCGGTCACTGGGCCGCGGGCGCGCGGTCCACAGAGCCGGCACCCGCGCGCGATGGCCATCGCGCGAAGGCCGCGCTGGTCCGCTCCGACGGGGTTGTGCGGCAGCTGCGCGAGTATCCGCGATGACCTCGTCGGGCGAGCCCCGGCGGCGGCTCGCCGAGGGACTAGCTCGCCGAGAGGCTACGAGCGTCACCCTCCCGATCGACGCCCTGCGCCCCGCCGACGCCGCGCGCTGCGCGGAGCTGGAGCATCTGCTGTTCCCCGGCGACGACCCGTGCAGTGAGCAGTCGTTCCTCCGGGAGCTGCTCGATGGACACCATTACTTTGCTGCACGCACCGACGGCCAGCTGGTCGGTTACGCCGGGCTCGTGTTCGTGTCCGGACCCCCGCAGGCCGAGGCGGAAATCCAAACCATCGGGGTAGATCCGGCCCACCAGGGCCGCGGTATCGGCCGGGCCCTGCTGCGCAGGCTGCTCGAGGTGACGGACGCGGCACTCGCCACGGTGTTCCTGGAGGTCCGCACCGACAACGACGCCGCCCGCGCGCTCTACAAGTCCGAGGGTTTCACGGTCGTCGGGCTGCGCGAGCAGTATTACCTCAGCGGCGCGGACGCGCACACGATGCGCAGAGACCCCAAAGAACCTGCTCGCCAATGAGAACTTCGGTTACTCGCGGACTATCGATGAGGCCCCGGACGTCTGCTGGCGGGTGATGTTCGGGGTGCCGCGGTAGCGCAGCGCCGACGCGCCTGCGGCCTCGGCGGACAGGGTGTCGCTGACCGCGACGGTGGCGTTGCTGGCCCCGGACAGCACCACGTCCAGGTTCCGGACAGCCAGGTCGGCCAACTGCAGCCGGCTGGCACCCACCCCGCTGAGCTGCAGATCCCTGACCTGCCCGGACAGCGCCAGCGTGCTGGCCCCCGATACCGCGGCCTCGACACGATCGACCCCGACTGGACCGGTGACCCCGCTCGCCCCGCTGACGACCAGCTGCAGCGCCGGGCCCATCACCGGGGTGACGAGCGTGACCTGGCTGGCACCGGCGGCGCTGAGCCGATCGAGGCTGCCCACCGTGACCTCGGCAGTCAGAGTGGCGTTGCGGACGTTGGCGTCCGGCTTGAGCCCCAAGCGCAGCTCGCTACCACTCACGGTGGCCTCGACCAGATCGGTGAGGTTGTCATCCATCTGTACCGTCGCCTGTTCGGGCTGACCCACCGTCACCCGCACCACGAAATCGGCCCCGGCCACCACCGACGTAACACCGGACAAGTCGATCAACCGGCTGGTCAGGCGACCGGAGCCGGCCACCGAGCCGCTGTCGGAGTAACTCCCGCCGAGCGCATCGTCGCCGTCGTTGCGGTTGCCGCTGCTGTCACTGGGGCCACCATCAACGCCGTAGCCGGTGCCACCGTTACTACCGGTCGAGGACCCCAGGCAGCCGGCCAGTAGCACCACGAAGGCCAGCACCGCCACCGCCCGCCCCACCCACCGCACACCACGGCCTGAAACACTCACCACTACGACCTCCTCGCGCGCAACCACCCGGAACTTCAACGCCAGCAACGGATCCGACTTCATCTTCATCGCCGGCACCGCCCCAGCACCCACCGCACCGGGACCGACCGCCATGATCCCCACCGGCCGCAACCGATTCTCAATCAGATACGCCACCTGCTCGGCCGACACCACCGACCCAACTCAGCAGTCAGCGGCGCCGCCACCTGACCAAGATCACGCCGACCATCCAAAGCGGACGCCAGCAGATACAACAACCGAGGCAACTGAATATCCTGACCATCAACCCGACGAAGAATATACCGAGACTCCTGAAACCCAGACCCCTGATACTCCCCGATCAGCTCCGTCCCCTCCGCCAACCGCGGCACCACACCCACCACAGCATCGGCATCACTGCCGACCCCACCACACGCTCGGTATCGATGACGCCCTCCCCGCAGCGGCCGAGCCAATCCGTCATAAGCATTAAAACCGTTCTTGCCGAAGCGGTCGCCGACACCGTTAGCCTGTCGCAAAATTTATCGCGACAGATCTCTTTAGCGTGACAAATATGAGTTCAAAACACCCAAACGGCCTAGCGTGCCCGTGATTCACGTGACGGTCTGCATACTTTCCGCTTGACGCCAACTCGCCTATGGATGCCCTCCGAACGCTAATTCCCACTGAGGGTGCGGTAGCGACGACCCGGCCAACGAAATCCGTGGAACTACTTTGGTGTTCGGGAGCGGACTGCACGACATCGCTGGAGCGGCAGGCCGGTCACTCCTCCCGCAACCAACGGCGACCTACGCGACCGGCTTCGGGACAGGCTCGCCGTGACGACGTGAACCGCTATTCGGCTCCGAATGGCGGCCGGCGGCGGCCGTGAACCGCTATTCGGCTCCGAATGGCGGCCGACGGCGGCCGTGAACCACTATTCGACTCCGGGTTCTATGCACTATGCCGGGCGTTGGGCGTGCCGGTGCTGGCAGTGCCCGCCCACGCGGCGTTGACAAGGCGGGTTCGAGGCCGGCTTCGCCGACCTGACGGATGTTGTGGTTGGCGCACCGGAGTGCTGGCCGGGGTGGGCGTGCGTAGCGTGGGCTGGTGACCTTCTCCCCGCAGCGTGGTTTCACCGAACCCCCGGCCGATCTGCCGCGCACGTTGGGCGCGTTGCGGGCGTGCGGGCATGTGCAGCGCGACGTCAAGGGTGAGGTGCGGTCCAACCTGCTCGAGGCGTTGCGCAGTGGCCGTGATCCGTGGCCGGGCATCATCGGGTTCTCCGACACCGTGTTGCCGCAGCTGGAGCGGGCGTTGCTGGCCGGGCACGATGTGGTGTTGCTCGGTGAGCGCGGCCAGGGCAAGACCCGCTTACTGCGCACGCTGGTCGGACTGCTCGATGAGTGGACCCCGGTCATCGACGATGCCGAGTTGGCCGAACATCCCTACCAACCGATCACCCCCGGCTCGATCCGCCGCGCCGCCGAACTCGGCGATGACCTGCCGGTGGCCTGGCGACACCGCTCGCTGCGCTACACCGAGAAGCTCGCTACCCCGGACACCAGTGTGGGTGACCTGGTCGGCGACGTCGACCCGGTCAAGGTCGCCGAGGGTCGCAGCCTGGGCGATCCGGAGACGATCCACTTCGGGCTGGTGCCCCGCGCGCACCGCGGCATCGTCGCCATCAACGAGCTACCCGACCTGGCCGAGCGGATCCAGGTCTCGTTGCTCAACGTGATGGAGGAGCGGGACATCCAGATCCGTGGCTACACCCTGCGGTTGCCGCTGGATGTGCTGCTGGTGGCCAGCTCCAACCCGGAGGATTACACCAACCGCGGCCGGATCATCACCCCACTCAAGGACCGCTTCGGTGCCGAGATCCGCACCCACTACCCCCGGGAAATGGCCGCCGAGGTCGCGCTGGTCGCCCAGGAGGCCGACCTGGCCTGCATCGGCGCCGACGTCGGCGAGCCGCTGCTGGAAGTGTTGGCCCGGTTCTCCCGGCACCTTCGTGGCAGCGCGGCGATCGACCAGCGTTCCGGGGTGTCCGCGCGGTTCGCGGTGGCCGGCGCGGAGACCGTCGCCGCTGCCGCGCTGCGCCGCGCCGCGCTGACCGGCGAGGACCACGCGGTGGCCCGCCCGGTCGATCTGGAGTCGGTGCCGCCGGTGCTGCGCGGCAAGCTGGAATTCGAGTCCGGCTATGACCAGCCCTCGTCCGAGCGTGACGAGCAGGGCGAGGTGCTGACCCATCTGCTGCGCCGCGCGGTTGCCGAAACCGCCCGAGCCCGGCTACGCGGTCTTGACCTCGCCCCGCTGGCCGCGGCGGTCTCGGACGGCCACCGGGTGGCCACCGGTGAACGGGTACCCGCCGCCGAGGTGCTAGCCGCGCTGCCCGAACTGCCGGTGCTGCACGAGGTCGCCACCCGCCTGGGCGCCGCCCCCGACGGCCCACCCGGCCCGATCGCCGCCGCCGTCGAGCTCGCGCTGGAGTCGCTGTACCTCACCCGCAAGCTCGGCAAGGACGTCGAGGACGGCCGCACGGTGTACGGATCCCGGGAATGACCTCAGCAAGCCGGTACAGCTACGGACCGTGGCAGGGCGGCCCGGACCCGCTGGCGGCCCCCGCGGACCTGTCCGCGGCACTGGACGAGATCGGCCGCGAGGTGATGGACGGGGCCTCGCCCCGGGCAGCGATGCGGGAACTGCTGCGCCGCGGAATGCCCGGTACGCGGGGAATGGACGAGCTGGCCCGCCGGATATGGCAACGCCGCGCCGAGATCACCCGCCGCCACCGCCTCGACGGCACCCTGCAACAGGTCCGCGAACTGCTGGAGCGGGCCCTGGCCGCGGAGCGCCGGGAGCTGTTCCCTGACCCCGACGACGACGCCCGATTCCGCGAAGCCCGGCTCGACGCGCTACCCCCGGACACCGCCCGCGCCGTCACCGAGCTTGCCGAGTACGACTGGCGATCCGCCGAGGCCGCGCAGGCCTACCAGGATATCCGCGACCTGCTGGGCCAGCAGCTGCTCGAGCAGCGCTTCGAAGGGGTTAAGCAGGCGCTGCAGTCCACCTCAGCTGAAGACGTCGAGCGAATACGGCAGATGCTGTCGGATCTGAACGATCTGCTCGCCGCGCACGCCCGCGGGGACCGTGACACTCCGCAGCGCTTCGAGGAGTTCATGCGCAAGCACGGGGACTTCTTCCCGGAGCGCCCGCGCACCGTCGAGGAGCTGATCGACGCGCTGGCGGCCCGGGCCGCCGCAGCACAACGGATGCTGAACTCGATGAGCGCGCAGCAGCGCGCCGAGCTGGCCCAGCTCACCCAGCAGGCCTTCGGCGACCCGCGGCTGGCCCAGCAGCTCGCCCACCTGGACGCCCAGCTACAGGCGCTGCGGCCCGGCGAGGACTGGCAGGGCGACGAACGGTTCCGCGGTCAGGACCCACTGGGCCTGGGCGAGGGCGCGCAGGCGATGGCTGACCTCGCCGAACTGGACGCGCTGGCCGAGCAACTCGCGCAGTCCTATGCCGGGGCCCGCGCCGAGGACGTCGACTTCGACGCGCTGACCCGCCAGCTGGGCGGCGACGCCGGCATCGACGCCCGCCGGCTCGCCGAGCTGGAGCGTGAGCTGGAGCGCCACGGCTTCTTCGAGCGCGGCCCGGACGGGTCGCTGCGGCTGTCGCCCAAGGCGCTGCGCAGGCTCGGCTCGCAGGCGTTGGCCGAGGTGGCCGACGCGCTGCGCAGCCGGCGCGGGGAGCGCGAGCTACGCCGGGCGGGCGCCGCCGGGGAGCCCACCGGAGGTAGCCGACCCTGGGAGTTCGGCGACTCCGAGCCGTGGGACGTCCCCCGCACCGTGCGCAACGCCGTGTTGCGCCGCGCGAATCAGCGCAGGGCGCCGCTGCTGACCGTCGAGGACGTCGAGGTGACCGACACCGAGCAGCGGGCTCGGGCCGCGGTGGCGTTGTGCGTGGACACCTCGTGGTCGATGGTGCAGGACGGGCACTGGGCGCCGATGAAGCGCACCGCGCTGGCGCTGCACCACCTGGTCCGGACCCGGTTCCGGTCCGACGCGCTGGAGCTGATCACTTTCGGGCGCCACGCGCAGCGGGTGGACATCGCCGCGCTCACCGGGCTGGCCGGGGTGTGGGAGCAGGGCACCAACCTGCACCATGCGCTGCTGCTGGCCGGGCGGCATCTGCGCCGCCACCCCGACGCCGCGCAGGTCCTGCTCGTGGTCACCGACGGGGAGCCCACCGCGCACCTGGAAGCCGACGGGGAGGCGATCTTCAGCTACCCGCCGCTGCCCCAGACGCTGGCCCTGACCGTGCGCGAGATGGACGGCCTGGCCCGCATCGGCGTCGCGGTGAGCATCGTGATGCTGGGCCAGGATCCCCGGCTCGCCGGGTTCGTGCACGCGCTGGCCCGGCGCTGCGGCGGCCGGGTGCTCGATCCCGGGGTGGACGGGTTGGGCGCCGCCGTGGTGGGCGACTACCTCCGCCACCGCCGTCGCCGCTGACCCCCCACCCCCCGGCGTGTCCGTCTCGCGTGCACGGTGTGTCCGCGCACTGTGCCCGGCGCCACGGATGGCCGGGAAGCCTGCTGCGGTCACGTAGGGTCGAAAGCATGCAGCCCTGGACGTCGACGCAGATCCCGCCGCTCCCCGGCCAGGGCCCACCGCTGCGGCTGCATGACACGGCGACCGGCGCGGTGCGGCCGACCGCGCCCGGGCACACCGCGCGGATGTACGTCTGCGGCATCACCCCTTACGACGCCACCCACCTCGGACACGCGGCCACCTACCTGGCCTTCGACCTGATCCACCGGTACTGGCGTGACGCCGGGCACGAGGTGCATTACGTGCAGAACGTCACCGATGTCGACGACCCGCTGCTGACCCGGGCCGAGCGTGACCTGGACGACTGGGTGGTGCTCGGGATGCGCGAGACCGCACTGTTCCGGGAGGACATGGAGTCGCTGCGGGTGCTGGCTCCGCGGGACTTCGTCGGTGCCGTAGAGGCGATCGGCGAGATCGTCGAAGTGGTCGGCAAGCTGCTCGCCTCCGGCGCGGCCTACCGGGTCGCCGACCGCAGACACCCGGACATCTACTTCGACCACCAGGCTGCGGAACACTTCGGATACGAGTCGGGTTACGACGCCGACACCATGGCCCGGCTGTCCGCCGAGCGTGGCGGGGACCCGGAGCGCCCCGGCAAACGGCACCCGCTGGACGCCCTGCTGTGGCGAACAGCACGCGAGGGCGAGCCGTCCTGGGACTCCGAGCTGGGTCCCGGGCGTCCTGGCTGGCATGTGGAGTGCTGCGCGATCGCGCTCAATCGCCTGGGCACCGGCTTCGACGTGCAGGGCGGTGGCTCCGACCTGATCTTTCCGCACCACGAGTTCTCCGCCGCCCACGCCGAGGCGCTCACCGGAGAGCACCCGATAGCCCAGCACTACGTCCACACTGGGATGATCGGCCTGGACGGCGAGAAGATGTCCAAGTCCAAGGGCAACCTGGTCTTCGTCTCCCGGCTGCGCGCCGACGGGGTGGACCCGATGGCGCTGCGCCTGGCGTTGCTGTCCGGGCACTACCGCACCGACCGATCCTGGACCGACGGGCTGCTCGACGAGGCGACGACCCGGCTGGCCCGGTGGCGGGAGGCCGTCGCGCTACCCGCCGGCGCGCCCGCGACCGACGCCGTCAGCCGGCTACGCGCCCATCTGTCCGACGATCTGGATACCCCCCGAGCATTTGCGGCGCTGGACGACTGGGCCGGGCAGACCCTGACCCGGCGAGGCCCGGACGGCACCGCGCCGACTCTGGTGCGCACCGCCGTCGACGCCCTACTCGGCATCACCCTTTAACGACGTCACCTGCGCGACAGCGACCCGATGGACGTCGGGCAGCCCGAGTGGTCAGCGCGATCAGTCGGCGGTGCTTGATCACTGCTGTCGGATTTCCCCCTCGCCGCACAAGTTCACACGATCGGAGTTTAGCATGACGTACTTACCCGGCGTTGCTCGTCCTCCTTCCTGTGGTTGCTGGTTTAGGCCGGCGGACAGGAGAGGACGTCAAGATGCCGAGGCTGCGGGTGGAACGAAGCATTGGCCATGACGAGGTGGAAGAGATGACATGCGCGGAGTTGGTCGAGCTGGTCACCGACTATCTAGAGAGCGTCCTGGAGCCTGCGGAGGTCGCTCGAATCCATGAACATCTGTCGGAGTGCGACACTTGCGAGATCTATCTCTCCCAGGTGCGTGCCGCAATTCGGATTACTTCGAGTCCACCGAGCGAAGAGATGACGAGTGAGGCAGAGGAAGGCTTTTTGCGCATATACCAAAGGTGGTTGACCGAGAGAGCCGATCATGACTCCTGACTGGGATCTGCAGGCTCTGCGCAGAGGCGATGAGTTAGAATTTCGGCGATTGGTGAAGACGTACCATTCCCCGTTGTTGCGGTTGGCGCTGATCTACTCGCCCAGCCGTGAGGTGGCGGAGGACGCCGTGCAGGAGACCTGGATCGCAGTGCTGCGCGGGTTGGATGGCTTCGCTGAGCGCGCGGCCCTGCGAACCTGGATCTGCCGAATCCTGGTCAACATCGCCCGCCGTCGCGCCGGGCTGGAGTCCCGATCCGTGCCGTTCGCCACGCCGCAGGACAATGAGGACGTGCCGGCCGTCGCGCCCGACCAGTTCCGCCGTGACGGGCCCGAGGCCGGGCACTGGGCTACCCGGCCCAACGACTGGTCGCGGTTGCCCGAGGACAAGCTGCTGTCTCGGGAGCTGCAGGACGTCGTGACCGGCGCGATCTCGCAGTTGCCGCCTGCGCAACAGATGGTCATCACGCTACGCGATGTGGAGGGATGGACCACCTCCGAGGTGTCCGACCTGCTCGACATCGAGAACAGCTACCAGCGGGTCCTACTGCACCGCGCACGGATCAGAGTTCGGACCGCGCTGGAGCGCTACCTCAGACCACAACCCAGCGCTTGTTAGCGCTCTCGTCACTCCAGCCGTAAGTCTGATCACGCGCGCTGAGTTTGTGCGATGGCGGGCGTCGCCAGTGCGACCAGGCCAGTGGATCGGTGCGCCGGCGGGCGGGTTCGGCGATCGGCTGACTGAGTGGTGAGAGCTGGGCACGTTCGGTCGGCGAGGACCGTGAGCAGGGCATATGTGAGCATCGCGGCGAGCAGCGTGCAGCGCCCGCCAGGGCTCCTGCCGCCGGCAGTCGGAAAGAGCTTGTAACGAACTCCTCCCTCGGCGCCTCAGTTGTCTTATGCAGGCGAGGATCGATGCGGTCTGCTCGCGCCACGGGTGATCAGCTTGACCGAGCGGCGCCTCAGTGATCCGGGGGCCACGATCGCCGCGCTGCCCAGACAGGCGCGTGGAACGACCACACAGTTACCAACGCAGACCATGCGGCCAGACGCGTGCGTTGCGACTTCACGAAGAAGGGAATGGTTAGAGAGATGGGTCTCTTCACGACTTTATCCGGGCACCACGATACGGTAAAATCACTCGCGCATCTCCTTGGAGACCTTCCTCAGCTCCCGGACTCCGCTGATTTCGGCGAGGATATGCGTCAGGCGCACGAGACACTCCTCTCGGATGACGCCTCAGAGGAGGAGAAGCGTGCGGCGCTGTTCAAGTGGACGGGACGAAGCCAACCCTGCCTCTTCGGCCGGTTGGCCTCCCATCATGATCGGGGTGAGAGCGCGACGAAGGGCCTTGGCATCGATCTGTGCTGGATCCACGAGTGGGAAATCGCCCAGGGCCGTAACTATGTTTCGGCCAAGATCCAGCGTGCCCGCCGGGCATGGAAGGACCGGGCTGAGCGGGGCGAGAGCAGCGGCTTCCTCATCATGTTCAACAGCCGGCAGCTGACGTATGCGAAACCGGGAAAACAACTCCTGGACGTGTGCATCGAGTTGTCGAACCTCTATCTGATAGAACACGCGCCGATCGCCGCCGACGTGATCTACACCGAGGCGGTGCCATTGCGCCGCGGTGATGGCGCGCTGACCCTGTTCAAAGCTGGCTGCAACATCTTCTACTCAGGCGCACACCGCACCGTGAACCACGACCGCCGACTTCCAGGAGGACTAATGTTCTCCATGAACTCGCCCGGGCACTACGCGAACTCACTGATGGTGCGTGGAATCATGGAGAACCTCACTGAGGCCGTTGATTTCATCCGTGAGACCGCCTTCAGATCAATCGGAAACGGCGGGATCGGCTGTCCTGGCATGCCCAGCGCGAGCTGGCACAACGAGGCCGACTCCACCGAAAGCACGGCCCCCGGCCGCAGGCGTCCGTCATATATTCCGCATAACTTTGATCCGAGTCGCTACTCGGCTGTGTATCACACCGACGTGCTCGTGCCGACCAATGTCACCACCGATGATCGCATCGTCCACGATTCCTACGCGGAGGCGGAAGCCGAGGTCTGGAAGTATTTGATCCTCGACTACATCACCACAGAAGAGTTCCCCGTAGAGCATGTCAACCACGCTCTCTTCCACGGGCAGCTGATCGAGGAATGCGGCAAGTATCACAATCCGTGGCCCGCCCGGGTAGCGCATAACCGAGAACTCTTCGAGTACTGACCTAGCCGCTTCACGGCAGGTTAAATAAGCAACCACGTAAAGGTGAGATTCAATGGTTAGTTTCGTTGACGAGTCCCAGCACGGACCCGCTCCCGAACTGAGCTGGGGAAGGCACTTTCTCATGTGCCCGCCGAACTACTTCGATGTCTCCTACTCCATCAACTTCTGGATGGATCCGGCCGTGCAGGTCGATCGGGATCGTGCGCTCCAGCAGTGGAATCGGTTGGTCGACACGCTACGGGCGGCAGGTGCGGTGGTGGACGAGATGCCCGCGCAGCAAGGGCTGCCAGACATCGTGTTCACCGCGAATGCGGGAATCGTGGATGGCACGACGTGTTGGCCGGCTCGTATGCGCCATCCCCAACGACAGCCGGAGATTGCTCATCTGCTCCGGTGGCTCACCCGCAACAGCTGGAACGTGGCCGATCCTCCTGTCGCAGTGCAGGAAGGGGCCGGGGACGCGCTGCCCTTCGCCGGCACACTTGTCGCGGGATATGGTCTCCGATCCTCCCTCGAGGCTTATCAAGATCTGGCTGAACGGGCGGGTTGGGCCGTCACAGCACTCGAACTGGCCGATCCCCGGTACTACCACATCGATCTCGCTTTCTGCCCGCTCGACGGGATGACCGCACTCATCGTGCCGAATGCGTTCACTCCGGAGGGCCGCGACAAGCTTACTCGACTGGTCCCCGACCCAGTGCTGGCCACGCCTGAGGAAGGCGCGATGTTCTGCGCGAACTCGATCGTCGTCGACCGCACCGTCATTATGCCAAGTTGCACACCGCGACTCGGTCGGTTGCTCGAACGCCGAGGTTTCGAGGTAGTGGTCTGCGACGTCTCCGAGTTCCTCAAGGCAGGCGGCGGATGCCGGTGTCTCACCCTCGCCCTGGACGTCTCACTCACCGGTGGCATCCCCACGATTGTCGAGGTAGCGGCGTGATGAGAGACGGAGTGAACTCTAGGGTCGCCCGCTTCTTCGAGGAGTGCAACCCACCGACACCCTTTCTCGTGATGGACCTCGCTGTGGTGGCGCAACGGTACCGGGAGATCTGCGCAGCGATGCCCTTCGCCACGCCCTACTACGCGGTCAAGGCCAGCCCGGAGCCGGATGTGATCTGCCTGCTGGCCGAGCTCGGCGCGTGCTTCGACGTCGCGAGCCCCGCCGAGATCGATCTCTGCCTCGAACAGGGCGTGGCACCAGAGTCGCTGTCCTACGGCAACACCATCAAGAAAGGGTCCGACATCGTCTATGCCTACCAAAGAGGCGTGCGACTGTTCGCGTTCGACAATATCCGCGAGGTGGAGAAGCTGGCGGAGACGGCTCCTGGCGCGTCCGTCTTCTGTCGGCTGCTCGCCGGCAGCGCTGGCGCTCGCTGGCCACTTGGCGACAAGTTCGGCTGCTCACCCGAGTTCGCCATCGATCTGCTGCAGAAAGCCGCCAAACTCGACCTGCATCCGCACGGGTTATCCTTCCACGTGGGCTCCCAGCAGACCGACCCATCCCGGTGGGAGTCCAGCATCGCGTCCGCTGCGGAGGTCTTCGCCGAACTCAGGCTGGCCGGAATCGACCTGGAAATGCTCAACATCGGTGGTGGGTACCCGGCTCAGTACATCGAAGAGATTCCTCCCGTCAGCCGCTACGGCGAGGTGATCGGCGCAGCGCTCGACCGCTGGTTCGGGACAGGAGACCGACCGAGGATCCTTTCCGAGCCTGGCCGGTGCCTCGCCGCCGACGCAGGGGTTCTGCGGACTCAGGTCGTCTCCGTGCGCCATCCCTTCGAAGGCGGGGATCGCTGGGTTTACCTTGACGCAGGTAAGTTCGGTGGACTCGCCGAGACTGAAGGTGAGGCCATCCTCTACCGGCTGACCACCAACCACGGCTTGCCCTCGAAACCGGTCGTGCTGGCCGGGCCGACCTGCGACAGCGTGGACATCATCTATCGACGGACGAAGTATGCCCTGCCGCTGGCTCTCGACATCGGCGACACGGTGGACTTCCTCAGCGCCGGCGCCTACACGGCGAGCTACTCATCGGTGGGATTCAACGGTTTCCTGCCGCTGTCCACCTACTGTATCGGGGAATGATCATGACGTTGGCGCAGCGAACCGGCTTCGGTGGCCGAATACTGCTGCTCGGCTGCGGCTCGGTCTCCCAATGCCTGCAGCCGCTCCTCTTACGGCGCATGGATATGTCCTTCGACAAACTCACCGTGATGGATTTCGAGGACCTGCGCGACCGGATTCCGGGGACCTTGGCGGCTGGCGCCCGGTACGTGCGTCACCGGATCACTCCGGACAACCTCGCCTCCACGCTCGGCGAGCATCTCAGGGCCGGAGACATGCTGATCAACCTCACGTGGAACATCGGGGCCGAGGACATCATCTCCTGGTGTCACGACCACGGGGTGCTTTACCTCGACACCTCGGTCGAGCAATGGGACCCGTACGCCGACATGAACGTCAGGCATCCGACCGAGCGGACGCTCTACGCGCGACATCTTGCGCTCCGGAAGATGGCCGCCGGTTGGTCGGATCGCGGACCCACCGCAATCGTGGAACATGGGGCAAATCCGGGGCTGGTGAGCCACTGGACGAAAGTCGCTCTGGAGGATCTCGCCACGGCGATGCTCAAGTCGCACAGCGACCTGCCCGAACCGCTCTGCGCCGGGCGGCAGGCACACCTCGAGCAGGCGCTGCACGAGTCCGACTACGCGCGGCTGGCGTTGGAGACCGGAACCAAGGTCATCCACATCTCCGAGCGCGACACCCAGATCGGCGACCGTCCGAAGGAAGTGGGCGAGTTCGTCAACACATGGTCGGTCGAAGGTTTCTACGAAGAGGGCGTCGCCCCCGCCGAGCTCGGCTGGGGGACTCATGAGGAGACGCTGCCACCGAACGCGGTGGTCCATGGGAGCGGCCCCGGCAACCAGATCTGCCTCGCACAGCCGGGCATGACGACCTGGGTACGTTCCTGGGTGCCGTCCTCCGGGCCGATCCTCGGTCTGCTCATCCGCCACGGCGAAGCGTTCACGATCAGCGACCACCTGACGGTCCGGCAGGACGGGGTCGCGACGTACCGGCCGACAGTGCACTACGCCTATCTCCCTACCGACGCGGCGATTGCCTCCATCCATGAGTGCTGGATGCACGGATTCCAGCTGCAGGAGCAGCAACGCATCATGACCGACGAGATCACCAGTGGCATGGACGAGCTCGGTGTCCTGCTCCTAGGCCATGACCTCAACGGCTGGTGGACCGGCTCACAACTCACTATCGAGGAAACCCGTGCCCTCGTGCCACACCAGAACGCCACCACACTCCAGGTCGCAGCGTCCGTGCTCGCCGCCGTGTTCTCCTTGGTTCGGCACCCCAGCCAGGGGTTGTGTGTGCCCGACGATCTCGACCACCGCGAGGTGCTCTCGGCCGCCGCCCCCTACCTCGGGCCAAGCCCCTCGGTACGGACCGACTGGACGCCCACCCAGACGGGTCGCGGCCCATTCGACGAGTTCCTCGGCGTTCGGCGACCCACCGATGTTTGGCAGTTCAGCAACATCCTGGTGTCGTAGCGTCGGTTTCTTCACGTGACCGGGGAGTAAGAAGGCCAGAAGAAGTGGTTCCTGCCCGCCATTCGAGCAAACCATTCTGATCGGACGCCCATGAACAACACGTCATCTCGGCTCCTCCTCGTCCTCGCGGCGATCGGATGGGGCAGTGCAACGACGGCGACGAAGTACGCACTCGACGGGTTCGGTCCATTGACGCTGCTGCTGGTTAAACTGGTGGCAGCTGCGGCGGTGCTATGGGCGGTGTTGGCGGTGCTCGGCATCCCCCGGGTTGAGCGGAAGGGCCGCTTCGCGGTGCTCGGCGTGTTCGAACCGACACTCGCTTACGGCGGCCTGACTCTTGGCCTGGCCTACACCACGGCGACCAACGCATCCCTGCTCGGGGCGAGCGAAGCGTGCTTCGTCGTCGCTCTCGCGGCTATCTTCCTGAAGGAGCGCATCGGCGCACGTTCCCTGATCGGGCTGCTCCTGGCGTTCGTGGGTGTCCTGCTCATCGAGCAAGTCTTCACCGTCTCGAGTGATCTCAACGTCGGCGACTTCCTGGTGCTCGGGGGCAACCTCGCAGCTGCGATCTACGTGATCTTGGCCGTCAAGGTGGCAGCCACCACCGAATCACTCCCGATGACCGCCTACCAGTTCGGCTTCGGCGCGTTATTGTCGTTGCCGTTGGCGATGTGGCAATGGCTGTCGGGCCGAGAACCTTTTCCGACAGACGTCGATCCGGGTTATTGGCTCGTCGCTGTACTGATCGGTGGCGTTGGGTTCGCAGGCAGCTTCCTGCTCTACAACTACGTCATTAATTTCGTGTCCGCAGGCCTCGCCGGTATGACCCTGAACCTTGTCCCGCTGTTCGGCGTACTCACAGCAATCATGTTCCTGGGTGAGCACCTCACCGTGTGGCACATCGCCGGCGGAATCGCGGTCATCGCCGGGATCATGCTGTTCCCCACGAAGAAGCACGACGAGCCCGAGCAGGACATGGACGAGCACCGCGAGGCCGCCCAGGTCGTCGCGAGCGACACGGGCAGACCCACGGTTGAACGCTGAAGTCGACACCCCCACGCCATGATCATGGTCTTGGTCCGAAGCCGTCGACCACAAGGTACGTGAGCACGTAGCCGTACCTCGTATTGAGGTTCCTATCATCTCCAGGAGGAGCTGACATGACCACCCAGCTTACGCAGCCAGAGACCACCCGCGCCCACCACGACAACGTCGACCCGGCAGCGCCGGGGCCGTACCAGCGGACCGCGTTCACCTCCCGCGTCACGGCCGCTGGCCTCGGGGCAGCCGTCCACCGCTGGCTCGACCGCCACAGCATCACCCTGCTGCGGATCAGCATGGGCGCGGTGATCTTCGGCTTCGGCATCCTGAAGTACTTCCCAGGCGTCAGCCCAGCTGAGAATCTCATCCTCACGACCACCCACCTGCTGACCTTCGGGATGGTGCCCAGCCGAGTGGCGATGGTCCTGCTCGCGACGGTGGAGTGCGCCATCGGCCTGTCCCTGATCACCAGCCGGGGGCTGCGCGCGACCATCTATCTGCTGGTGATGTGGGTACTCGGAATCCTCTCCCCGGCCGTGCTGCTCCCCGGACGGCTCTTCAGCGGCCCTGACCACGCCCCGACACTGGAAGGTCAGTACGTCCTCAAGGACATCATCCTGCTCACCGCGAGCCTGGTCATCGTTGCCGCCACCCTGCAGCGCGCCAAGGCGGACACGCACCCACCCCCACGCGGAACGCCGCATTCAGCAGGCTCAGCGGGGTTATCGGCACCTCGTTTACCCCGCTGAGCCTGCTGAATGCGGGTAAAGGGGCGGTTAGCGGTTGTCGCGGGGGGTGCGGGGGCCTGATGGGCCGCCGGGGCCGCGGCGGCGCAGGTAGCGCTCGAAGTCCGCGGCGATGGCGTCGCCGCTGGCCTCGTGCAAGGTGAGATCGGTGTCGCCACGCTCCTCCAGCGCACGCACGTAGCTGGCGACCTCGTCGTCCTCCTCAGCCATCTCGCTGACCGTCGCCTCCCACTCCT
The DNA here is from genome assembly GCA_050700115.1 of Pseudonocardiaceae bacterium. GTDB lineage: Bacteria > Actinomycetota > Actinomycetes > Mycobacteriales > Pseudonocardiaceae. Next base: position 47,667 of record JBOHGG010000002.1, read on the forward strand.
CGGACTCCTCCGGTAGCGCGCCGAGCGGAACCTCGAGGTCAAGCACCTCCTCCACCCGATGCAACAGCGCCAAAGTGGCCTTGGGGGATGGCGGGGCGGAGACGTAGTGCGGCACCGCGGCCCAGAACGAGATGGCCGGCACCCCGGCCTGCACACAGGCGTCCTGGAAAACCCCCACGATCCCGGTCGGTCCCTCGTACTTGGACCGCTCCAACTTGAACCGGGCCGCTGAGGCGGCGTCATAGGAGGTGCCGGTCACCGGGACCGGCCGGGTGTGCGGGGTGTCGGCAAGCAGCGCGCCCAAGGTCACCACCGTGGTGATCCCCAGATCCTGGACGTAGCTCAGCAGCTCGTCGCAGAACGACCGCCAGCGCATGTTCGGTTCGATACCGTGCACCAGCACCACGTCGTAGTCCGCCCCGGGCGGGTGGCACACCGACAGCCGGGTGGTCGGCCACTCGACCAACCGGGTGATTCCGTCGACCAGTTTGGTGGTGGGCCTGGTGACCTGGAAGTCGTAGTAGTCCTCAGGGTCGAGCTCGGCCAGCGGCGTCGCGTCCCAGCTCAGATGCAGGTGCTCGATCGCAGTGCTGGCGGCGTCCCCGGCGTCGTTCCAGCCCTGGAACGCGGCCACCAGTACCGGGGAGCGCAGCTGCGCTCCCCGGGCGGCCGGGCCGTTGCCGGAGCTGTCGGGATGGGTCACTGCGCCAGCCTACGACCCCTGAGCCGTGATGGCCCTCACGCGCTACCCGGCCAGCCCGATATCCCTGCTCTACCCTGAATCCCATGTCTGTGTCGCCGCTGCTCGACGTCCTGGCGCATCGTGTCCTGGTCGCGGATGGCGCGATGGGCACGATGCTGCAGTCCATCCCGCTGAGTCTGGACGACTTCGCCGGGCTGGAGGGCTGCAACGAGATCCTCAATGTCACTCGCCCGGATGTCGTCCGTGCCGTGCACCGGGGCTACCTGGAGGCGGGTGCCGACGCGGTGGAGTCCAACACCTTCGGCGCCAATCTGGCCAACCTCGCCGAATATGACATCGCCGATCGGATCTGGGAGCTCGCTGAGACGGGCGCCCGGCTGGCTCGCGAGGTGGCCGACGAGTTCGCCGAACCGGGCCGGCCGCGGTTCGTGCTCGGCTCGGTCGGACCCGGCACCAAGCTGCCCACCCTGGGCCACGTCTCCTTCGCTGTGCTACGCGACGCCTACGTCGAGCAGATCCGCGGCCTGCTCGTCGGCGGAGCCGACGCAGTGTTGGTGGAGACCAGCCAGGATCTACTGCAGTGCAAGGCCGCGGTCATTGCCGCGCAACGCGCGATGGCCGCCGAGGGGCGCCACGTTCCGATCATCACCCAGGTCACCCTGGAGACCACCGGGACGATGCTGCTGGGCACCGAGATCGGCGCAGCGCTCACCGCGCTGGAACCCCTGGGCATCGACCTGATCGGGCTGAACTGCGCCACCGGCCCGGCCGAGATGAGCGAGCACCTGCGGCAGCTGTCCAAGCATTCCCGGATCCCGCTGTCCGTCATGCCCAACGCCGGTCTGCCCGAGCTCGGCAAGGACGGGGCGGTGTACCCGCTGACCCCCGACGAGCTGGCCACCGCGCTGGCCGGCTTCGTCACCGATTTCGGCGTCCGGCTGGTCGGTGGGTGCTGCGGCACGACCGGGCAGCACATCGCGGCGGTGGCCGAGGCGGTGGCCGGCCTGCGACCCCGCGACCGGCGGCCGCGTCCCGAGCCGGGAGTGTCCTCGCTCTACGCCGCGGTGCCGTTTCAGCAGGACGCCAGCGTGCTGATGGTCGGCGAACGCACCAACGCCAACGGGTCCAAGGCATTCCGCGAGGCCATCCTGGACGATCGCCTCGACGACTGCGTGGAGATCGCTCGCGCGCAGACCCGCGACGGCGCGCACCTGATCGACCTCAACGTGGACTACGTCGGCCGCGACGGCGCCGCCGACATGGCGGAGCTGGCCGGGCGGCTGGCCACCGCGTCGACGTTGCCGGTGATGCTGGACTCCACAGAGCCCGAAGTGCTCCAGGCCGGCCTGGAACGCCTCGGTGGCCGGTGCGTGATCAACTCGGTGAACTACGAGGACGGCGACGGGCCCGGCTCGCGCTACCAGCGCGCCATGAAGCTGGTCCGCGAGCACGGCGCGTCCGTGGTGGCGCTGTGCATCGACGAGGAGGGCCAAGCCCGCACCGCGGAGTGGAAGGTCCGGGTGGCGTCGCGGTTGATCGATGACCTGACCGCCAACTGGGGCATGCGCACCTGCGACATCATCGTCGACTGCCTCACCTTCCCGATCTCCACCGGTCAGGAAGAGGTGCGTCGCGACGCACTGGAGACCATCGAGGCGATCCGCGAGCTCAAGCGTCGATACCCAGAGGCGCACACCACGCTCGGGATCTCCAACGTGTCCTTCGGTCTCAACCCCGCCGCCCGGCAAGTACTCAACTCGGTCTTCCTGCACGAGTGCGTACAGGCCGGTCTGGACACCGCGATCGTGCACGCGTCGAAGATCGTCCCGATGGCCCGGATCCCGGACGAGCAGCGTGCCGTGGCGCTGGATCTGGTCTACGACCGCCGCCGGTCAGCGTCCGAGGGAGATCCCGAGGGAGACTACGACCCGCTGCAGGTACTGATGGCGCTGTTCGACGGCGTCTCGACGTCATCGTCGCGGGAGTCCCGGGCGGCCGAACTGGCCGCGCTGCCGCTGTTCGAGCGGTTGGAACGGCGGATCGTCGACGGGGACCGCAACGGGCTGGCCGAGGATCTGGACATCGCGCTGGAGCAGCGACCGGCACTACAGATCATCAACGACACCCTGCTGTCGGGGATGAAGACCGTCGGTGACCTGTTCGGCTCGGGCCAGATGCAGCTGCCGTTCGTGCTGCAGTCGGCCGAGGTGATGAAGGCGTCGGTCGCGCACCTCGAACCGCATATGGAGCGATCCGAAGACGACACCGGGAAGGGCCGGCTGGTGCTGGCCACCGTCAAGGGCGACGTGCACGACATCGGCAAGAACCTGGTGGACATCATCCTGTCCAACAACGGCTACGACGTGGTCAACCTCGGCATCAAGCAACCCATCAGCGCGATCCTGGAGGCCGCCAGCGAGCACCGCGCGGACGCCGTCGGGATGTCCGGGCTGCTCGTCAAGTCGACGGTGATCATGAAGGATAATCTCGAGGAGATGAACTCCCGGGGTCTGGCCGACTCGTTACCGGTGCTGCTCGGTGGGGCGGCACTGACCCGCGCCTACGTGGAGAACGATCTCGCCGAGCTGTACTCCGGGGAGGTCCGCTACGCGCGGGACGCCTTCGAGGGCCTGCGACTGATGGATTCGATCATGACCAGGAAGCGGGGCGGCACGGTGCCCGCCGACCCGGGCGAAGAGAACAAGGCAGCCGAGCGCAAAGCGCGCCGGGAACGATCATTGCGCATCGCCCAGACGCGTCGGGCCCGGGACAGCGACACCGAGGAGCCGCCACCGGCACGCTCCGACGTCGCCATCGACGTGCCGATCCCTACTCCGCCGTTCTGGGGCTCCCGAGTGGTCACAGGCATCCCGGCGGCCGAGTTCACCGCGATGCTCGACGAGCGGGCCACCTTCATGGGGCAGTGGGGGCTGCGCGGCTCCCGGAGCAAGGACGGTCCCTCCTACCAGGAGCTGGTGGAGACCGAGGGGCGGCCCCGGCTGCGGTACTGGCTGGACCGGTTGACCACCGAGGGGGTGCTCGCGCATGCCGCGGTGGTCTACGGGTACTTCCCGGCGGTCGCGGAGGGCAACGCGCTGGTCGTGCTCACCCAACCGCGGCCCGGCGCGCCCGAACGGTTCCGCTTCACCTTCCCCCGCCAGCGCCGGGACCGGCGGCTGTGCCTGGCCGACTTCTACCGGCCGCAAGATGCGGCGGTGGCCGCGGGGGAGGTCGACGTACTGCCGGTGCACCTGGTGACGATGGGGCAGGTGATCGCCGACTACGCCGCCGAGCTGTTCGCCAAGAACGCCTACCGCGACTACCTCGAGGTGCACGGCTTGGGGGTGCAGCTCACCGAGGCGCTGGCCGAATACTGGCACCGGCGGATCCGGGAGGAACTGCACTTCGCCTCCGGGGCGGCGGTCGCCGAGGAGGACCCGGCCGACGTGGAGGCGTTCTTCAAGCTCGGGTACCGGGGCGCCCGATACTCGCTGGGCTACGGAGCCTGCCCCGAACTCGAGGACCGTGCAAAGATCGTCACGCTGCTGCAGCCGGACCGGATCGGGGTAACACTGTCCGAGGAGTTCCAGCTGCACCCGGAGCAGTCCACCGACGCCATCGTCGCGCACCACCCGGAAGCCAAATATTTCAATGCCTGAGGGGCCGTGAGTGCGTCACAGTGTTCTGGCACTCAATGCCACTCACAGGCAGCCGTAGGCTGCAACCCGTGAAGACGTTCGACGAGCTGTTCGCCGAGCTCACCGAGCGTGCCCGCACCCGTCCATCGGGCTCGGGCACGGTGGCCGCGCTGGACAACGGGGTGCACGCCCAGGGCAAGAAGGTGCTCGAGGAGGCTGGCGAGGTATGGATCGCCGCCGAGCATGAGTCCGACGAGCGGCTGGCGCAGGAGATCTCCCAGCTGCTTTACCGGGTTCAGGTGCTCATGGTCGGCCGGGGGATCAGCACCAGCGACGTCTACCGCTACCTGTGAGGTGCCGATGAACGGGGCCGTGCCGATGAATGGGAACGGCAACCTGCTGCGAGTCGCCGTGCCCAACAAAGGCACGCTGGCCGAACCCGCCTCGGAAATGCTGGTCGAGGCGGGTTACCGGCAACGGCACGACGCCAAGGATCTGACAGTCATCGACCCCGTCAACGAGGTGGAGTTCTTCTTCCTCCGACCCAGGGACATCACCATCTATGTCGGCTCCGGCGACCTGGACCTCGGGATCACCGGCCGGGACCTGACGCTGGACTCCGAGGCGCCCGTTTCCGAACTGCTCGCGCTCGGCTTCGGTGGGTCCACCTTCCGCTACGCCGCCCCGCTGGGCCGGGACTGGAAGGTCGACGACCTGGAGGGTCTGCGGATCGCCACTGCCTACCCCCGGTTGGTCAGGACAGACCTGGCACGGCACGGTGTCCACGTCGACGTCATCCGGCTGGACGGCGCGGTGGAGATCTCGGTGCAGCTGGGCGTGGCCGACGCGATCGCCGACGTGGTCGGGTCCGGCCGCACCCTGCGCCAGCACGGTCTGGCGGCCTTCGGCGACCCGATCTGCTCCTCGGAGGCGGTGCTCGTGGAGCGGACCAACGCCGCACCATCGCCGGGGACGGCCCAGTTCGCAGCGCGCCTGCAGGGCGTTGTGGTCGCCCAGCAGTACCTGATTCTCGACTACGACTGCCCGCGCACCCTGCTGGATGAGGCAGTCGTCATCACACCCGGGCTGGAGTCGCCGACGGTGGCCCCGCTGGCCGACCCGGACTGGGTCGCGGTCCGCGCGATGGTGCCGCGCAAAGACGCCAACCGGATCATGGACGAGCTCTCCGCTCGCGGCGCCAAGGCCATCCTGGCCAGCGACATCCGCTCCTGCCGGTTCTGAGGGCCCTACTCCGCCCGGTCGCGTGCAGTCTCGGTGCCCGCGCCGGCCGGGTCCGGCCAGCCCGGGTAGGGGGGTGGAGTGCCACCGAACGCTGGGCAGCGCGGCTTGTGATCGCACCAGTCACACATCCGGCTGGGGTTGGGGCGGAAGTCACCATGCTGCGCAGCCCGCAGGATCGCTGACCAGATCGCCGCGAGGGTGCGTTCGAAGCGAACCAGCTCCGCCTCATCCGGGGTATAACTCAACGCCTGCCGGTCAGCCAGGTACATCAGCCTGAGCTGGCGCGGCACCACTCCCCGGATACGCAGCAGAACCAGGGCGTAGAACTTCATCTGGAACAGCGCCTTGGCCTCGAACACTTCCCGCGGCGCGGCGCCGGACTTGTAGTCCACCACTCGGATTTCGCCGGTAGGGGCGACGTCGAGCCGGTCGATGTACCCCCGCAGCAGCAGGGGCTCCCCATTGCCGGTGTCGCTAGCGGCCAGCTCGGTCTCCACCAGCACCTCACAGGCCTCGGGTGTCACCAGCCGCGGGTCCTCCAGCGCGAAGTAGGCCTCGACGAGCGCGCGTGCCGAGTCGAGCCACTCGGAAAGCTCCGGGTCCCCGGGGCCGGCGAACAGCTCAGCCAGCTCGGGGCTGCCAGCCAGCACGTCGCGCCACACCGGATCAACCAGCTCGCGCCCCACCTCGGGTTCGCGCTGGTCCGGGGCCAGCGCGAACAGCCGCTCCAGCGCGGCGTGCACCACGGTGCCGCGGACCTGCACCCGGCTGGGTGTCTCGGGCAGCCGGTCGACGGCTCGGAACCGGTACAGCAGCGGGCACTGTTTGAAATCGGCCGCCCGCGACGGTGACAGTGCCGGGCGCCTGCGCGCTGGGGTACCGGCTGGGGGGCTGGTGTCGGGCACCGCTGCCGCCGGACCGCTCGCCAGGATCTCCGTCATGGCTTCGAAGGGTAGGCCAGCACCCCGACAGCCCAGCGCACCGACAGCTGCGGTCACCCGGCCGACCGGCGATCTGCCACCATGACCGCCCGTGACCCGACCCAGCGGACCCTTCCAACCCGGTGATCGGGTGCAGCTCACCGACCCCAAGGGACGCCGGCACACCGTAGAGCTGGAACCCGGCGCGCAGTTCCACACGCATCGCGGTGCGCTGGCCCACGACGATCTGATCGGGCTGCCCGAGGGCAGCGTCGTCACCTCCGGCGCGGGGACGCAGTACCTCGCGCTGCGCCCGCTGCTGCCCGACTACGTGTTGTCCATGCCGCGCGGGGCGCAGGTGGTCTATCCCAAGGACGCCGCCCAGATCCTGATGTGGGGTGACATCTTCCCCGGTGCGCGGGTACTCGAGGCCGGTGCCGGTTCGGGGGCGTTGACCTGCTCGCTGCTGCGGGCGGTGGGCGAGCGCGGCGCCGTGACCTCCTACGAGGCGCGCCCGGACCACGCCGAGCATGCCGCGCACAACGTCGAGCGGTTCTTCGGGACCGCACCGCCGAACTGGCAGCTGCGAGTGGCCGATCTGGTCACCCACCCCGCCGATCAGCCGGTGGACCGCGCGGTGCTGGACCTGGTCCGCCCGTGGGAGCTGCTGCCCACGGTTTCGGCCGCGCTGGTCCCCGGTGGGGTGCTCACCGTCTACGTGACCGCCACCACCCAGCTCTCCCGAACCGCCGAGGCGCTGCGCGAGGCCGGTTGCTACACCGAGCCGCAAGCCTGGGAGACCCTGCTCAGGCCCTGGCACGTGGTCGGGCTGGCGGTGCGCCCTGAGCACCGGATGGTCGCCCATACCGCGTTTCTGCTCACCGCCCGGCGGCTGGCCGAAGGCGTCGTGCCGCCCACCCCGCAGCGCAGGCCCAGCCGGTCGAACCGGCGCCTGTAAACGGGGTGGGAGACCGGCTCGCGGACCGATCGCCGGCGGACGTGACGTTGTTCACCCCCCGATCCGACAGCTGTCGCATCACCGTTACCTCACGGTCTGGCGCTGAGTCCCGTACCGTTAGCGGTCTGAGACCCATGCGGGAGGTGACTCGTGCAGCACGATCATCCCAGCGACCGGAACGCCGAGGGTCGGGACCGCATCGACCCCACTCTGGTTGCCCAGATCAGAGTCCTCGAGGACGAGGTGACGCTGCTGCGTCGCCGCTTGACCGAATCCCCCCGGCACGTCCGGTTGCTCGAGGAGCGCCTCGCCGAGGCCTCCGCGTCGGTCGCACAGCTCACCGAGCGAAACACCAAGCTGGTCGAGACGCTGCGGGAGGCCCGCGGCCAGCTCCTCGCGCTGCGGGAAGAGGTCGACCGGCTGGCCCAGCCGCCCAGCGGCTATGGCGTGTTCCTCGGTGGTTACGACGACGGCACCGTGGACGTCTTCACCTCCGGCCGCCGGATGCGGGTGGCGGTGTCGCCCGCGGTCGAGATCCCGCAGGTGCGCCGGGGGCAGAGTGTGCGGCTCAATGAGGCGCTGACCGTCGTGGAGGCCGGCACGTTCGAAGCGACCGGTGAGGTCTGCGCACTGCGCGAAGTGCTCGACGGTGACCAACGGGCACTGGTCATCGGGCACGCCGACGAAGAACGCGTGGTGTGGCTGGCTGACCCGCTGATCCCGGGTCCGGACAACCCTGATGCCGTACCACTCAAGCCGGGTGACTCGCTGCTGGTGGACACCAAGGCTGCCTACGCCTATGAACGGGTACCCAAGGCCGAGGTCGAGGATCTCGTGCTGGAAGAAGTCCCGGACGTCGGGTACGAGGACATCGGCGGTCTGGCCAACCAGATCGAGCAGATCCGGGACGCCGTCGAACTGCCGTTCCTGCACGCCGACCTGTTCCGCGAGTACGAGCTGCGCCCACCCAAGGGCGTACTGCTCTACGGCCCTCCCGGTTGTGGCAAGACCTTGATCGCCAAGGCGGTGGCCAACTCGCTGGCCAAGAAAGTGGCCCAGGTCCGCGGGGACAGCGAAGCCAAGAGCTACTTCCTCAACATCAAGGGCCCGGAGCTGCTCAACAAGTTCGTCGGGGAGACCGAGCGGCACATCCGGCTGATCTTCCAGCGGGCCCGGGAGAAGGCGTCCGAAGGCACCCCGGTCATCGTGTTCTTCGACGAGATGGACTCCATCTTCCGCACCCGCGGATCGGGCGTTTCCTCCGACGTCGAGACGACGATCGTGCCGCAATTGCTCAGCGAGATCGATGGCGTGGAGGGGCTGGAAAACGTCATCGTCATCGGCGCCTCCAACCGCGAGGACATGATCGATCCGGCGATCCTGCGGCCAGGGCGCCTTGACGTGAAGATCAAGATCGAGCGGCCGGACGCGGAGGCGGCCAAGGACGTCTTCTCCAAGTACCTGACGACCACGCTACCGTTGCACGCCGACGACCTTGCCGAATTCGGACAAGACCGCCAGGCCTGCATTCAAGCGATGATTCAGGGCACCGTTGAGCGGATGTACGCCGAGAGCGAGGAGAACCGCTTCCTGGAAGTGACCTACGCCAACGGGGACAAGGAGGTCCTCTACTTCCGGGACTTCAACTCCGGCGCGATGATCCAGAACATCGTGGACCGGGCGAAGAAGAAGGCGATCAAGGCGGTATTGGAGACCGCCCAGCCGGGGTTGCGGATGACGAATCTGCTCGATTCGATCGTCGACGAGTTCGCGGAGAACGAAGATCTGCCCAATACCACCAACCCGGACGACTGGGCGCGGATCTCCGGTAAGAAGGGGGAGCGAATCGTCTACATCCGCACCCTGGTCACAGGCAAGAACGCCGACTCCGGTCGGGCTATCGACACGGCCACCAACACCGGCCAGTACCTGTAGGTGCCGGCGTTTACCGCGTTCTGGATGCAGAACGCGGTAAAGCCGACTCGATTCACCTCGTTCTGCATCCAGAACGTACGACTGCCGACTCCCTCCCCCCTCTACCCGGCTCCTCGCTGTATCAAGTGGGTTTGGTGGTCAAGTTCGTGTGGACCCGGCGTGGCGGGTTGACGAGGGGGTGATGGTTTCGTTGGCTGTGTGACTGTCCGTGATGGTCGTGTAGCTGGGGGTGGCTGGGGTATGGATGAGCTGGGGTTGTTCACGGCGGCGTTGGGGTTGGGCTCAGCGGGCCGTGGCGGGTGATCCGCAGCGAGTTCGACGCCGGGGCCACCCGGCTGGATCTGTATCTGGGTTTCGCGCGTGGTGCCCGGTTCGCCTGCCCGGCCAAGGACTGTGCGCACGGTGGCTGCCCGGTGCATGACACCGTGGACAAGACGTGGCGGCATCTGGACTTCTTCCAGCACAAGGCGTTGTTGCACGCCTGGCTGCCGCGGGTGCGCTGCGCCGAGCACGGGGTGCGGCAGGTGGAGGTGCCGTGGGCACGCCCGGGGTCGGGGTTCACGTTGCTGTTCGAGGCACTGGTGCTCACCTGCGATGACTCGGGAGCACGACACCAGGATCTGGCGGGTCGTGGAACATCACGTGCTCGCCGCCCGCGACCAGCTCGACTGCTCGGGCGTGAGGCGGGTCGGGATGGACGAGACCTCCGCGCGCAAAGGTCAGGACTACATCAGCATCTTCGCCGACATCGACGCCCGCCGGGTGGTGTTCGCCACCGAGGGCCGCTGCGCCGGCACCGTGGAGCGCTTCGCCGCGGACCTGGCCGCCCACGGCGGCGACCCGACCAAGGTCACCGACACCAGCTCCGACATGAGCACGGCGTTCCTCAGCGGAATCAGCCAGTACCTGCCCAACGCGAGGGTGACCTTCGACCGCTACCACCTGGCCGCCAAACTCAGCGAGGCGATCGACACCGTCCGCCGCGCCGAGGTCACCACCCGCCCGGAACTCAAACACACCCGCTGGCTATGGCTCAAGAACCGGGCGAACCTCTCGACCAAGCAACAAGGTGAGCTCCACCAGCTGATGCGTCCCTCAGCGCAGCTGGCCACCGCCCGCGCACTGCGCTGGCGCGAGGACTTCCAAGCCTTTACGACCAGCACCCCAGCTACGCCCCCGAGTACCTGCGACGCTGGTGCTACGGCGCCAAACGCTGCCGCCTGCAACCGGTCAAGGACTTCGTCACCCAGGCCGAAAAACACTGGGACGGCATCATCGCCTGGCATGCCACCCACCTCAGCAACGGCCTGCTCGAAGGGATCAACTCCCTGGTCCAAGCCGCCAAAGCCCGCGCCCGGGGCTACCGCAACAAAACCAAGATGATCACCATCGTCTACCTCACCACAGCCAAACTCCAGCTACCCACCCTCACCAACCCCACACCCGCATACATGACCTCACGCTGAGTAACCCACTGAAAACAGCGAAGAGCCCTGCAGAGCGGCTCCGGAGGACCTACCTCCATCTCCTGCACAGTCACCCGCATCAGCAGAACCCGATCTACATCGGCTTCTCCCTTCTGCGCACGCGGCGCACGATCTTGGTGTAGATCGTCGGCGACACCGCCGAGGAGGAACACCGGGTGAGCCTCCAGCTCAGGATGTTGACCGAGGCCGACCGGGAGGAGATCTCCCGTGGTATCGCCGAGGAACTAGGGCACGGTGATCGCCACGCTGACGGAGCCGGCGCATGCCATGACGCTCTGCAAGTACCGGCAACCTGGTTGACGAGGGCCTCAAACCGCCGCCACCCCGCCGGTGGGGCCTCGGTCCGGGCTGGCAGGGGTTGGCGGCGGTTAAGAGCAGCTCAGCAGCGGGTTGGCGGTACTTGAAGAGCCACCAACCGTCAGGTGGTCTGCAGCACGGCCTGGATGTCGAGCGAGATCTGCACGGTGTCGCCGATCACCACGCCACCGCCGTCCAGCGGCAACTCGGTGTCGATGCCGAAGTCCTTGCGATTGATCTTCGTCGTGGCCGAGAAGCCCACCCGGGTGCCGCCGTAGGGGTCCGGGCCGATACCGGTCACTTCAAGGGCGAGGGGAACCTGGCGAGTGATGCCGTGCAAGGTCAGCTCGCCGTCGACCACGATGTCGTCGCCGTCGCGGCGAACTCCGGTGGACCGGTAGGTCATGGTGGGGTACTGCGCCGCGTGCAGGAAGTCGGCCGATCGGATGTGCTCGTCGCGTTGGGCGTTGCCGGTATCGAAGCTGTTCACGTCGATCGCCGCGGTCACCGACGAGTCCAGCAGATCGGCGCCGGTCACCAGGCGACCGGAGACGCCGTTGAAGCGGCCCCGCACCTTGCTGACCATCATGTGGCGGACGGAGAACGAGACGTTGGAGTGCGTGGCATCGATGTCCCAGGTACCGGCGATGTGCCCGGGGATCATGGTTGGCGTAACAGCGGTCATAGGAAACCCTCCGGGGTAGCGGTGTCCCGCGCCGTACTGCGCGGCTGTACCCCGGATAACAAGTTGAAAGTTAAATAATTTCACGATGTGACGTAACCCACTGAGGCGGCGCCGTGGCACCGGCGACCGCCGATTCTCCACCCCGGAACCACGCCGGCTGCGCCCCGCGCACGTACCCTTCGAGTATGCGCCGGATCATGGGAATTGAGGTGGAGTACGGCATCTCGGTGCCCGGGGACTGCTCCGCCAACCCCGTCCTGACCTCGACCCAGGTCGTGCTGGCCTACGCCGCCGCTGCCGAAGTGCCGCGGGCCAAGCGGGCCCGATGGGACTACGAGGTGGAGTCCCCGCTGCGGGACGCCCGCGGGTTCGACCTCGGGGTCCCCGGCAACGCTCAGCCCGATCCAGAACTGGACGATCTCGGCGCCGCGAACGTCATCCTCACCAACGGAGCCCGGCTGTACGTCGACCACGCACACCCGGAGTTCTCTGCCCCCGAGGTCACCAACCCGCGCGACGCGGTGATCTGGGACAAGGCCGGCGAGCGGATCATGGAGGAAGCCGCGTTGCGCGCCCGGACGGTGCCCGACCAGCGCCCGTTCCAGCTGTACAAAAACAACGTCGACGGCAAGGGCGCCTCCTACGGCACCCACGAGAACTACCTGATGGCACGCTCCACGCCGTTCACGCTGGTCATCGCCGGGTTGACTCCGTTCTTCGTCTCCCGCCAGGTGGTCTGTGGATCCGGCCGGGTGGGCATCGGGCCGGCGGGGGAGCACGCGGGGTTCCAGCTGTCTCAGCGAGCGGACTACATCGAGGTCGAGGTTGGGCTGGAGACCACGCTCAAACGCGGCATCATCAACACCCGGGACGAACCACACGCCGACGCCGACAAGTATCGGCGGCTGCACGTCATCATCGGCGACGCCAACCTTGCCGAGTACTCCACCTACCTCAAGGTCGGCACCACGGCGCTGGTGCTGGACCTGATCGAGGCCGGGGAACGCTTCGATGACCTGCGGCTGGTCGACGCGGTGCGGGCGGTGCACACGATCAGTCGCGATCCCTCCTTGCAAGCGACGGTTGAGGTGTCCGGTGGTCGCCACCTCACTGGCCTGGACCTGCAATGGGCTTACCACGAGCGGATCGCGCAGTTCTTCGCACGCGAAGGCAGCCCGGATAGCACCGCCGACAACATCCTCAGCACCTGGGGCGAGGTGCTCGACGCGCTGGCACGGGACCCGATGGAGTGCGCCGACCGGCTGGACTGGCCGGCCAAGCTGCAGCTACTCGAGGGCTACCGGGCCCGGGATAATCTGGGATGGGCCTCGCCCCGGCTACACTTGGTGGATCTGCAGTACTCCGACGTTCGGCTGCACAAAGGTCTGTACAACCGCCTGGTGGCCCGCGGCTCGATGAAGCGGCTGGTCACCGAGGAGGAGGTGCACGCGGCCATCTCCCGGCCCCCGGAGGACACCCGCGCCTACTTCCGTGGTCGGTGTCTTGAGCGCTACGCAACAGAGGTGGCCGCGGCGTCCTGGGACTCGGTGATCTTCGACCTGGGCCGCGAGTCGCTGGTCCGCATCCCGACCCTGGAACCACTGCGGGGCACCCGCGCGCATGTCGGGGCGCTGCTGGACGCCTCGGCGACCGCTGCGGAGCTGGTGGAGGCGCTCACTCGGGGCTGATCACCCGACTGGCTTGGCAGCGATTGTCGGATTTGCTGGGTACTGTTTGCTAGACACAACTTTGGTCCGGGAGGCGAGATGTCCCAGGAGAAGGTGCAGCGCCAAGGCGGCGGCGATGGAGACGACGAGACGGGCGATGGCGCGCCAGCCGGTCAGGAACGTCGGGAGAAGCTCGGTGAGGACGTGGACGCGATCCTCGACGAGATCGACGACGTGCTCGAGGAGAACGCCGAGGACTTCGTCCGAGCCTACGTCCAGAAGGGCGGCGAGTGACAAGGCGCCCCCAGAGCAGGCAAACGCAGCGGCAAGAGCATCATGCTCGGGACAGCAGGAGACGCGGCAACGGGAGCTAGGAGACGATCACAGCCGATGGACCAGTCCTCGGTCGGACGCTATCCAGGCGCAGCCCTGCCGGCGTCGTACTTCATGGTGGGTAGCTCGTCGTTCAGCGAGTTCCTCGCCGCCACGTCCCCCGACCTGCTGCCCGGGCGCCGGGTGACCGGTGCGCACGGTGGCGCTGCACCGATGGTCAGCCCACACGGCACCACCATCGTGGCGGCCACCTTCCGCGGCGGGGTGCTCATCGCCGGGGACCGTCGGGCGACGGCCGGCAATCTCATCGCCCAGCGCGACATGGAGAAAGTGTTCGTCGTTGACGACTACTCCGCGGTAGGAATCGCCGGGACGGCCGGGGTCGCGGTGGAGCTGGTTCAGTTGTTCGCCGTCGAGCTGCAGCACTACGAGAAGATCGAGGGTGTATCGCTGACCCTGGACGGCAAGGCGAAAAGGCTGGCCGGCATGGTCCGGGGCAACCTCCCGGCCGCCATGCAGGGGCTGGCTGCGGTGCCGCTGTTCGTCGGCTACGACCTCGATGCGACCGACCCGCACCGGGCCGGTCGCATCGTGTCCTACGACGTCGTCGGCGGCTACTACGACGAGACGGTCGGGTACCACTCGGTGGGCTCGGGTTCGCTGTTCGCCCGTTCGTCGTTGAAGAAGCTGCACGACCCCATGATGGAGGCCGACGCCGCCGTCCGGGTTGCCATGGAGGCGCTCTACGACGCAGCCGACGATGACAGCGCCACCGGCGGACCGGACACCGTTCGCAGGATCTACCCGGTGGTGGTCACCGTCACCGCAGCGGAGGGGGCGATCAGACTTCCCGACGACCAAGCCGGTCAGGTCGCCGACGTCGTGGTGGAAGCACGCAGGCGAAAGCCCGGAGGCTGACGCCGCGCCGATCGCCCGATATGAATCCGAACCAGCCGAAGACACTCGGGTTCGATGCCGAACCCGTCGCCACCCAGGAGCTCCCGCTGTGACGATGCCGTTCTACGCCTCGGTCGAGCAGATCATGCGCGACCGCTCGGAGCTCGCCCGCAAGGGCATCGCCCGGGGCCGCGGTGTGGTGGTGCTCAGCTACTCGCGTGGGGTGCTGTTCGTCGCCGAGAACCTTTCCACCGCACTGCACAAGGTCTCGGAGATCTACGACCGGATTGGGTTCGCCGCCGTCGGCCGCTACAACGAGTACGAGAACCTCCGCCAAGCCGGGATCCGGCACGCCGATGTCCGCGGCTATTCCTACGATCGGCGCGATGTGACCGGTCGGGCGCTGGCCAACGCGTACGCACAGACCCTCGGAACAATCTTCTCGGAGCAACACAAGCCGTTCGAGGTGGAGCTGTGCGTTGCCGAGGTGGGCGCCGACCAGAACTCCGATCAGCTCTACCACCTGACGTACGACGGCTCGATCGTTGACGCACCGGACTTCGTCGTGATGGGTGGCCAAGCCGAGGTCATCTCCACGGCGCTCAAAGAGTCCTTCCGGCAGAACATGGACACCGCGGAAGCCGTCGCCATCGCGGTGGCCGCGCTGAGCTCGGCTTCCACCAGCGTCAACGGCGCCGGCAAGCGCACCCTGGGGGTCGGCCAGCTCGAGGTCGCGGTGTTGGATCGGTCCCGGCCGCAGCGCGCCTTCCGGCGGATCACCGGGGCGGCGCTGACCGCACTGCTGCCCGGTACCGACACCCCGGCCGCCGAGCCCAATGGGGATTTGCCGCTGCCAGACCAGGGGACCGACGCCGACGGCACCAACGGCGGGACGGCCGGGCCGAGCAGCGCCGACTGACTCCGGTTGATCTCCCGCGTCACTCGACGCAACCATTCCAGCACCAGCGCCGCCTAAGTGAGCCCGTACGGACGGCCTGCGGGACGGCTCCGGCGGCCTAGGCTGAAAGGCATGCAGCGGCGGATCTTCGGCATCGAGACTGAGTTCGGGGTCACCTGCACCTTCCACGGCCAGCGCCGGCTGTCGCCGGACGAGGTCGCCCGCTATCTGTTCCGGCGGGTGGTGTCGTGGGGTCGCTCGTCGAACGTATTCCTGCGCAACGGGTCACGGCTGTACCTCGACGTGGGCTCACACCCGGAGTACGCCACGGCGGAGTGCGACGACCTGGCCCAGCTGGTGACCCACGACAAGGCCGGCGAGCGGATCCTCGAGGACCTCCTGGTCGATGCCGAGCGCCGGCTGTCCGATGAGGGCATCGGCGGGGACATCTTCCTGTTCAAGAACAACACCGACTCCGCAGGCAACTCCTACGGCTGCCACGAGAACTACCTGGTGGCTCGTGCTGGTGAATTCTCGCGGATCGCCGACGTGTTGTTGCCCTTCCTGGTCACCCGCCAACTGGTCTGCGGCGCGGGCAAGGTGCTGCAGACACCGCGCGGTGCGGTGTACTGCCTGTCGCAGCGGGCCGAGCACATCTGGGAGGGGGTCTCCTCGGCGACCACCCGGTCCCGCCCGATCATCAACACCCGGGATGAGCCGCACGCCGACGCCGAGCGGTACCGCCGCCTGCATGTGATCGTCGGTGACTCCAACATGTCCGAGGTGACCACCTTGCTCAAGGTGGGCACCGCGAACCTGGTGTTGGAGATGGTGGAGGAGGGCATCGCGTTCCGCGACTTCACCCTGGACAACCCGATCCGGGCGATCCGCGAGATCAGTCACGACCTCACCGGCCGCCGCGCGGTGCGGTTGGCAGGCGGTCGCGAGGCTTCCGCGCTGGACATCCAGCGGGAGTACTACACGCGCGCCGCGGAGCACGTCACCCGCCGCGGGTCCGACCCGCTGACTGACCGGGTGATGGAGCTGTGGGACCGCACTCTGGGGGCTGTCGAGCAGCAGGATCTCAGCCTGATCGACCGGGAGATCGACTGGGCGATCAAGCACCGGCTGGTGGAGCGGTACCGCGCGAAGCACCGGATGGACCTGTCCAACCCACGAATCGCCCAGTTGGACCTCGCCTACCACGACATCCGCCGTGGTCGGGGGCTGTTCGACCTGCTGCAGCGCAAGGCGCTGGTCGACCGGGTGACCGACGATGGCGAGATCGAAGCGGCCAAGGACACCCCACCGGCCACTACCCGAGCAAAGCTGCGCGGGGACTTCATCGCCGCCGCCCAAGCCGCAGGCCGCGACTTCACCGTCGACTGGGTGCACCTCAAGCTCAACGACCAGGCCCAGCGCACCGTCCTGTGCAAGGACCCGTTCCGCGCCGTCGACGAGCGGGTGGACAGGCTCATCGCGTCTCTCTGAGCCGTGAGTGGCAATGCCAGTCATAGCTCGCATCGCCACTCACGGGTTGTCCACAGTTTAGGCTGCACGCCGTGTCGTCTGCCCGCGCTGAGCGCTTGGTCAACCTGGTGCTCTGCCTGCTGTCCAGCCGGCCGTACCTGCCCGCCGAACAGATCCGGCAGATCGTGCCCGGCTACGCCGAGACCCCTTCCGACGAGGCGTTCTTCCGGATGTTCGAGCGGGACAAGGCGGAGCTACGCGAGCTGGGCGTCCCCCTGGAGACCGGCCGAACCCCAGGGTTCGACGCCGGGGAGGGCTACCGCATCGCGCGCCGGGACTACGAGCTGCCCGACATCGACCTGGAACCCGACGAAGCCGCCGCAGTCGCACTGGCCGCCCGGCTGTGGGATTCCCCGCAGCTGGCCGGGGCCGCACACGGTGCTGTGCTCAAGCTGCGCGCCGCTGGGGTGGAGGTGGACACCGAGCCGTCGGTGGCCGTCGAACCGCGGGTACGAGCCGCCGAGCCGGCGCTCACCCCCCTGATCTCGGCGGTCCAGGCCGGGCAGATCGTGACCTTCCTGCACCGCAAACATCCCGCCGCCGAGCCCGCGGCACGCACCCTCGAGCCGTGGGGGGTGGTGTCCTGGCGGGGACGCTGGTATGCCGTGGGACACGACCGGGACCGGGGGGCGACCCGCTGTTTCCGGGTCTCCCGAATCGTCGGCGCGGTGCGTACCATCGGCGCGCCGGGGGCGGTACGCCGACCAGAGGGGGTGGACCTGCTGAAGATCGTGGCGGGTTCCGCGGAACCGCCGCCGGTGGCATACACCGCCCGGCTGTGGCTGGCCGAAGGCCGCGCACACGGCCTGCGCAGGCACGCGACAGTGCTGAGCGACATGACCTTGGACGGGGTGCGCGGCGATCTCGTTGCAGTGCAGCTGCCAGGCCACAACGTCGCCGCACGATGGATCGCCGGGCATGGGCCCGACGCCGTGGTCGTCGAGCCCGCGGAACTGGCCGACGCGGTGCGGGCCCGGCTGCGCGCGGCTGCCGGGAGCGCGGACTGATGGCCGGAGGGGTCGCCGAGCGGTTACCTCGGCTACTGGCTCTGGTGCCCTACCTGCTGGCTCGGCCCGGGGTGCCGATGGAAGAGGTGGCCGGCGACTTCGACGTCACGGTCCGGCAACTGCGCCGCGACCTGGAACTGCTGTGGATGTGTGGGCTGCCCGGCTACGGGCCTGGGGACCTCATCGACCTGTCCTTTGCGGGGGACACCGTGACCGTCACCTTCGACGCCGGGATGCGCCGCCCGCTGCGGCTGACCGGTGCGGAGGCAACCGCCCTGGTGGTGGCGCTGCGAGCGCTGGCCGAGACGCCCGGTGTGGTCGACGCCGGGGCGGTGCGCCGGGCGCTGGCCAAGATCGAGGCGGCAGCCGGGCAGGCTGATGGCGTGGTAGTCGGGTTGGCCACCAGGGAAGAGGCCGCGATGGCCGCAGTGCGCGACGCGCTGGACCACCGCCGCGCGCTGCGAATCCGCTACTACACGGCCTCCCGCGACACGGTGGGGGAGCGCATCGTGGACCCGATGCGGCTGCTCCTGGTTGAAGGTCGCAGCTACCTGGAGGCTTGGTGCCGCAGCGCCGAGGGAGTGCGGCTGTTCCGGCTGGACCGCATCGAGCACGTCGCGACGCTGGACGAGCCGGCTGCGCCGCCACCGCACGCCCGCCCCACCGACGTGTCGGCGGGGATGTTCCGCGCGCAACCCGACCAGCAGGTCGCCGTGCTCGCCCTGGCTCCAGACGCCCGCTGGGTCGCCGAGTACTACCCGGTAGAGGAGCTGACCGAGGGCCAAGGGGGAACCGCGACCGTGCGAATGCGCTATGCCGACACCGGCTGGATGGTGCGTCTGGTGCTGGGGCTGGGCGCCGACGTGATGGTCCGGGAACCCGCGGAGCTGGCTGCGGCGGTAGTGCAGCGCGCCCGCGCGGCGGTGCACAGATCCAGCCATCTGCCGCCCGGCTAGCTGGGCTAACGTTGTCCTCGTGTCCTATCTGATCAGCGCGCTGGCCGCCGCCGCGGGTGTCGTCGTGCTCATCGCGCTGCTGATGCGGCTGGCAGGTCCCGTCCGTGGGCTAGCCCGGACCGCCCGCGCCGGCCAGTCCAGATTCACTGACCGCAGCGGACTGCTGACCGCCCGGATCGCGGCTCTGCGGGTGGCGCTGACCCGGCGACGCCGCCCTCGCAACGCGGAGTCTCCCAGCGGACCCCCGGCCGCGTAGCATCGAGCTCGCATGAGAAACGAGAGAGGAAGCCACGATGCCTAATCTGGGTGGCTGGGAACTACTAATTCTCCTGGCCGTGCTGGTTCTGCTGTTCGGTGCGACCAAGCTGCCGGCGGCCGCCCGGGCCATCGGGCAGTCCATGCGCATCTTGAAGGCCGAAACCAAGGGCATGCGCTCGGAGGACGAGCCGACCCCGCCAGCATCCCCGCAGCAGTCTCAGCAGTCCCCGCAGCAGGCGCTGCCACCGTCGGGTCCCACCGCAACGCCGGTTCAGGAGTCCCAGCGGCACAACGACACCATCCGCTGACGACCAGGATCGGGTGAGCAGGATGCGGTTCCCGGCTGGGCGTTTCCGCGCTGGGCCGGGCCGTCGACGCGAGGCTAACCCGGACGGCTCCATGACCCTGATGGAGCACCTCTACGAGCTGCGCAACAGGTTGTTCGTCGGGTTGGCGGCGATCGCGCTCGGCGGTGTCCTCGGGTTCATCTGGTGGGGCGTGTCCCCGTTCGGTCTGCCCAGCCTCGGCGATCTTCTCACCCGCCCGTACTGCGGACTGCCGGAGACGCTCCGGCTGACTCCGAACGCTGGCCGGTGCCAGTTGCTGCAGACCAGCCCGTTCGAGGTGTTCACCCTCCGCATGCAGGTGGGAATGGCCGCAGGTGCGGTGTTGACCGCGCCGATCTGGATCTACCAGGTGTGGGCTTTCATCACGCCTGGCCTGCACGCCAAGGAGCGTAAGTTCGCCGTCACCTTCGTCGCCGCGGCCAGCGTGCTGTTCGCCGCGGGCGCGGTCCTCGCCTACTACGTGGTGCCCACTGGCCTGTCCTTCCTGGCGGGCCTGGGTGCCGGGCAGTTCATCACCGCACTGACCGGCAAGGCCTATGTCGGCTTTCTGATCACGATGCTGGCCGTCTTCGGCCTGGCCTTCGAGTTACCGCTGCTGGTGGTGATGCTCAACCGGGTCGGGGTGCTGCCGTATGCGAAGCTGCAACGCTGGCACCGCGGTCTCCTGTTCGGCCTGTTCGTGCTGGCCGCCATCGCCACCCCCGGCAACGACCCGATCTCCATGCTGGCGCTGGCCGCTGCCCTGCTTGTGCTGTTCGAGGCGTCGGTGCTGATTGCTCGGGCTCACGACCGCACCCTGGCCCGGCGGCGCGCTGAACAAGGCTTGGACGACCTCGACCCCGACGAGCCCTCCCCGTTGGACCATCGGGTGGAGCCCACGGGGTCAGATGGCGCGGCGAAGGATGACCCGGCACCCCGCTACGACGACGCCACCTGAGCGCTGACAGCGATCGCCGGGGGCTGCGGCCACGTTCGCATGGACGGTCGACTGCTGGACGATGTCCCACCGCAGAAACGACCGATGGCGATGGTGTTCCAGAGCTTTGCGCTGTTCCCGTATATGACGGTGGCCGAGAACATCGCATACGGGCTGCGGCTCAAGAAGCTGAACCGCACCGGGATCAGCGAAGCGGTTACCTTGTCGCTGACCAGTATGAACCTTGCCGGCCTCGGCGGACGCAGTCTGCACGAGCTCTCCGGCGGCCAGCAGCAACGCGTCGCACTCGCCCGTGCCTTGGTCGTTCAACCGAGGCTGCTGCTCTTCGGCGAACCGCTGAGCAACCTTGATGCCAAGCTGCGCACCTCGATGCGCGCTGAGATCCGTCGTATCCAGCAGCGGCTCGGCATTACCAGCCTGTACGTCACCCACGACCAGGAGGAGGCGATGAGCATGGCCGACCGCATCGTCGTGATGAACAAGGGTCGCATCGAACAGGTCGGTACCCCCAGCGACATCTAATTGCGCTCGGCCAGCGTATTCGTCGCCGTTCCTACGTGTTGCCCAAACCGTAGACCACAGCCCGACCCGTGAGTGGCGATGTGACCTACAGCTCGCATCGCCACTCACGGTCGTGGCCTAGCCTGAGCCAGTGGACAGCCGCGCGCTCACCGAGGCGTCTCTGCTCAAGGAGTTCGCCGGCGGCCTGAGCTTCGAGCTCGATCCGTTCCAGCGGCAGGCCTGCGTCGCCCTCGAGGACGGACATGGGGTGCTGGTGTGCGCCCCCACCGGTGCGGGCAAGACCGTGGTCGGTGAGTTCGCGGTACACCTGGCATTGTCGCAGCGCCGCAAGTGCTTCTACACGACTCCGATCAAGGCGCTGTCCAACCAGAAGTACACCGATCTGGTAGCCCGGCACGGCACGGGCACCGTCGGCCTGCTCACCGGGGACACCTCGATCAACGGGAGTGCACCGGTAGTCGTGATGACCACCGAGGTGCTGCGCAACATGCTCTACGCCGGGTCGGACACTCTCAACGGGCTGGCCTACGTGGTGATGGACGAGGTGCACTACCTCGCCGACCGGTTCCGCGGCGCGGTCTGGGAAGAGGTGATCCTCAACCTCCCGGGCAGCGTGCGGCTGGTCGGCCTGTCGGCCACGGTGGGCAATGCCGAGGAGTTCGGCGAGTGGCTGGTCGACGTGCGCGGCGACACCGCGGTGGTGGTCGATGAGCATCGTCCGGTGCCGCTGTGGCAGCACATGTTGGTCGGCTCACGGATGTTCGACCTGTTCGCCAGAAACAGCACCGCCAGCGGCGGCCGCCTTACTGTCGACCCGCACCTGGTCCGACGCGTGCAGGAGTCGGAGCGCAACGCCGGGTGGGACCGGCCGCGGCGCGGGCGCGACGGTGGACCGCGGTTCCGGCCGCCGGCCCGGGCGGACGTGGTGGCGCGGCTGGACCGCGACGCATTGCTGCCGGCGATCACGTTCATCTTCAGCCGGGCCGGCTGCGACGCCGCGGTGAACCAGTGCGTCCGCCGCGGGCTTCGACTGACCACCCCCGAGGAGTCCGTGCAGATCCGCGCGGTGGTAGACACCCGCACCGCCGACCTACCCGAGGGCGATCTCGGCGTGCTCGGCTTCTGGGAGTGGCGGGAAGCCTTGGAGCGGGGCGTCGCGGCGCACCACGCGGGGATGCTGCCCGCGTTCAAAGAGACCGTCGAGCAGCTGTTCGTCCGCGGATTGGTCAAAGCGGTTTTCGCCACCGAGACCCTCGCGCTGGGGATCAACATGCCGGCCCGCACGGTGGTGCTGGAACGGTTGGTCAAATTCAACGGCGAAGCCCATCTCGATCTCACCCCCGGCGAGTACACCCAGCTCACCGGACGAGCCGGGCGGCGCGGCATCGATGTCGAGGGCCATGCCGTCGTGCTCTGGCAACCCGGCGTGGACCCTGCGCAGGTTGCCGGGCTGGCGTCGGCCCGCACCTACCCGCTGCGCAGCTCGTTTAGGCCCGGCTACAACATGACCGTTAACCTGGTCGATCGAGTCGGGGCGGATGCCGGGCGGGCGCTGCTCGAGCGGTCCTTCGCCCAGTTCCAGGCCGACCGCTCGGTGGTGGGCCTGGCCCGGCGGATCGACCGCAACGTCGAGGCACTGGCGGGCTACACCGACGCGATGACCTGTCACCTGGGTGATTTCGCCGAGTACGCCCGGTTGCGCAGGGAGATCTCCGAGCGGGAGCGGACGCTGGCCCGCCATGGCGCCGCGGCACGCCGAGACGAGACGGCGGCGACGCTTACGCAGCTCCAGCGGGGTGACGTCATCGCGGTTCCTGGCGGGCGCCGGTCGGGTCTGGCGGTGGTGATCGATCCTGGCGACGGCCCAGCCGACGATCCCCGCCCGCTGGTGCTCACCGAGGACCGCTGGGCCGGCCGGCTCTCGATCACCGACTTCCCGACCCCGGTCCAGGTGCTCGGCCGGATCCGCCTGCCCAAGCGGGTAGAGCACCGGGTTCCCCGGGTGCGCCGCGACCTCGCCTCGGCGCTGCGCCAGACCGGCATCGCCATGCCGCCACGGACCCGGCGACGCAGCGATGCGGCCGACGACGCCGGGCTGGCGGCGCTACGCCAGGCGCTGCGAGCGCACCCCTGCCACGGCTGCGACGATCGGGAAGCTCACGCCCGGTGGGCCCAACGGCACGATCAGCTGGACCGGGAAACTGACACGCTGCGCCAACAGGTCGCGGCCACAACGCACTCCCTGGCCCGCACCTTCGACCGGATCCGGGCCCTGCTGTCCGAGCGCGGATACCTGCACGACCAGCAGCTCACCGAGCATGGCCGGGCGCTGGCCCGGTTGTGGTCGGAGACCGATCTGCTCACCGCCGAGTGCCTGCGGCACCAGATCTGGGACGGCCTGGAGCCGTCCGAGCTCGCCGCGGTGATCTCAGTGCTGGTCTACGAGGCACGCGGGAACGGTGCCGCGCCTCGGGTCCCTCCTGGACCGGTGAGCGATGCCCTGGTGGCCACCGTCCGGTTGTGGGCGGAGCTGGAGGCCGACGAGCGGCGGCACCGGCTGGAGCGCACCCGAGAACCCGATCTGGGCTTCGCCTGGCCGGTATACCGATGGGCGTGCGGGAAGTCGCTGTCGGCGGTGTTGACGGCCGCCGAGGAAAACGGCGCTGAGCTGTCCGCGGGGGATTTCGTCCGGTGGTGCCGCCAAGTGGTGGACATCCTCGACCAGGTGCGCGGTGTCGCCGGAGAGACCTCCGAGGTCGGGGCAGCAGCCGCCGCCGCAGTCCGCACCCTACGTCGCGGCGTGGTCGCTCTCGGAACTGTCTGACCCGCCCATTTCCGCGTTCTGGATGCAGACTGCTGTTATTTCGGCCCCGATAGCCGCAGTCTGCATCCAGAACGCGGTTCGGCGGATCAGACGTCGTAGGACTACCGGCGCTGGGAGCGCTCGGGGCCGATGCAGTTGGGGCAACTCGATATCATCGGCTCGGTGTTGATCAAGGATCCCTCCGCTGCGGGCCGGGTGGTGGAGGCCAAGCTGATCTCGGGGATCGATGACCATTCCCGCTACTCGGTGATCGGCAAGGTGGTGTCCCGGCCAGTGCCCGGGCGGTGTGCACCGCCTACGGTCACATCACCAACCACAAAACCGGCTAGGCACTGTCACCCATCAACTGAAGACGATCCGTCACACATCATCTGGAACCAGGAACGGTGATACCCGATCGCACCAGGCATGCAATGCCCAGCAATGCCCAGCGGGGTGAAGGCGCTGGGATGGGCTCAGAACAGCCGGAACAGCATCGAGGTGGGCACCAGCCCACCACGGCACACAGATCGTCTGATCGATCGTGTCGTAGGTGACATCCGGGCACCGGATCAGGCAACGGCAGAAACGCTTGAGAACACCTCGTGCTCAGTGCGCCCTGCGCCACCACTGCCGGGCTGTAAGCAGGATCCACTCCCGGAGAAACCAGCACCAGCACAACACCGCAACACACAGCAGAACTCGTTTTACGACCCGCACAGCAACCCCCCTGCCAGCGATCTACCACCCATACACGGCATTGAGTATTAGGACAGTGAAAGTCTATGGTATCCCGAACATGCGGAAGGCCCGGAACCCGCACTTGAAGGCGAGGAATCCGGGCCTCCGACGTCCTGGTGACGGCCTGATCATGGCTTTCTGGCCCAAAGCCGCAGGTCAGAGTTCCTCAGTGATCAGACATCATAGTAGAGGGCGAACTCGAAGGGGTGGGGGCGCAGCCGCAGCGGGTCGATCTCGTTCTCCCGCTTGAGTGCGATCCAGGTCTCGATCAGGTCCGGGGTGAAGACCCCACCTTCGAGCAGGTAGTCGTGGTCGGCCTCGAGGCGATCGATCACCGCGCCCAGGCTCGCCGGCACCTGCGCGACGTCCTTGGCCTCCTCGGGCGGCAGCTCGTAGAGGTCCTTGTCGATCGGCGCGGCAGGCTCGTAGGCGTTCTTGATCCCGTCCAGCCCCGCCATCATCATCGCGGAGAAGGCCAGGTAGGGGTTGCCCGAGGCGTCCGGGCACCGGAACTCGATGCGCTTGGCCTTGGGGTTGTTCCCGGTGATCGGGATCCGGATGCAGGCCGACCGGTTGCGCTGCGAGTAGACCAGGTTCACCGGCGCTTCGTACCCGGGCACCAGGCGGTGATAGGAGTTCACGGTCGGGTTAGTGAACGCCAGTAGCGACGGTGCGTGGTGCAGGATGCCACCGATGTAGTGCCGCCCGATGTCGGACAGCCCGGCGTAGCCGGACTCGTCGTGGAACAGGGGCGCACCGTCGGTCCACAGCGACTGGTGGGTGTGCATGCCGGAGCCGTTGTCCCCGAATAGCGGCTTGGGCATGAATGTCACGGTCTTCCCGGCCGCCCACGCGGTGTTCTTGATGATGTATTTGTAGAGCTGCAGGTCGTCGGCTGCGTGCAGCAGGGTGTTGTACTTGTAGTTGATCTCCGCCTGGCCCGCGGTACCGACCTCGTGGTGCGCCTTCTCCACGGTGAAGCCGCACCCGATGAGGTGGGTGACCATCGCGTTGCGCAGGTCGGCGAAGTGGTCGGTGGGGGGTACCGGGAAGTAGCCGCTCTTGTAGTTGACCTTGTAGCCCTGGTTGCGGCCGTCCTCCTCGGCGCCGGTGTTCCACCAGCCCGCAACCGAGTCGATCTCGTGGAACGCGGCGTTGGGCGTGTTGTCGAAGCGCACCGAGTCGAAGCAGTAGAACTCGGCTTCGGGGCCGAAGTACGCGGTGTCGGCGATACCGGTGGAGGCCAGGAACTCCTCGGCCTTGCGGGCCACGTTGCGCGGGTCGCGGCTGTATGCCTCCCGGGTGAAAGGGTCGTGCACGAAGAAGTTGATGTTCAACGTCTTCTGCACCCGGAACGGGTCGATGCGCGCCGTCGCGGGGTCGGGCATCAGCAGCATGTCCGACTCATGGATCGACTGGAACCCGCGCACCGACGAGCCGTCGAAAGCCAGGCCATCCTCGATGACGTCCGCTTCGAAGTACGCGGCCGGGACCGTGAAGTGCTGCATGACGCCCGGCAGGTCGCAGAAGCGGACGTCGATGAACTCGACGCCCTCGTCGGCGACGAAGCGCAGGACCTCATCGGAGTTGGAGAACACCGTCGTTCGCTCCTTAGTGCGCAGTGCCATGAGCCGGTGCAATCATCGGTTCGCTGCGGCGAACCTAAGAGGGCCGTGTTGCCCGACCATCACCCGGATGTTTCGCCAAGGTTACGAGCTGGTGGTGGACGAGGCTAGTCCGGCAACCGAATACGCTACTCGGGTGAGCAGGTGGACACAGACTTGGCTATCGGGCCCGCCCGGGTCCCCGGACGACCCCGCCCCGGACACCGACGGGCAGGACTACCCTGGTCAGTGGCTGGGATTGCCCGAGTACGGACCGGGATCCGCCGCCCGCTTCGGGCCACGGATCCTGGCCATTATGATCGACTGGCTGCCTTGCGCCGTAGCCGCCCAGCTCCTCACCAGCAATCCGGCGTTCTCGGCGTTGGCACTGTTCGCAGCCATGACCGCGCTCTCGATCGGTATCGCGGGCCGCACCCCCGGTCATGCTGTGGCGGGTCTGCGGGTAGCTCTCCTGGACGGGCGTCGAGCCGGTTTCGGCGCCGGAGTGGTCCGCACCATGCTGCTGTGTCTGGTCATCCCGCCGGTGGTGTACGACGACGACGGCCGTGGCCTGCACGACCGGGCCGTCGGGACCATCGTGCTGCGGACTCGCTGAGTACAGCCCCCGACTCAGCGCCGTCGCACGGTCCGCTGCAGGTTGCGCAGCTTGGCGCCCTGTGGCATCGGGCCCTTGGGCATCGCGGCGGCCCGGCTGGCCAGGATGGCCAGCTTGCCCTCCAGCACGTCCATCTGCGCCGCATTGATGTTGCGCGGCAACTTGGCGAGGTGGCGGGGCAGTTTGGCCAGCGGGACCTCGCCCTCGCCGTTGCCCACCGTGACGTCGTAGATCGGAGTTTCCCCGATCAGCCGGGATACCCGCTTCTTCTCCTGCGCCAGCAGCGGCTTGAGGCGATGCGCGGCTCCCTCGGCGACCAGCACGACCCCGGGCCGCCCGATGACCCGGTGCACGGCGTCCAGTTGCGTGGTGCCCGCGACAGCCGGTGTCACCTTCCACTTGCCGCGCAGGTTGTCCAGCATCCAGGCCGCGGCGCCGGGCTGGCCTTCGGCCTTGGCAAAGACATTGCGCTGCACCCGCCGCCCGAAGATCATTATTGCCGCGAGCACGCCAAACGTGATGCCCATCGGCAGGGAGAACCACAGCTGGTCGATCAGGAAGCCCACCCCGAAGCCAACCGCGGTGATGACGAGGAACGCGCCGATCATCAACGGCAACAGGGCCTTGTCCTCGCGGCGCTGGACCTTGAATGCCTCGAAGATCTGCGCCCGACGCTGCTTCGACGCGGCGCGGCGTTCCCGCTTGGCGGCCTTCGCCGCTTCCTTGGTCTTCGCGGGGGTTTTCGAGGAGGGTTTCGAGGAGGGCTTGGCGGCCATGCCCCCAGGATACGGCGCAACGAGTTGCGGATGAACAGCCGACCAGCGTCGTTTCAGCGACGAGTCAGCAGGCTGGACGCCTCCTGCGCGGCCGGGCCAGCTGCGGCCAGGTGCGCGAGATGCTCGGGTACCCGATCGCCCCGGTGCACGACGGCCTGGGTGTAGAGCCGGCCGGCGCGGTAGGACGATCGGACCAGCGGCCCTGCCATCACCGCGGCGAAACCCATCAGCTCGCCGGCGCGGGCGTGCTCGACGAACTCCTCGGGCGTGACCCACCGCCGCACCGGATGGTGCCGCGCCGACGGGCGCAGGTACTGAGTGATGGTGAGGATCTCGCACCCGGCGGCGTGCAGATCGGCCATCGCGGCGCTGACCTCCTCGGGCTCCTCACCCAGACCCAGAATGAGGTTGGACTTGGTGACCAACCCCGCGTCGCGGGCTGCCCGCAGCACGTCCAGCGAGCGCTCGTAGCGAAACGCCGGTCGGATCCGCTTGAAGAGCCGTGGCACCGTCTCCAGGTTGTGCGCCAGCACCTCGGGTGCGGCGCCGAACACCTCGTCGAGCAGCTCAGGGCAAGCATTGAAGTCCGGGATGAGCAGTTCCACGCCGGTACCGGGGTTGAGCGTGTGGATCTGCCGGACGGTCTCGGCGTAGAGCCAGGCACCGCCGTCGGGGAGGTCATCACGCGCCACCCCGGTAACCGTCGAGTAGCGCAGCCCCATCGCCTGCACCGACTCGGCGACCCGCCGTGGCTCGTCGCGGTCCAGCTCGGCGGGGCGGCCGGTGTCGATCTGGCAGAAGTCGCAGCGGCGGGTGCACTGGTCGCCGCCGATGAGGAAGGTCGCCTCCCGGTCCTCCCAGCACTCGTAGATGTTGGGACAACCGGCTGCCTCGCAGACCGTGTGCAGGCCCTCCCGGCGCACCAGCCCCTTGAGCTCGCGAAACGACGGCCCCATCGTGGCCCGGGTCCGGATCCAGGGCGGCTTACGCTCGATCGGGGTCCGGCTGTTGCGGACCTCCAGACGCAACAGCTTGCGGCCGCCCGCATCAGGTCCGGTGGGACCGGGTCTTGGGGGTGCGACGCTCACGGGTGCGAGCCTACGCGGGCCGAGCCTATGCGGGATCCGGCGTGACTCCGGTGAGCTCGGCGGTGCGTTCCCAGAGCAGCCACGCGATGCGCTCGTCCCGGGCGGCCGCGCTCGCTGCCACTCGGCCCGGAGCTCCACGGGTCTGGCCGAGGCTGGTCGGTCCGAAGAAGTCCCCGCTGCGCACATCGGGCGCGGTGGCGGCATAAAGCTGCGGCAACGCGCCCGCGGCGACGCCTTGGGAGACCAGCTTGTAGCCCCATCGAACGATGTGGGCAAGCGGCCCAGCCCGGTACATCCGGGCGGTATTAGACGCCAGCTCGGTGTCGGTGAGGCCGGGGTGGGCCGCGACCGCAACCAGGTCCCGCCCGGCACCCCGGGCCCGCCGGTCCAGTTCGAAGGTGAACAGCAGGTTCGCCAGCTTCGACGCGCTGTAGGCCGCGGCCGGGTTGTACCACCGCTTCCCGAAGCTCAGGTCGTCCGGATCGAGCCCGCCGCCGCGATGCGCGAGGCTGGACACCGTGACCACCCGCGCTCCAGGAGCAAGAGCGGGCCCGAGGAGCCAGGTCAGCGCCGCGGGCCCGAGGTGGTTGGTGCCGATCTGCAACTCGAAGCCGTCGACGGTGCGCCGCGCCGGGGTCGCCATCACCCCGCCGTTGTTCACCAGCACGTCCAGCCGGTCCCCGGTGATCGAGCGCACCTCGTCGGCGGCCTTGCGAACCGAGCTGAGGTCAGCCAGGTCGAGCTGGATCAGTGTGGCGTCCGCCCCGCCGGAAACCGACCGCACCCGGTCCAACGCTGCCCGTCCGCGTTGCGCGTCGCGGCAGGCCAGCAGCACCGTCGCGCCGCACTCGGCGAGCACGGTGGCGGTCTGCAGGCCCAGGCCCGAATTGGCTCCGGTGACGAGCACCCTGCGGCCGGTCTGATCGGGGATGTCGGCTGCGCTCCATCGGCTCATCCGAGCCACCTAAGACCCTGCAATCGCCGGGTCCAGATACAGCTGCAGGCCCGAAGGCTCGACCGTAGGGGAACGGGGGATTTCGTCGGAGCTCACCGGCAGCACGCCGTCCAGAGCATCGAGGACGGCGCGACGCACCGCCGACTGCACCTGGGCCACCGGGACCGGTCGGCTCAGCTCGGCAGCCAGCGACGTCACGCCGGCATCGGTGATGCCACACGGCACGATCCGGTCGAAGGCGGCCAGGTCAGGCTCGCAGTTCAGGGCGAACCCGTGCATGGTCACCCCCCGGCTGATCCGGACCCCGATCGCCGCGATCTTGCGTTCCGGGCGGCCGGTGGCGGGGTCGGTCGCCAGCCACACCCCCGACCGCCCCGACATCCGTCCGGTGCGCAGACCCAGCCCGGTGCACACAGCGATCAGCGCCTGCTCCAGTCGCCGCACATAGTCAACGACATCGACCGGCTGGGCGAGCCCCACCAGCGGGTAGCCGACGAGTTGGCCGGGACCGTGCCAGGTGATCTTTCCGCCGCGGTCGACGTCGATCACTGGCGTGCCGTCGTGGGGTCGCTCGGCGGGTGTGGTCCGCCGGCCCGCGGTGTACACCGAGGGGTGCTCCAGCAGCAGCAGCACGTCGGGCCCGATGCCCTCGGCGCGGGCCGTGGCCAGCTCACGTTGCAGGTCCCAGGCCAGGGTGTAGTCGATGGTGCCGAGGTGGCGGACGTGCACTGGAGCCGTGTCGGCCCGGCAGGAAACGGTGTCGACGGTCACGGGCGCGACATTACGCCGTCACCAGGGTCACGCCGAGTTCGGCGAGCACCGCCCGGGCGGCCCGCCTGCCGCTGGTCAACGCACCCTGGATCGACGGAGTGTCCCGGTGGTCGCCCGCCACGAACACGCCGTCCCCCAGCGCTGTGTCGCGGCACAGCCGGTCAGGGGTCGGCGGAGTGAACGAGCACAGCGCCTGCGGGACCACCGCGGTGCCTAGATGCTCCCAGCCCGCCGGGTTGGTCCGGTAGACCGCGCCGGACAGCCGCCGCACGTCGGGCTCGCGGGGCGCGCCGGCACCGGGGATGCCCAGTACCGTCGAGCAGACCAGGTGCCGGTGATCGGGGGAGTAGGACGGCGCTACCGCGGTGAGCACGCTGGTGTTGATCAGCGCGCTGCCGGTCCCATCGAGGTGGATCAGCCGCAGCTGGCTGGGCGGTTGCTGGGACACGTGGTAGTACGTCGTGAGTCCCCGCATCAGCGGCACGTCGAGCCCGGGCAGCAGGGTGCGTGCCATCGGAGGATCAGTAGCCACCACCACCGCCCGCGCGGTGATCTCACGATCGGCGGTGCGGACCCGGCCGGCCGCGACACCGAGCACCGTCTGCCCGCACTGGACGGTCCCTGGGGCCAGCCGCGCCGCGATCTGGGTAGGCAGCGCAGCCATCCCGCGCGAGGGCAGTGTGGACGCTCCCCGGGCCAGGCTTCGCCACACCAGGGTGAAGAACCGCGCTGAGGTCTGCAGATCCCGGTCACCGAAGATCCCGGCCAAGAACGGGCGCAGGAACTCCTCGGTCGCCGGGCCGTCCAACCCTGCGGCGGACAGTTCGGCGGCGGCACTGCGCTCGGCCCCGGCGAGCATCAAGCCGACGTCGCCCAGCGCGGCCCTGGCCGACAGTCGCAGCACCGCGAGCTTGGCAGCCGG
Source organism: Pseudonocardiaceae bacterium (assembly GCA_050700115.1). Taxonomy (GTDB): domain Bacteria; phylum Actinomycetota; class Actinomycetes; order Mycobacteriales; family Pseudonocardiaceae. Next base: position 79,160 of record JBOHGG010000002.1, read on the forward strand.
GGCCAGCAGCCCGTCGAAGACCGTGCGCCAGGCCTGGGTCGGGGCCCGGCGCGGATCGACCAGGCGGTGCAGCACCCCGTCGGAACCGCGTATTGCGACACCAGGAACGAACGCCCGTAGGTCCAGCGCGTGCAGGTCCAGTTCGCGGCGCAAGGCGGGGTAGCTGGTGTTGAGCACCTGGAAGCCGCGGTCGAGGAGAAAGCCGTCCACGGTGTCGGTGGCCACCCGGCCGCCCACCACCGGCCCGGCCTCCAACACGGTGACCTGCAGGCCGGCCCGCTGCAGGTGGCGGGCGACGGTCAGCCCGGCCAGCCCGGCCCCCACCACGACGGCGTCGGTATCCATCGGCTACTCCATCGCCGCGGCCAGCGCCGCCGGCAGGGTCGGGTGCTGGAATGAATAGCCGTGCTTGCGCAGTACTCCGGGCACCGCCCGCGGCCCGGTCAGCACCATCTCGTCGACGAGTTCGGTGCCGCGGACCAGACGCAGTGCGAAGCCCGGCACCACCAGCAGCGTCGGCCGGTGCATCGCCTCACCCATCGCCCGAGTGAACTCGGCGTTGGTCACCGGTTCCGGACCAGTGAAGTTGACCGGACCCGATATCGCATCTCCTTCAAGGACGAAGCGGATGGCGCCCACCTCGTCGTCGAGCGAGATCCACGGCATGTACTGCCGCCCGCTGCCGAGACGACCGCCAAGCCCAAGCGCGAACAGCGGTTTGAGCTGGCCTATCAACCCGCCGGACGGGGAGATCACCGGAGCGGTCCGCACCCACACCACCCGTGCCCCGGCCCGCTCCGCGGCCGCCGTGGCCGCCTCCCAGTCGCGACAGATCTCGGCCAGGAACCCGGAGCCCAACGGCGCGTGCTCGTCGACCTCGCGGTCTCCGGTGTCGCCGTAGTAGTTCACCCCGGAGGCATTGACCAGCACCGGAACCCGATGCTCGGCCACTGCCGCGGCGAGCACCTCGGTGGGGCCGATCCGACTGTCCCTGATGGCTTGCTTACGCTCCCCCGACCAGCGTCCGGCGGCCAGCGGCGCCCCGCACAGATTCACCACGGCGTCGGCGCCGTCCAGGGTGCCAGCATCCATCGTCGCCGCTGACGGATCCCAGGCCCGCTCGTCCGGGGCGCCTGGCCGCCTTCGCACCAGCCGGAGCACCTCATGGCCGGCCTGACGAAGTTGCGACACCAACTCCGTACCGATCAGGCCTGAGGCCCCCGCGATCGCGACGCGCATGGGGAGATCTTCTCGGTTCAGCGCCGACTGCGCGACCCCGGGTCACAACAACCGCAATACGACTCCGAATGGCGCTTCTGGTGAGCCCAGAACCGCAATTCGGCTCCGAACGGCGCCCCGGAACGGGACCCCACTCTATAGCCCGAGGTCGGGTTCGAACGCGGCGTCGGTGAGGCGTTGTTTGATGGTGTTGAGGAAGCGGGCTGCGTCGGCGCCGTCTACCAGCCGGTGGTCGTAGGACAGCGCCAGGTAGGTGATCGAGCGCACCGCGATGGTGTCGCCGTCCTCGCCGGTCAGCACCACCGGTCGTTTGACCACGCTGCCGGTGCCGAGGATCCCGACCTGCGGCTGCAGGATGATCGGGGTGTCGAACAGCGCTCCCCTCGAGCCGGTGTTGCTGATCGTGAACGTACCGCCGCTCATCTCGTCCGGGGTGATCTTGTTCGCCCTGGTCCGCTCGGCGAGGTCGGCAATGCGGCGGGCCAGCCCGGCGATGTTGAGATCGCCCGCATCGTGGATCACCGGTACCAGCAGGCCACGCTCGGAATCCACGGCGATGCCGAGGTGCTCCGCACCGTGGTAGGTGATCGTGCCCTGCTCGGTGTCGATCGAGGCATTCACCTTCGGGTGCTGCTTGAGCGCCTCGACGGTGGCCAGGGCGAAGAACGGCAGAAACGACAGCTTGACGCCTTCGCGGGCCTCGAAATCTCGCTTGGCCCGATCGCGCAGCCGCGCGAGACGAGTGACGTCGGCCTCCACCACCGTGGTGAGCTGCGCGGAGATCTGTAGCGACTCCACCATCCGCTTGGCGATGACGCTGCGCATCCGGGACATCTTCTCGGTGGTCCCGCGCAACTCTGCGGCTGTCGCCGCCGGCTGCGCCGAGTGCCGCGCCGCGACAGCCTGCGGCGCCTGCTGCGGTGCGGGAGCCGATGGCCGCTCAGTCTCAGGCGAGGGCTCCGGTTCGGGCTCGGGCGCTTCCACGGCGGCGAGCACATCCTGCTTGCGGATTCGGCCGCCGACCCCAGTGCCCTGCACGCCCGACAGGTCGATGCCGTGTTCGGCCGCGAGCTTGCGCACCAGGGGTGTCACATAAGGTGCGCCGGTCTCGTCGGCATCGGATGCCGGCGCGGACCGCTTCGGACGCTCCGGCTCAGCGGATCGGGACTCGGCGGATCGGGACTCGGCGGGCTGATCCGGCGACGCCGCTGGCGCCTCACCGACACCGGCACCGCCGACCATGGCCAGCTTCGCGCCGACTTCGGCAGTCTCGTCCTGCGCTACGACGATCTCCAGCAGGGCGCCTGCTACCGGGGACGGAATCTCGGTGTCGACCTTGTCGGTGGACACCTCGAGTAGCGGCTCGTCCACCTCGACGGTGTCACCGACCTGCTTGAGCCACCGGGTTACGGTCCCCTCAGTGACGCTCTCTCCCAGCGCTGGCATCGTCACAGGTGTCCCGGAGCCCGCAGCGGAGGGTGGGCTCCGCCGGGCGGCCGGCTGCTGCGGTGGCTCCACCCGCTCGGTGTGATTGCGCTCGGTGTGATCGGGCCCGGTGTGATCGGGCCCGGTGTGATTGCGCCCGGCGTGATCGGAGGAGTCTCCGATCACGGCGAGTTCCGCACCGACTTGGACGGTCTCGTCCTCGGGCACGACGATCCGCTGCAGCACGCCGGCCGCTGGGGAGGGGATCTCGGTGTCGACCTTGTCGGTGGACACCTCGACCAGGGGTTCGTCCACCTCGACGGTGTCCCCCTCGTGTTTGAGCCAGCGCGTCACCGTTCCCTCGGTGACACTCTCGCCGAGCGCCGGCATCTCCACCGAGTAGGCCATCTGTTGCCTCGACTCCTCGTCGTCTTGAGGTTCTTGCGTCGTTCCTGGGCGCTGTGCGCCCGATCAGCCGTGCGCGTGCAGGGGCTTGCCGGCCAGAGCGAGATGCGCCTCGCCGAGGGCCTCGTTCTGCGTCGGGTGGGCATGGACCAGAGCAGCGACGTCCTCCGGGTATGCCTCCCAGTTGACGATCAGCTGCGCCTCGCCGACCAGTTCGCCGATGCGGGCGCCGACCATGTGCACGCCGAGCACCGGACCATCCTTGACGCGCACCAGCTTGATCGCGCCCCTGGTTTGCAGGATCTGGCTGCGGCCGTTGCCGGCCAAATCGTAGGTGAGCGTCTCGACCTCACGGTGGCGTTCCCTGGCCTGTGCCTCGGTGAGGCCGACCGAGGCCACCTCCGGCTCGCAGTAGGTCACCCGCGGGATGCCGTCCTCGTCGATCGGGGTCGGGTTGCGGCCCGCGATGTCCTCGGCGAGAAAGACGCCTTGGGCGAACCCGCGGTGCGCGAGCTGCAGCCCCGGCACGATGTCTCCCAGCGCATACACCCCTGCAAGGTTGGTGCGCAGCCGGTCGTCGGTGAGCACGAAACCGCGTTCCATCCGCACGCCGGCCTCGGCGTACCCGGCCTCAGCGGTGTTCGGGCCGCGGCCCACGGCGACCAGTAGCAGGTCTGCCTCGAACTGCTCACCGGACTCCAGGCTCACCGTGACGTCGGAGTCGGACTGGCTGGCTCCGGTGAACTTCACTCCGGTCTTGAACATGATGCCACGCCGCCGGAAGGCTCGCTCCAGTTGCTTGGAGCAGAAGTCATCCTCGGCCGGGACGAGCCGGGGCAACGCCTCAACAATGATCACCTCGGCGCCGAAGGAGCGCCACACGCTGGCGAACTCGACTCCGATCACACCACCGCCGAGCACCACGACGCGTTCGGGTAGGTGGTCCAGGTTCAGCGCCTGATCGCTGGTGATGACGCGGCCGCCGATCTCCAGATCGGGCAGGGTCCTGGCGTAGGAACCGGTCGCCAGCACGACGTTGCGCCCGGTGTAGCGCCGCCCCTCGACGTCGACGGTGTTCGGGGCGACCAATCTGCCACTGCCCTCGACATAGGTGATCCCGCGGGAGGACACCAACCCCTGCAGGCCCTTGAACATCTTGGCGACGACGCCGTCCTTGTACTTGTTCACCCCGCCCATGTCGATGCCCTCGAGCGCGGTCTTCACCCCGAGCTGATGACCGTCACGAGCGGCGTCGGCCACCTCGGCAGCATGCAGCAGCGCCTTGGTCGGGATGCAGCCACGATGCAAGCAGGTGCCACCCAGCTTGTCCTTCTCCACCAAGATGACGGACAAACCCAGCTGCGCGGCACGCAGTGCGCAGGCGTAGCCGCCCGAGCCGCCACCGAGGATCACCAAGTCGGCAGAGGTATCGGTCACAGAGAAGCTCCTCAAGCAGACGTCGGTAACGTGGCGAGCGGGCGCCACGGCCATCTTGTCACCACGCCCGGAGCTCAGGCGATGTGGGCGAGGCAGCTGCCGGCGGGAGCAAACGGACTGGCTGGGCCGTTGTGCTGGCAGGACCGCCGGGGGGACCGGCGGTGCGAGGAGGTGCCGACGTGGGCGTGTTCGATCGACTCCTGGGTCGGGAGCGGCCAGGGACCAGGCGCACGGCGTCCAGCGCGGACGTCGACCACCTTGAGCAGTGGGCAGCGTCACACCGTGGAGTGGAGGCCTACGTCGAGCCGCGCACGACGGTCACCGACACCACCGTGGTGCTCGTCGCGCACGACGGCGAGTGGACCCGGCGCAGGGTCGAAGGTGACGAGGGCGCCCGCCAGCTGGGTAAGCGGCTGAAGATCCCGATCTACGACGTCGCCCAGATGGGCTACCCGCAACGGATGCGGGACTACACCGCCCGCCAGCGACTCCTGCGCGAGCGCGAGCAGGGACAGTAGTCAGCCCCGTTCTGCGATGTCGGCGAGGACGGCGGCCAGGGTTCGCACCGGCACTCCGGTGCCGCCCTTGCCGGTATAGCCCCACGGCGAGCCGCTGTTGTAGGCCGGTCCGGCAACGTCCAGATGGGCCCAGGGTGTGCCGTCGGCGACGAACTCGGACAGGAACACCCCGGCGATGAGCATGCCGCCCCAGCGATGGCTGGCCACGTTGGCGATGTCGGCGAGCCTGGAGTCCAGTTCGGACCGCAGGTGATCGGGCAGCGGCATGGCCCACCCGTTCTCCCCGACCTGTTGTGAGATCGCGGTGACCCGGTCCCGGAACTCCGGAGTGCCCATGATTCCCGGCGTGCGGCTGCCAAGCGCGACGATCTGCGCGCCGGTGAGCGTGGCAGTGTCGATGAGGTAGTCCGGGGAATCCTGCGCCGCGCGAACCAGGGCGTCTGCCAGGACCAGACGACCCTCGGCGTCGGTGTTGAGGACCTCGACGGTCTTGCCGCCGTACATCGTCAGAACGTCCCCGGGCCGGTAGGCGGTGCCCGAGGGCATGTTCTCGGCCATCGGAACGGTGGCGATCACCTCCACCTGGAGCTCCAGCCGAGCAGCGAGCACCGCGGCGACGACAACGGCGGCCGCGCCGGCCATGTCCATGGTCATCTCATCCATCTTCGCCGCCGGCTTGATCGAGATCCCGCCGGTATCGAAGGTGATCCCCTTGCCGACCAGGGCGACTTTCGCCCTCGGCGCCGCCGGGACGTAATGCAGCCGGACCAGCCGCGGCGGGCGGGACGAGCCGCCACCGACGCCCAGGATGCCGCCGTAACCCTCGCGCCGCAGCGCCTTCTCGCCCAGCACCTCGGTTCGCAGCCCGGTCTGCTCGGCCAGCACCACCGCGCGCTCGGCGAACGACGCTGGGTAAAGGTCGTTGGGCGGTGTGTTCACCAAGTCACGCGCGGCCGCGACCGCCTCGGCGATAGCGGTGGCCCGGGTCAGTTCCCGCCGCGCGCCGGCCGCGCGGGCCGAGGGCACCGACAGGTCCATCCGGCCCAGCGGCCCGTCCCCGTTCTGGGACCGGTACGCGGTGAAGGCGTAGCCGCCCAGCGCGGCGCCCTCCGCGGCGGCGGCCAGGTCGATCCGGGACAACGTGGTGACCGCATGGGATGCGCCAGACAGTGCCCGGGCGGCCGCCCCAGCGGCTCGACGCACCTGCTCGCCGGTGGGTTGGTCGTCGACCGCGCCGAGACCAGTGGCGATCAGCAGCGGTGCGCCGATGGCTCCGCGGGTGGGTACCTTGATCACCTCGTCGGCCTTGCCTCGGGCGCCCAGCACGGCCAGCAGGTCGGCGAGCCCGCCATCGAACGCCGCGTCCACCTCCTCGCTACCCTGCGCGAGCCGAGGACCATCTTCGCCGGACACCGTGCCCACCACGACGGCATCAACCGTCGCGATGGTCACCGAGGCATCGGTGAGGCGCAGCGTCGGGGTCACGGTGATCTCCTCGCTGATCTGGCCGGATAGTGTCGGAGGCTACTACGCGGTAGCGTTCCAGAACCGTGAGTACACCCCTGCGCCGCGGCCCCCTGCACGCCTTCCACGTCGAGACCGGCGCCACCCTCGGACCGTTCGGCGGCTGGGAGATGCCCATTCACTACACCGGCGTCGTCGCTGAGCACACCGCGGTGCGGGAGGCGGTCGGCGTGTTCGACGTCACCCATCTGGGCAAGGTCAGCGTGACCGGTCCGGCGGCCGCCGAGTTCGTCAACTCTTGCCTCACCGCCGACCTCGCCAAGATCGGTTCGGGACAGGCTCAGTACACACTGTGCTGCGCCGAGGACGGCGGTGTGGTGGACGACTTGATCACCTACCTGGTCGGCGCCGACGAGGTGTTCTGCGTGCCGAATGCGGCGAACACCGGGGAGGTCGGTCAGCGGTTGTCCGCTGCGGCGCCCCCGGAGGTGCGGGTGACCGACCTGCACGACAAGTACGCCGTGCTCGCCGTGCAGGGCCCGCGATCGGCCGAGGTACTCGCCGCGGTCGGGCTGGCTGGTGGCATGAACTTCGCAGACATGAACTACATGGCCTTCACCGACGCCGATCACGAAGGCGTGCCGGTGCGGGTGGGTCGCAGCGGCTACACCGGCGAGCGTGGCTACGAGTTGCTGCCGCCGTGGGAGCACGCGCCCGCACTATGGGAGGCGCTGCTGCGCGCCATCGGCCCGCTCGGTGGCCGGGTGTGCGGACTCGGTGCCCGGGACACCCTGCGCACCGAGATGGGCTACCCGCTGCACGGCCAGGACCTCGGGCCGGGAGTCACTCCCGTGCAGGGCGGCGTCTCCTGGGCGGTCGGCTGGGACAAGCCGGCCTTCTGGGGGCGCGACACACTGGTCGCCGAGCGCGAGCGCGGCCCATCCAGGCGGTTACGCGGGCTGCGGGCCATCGGGCGCGGGGTCCCGCGGCCGCACATGGCGGTGCGGTCCCCGGTGGGTGCGCCACTGGGAGAGATCACTTCGGGCACCTTCTCTCCGACGTTGCGCACCGGCATCGCGCTGGCGCTGCTCGATCCGGCGGTGCGGCCGGGGGACACCGTCGAGGTGGACGTCCGTGGCCGAGCGCTTCCGTGCGAGATCATCAAACCGCCCTTCGTGCCCTCTCACGTGCGCTGACGGCCCGGATACTCACGTCAACATCCTCCGGCGGACGGCCACCACATCGGCGTCGGTCAGGCTAGCGGCGCAGGAAGGGCAGGTAATACAGGGGCGTCCCGAGCAGACCGCTCGACGTCCAGTCCGCGAACTCCGGGTCTTCGGCGAGACCGTCTTCCAGCGGCACGTGAACGGTGGTGAAGTAGTGGGACGTCCTACCATTTTTGCGTGCGACGGGATACCGTGCTGGACATGAGTGCCGCGCCACCGTTCACCCACCTGCCGCACCCATCTCCGACCACGCCGGAGCGCAGGGCGGAGATCCTGGCCGCGCCAGGCTTCGGGCGTTACTTCACCGACCACATGGTGGAGATCGGCTGGACCGACGGGGTCGGCTGGCACGATCCCGAGATCGGCCCGTACCGGCAGCTCGTGATGGACCCCGCCGCCTCCGTGCTGCACTACGGGCAGGCGGTCTTCGAAGGTCTCAAGGCCTACCGGCAACCGGACGGCACGGTGGCCTCCTTCCGACCACTGGCCAACGCCGCCCGGTTCCGCTCCTCGGCCCGCCGGATGGCGATGCCGGAGCTGCCCGACGAGCTCTTCCTCGGCTCGCTGCGTGAACTGGTGCGCGCCGACATCGACTGGGTGCCCACCTCCGGCGGGGAGGAGTCCTTGTATCTGCGGCCGCTCATGTTCGCCACCGAGGCATGGCTCGGAGTCCGCCCGGCGGCGACCTATCGGTACCTGGTCATCGCCTCCCCGTCCGGGCCGTACTTCCGTGGTGGGCTCAAACCGGTCAGCGTGTGGTTGTCCGCCGAGTACGTCCGGGCCGCTCCCGGCGGCACCGGGGCTGCCAAGTTCGCCGGGAACTATGCCGCCTCGCTGGTGGCCCAGCAGCAAGCCGCTGACAAGAACTGCGACCAGGTCGTGTGGCTGGACGCGGTCGAGCGGCGCTGGGTGGAGGAGATGGGCGGGATGAACCTCTACTTCGTCTTCGGGGAGGGGCAGCAGGCCAGGCTGGTGACCCCGGAGCTCACCGGCACCCTTCTGCCCGGCATCACCCGCGACTCCCTGCTCACGCTGGCCCAAGACCACGGGATGGGCGTCGAGGAGCGACGGATCTCCACCGAGGAGTGGGAGAAGGGCGTGGAGACCGGGGACATTTCGGAGGTCTTCGCCTGTGGCACCGCCGCGGTGATCACCCCGGTCGGGCGGGTCGTGTACTCCGGCGGTGAGTTCACCATCGGCAGCGGCGGCGCCGGCCCAGTCACGACCCAGTTGCGCGCGGCCCTCACCGCAATCCAACGCGGTGCCGCGCCCGACTCGCACCGCTGGATGATCCCGCTCACCTGACCCAGCCGCCGCATTCAGCAGGCTCAGCGGGGTTATCGGGCACTGAATTACCCCGCTGAGCCTGCTGAATGCGTTGAATCGGTCAGGCGACCGCGGAGATGACGAGTACCGCTGTGGTGGTTAGTTCGGTGGCGGCGCCTAGGACGTCGCCGGTGAGGCCGCCGAAGCGGCGGTGGGTGTGTGCTGAGAGCGCCACTGCCACCAGGGCGGCCAGGGCCACTGCCAGGGCGCCCTGCCAGGGTCGTCCGGGCACCGCAAGCAGCCCGCCAGCGAGCAGGACCGCCAACCAGCCCACCGGAACAGCGAGCGGCTGACTACCGGCCACCAGCGCGCCCAACCCTTCTGGCCGGGCGGGCGGTATCCCCGTCCGGGCGCACCAGCTGAAGGCGACCCGCCCTGCGGCGACCGCCAGCAGCACGGCGACGAGCCGGCCGGTCTCAGCCAGCACCCCCAGCGCGGCCGCCTGCGCCGTCAACACCAGCACCAGCGCGACTACTCCGAACGGCCCGGTTGACCCGTCCCGCATCACCGCCAGCGCCCGTTGCGGCCCGCCGTAGCAGCCCAGCCCGTCGGCGGTGTCGGCGAGCCCATCCAGGTGCATCCCCCGGGTCAGCCCGGCCAGCGTCGCCACCACGGCCAGCCCAACCAGCAGCGGCGGGGTGCCCAGCGCGGACAGCGCTGCCAGCACCCCGACAGCCGCTACGCCCAGCCCCGCACCGACCAAAGGAGCCCAGTACAGCGCCCGCCGCGCGACCGTCCGGTCCACCTCGACGGTGCCGCCAACCGGCAGCACGGTCAGCCAGGACACGGCCAGCCGCAACCCGCGGCTCACCTCGTGGGCACTGGATCACCTGCAGGCCCAGCGACGCCCGCGTCATCGAAGGTGGCCATCTCGGCGAGCACCCGGACGGCCGCCTGCACCAGCGGCAGCGCCGCCACCGCCCCGGAGCCCTCGCCCAGCCGCATCCCCAGATCCAGGATGGGATCCAACTCCAGATGCTCCAGCGCCAGGGTGTGCGCGGGCTCCACGGAGCGGTGCCCGGCCACCCACCACTGCCGCGCTCCGGGCGCGAGTTCCTCGGCGAGCATCGCCGCTGCCCCAACGACCACGCCGTCGAGGATGACCGGGGTATGCCGGGTCGCGGCTTGGGCCAAAAAGGCAGCCATCGCCGCGATGTCGGCACCGCCTGCGGTGCGCAGCAGCGCGACGGGGTCCCCGACGACTGGTCGGGCCCGGCGCAGCGCGTCGCGGATCGCCGCGGTCTTGCGCATCCAACCGGCATCGTCGATCCCGCTTCCACGACCGACCACCGCCACCGGTTCCGCCCCGGTGAGCGCCGCTACCAGCACCGCGGCGGGGGTGGTGTTGCCGATCCCCATGTCGCCCGCGATCAGCAGGTCAGCGCCGCGGTCCACCTCCTCGTCGGCGATCGCCACCCCAGCGGCCAAGGCCTGGGCCACCTCAGCGTCGGACAGCGCGTCCTCCCAGTCGATCACGCCGCTGCTGCGGCGGACCTTGTGCCGGGTGACCAGCGGCGACGCTTCGGCGCTCGACTCGGCGGGCTCGCCGTCCACGGCCATGTCGACCACCCGGACCGCAGCCCCGGCCAGCGCGGCGAGCACGTTCACCGCCGCCCCCCCGCTCAGGAAGTTGCTCACCATCTGCCGGGTGACCTCGCTGGGATAGGCGGAGACTCCGCGCGCGGCGACGCCATGGTCCCCTGCGAACACCACCACCTGCGGCTGGGCGAACGGGTGTGGTGGGCAGACCCCTTGGCAGGCGGCCGCCCAGACACCCAGCTCCTCTAACCGACCCAAGGAACCTGCCGGTTTGATCAGCTGCTGATGGCGGGCTACCGCCTCCCGGTGGGCCTGCTGATCGGGTGGCGTGATGCTGGGGAACTCCACGCGGCGCTCCTGTAGTGCTCGGTCTTGATGCCTCGACCCTGCGAGCAGGTCTCGGTGTTGATGCCTCGACCCTGCCTGCATCCTGCCCGTCGGGGCGCCGGGCACTCCAGCGTGGCGCAACCGCACCGGCAGCCCTGCCACCAGCAGCAGCACCTCGTCGCACACAGAAGCAAGTTCGGCGTTCAGCACGCCGAGCTCGTCGCGGAACAGCCGCCCGGCGCGGGTCGCAGGCACGACGCCAAGCCCGACCTCCGCGCTGACCAGCACCAGCCGGGCCGGGCAGGCCACCACCGCCGAGACCAGTTCGGCACACCGTGCCCGGCAGACCGCCACCGTCTCCGGCCCGCCCTCCCAGGCTCCCGCGTCGTCCAACTCTCCGGTCAGCCAGGTGGCCACGTCATCGACGAGCACCGGGACCGATCCCGCGGCGCGCAGTGCAACGGGCAGGTCGGACGGCTCAACGGTGCGCCATTCCGGTGGCCTGCGGGCCACGTGCACGGCGATCCGCGCCTCCCAGTCCGGGTCGTCGAGGCGGTGCCGGGCGGTCGCCAGGTAGTCCACCCGCGCCTTGCCCAGTAAGGCCTCCGCGTGCGCTGACTTTCCTGACCGCGCACCACCGAGCACCAGCGTCCGCACGTGATCTCCTCGCTTCTGCCGGCGACGCTACCGTCATGCGATGACCCTTCGGTGGCGCTACCAGGACCCCGACGGCGACCAGGCGCCCGGTCCGGACATCACCTTCGACGATCAGACCGATGCCGAGGAGTGGCTCGGCCGCGAGTGGCCGGGTTTGCTCGACAACGGTGTGGCGGCGGTCACCCTGCTCGACGGCGAGGACGAGGTGTACGGCCCGATGAACCTGGGACCGTCCTGAGCGGGCCTTGCTACGGGATCGGGTCACCACGACCGACGCGAGGCTTGGGTACCCGCAGGCGGCGCAGCTGGGTCGCCCTGGTCATTGCATAGAATCCCAGGCCTAGGCCGGTCCCCGGTGCATCGGGGAACCGTTCGCGGACGCGGCGATTGACGATCCGGCCGAGCAAAACCCCCTCGACGATCATCGTGACGAGCATCGCCATCGACACCAGCGACACGTACTGCTGCACGATGGGCGACGGGACCAGGATCACCACGATCACCAGCAGCGCCAGCGGCATGAACAGACCGGAGATGTTGCGCCGGGAGTCCACCAGGTCCCGGACGTAGGCCTTCACCGGGCCACGATCGCGGGGCAGCAGGTACTTCTCGTCCCCGGCCATCATCCGCTCGCGGCGAGCCGCCGAGGCGTTGCGGCGCTCCTCCTTGGACCCGCGCATCCGGCGTAGCGCTTCCCGCTGGGTGCGCGGTGGCGGCGGGGCCGGGCCCCGCTTGCGCCCCTCGGCCTCTCGTCGGCTTGGTGTGGGCCGGCCCTTGCCGGCGGTGCGGGCCCGGTGTGTGGCGTCGTCGGCTTCGGGCGCCACCTCACCCGCCGGCTCCTCGGGATCGGTGGCTCCCGGGCCGGTCTTGCCGCGCAGGAACCTCACGATGACCAGACTAGGACAACGCGCCGCAGGCGTAGCGTCGGCAGCTGTGCGCGTGTTGATCGCCCCGGACTGTTTCGGCGGGACTCTGAGCGCTGTAGAGGCGGCTGAAGCCGTCGAAAGAGGATGGCGGCGCGCCGCCCCCGGCGACGAACTGACGTTGCGCCCGTTGGCTGATGGAGGCCCGGGCTTCGTGGATGTGCTGCACAGCGCGCTGGGCGGGATCGTGCACAGCGCCCGGGTCACCGGGCCGACGGGTGAGCCGGTGGCAGCTCACTGGCTGCAGCACGAAACGACCGGTTATCTGGAGACCGCGCAGGCTTGTGGCCTGCACCTGGTGCCCTCCTGGCAGCGCGACGCGACGACCGCGACCAGCCGCGGGGTGGGGGAGCTGCTCGCCGCAGTGCGAGACGCCGGCCTGCGCACCGCGGTGGTGGGCCTGGGTGGTTCGGCCAGCTCCGACGGTGGGGCCGGAGCGCTCGCGGCGCTCGGCGCGGTCGCCGTGGACACCGCAGGCCGGCCGCTACCGGCCGGTGGCGCCGCGCTCGTCCGGTGCGCGCGGCTCGACGGCCGGTCCGCGGTGGATGGCCTGCGGCTGGTCGCTGCTGCGGACGTGACCAACCCGTTGCTGGGCCGGTACGGCGCCGCCGAGGTGTTCGGACCGCAGAAGGGGGCCGGGCCTGAGCAGGTTCGGGAACTAGAAGCGGCACTGACCCGCTGGGCCGACGTGCTGGAGCAGGCGACCGGCCGGGCGGTCCGGGAACTGCCGTCGGGCGGCGCAGCCGGAGGCCTCGGCGCGGCGCTGCTCGCGCTCGGCGCCGAGCGGGTCTCCGGTGTGCAGCTGGTCGCCGAACGCAGCAGGCTGGACGATGCGCTGGACCACGCCGAGCTGGTGGTCACCGGTGAGGGCAGCTTCGACTGGCAGTCGCTGCGCGGCAAGCTCGTCACCGCGCTCGCCGAAGGCGCTGCGCTGCGCGGGCTGCCCTGCATCGTCCTGGCTGGGCAAGTGTCGGTCGGGCGGCGGGAGGCGGCTGCGGTTGGGATAGCCGCCGCATACGCCGCGGCGGAGCTGGCCGGCTCGGTGCGGGCCGCACTGGCCGACCCGGCAGGTACCCTGGAAGCGGTGGCCGAGCACGCCGCCCGTCAGTGGGGCGGGCGCTGAGCCGGCTCACTAGGGTGGTGCACCTGTCACTATGGATGCAGCGTGACCATGGAGGCTGTGTCTCGATGGAGACTGTGACACCATGGAGACACGGGAATCACCCGTCGGTCGCGGGCGTTTGTGTGATGCAGATAGCCCGTCCGTGCCGAGCGCCGATCCCCCAGGGAGAGCCATGACCGTCGAGAACATCGCCGACACCGAGGTAGCCACCCACGGGGTCGAGCTGACCGATGCCGCCGCCATCAAGGCGAAGGCATTACTCGACCAAGAGGGCCGGACCGACATGCATCTGCGCATCGCCGTGCAGCCGGGGGGCTGCGCAGGGTTGCGCTACCAGCTGTTCTTCGATGAGCGCACGCTCGACGGCGACACCAAGCGGGACTACAACGGCCTCGCCGTGGTGGTCGACCGGATGAGCACCCCCTACCTGCAGGGCGCGGTGATCGATTTCGTGGACACCATCGAGAAGCAGGGTTTCACCATCGACAACCCCAACGCGGGCGGCTCCTGCGCCTGCGGAGACTCCTTCAACTGAGCCCCACCCCCGTCCCGGCGTGTCGGGCCCTGGTGCTCGGTATGTCGTGCTTTGGTGCTCGGTATGTCGGGCCCTCGTGCGCGTGCGCGGCCTAGACCTGCACGGGGTAGTGCGGTTCGGGCACCTTGGGGACGATCCGCTGTTCGACGAAGATCCCATGCCAAAGCATGAAGACCAGCACCGCCCAGATCCTCCTGCTGTGATCTCGTGGACCTGCGCGGTGCTCGTCGAGCATCCGGTGCACCGCCCCGCGGTCCAGGAACTCCGCGGTACCAGAGTCGTTGACGATTCCGCGAGCCCAGTCGTGCAGCTCTGCCCTGAGCCAGGGCCGGATCGGCACCGGGAAACCCAGTTTGCGCCGGTTCAGCACGTGCGCGGGCACGATGTCGCGCAGTGCCCGGCGCAGGGCGTGCTTGGTGGTCTCGCGAGTGATCTTCTCCTCGAGCGGGATAGTGCAAGCCACCCGGAACACCTCCGGATCGAGGAAGGGCACCCGCAGCTCCAGCGAGTTGGCCATGGTCATCTTGTCCGCCTTGACCAAGATGTCGCCACGCAGCCACGTGAACAGGTCCACGTGCTGCATGCGGGTCACCGGATCCCAGCCGGTCGAGGCGGCGTAGGCCGCCGCGGTGACGTCGGTGTGTGAGATGGTCGGGTCGTATCCACGCAACACCCCGCGCAGCTGGTCGTCCCGGAAGATTCGGGCGTTGCCGTAGTAGCGCTGTTCCAGCGTCAGTGAACCGCGACGCAGCAGGTCCTTGCCGCGCACCCCGTCGGGGATGCAGGTGGAGATCCGGCCCAGCGTTCGGCGCAACGCACCGGGGACTCTCTCGAAAGCGGCTAGCGATAGCGGCTCCCGGTAGATGGTGTACCCGCCGAACAGCTCGTCTGCGCCCTCGCCGGATAGCACCACCTTGACGTGTTCCCTGGCCTCCCTGGCGATGAACCACAGCGGCACCAGGGCGGGGTCGGCCACCGGGTCGTCGAGATACCACACGATCAGCGGCAGCGCCTCGGCCAGCTCGGTGGCAGAGACAGTGCGGATCACGTGCCGGACGTCGATCGCGGCCGCCGACTCCGCGGCCACGTCCACCTCGGAATAGCCCTCCCGCTCGAAGCCGGTGGTGAAGGTGATCAGATCCGGATTGTGTTCTCTGGCCAGCGCGGCGATCGCGGTGGAATCGATCCCGCCGGACAAGAACGCGCCGACGGTGACGTCGGCCCGCATGTGCTTGGCGACCGAGTCCCGCAGCGCCGTGGTGATCTCGTCGTGCAGGGCGCACGCCTGCGCTTCGGAGCGGACTGGACGCGGCCGGAAATGAGGATGGAAGTAGCGCTCGGTAATCAGTGTGCCGCCGGGGGAGAGGGTGAAGGAGGTGCCGGACTCGATCCGGGCGATCCCCGTATGCAGGGACGCCGGTTCGGGCACGTACTGCAGGCTCAGGTAATGCTGCAGCGCTCGGTGGTCCACCTCCATGGACGCGCCCGACACACCCAGCGAGGACGCCAGTTCGAGCAGGCTCTTCTTCTCGCTGGCGAACGCGACTCCACCCGGCCCGGCACAGCTGAACAGCGGCTTGATACCGAAGGGGTCCCGGGCACCGAAGGCCACCCGCAGCTGGCTGTCCCAGATCACGAATGCGAACATTCCCCGCAGCCGCTGCACAGCAGCGGGCCCGAAATGGTGGTAGGCCGCAACGACGACTTCGGTATCGCCCTCAGTGACGAACTTCACGGCGCACGGCTCACGACGCAGCTCCTCGCGAAGCTCGACGTAATTGTAGATCTCCCCGTTGAACAGGATCGTGTAGCGCTCCGGTGCATCCGGCGGCCCCCACCGCAGGGGCTGGTGGGAGTGTTCGAGGTCGATGATGGACAGCCGGTTGAATCCGAGCACCACGTCAGCGTCGTACCAGGTCCCAGTCTCGTCGGGTCCTCGATGCCGCTGGCAGCGCAGGGCCGCGATCACGTCCGCCACCCGCTGCGCCGCGTCCTGCTGCGCGGTCAGGAGTCCCAGCAACCCGCACACGTGCTCGCCCTCTCATCGGTGGCCGACCCTCGGTCGGGACGCTCACAGCGGACCAGTATGACCACCGACGCGCGAGGCCTCGCGATCCCGGGGGAGTTCCGGCCATGGCGCTGGTTTAGGCTCCAGGTAACTGAGCTGATGGCCGCACGGGGTGACGTGGCACGGGCGACGGGGAGGAACCAGGCGTGATCGGTGTGGTCCGTTCTCGCGCGGTTCGGCTGCTGAAGGTGGCCGGGCTGGCCGGGATGGTCGCCTTGTTGTCCACCGGGTGCTCGGTGCACGATGTGTTCGCGTTCGGCTGGCCGGAAGGGATCACCCCGCAGGCCGAGTCGATGCGTGCGCTGTGGATCTGGGCGACGGTGGCAGCGCTGGTGGTCGGGGCGATCGTCGCGGGGCTGCTCATGTGGTCGGTCACCTTTCACCGCAAACGGTCCGACGAGATGCCTCGGCAGTTCCAGTACAACCTTCCGCTCGAGATCGTCTACACGGTCATCCCGTTCGTGATCGTAGCGGTGCTTTTTTACTTCACCGCGACATCGCAGAACTTCGTCAACGCCAAGGTCGATAACCCCGACCTGCGGGTGAGAGTGGTCGGCTTCCAATGGAACTGGGAGTTCCAGTACCTGCAGGACAGGCCGGGTACCGACGGCATCTATCAGGTCCTGCAGACAGCGGGAGGCGCACCGCTGTCCACGCTCGGCTCGTCCAACACCATCCCGATCCTGGTGGTGCCTACTGACCGGGTGGTGGAGTACCAGATCGTGTCCACCGACGTACTGCACGCGTTCTACATACCGGAGTTCCTCTTCAAGCGTGATGTCTTCCCGCGACCGGAGAAAAACGGCACCGACAACGTGTTTCAGACCACGGTGGAGCGTCCGGGGGCGTTCGTCGGTCGCTGCGCCGAGCTGTGCGGTACCTACCACGCGATGATGAACTTCGAGCTCCGGGCCTTGCCGGGGGCATTGTTCGACCGGTACCTGGTCCTTCGAGCCCAGACAAATCCGGAGACTGCCCGGTCGTACACCGCCGGCGAGGCGCTCGCGCAGCTGAACTGTGGCGAGCTGTGCACGCCCGAGGCAGTGACCACCTCCCCCTTTGACACAGACCGCACCGCCCGGGAGATCCGCCAGGCCGGCGGGGGCCACTAGGCTTAGCCAATAATCTGGAGTATCGACCGGTCCCTTCGCCCATGCTCGAGAGCGAGGCAGCACCATGAGGGTCGAGGCGCGGATCTTCGAGATCAACACCGCGTTCTTCTTCTTGTGCGCAGTGGTCTACGGCCTATGGTCGGCTGGCGAGCCGGTTGGCACCGTGGGGTTGACTCTGACCGGCGGGCTAACACTCATCATCGGCACGTACTTCCGCTTCGTGTCCCGGCGGGTCCGGATGCGCCCGGAGGACAACGTCGATGCCGAGATCTCTGACGGCGCCGGCGAGCTCGGCTTCTTCTCACCCGGCAGTTACTGGCCAGTCGCGATGGCACTGGCGGCGACCGTGGCCGGGTTCGCACTGGCTTTCAATCAGTGGTGGCTGGTCACGATTGGCATCGTGGTGGTCCTGGGCACGGTGGCCGGGCTGGTCTTCGAGTACCACATCGGCCCCAAGGCGGAATGAACCCGCCTCATCCAGATAGCCAGCTGGTCAGGCATACGGATCGGTGATACTCCGTAGTCGGGCGAGGGCTTGGACAGTGCGCGAGGTTGTTGGACATCTGACGCGGGCCGCAGTTCAGCCTGCTCACCGGGCTGGTCGAGCTGGCGCGAGCCAAGGGCGACATCAACCGGCTGATCCACGACACCGCGCAGCGGCATGCCACTCGGCCGGCCGGCGAGCTCGTGGCGCATATCGGCTCGGCCTTCACCGCCGACTGACCTCTACCGCCGTCAGCCGACGGAACTCGCCTGGCCGCCTGAACTGACTAGTCGTTGGGCTGCTGCGGCCGACCGGCCAACTTTCGGCCCGCGCCATCGGTACCGGCTCCGTTTCCGGTAGCGGACTCGTGACGAGCCTCCTCCAGCGCTCTCGTCTGCTCCGGAGGATCCGGTCGAAACAGGGATCCGGGTACTGGGGAACCAGCCGAGCCGAGCTGGTTCATCCGCTGGGGCACCGTCGCACCCTGGTACTCCAGTGGGATGGGGTGGCCGTGCGGATCGACGCCGCCCAGGGGTTGGTGCACCTCGATGAACTCGCCGTGCGGCAGACGCTTGATGATGCCAGTCTCGATGCCGTGTTCGAGGACCGCTCGGTCGGCGCGCTGCAGCCCAAGGCAGATCCGGTAAGTGACGTAGTAGGAGATCGGTGGCAACAACAGCAGCCCGATGCGCCCGGCCCAGGTGGTCGCGTTCAACGAGATATCGAAGACGTACGCGATGACGTCATTGCCGCCCGAGAGCAGCAGCACGAACATGAACGAAATCGCCATCATCCCCAGGCCGGCCCGCACCGGGACGTCCCGTGGGCGCTGCAAAAGGTTGTGGGTGGCGTTGTCCTTGGTCAGCTTGCGCTCGATGGCGGGGTACATCGCCGCGAGGGTGAACATGATGCCGGGAAGCACCATCGTCGGCCAGAACGACGCAGGAATCAGGTAGTCGCCCAGGTAGAGCTCCCAGGCAGGCCACAGCCGGGTCGAGCCGTCGAGCCAGCCGACGTACCAATCGGGTTGCGACGCCGCCGAGACCTGGGCCGGGTTGTACGGGCCGAAGTTCCACACCGGGTTGATCTGGAACAGTCCCGCCATGATGCAGATCACACCAATGTTCACCATGGCGAAACCGCCGGCCTTCACCGCGAAGATCGGCAAGATCCGTACCCCGACCACATTGCGCTCGGTGCGACCGGGGCCGGGGAACTGGGTGTGCTTCTGGTACCAGACCAGCCCGAGGTGCACCGCGATGAGCGCGAACAGGATTCCCGGGATGACCAGCACGTGAAGGATGAAGAACCGGGGGATGATCAATGTTCCGGGGAACTCGCCGCCGAAGATCGCCCAGTGCGCCCAGGTACCGATCACAGGTGGCGACATGGTGATCGCCGAAATGATCCGGAGTCCGGTTCCCGAGAGCAGGTCGTCGGGCAGCGAGTAGCCGGTGAGGCCTTCGAGCCCGGCCAGGATCGCGATAACGACGCCGATCATCCAGTTCGTCTCCCGCGGCTTGCGGAAGGCTCCGGTGAAGAAGGTGCGGAACATGTGCGCCACGATGGCCGCGACGAACAGCAGCGCTGCCCAATGGTGCACCTGCCGGATGAACAGGCCACCACGGACGTCGAAGGAGAGCTCCAGGGTCGACGCGTACGCCCGGGACATCTCGACCCCGCGGAGGTTCTGGTAGACCCCGTCGTAGGTGACCTCCGCCATGGAGGGGTCGAAGAACAGCGTCAGGTAAGTCCCGGACAGCAACAGCACGATGAAGGTGTTCAGCGCGATCTCCCCGAGCATGAACGACCAGTGCGTCGGGAAGACCTTGTTGATCTGCCTGCGCATGCCGGCAGCCAGGTGGAACCGCTGGTCGAGCTCGTCGGCTGTCTTACCCGCCCTGGCCGCCAGGCCCGGCGACTTGCTCGGCGTCGTCATCGCGCTCACGACCTCCGCTCCCAGAACGCCGGTCCTACAGGTTCGATGAAGTCACCCTTGGAATAGAAGTATCCCTCATCATTGACATCGATGCGCAGCTGAGGCAAGGCTCTGGTAGCCGGGCCGAAGATCGGCTTAGCGTATTCCAGCATGTCGAACTGCGACTGGTGGCATGGACACAACAGCCGAGCGGTCTGTGCCTCGTACAGCGAAGCGGGGCAACCCAGGTGGGTGCAGATCTTTGAGTACGCGTAGAAGTCGCCGTAATGGAAGCCGACCTGGCCCTCGCGCTGGACCACTTGCGCCGCCTGCTCCGACCGCAACCGGATGAGCATCACGGGGCTGTCGGATGCGCGCAGCGCCTTGTGCGCCTCCTCCTCCGACCAGGAGCGCTTGTACGGGAAGACCGTCGCGATGCTGCCGGCAGCAAGGTCCTCGGGACGGGCCAGGGTGATCTCGTGGTCCTCGTAGCGCAGGTACACCGGCTCACCGTCATCCGAGCGCCAGGGCGTGACCCACAGCGCGGCGTTGGCGCCGCCCTTCCAGGGGTTTCGCACCAGGCCACCCAAGGCGAGTACTCCCACCCCGACACCGAGTACGCCGGCGCCCGCCCCAGCCGCTCGCTTGATCAGGGACCGTCGCCCGATGTTGCTGCGGGTACCGGTGTCGGTCAGGATCGCCGTCGTGGTCACGCGGTCGACCTCGGCGGAACCGCCCATGTGACGTTGCTGCACCGCGGTCTCGTGTGGCAGCAGGCGCTTGGCGTAGAGGATCGTCCCGGCACCGATGGCGTACACCGACACACCGAGCAAGAGCCCGATGATCGGGGTGTACAGCTGGTAGAGCAGGTGCTGGCTGCCCGGGCTGCCGGGTGGAACGTACTCCCAGGGCAAGAACAGGAAAGCCGCCAGGAAACCCAACCCAGCCAGCGCGGCGATGGTGAACCAGCGCGCGACCTTGCGCTCGGTGCGCTTCTCGGCGCGGGTGCCCGGCACCGGGAACGGATCCTCCTGGTGAACGATGGTCACCCCGTCGGCGGCCAAGCCCAGCCGGACCAGTTCCTCGCGGCTCAACGTGGACAGGTCGGCGTCACTCGGGGGTCGTCGCGGCCCGGTCTGCCCCCCGCCAGGCCCATCGTGGCCGCTCATGCCTTGGACCCGATCCACAACGTGACGGCGACCAGCGCCACGATCCCGACGATCCAGGCGATCAGACCCTCCGAGATCGGCCCGTAACCACCGAGGGAGTAGCCACCCGGGTTGTTGCGGTTCTCGGTGACCGACTCGATGTAGGCGATGATGTCGCGCTTCTCCTCCGGGGTGATCTGCCGGTCGGAGAACTGAGGCATGCTCTGCGGGCCGGTGATCATCGAACTGTAGATCTGCTGCGGGTTGACGTCCTTGATCATGGGCGCGAACTTGCCGGAGGACAGTGCGATGCCGCGTCCGGTGAACTGGTGGCAAGACGCGCAGTTGAGTCGAAACATCTCGCCACCCCGAGCCGGGTCACCGCCAGCGAGGCTTCCTGTCGGCACCGTCGGTCCGCCGCCGTTGGCCTGCACGAAGGCGCCCAGCGCGTCGATCTCCTCCGGGGTGAACTTGACCGGCTTCTCGGCGTTCTGCGCCTCCTGGCGCGCCGCGGGCATCCGCCCGGTGGAGACCTGGAAGTACACCGCGGCCTCCCCGGTGCCGATCAGGCTGGGCCCGCGGTCGGGCACTCCCTGCAGGTTGGAGCCGTGGCAGCTGATGCAGGCGTTGTTGTAGAGCTGCTCACCCTGGCGCACCAGCGCCGGATCGCCCTGGGCGTGCGCGGTCTGCGGCTGCGGGGCCAATACCGTGTAGAGCCCGCCGGCAGACAGCAGCGCCATGGTGAGTGCCAGCATTCCGGACACCCGACGACACAACCGGCTGCGGCCCCCTCGCCTTGACCGGGCGGGCTTCGATCCTCCGGTGGGACTCGGTCGGCCGTCGGATTTTGCGGTGGTCATCGGTCTCGGTTACCCCTGCTGTCTTGTTCGGCTCGGTGCTTGTGCTAGGGCAAGAAGTAGATAGTGGCGAATAGGCCGATCCACACCACGTCGACGAAGTGCCAGTAATAAGATACGACGATCGCTGCGGTGGCTTGTGCGGGAGTGAACTTGCTCAGCTTGGTCCGGACGATGAGGAAGATGAATGCGATCAAACCCCCGGTCACGTGCAGGCCGTGGAACCCAGTAGTGAGGTAGAACACGGTGCCGTAGGCCCCTGAGGGGATCGTGACACCCTCGTGGATCAGGTTGCGGTACTCGTTGGCCTGCCCGAGCACGAACAACGTGCCCATGATCAGCGTGATCGTGTACCAGAGCCGCAACCCGAATACATCGCCCTGTTCGGCCTTGAACACACCCCACTGGCAGGTGAACGACGAGGACACCAGAATGATCGTGACTACCAGTGCATAGGGAACATCGAGATGAATCGGCTCGCCGGTGGACTCGAGGATCGGTGGCCAGGGACCGTCGTTTTGCGCCTTCACCGTGAAGAACATCGCGAACAGACCGGCGAAGAACATCAGCTCGCTGGACAGCCACACGATAGTGCCGACGCTGACCATGTTGGGCCGGTTCAGCGAGTGCACCCGTTGGCTGATGGCGGGCGCTGCCAGGCTGGACGAGGGGGTCACACCAAGCATTATGACCAAGGGCGCCTGCCGCAGTTGGGCCGGGGCAGGGTGATGCCCGCCACGAGTGACGATCCCGGACCGGCGGATACCCGACACCGACTGGATGATTGTCCGGATATCATCCGTGCCACCGCCCGCACGGTGACCCAATCCGGCCACCGCAAGCCTGCGGCCACCGGGGACCACCGACATTGAGGACCTCGACCACCCGATGAACGCTCCGAGCGACGCCACCACTGTTCTGGTTTTCAGCCACCGACCGCAGGTGCGCGAGGCAATCGTCAACGCGGTCGGGCGGCGTCCTGCGGCGGATATCGGCCGGCTGGACTACGTCGAGGTCGAGACGATCGCCGAGGTGCTGGCGGAAGTCGACGCGGGCAGAGTGGACCTGGCGATCCTCGACGGCGAGGCCCAGCCCACCGGAGGGATGGGTCTGTCCCGCCAGCTCAAGAACGAGATAGCGAACTGTCCGCCGGTGATCGTCTCGGTGCAGCGCAGAGACGACCGCTGGCTGGCCGTCTGGTCGCAGGCCGACGCGGTGATCGTGCACCCGTTGGATCCGCTGGTCGCCGCCGAAACCGTGGCTGAGGTGCTTCGCTCGCACCGGCTGCCGGTGGCGAACGGCTGAGGCCGCGCACATGGTCACGACGCCCGATGCCCGCAACTGGCCGGTCCTGCTCACTCAGTTGATCGCCGGGACAGACCTGGATGCCGACGACACGGCGTGGGCGATGGATCAGGTGATGACCGGTGCTGCGACGCCTGCTCAGATGGCCGCGTTCGTGGTGGCGCTGCGGGTCAAGGGCGAGACCCCGGCGGAGATCGCCGGGCTTGCCGGCGGCATGCTGTCGCACGCCCGCCGGGTGCACGTGCCAGAGCGAGCGGTCGACGTGGTCGGCACCGGGGGCGACCAGGCGCACACCGTCAACATCTCCACGATGACCGCGCTGGTGACTGCCGCGGCCGGCGCACCGGTCGTCAAGCACGGCAACCGCGCAGCGTCCTCGAAATGCGGCACCGCGGACGTGCTCGAGGCACTCGGTGTGGCGATCGACCTCGGCCCGGAGCAGGTGGTGCAGTGCGTGGCCGAGGTGGGAATCGGGTTCTGCTTCGCACCGCTGTTTCACCCGGCGATGCGGCACGCGGCCGGGGTACGGCGTGAGATCGGGGTACCTACTGCGTTCAACTTCCTTGGTCCACTGACCAACCCGGCGCAGCCGGATGCCGGGCTGGTGGGCTGTGCGGACCTACGGATGGCCCCGGTGATGGCCCAGGTGCTCGCCGACCGAGGTGTCAGCGCGCTGCTGGTCCGTGGCGACGACGGGCTCGACGAGATCACCACCACGACCACCACCTCGGTGTGGGTGATCAACGGCGGCGCGGTGCAGCGTGACCAGTTGGACCCGGCGGCGCTGGGCGTGCCAGTCGCCCGTCGAGAAGACCTGCGCGGCGGGGACGCGGTGACCAATGCCGATGTGGTGCGGCGTCTGGTCGCCGGCGATCCGGGTCCGGTGCGGGATGCCGTACTACTCAACTCGGCCGCCGCGCTTGCCACCCACCGTGGCCTCACAGGTGATCTCGTCGACGATCTCATGGGGACGGCACAGCGCGCAGCCGAGGCGATCGACTCCGGCGCTGCGGCTGCGCTGCTGGAGCGCTGGGCAAGGCTGACCGCGGAGCTGTCCGCGACCGCGGCTCTGCGCTGACCCGGTTGGTGGCTCTTCAAGTACCGCCAACCTGGGCGACGAGGGCTCTTAACCGCTGCCAACCCCGCCGGCCGGCGCCGAAGCCCGGCCGGCGGGTTGGCAGCGGTTAAGAGCAGCTCAGCAGGGGGTTGGCGGTACTTGAAGAGCCACCAACCAACGTGACGGAACGCGCTCGCGGTGGCCGCGATCGCTCATCAGGGTGACATGGATGCACCGTACGAGTGAAGATCCGCGCCCATATTTCCGGGGGCCCGTTACGCCAATTGCGGGAATGATCTCTCGTGCGATCGCTCAGGCACCAGACACTGACGTCCCGAGAATAGGAGAAAGCCCCGGGTGGTGTCCCATCGTCTGAACCGCGCCGCTCGCGGTGTGGTGGCTGGCGTTCTCGTCGCCGCTGCTGCGCTGAGTGTGCCCGCAGCCCCCGCGGTGGCCGATCCAGCTCCCGCGCCTGCGCCTGACCCAGCCAAGACCGCTGCCGAGGTTCGTGAGTTGAGCCACCAGGCGGAGGTGATCACCGAGCAGTGGCACTTGGCCACGGACCGTCTCCTGGCCCGTCGGGCCGATGCGGACCAAGCTCGTAGCGATGCGGCGGCGGCAACGGCGACCGCCGATCAGGCCCGCTCGGCCCAACGTGCGTTCCGCGCTCAGGTCGACCTCTTGACCAGTGCCACGTTCGAGGGTGCCCGGATCAGCAGCCTGGCCGCGATGCTGATCAGCGACTCGCCCCAGCAATTCATGGAGCAGATGTCCGCGCTGGACGTGCTTGCGGTGAGCAACAGAGAAGCGATGGACAAGCTCTCGGCTGCTGTCGCCCAGACCGAGCAGGCAGAACTCGCCACCACTGACGCCGAGACCCGGGCAGCCGTCGCTGAACTCGACGCCGAACGGATAGCCGGCGACGTGGCCAACGCCCGGCTCGAGATGGGGCGTCAGATCGATCTGGTGCAGGCTCGCCTCGGCAGGCTCAGTGCTGACGAGTTCGCCCGCTATGCGTCGGAGGGATTCACCGACTTCCCGCTCGACATAGCGGGCGACGGGGTCGGAGTCAGCGCCCTGCGGGCGGCGCTGACCAGGCAGGGAGCACCCTATATCTGGGGCGCCGAGGGGCCGGGCACCTTCGACTGCTCGGGTCTGATGATGTGGGCCTACCGGCAGGCCGGAGTAAACCTGCCGAGGGGCAGTTGGGACCAGGCCAAAGTCGGGACCGCCGTATTCTCGGGACTGCTACCGGGCGACCTCATCGCGCTGTACTCCCCAGTGAGTCACATCGGTATGTACGTGGGGAACGGGCTTTACCTTCACGCGCCGCAGAGCGGCGACGTGGTCAAAGTCGCCAGGGTTCCGTGGCATGACGTCACGGCAATCCGGCGGGTCGGATGATCTCCCTCGTCGGCTGGGCCGGATCCGCTGGGTAGCAGTGCGCGGCACTCGTTCTCCCGAGAGTGTCAGGGTGACCTACTAACGTCCGCCGTGACGAGATCACGAGTGAGACGGGAGCCCGACATGATCGTGGATTGCGACCGGTGCGAGGTGCGCGGCAATGCCTGCCAGGACTGCGTCATCACCGTGCTGTTTGGGGCGCCGCCGGAGGGCGTGGAGCTGGACAGTGCAGAACGAAGGGCGCTGGACACCCTCGCCGAGGCAGGCATGGTACCCCGGCTGCAACTGGTGGATCGTGGCGAACGTCACGACGGAACACAGGCCGGGACTGGGGCCCGCGTGGGCACGGGCGTCGAGCGGTCGGCAACTGGCGGTGAGCGGTCCTCACGGTACGTGTGCTGATCGGGCGGGCCGAACATTTGGCGGGGGTGCATGACGTCGACCGTGCCCGGCGGTCGTCTCGCCCCATTGCGGGTGGGCGGGTGGTGACAGTGCAGGTGACCTTTCGTAACCTTGCCGCGACCTCGCGGTAACTGCTTCCCAAACTGGGCGGCAACGCAGGTCGCTGCCGAATCGGCTTCGTCGAGAAGCTGAACCGGGAACCTTTTCCCTGGGTGAATCCGGGTGGGCGCTCGCGCTCACCCGGAGGGCGCGTATCCACTCCAGCCCAAACCCGTTCAACCCGGTAGGCGGTCCGAGGGAAGAGGAGACAGACGCGACGTGTCGTGGCACCGGCTGAAGCGCAGCTCCCCGGCAGCGATCAGTGCCGCAGCCATTGCTGTCCTGGTGGTCTTGATTCCCACCCCGGCCACGGCCGACCCAGCACTGCCCGAAGACGCCCCGGCCGCCGCGCAACGGCTGGCCGAGCTGAACCGTCAGGCTGAGGTGCTCACCGAGCGGTGGCACTACTCCCGCGACCAGTTGAATGCCCGCCGGGCCGACCTGGAGCGGGCCAGGGCTGAGGTCACCGCGGCTGCCGCCTCGGGGGAACGCGCCAAGGCGGTCGAGGGTCAGTACCGCGGGCAGGTCGATCGGCTGACCAACGCCTCCTTCCAGGGTGCGCGGCTCAACGGGTTGTCTGCAATGCTGGTCAGTGACTCACCCGAGGACTTCCTGGACCAGATGTCGGCGCTGGACGTGCTTGCGGTGGACAGCAAGCAGGCTCTGGACCGCCTGGCCGGTGCGGTCGCACAGGCCCAGCAGGCCGAGCAGTCGGCCGCCGACGCAGCGGCGCGGGCCGGCCAGGCCGAGCACGATGCGGCGCGGCTCGACGGCGACCTGACCCGCTCCCGCGCCGAGATGGGCCGTCAGATTCAGGTGGTCGAGCAGCGCCTCAGGGCGCTCAGCAGCCAGGAGCGAGCCGCCTACACCTCTGGCGGTATCACCGACTTCCCGGTCAACCTGGTCGGCACCGGTACCGCAGTCCAAGCGGCGCGCGCCGCGCTGAGCAAGCAAGGCTCGTCGTACGTCTGGGGCGCCGAGGGCCCGATCACGTTCGACTGCTCGGGGCTGGTGAAGTGGGCCTTCGAGCAGGCTGGCGTGTCGGGCATGCCGCACTCATCCCAGGCGCAGGCCCGAATGGGGAGCAGCGTCAGCCAGTCGCAGCTGCGGCCAGGCGATCTCATCGCGCTGTACTCCCCGATCAGCCACATCGGCATCTACGTCGGTGACGGTTTCTACGTCAATGCGCCGCAGCCCGGCGACGTGGTGAAGGTCGTCGAGGTGCCCTGGGGCCAGGTCACCGCAATGAGCCGGATCGTCTGAGCGGCAACCGGCCGCCCGTAGGTGCTGGCTGCAACCCTGCGGAATGGTCACGGTTACCCTCTGGCGGTGCCGCGGATCCTGCTGGTGAGCAATGACTTCCCGCCCCGGGCCGGCGGCATCCAGGCCTACCTGCACGAGCTGACTATGGCGCTGCCCGCGGGGGAGGTCGCCGTCTACGCTCCGGACTGGCCGGGAGCGGATGCTTTCGACGCGCAGCAGCCCTTCCCTGTCGTTCGGCATCCCGGAACTCTCATGCTGCCCACTCCGCCGGTACTGCGGCGGGCTGCTGGGCTGCTGCGGGAGCTGCGCTATGAGACCGTGTGGTTCGGCGCTGCCGCCCCGCTGGCGCTGCTGGGCCCAGCGTTGCGCCGCGCAGGAGTACGACGGGTGGTAGCCAGCAGCCACGGGCACGAGGTGGGCTGGTCGATGCTGCCCGCCGGCCGGATGGCCCTGCGCCGGATCGGAACGGATGCCGACGTGGTCACCGCAGTGAGCCAGTACACTCGCCGCCGCGTCGCCTCCGCGTTCGGCCCCCACGCGGCACTTGAACTACTCCCGCCTGGAGTTGACTGCACGGCGTTTCACCCGGATCTCGGCGCACGGGCAGAGATCCGGCGACGTCATCGGCTGGGAGAGGCTCCAGTAGTGCTGTGCGTGTCCCGGCTGGTGGCCCGCAAGGGGCAGGACACGCTGGTGAAGGCGTTGCCCGCGATCCGGCGTCAGGTGCCGGGGGCCACCCTGCTGCTCGTCGGGGGCGGACCCCGGCGGGCCGAGCTGCACCGGCTGGCCGAGTCGTGTGGCGTCGCAGCTGCCGTGGTGTGTACGGGACCGGTGCCGTGGTCTGAGCTGCCCGCGCACTACGCGGCGGGCGACGTCTTCGCGATGCCCTGCCGGACCCGTGGTCGGGGACTGGACGTCGAGGGTTTCGGTCTGGTGTATCTCGAAGCCGCGGCGACCGGCCTGCCTGTCATCGCCGGTGACGCCGGTGGGGCGCGGGAGACCGTCCGCGCGGGGGACACCGGTGACCTGGTGAACGGTCGTGACGTAGCGGCAGTGGCCCGGGCCGTCGCAACGCTGCTTGCCGATCCCGAGCGGGCGGCGGCGATGGGCCGGCGCGGGCGGCGCTGGATGCTCCAGGAATGGAGCTGGGGGTGCCGGGCGCAGCGCCTGAGCGACCTGCTGTGACACGCTCACGAGTAGAGGGCGTCGATGTCGGCGGCGAAGTCCTTGGCCACCACGGCGCGCTTGAGCTTGAGGGTCGGGGTGAGCTGACCACCGTCCTCGGTGAAGTCGACGGGCAGGATCCGGAATTTGCGGATCGCCTCGGCCTTCGAGACGGTCTTGTTGGCGTCGTCCACCGCGCGTTGCACCTCGGCGCGCAGGTCCGCATCGTCGATCAGGTCGGTGGCGGACACTCCAGCCGGCTTCCCATGCTCGGCGCCCCAGGCCGGTAGGGCCTCGGCGTCGAGGGTGATCAGGGCGGCAACGAACGGCTGCTTGTCACCCACCACCATGCACTGGCTGATCAGTCGGTGAGCGCGGATCCGGTCCTCCATCGCGGCAGGGGAGACGTTCTTGCCAGCCGCTGTGACGATGAGCTCCTTCTTACGGCCGGTGATCCGAAGGAAGCCGTCGGCGTCCAGCTCCCCGAGGTCGCCGGAGTGAAACCAGCCGTCCATGACCGCTTCTTTGGTGGCCTGCTCATTGTGCCAATATCGGCGCAACACACCCGGGCTCTTGATCAGCACCTCGTCGTCATCGCCGATCTTGATCGTCACACCGGGCAACGGTGGACCCACGGTACCGATCTTGATGTTTTTCTCGGTGTTCACCGTGGCTGGCGCGCTTGTCTCGGTCAGCCCGTAGCCCTCCAGCACCGTCACCCCGATACCGCGGAAGAAATGTCCGAGCCGCTCGCCCAGCGGGGCGCCACCGGAGACCGCCGCGACGCACCGACCGCCGAGCACCGCCCGCAGCTTGGAGTAGACCAACTGGTCGAACAATGCGTGCTTGGCGCGCAGGACCAGCCCGGCCCCGCCTGCGTCTCGGGCGCGGCTCCACTCGACCGCGGTGGCGTCGGCGGCATCGAAGATGAAGCCTTTGCCGTCGGTATGCGCTTTGTGCTTTGCCGAGTTGTAGACCTTCTCGAATACTCGAGGCACTGCCAGTACGAACGTCGGCCGGAACTCGGCCAGCTCGGCAGCCAGGTTCTTCACATCCGGGGTATGCCCGAGAGTGATCCGCGCGTACACACAGCAGCACTGGACGATCCGGGCGAGCACATGCGCCAAGGGGATGAACAGCAGCACCGAGTTGGCCGGCTGCATCAGGCCAGGAAACTCCCCCACCGCAGACCGGGTCACGGAGAGAAGGTTGCGGTGGGTGATCTCGCAGCCCTTGGGTCGCCCGGTGGTCCCCGAGGTGTAGATCAACGTCGCCAGGTCCTCGGCACCCACCGCCGCGGCGCGCTGTCGTACGGCGTCGTCGCTGATCTCGGCGCCCAGTGCAGTGACCTCGTCGATCGCCGCGCCCTGACCCCCACCACCCGGCGCCGGCTCGATCTGCCAGACCAGAGCCGGCTCGCCCCGGCGATCAACCAGACCCTGGACTATCTCGCGGTGCGCGGAGGTCTCAACGAAGACCGCCTTGGCACCGGAATCCGAAAGAATCCACTCCACCTGTTCCGGGGAGGACGTCTCGTAGATCGGCACCGTCGATCCGCCAGCGGCCCAGATCGCGTAGTCCAGCAGGGTCCATTCGTAGCGGGTCTTGGATAGCAGCGCGACCCGATCCCCGCGATCGATGCCCGATGCAATAAGGCCCTTGGCCACCGACGTGACCTGTTTCGCGAAGTCCCTCGCTGTGACGTCAACCCAGCCGCCGTCGACCCGGCGGCGAAAGCTGACGCTGCTGGCGAACCGCTCGGCGTTGGCCCACACCGCATCGGTGAGGCTTTCCTCGTCGGCCACCATCGTGGTGGCCGGGACTGTGAACTCCCGCACGGGTACCTCCGCAGCTCGCGCCGTCCACCGCTGCCCGGCCAGGCCGTCGCTCGACCCGGTCTGGAGTATCGAACGTATCGCGGCTAGCGTTTCGTCCAACAGTCCGGCGGTGCCTGAATCGCCGGCCGGCATCCCCACGTGGTGAGGTAGTGACCACTCCCGGCGACGAACTGCCCGGTAGCCTGCCCCGCATGGCCGATCAGTCAACCCAGTCGATTATGATCAACGCCGATCCTGAGGCGATCATGGACGTGATCGCCGACTTCGCCGCCTACCCGCAGTGGGCATTGGCAGTGAAAAAGGCTGAGGTGATCGTGTCCGGTGTGGGTGATCGCGCCGAGCGGGTCCGCTTCTCGCTGGACGCGGGCATCGTCAAAGACGAGTACGTGCTCGATTACACCTGGTCGGCCGACGGGCTGATGGTGAGCTGGGAACTGGTCAAGGGCCAGATGCAGAAGGCTCAGCATGGCTCCTACGTTCTGCAACCTGCTGGCGGTGCGACCAATGTGACGTACAGTCTCACGGTTGACCTGACGATACCCATGATCGGGATGATCAAGCGGAAGGCCGAGCGGGTCATCATGGACACTGCTCTGAAGGAACTCAAGCGCCGCGTGGAGGTCTGAGGGCAGGGGTGAGCGGCTACAGCCGCGCCCCATCGTCCCAGCCCTCCGGTGGCGGGCCGGAACGCAGCCCGATTACCAGCCAGCCGATCCCTGCGGTCAGCACCAACAGGCCCAGCGGTGTCGCCACGCCCGCGCCCAAGCCCAGCAGGTTCGGTCCTACCAGCAACAGCACCCCGACTGCGAGCAGCGCCACACCGCCCACCGTCCGGGCCCGGGGCACCGGCAGCGGTGGTGGCTCTGGTGGCTCGAAATGATCCTCCTCCGCGGGCCGGCGGGGCACCTCCGGTGTGGGCTGCAAACCTGCGACGATGGCGGCAAACGCGGTGTCAGTGTCCTTCCAGTCCTTTGCGTCCTTTGCGTCCTTCGAACTGCTGTGCTGGGCCGGACCTTCACGGTCCGGCTCCTCGGGATCGGGGAAGGTCAACTCCGACACCACTCTCGGACTCGGCCAGGGATCGCTGCCGGGGTGACGTTACCGCGCCGACGCGGGAGGCGCGTCCGTACCTACCGGATCGAACCATGTCCGCCGGACCTGCGTACCAAGGTAGGCGCGGGGTCGTTGTGCCCCCGATACGGTGCTCCGTAGGCTGGCAGATGCTGCGGCCCGCGAGGGCGAGGGAAGGATCGGTAGGCGGTGTTCTACTGGCTGCTCAAACACCTGCTACTCGGGCCTTTGATGCGTCTGGCATGCCATCCGCAGGTCTATGGCGCCGAGCATCTCCCGAAACGCGGCGGCGCCATTCTGGCCAGCAACCATCTCGCGGTGGCCGACTCGTTCTTCCTACCCTTGGTAGTCCGCCGCCGGGTGACGTTCCTCGCCAAGCGGGAGTACTTCACCACGCCGGGGCTGCGGGGGTGGTTCAAACGGCAGTTCTTCAGCGCCACCGGCCAGGTGCCGATCGACCGGTCCAGCGCTTCGGCCGCGCAGGCTGCCCTGGACACCGGAGTGCGGCTGCTGGCCGCGGGCAACCTGCTCGGCATCTACCCGGAAGGCACCCGGTCCCCGGACGGCCGGTTGTACAAGGGCAAGACCGGCGTCGCCCGGATGGCGCTGCAGGCAGGTGTGCCGGTGATCCCGGTCGTCATGGTGGGCACCGACAAGGTCAGCCCCATGGGCACCAAGATGTGGCGGCCGCATCCGGTTGAAGTGCGCTTCGGTGCGCCGCTGGACTTCTCCCGCTACGCGGGCCTGGCCGGTGACCGGTTCGTCGAACGATCGATGGTCGACGAAATCATGTACTCCTTGATGGACCTCTCCGGCCAGGAGTACGTGGACCGGTACGCGTCGTCGGTCAAGCAGCGCGAGCCGCCGCCGCGGCTGGCTCTCAAGGCGTCCTGACCAGTTCCGGCGTTGGGCACTGCGTAGGCTGGCCGGTCGTGCGGTTCTTCTACGACTGCGAGTTCATCGAGGATGGCGTCACCATCGAGCTCATCTCCATCGGGGTGGTCGACGAGCAGGGCCGGGAGTACTACGCGGTATCCACCGAGTTCAATCCCGCGCGGGCCGGTGAGTGGGTCCGATCGCATGTGTTACCCAAGCTGCCGCCGCCATCCGACCGGGCATGGCGCAACCGGGCGGCCATCCGCGACACGCTGCTGGAGTTTCTGACCGCGCCCGACGAGCGAGTGGAGCTGTGGGCCTGGTTCGCCGCCTACGACCACGTCGCTCTCGCCCAGCTATGGGGACCGATGCCGGCGCTGCCCCGAGCACTACCTCGGTTCACCCGGGACCTGAGACAGCGCTGGGAGGACGCCGGCAAGCCGGCCTTGCCCCCGCCGCCCAGCGACGCTCACGACGCGGTGGCCGACGCCCGGCACAACCTCACCAGATGGCGGGTGATCGAGGAGCACCGCTCGGCACGGCCTAATCGCGCCCGATGACCGCCCGCTTTGCTGCACCGATCGCAGTCGTGCCACGCTCACGCCGTCAAGCAGGAACGAGCGGGAAGGCGAAATCGATATGCGTATCGGCGTGCTCACGGGGGGTGGGGACTGCCCGGGTCTCAATGCGGTGATCCGGGCGGTGGTCCGCAAGGGCATCGAGGTGTACGGGCACGAGATCATCGGGTTCCGCGACGGCTGGCGGGGCCCGATGGAAGGGCTGATGCAGCCGCTGGGTCTGGCCGACGTGGAGCACATCCTTCCCCTCGGCGGTACCATCCTGCGCACCTCGCGCACCAACCCGTACCGCAATGGCGGCGCGGAGCAGGTCAAGCGGACTCTGGCCGAGCACGGTGTGGACGCCCTGATCGCGATCGGCGGTGAGGACACCCTCGGGGTGGCCCGCAGGCTGGGCGAGGACGGGGTTTTCGTGGTCGGCGTGCCGAAGACCATCGACAACGACCTGGGTGCCACCGACTACACCTTCGGGTTCGACACCGCGGTGCACATCGCGACCGAGGCGATCGATCGGCTGCGCACCACCGCGGAGTCGCACCACCGGGCGGCGGTCGTGGAGGTGATGGGCCGCAATGCGGGCTGGATAGCACTGCACTCCGGGATGGCCGGCGGGGCGAACGCCATCCTGATGCCGGAATGGCCATTCTCGGTGGATCGGGTGTGTAAGTGGGTCATCCGGTGCCTCGAGCGGGAATCCGCCGCGATCGTCGTGGTGGCCGAGGGCGCGGTGCCAGAGGGAGGCGCGGAGCTCGTCGCCGCCGCGGAGATCGACGCGTTCGGCCACAAGCGCCTCGGCGGCGTCGGAATCTGGCTGGCCGACGAGATCGCCCGACGCACCAGTGCCGAGTCCCGTGCCGTGGTTCTGGGTCACATCCAGCGTGGGGGTACCCCCACTGCCTACGACCGTGTGTTGGCTACCCGATTCGGCGTTCATGCCGTCGACGCGGTGCATGAGGGCGACCGCGGCGTCATGGTGGCGCTGCGTGGCACCGACATCATCCGGGTGAAGCTGGCCGAGGCCACCGCGGCCATCAAGACGGTGCCGCCGCAGCGCCACGTCGAGGCCGAGGTCTTCTTCGGTTGATGGGTCCCGCTGGACCGACCCGGGGGCGCACCCCATACCCTCAACCATCGTGAACTGGACCGTGGATGTTCCGGTCGACACGCTCCCGGAGCTGCCGCCGCTGCCTGCCGATCTCCGCACCAGGCTTGACACTGCGCTGGCCTTGCCTGCCGCGCAGCAACCGAGCTGGCCTGACCCGGAAGCGGTGCGCAGCGTACGCACCGTACTGGAAAGCGTCCCGCCGATCACCGTGGCGCCTGAGGTGGACCAGTTGCGGGATCAGCTCGGGGCAGTCGCCCGCGGCGAGGCATTCCTGCTGCAGGGTGGGGACTGCGCCGAGACCTTCGTCGACAACACCGAGCCGCACCTGCGGGCCAACATCCGCACGCTGCTGCAGATGGCGGTGGTGCTCACCTACGGATCGAGCATGCCGGTGGTGAAGGTGGGGCGGGTGGCCGGGCAGTACGCCAAGCCGAGGTCCGCGTCGATCGATGCGTTCGGCTTGGCGTCCTACCGCGGCGACATGATCAACTCGTTGGTCGCCACCCCCGAGGCGCGGCAGCACGATCCGTCGCGGATGATCCGGGCATACGCCAACGCCGCAGCGGCGATGAACCTGGTGCGGGCGCTGACCCTGGCCGGCATGGCGGACCTGCACAAGGTGCACGACTGGAACAAGGACTTCGTGCGGCGATCGCCGGCCGGAGCGCGATACGAGGCGCTGGCCGGCGAGATCGACCGGGGCCTGCGGTTCATGTCGGCGTGTGGAGTGAACGACTCATCGCTGCACTCCACCGAGATCTACGCCAGTCACGAGGCGTTGGTGCTCGACTACGAGCGGGCCATGCTCCGCCTGGTCCGCACCGCCGGGACGCCCAAGCTCTACGACCTGTCCGCGCACTTCCTCTGGGTGGGGGATCGAACCCGCGCGCTGGACGGGGCACACATCGCCTTCGCTGAACTGCTGGCCAATCCCGTCGGAATCAAGCTGGGTCCGAGTACCACACCGGACCAGGCTGTGGAATACGTCGAGCGGCTTGACCCGCACGGCGTCCCGGGTCGGCTCACCCTGATCTCCCGGATGGGGGCGCAGCGGGTCCGCGATGTGCTGCCGGAGATCGTGCAGAAGGTCACCGCCGCTGGGCATCAGGTGATCTGGCAGTGCGACCCGATGCATGGCAACACCATCGAGTCCTCCACCGGCTACAAGACCAGGCACTTCGACTGGGTGGTCGACGAGGTGCAAGGTTTCTTCGAGGTGCACCATGCGCTGGGCACCTATCCCGGTGGAATCCACGTGGAACTCACCGGGGAGGACGTCACCGAGTGCCTCGGCGGCGCGCAGGACATCTCCGATGCTGACCTGTCAGGGCGCTACGAAACCGCGTGCGATCCGCGGCTGAACACCCAGCAGGCGCTTGAGCTCGCGTTCCTGGTCGCCGAGATGCTTCGCACGTGAGTGCGGAGCGCTCATAACGTCGTCAGCTCGATGGTGGCGCCGGGGCGGACGGGCTGACCGGCTCCGGGTGACTGCGAGATCACCCGATCCGACAAGCCCCCGAGGATCGAGAATCCGCCGAGAGAACCGCGGACCGTGCTGTTCAGTCCAGCGTCGGCGAGCACCTGCCGGGCCTGCTCAACGGACAACCCGACCACCTCGGGCACTACCGGCGCGGTGCTCACCAGCAGGACGACCCTGGTGCCGCGGGTGGTACCGGTACCGGCCTTCGGGTCGGTGCCGATCGCGCTCCCACCGGGCACCTGGCCGTCGAACTGGCGACGCACCTGCGCGGTCAGACCAGCACGGGCCAGCGCCGAGACCGCATCGGCCTGACGCAGACCCCGCACGTCCGGCACGGTGGTCGGGGCCACGCCCTTGCTGATGACCAGGGTCACCGGTGCACCGACGGTGAGTGTGGTGCCGGCTGCTGGGCGCAGTCCGATCACGGCGCCCCTCGGGACGGTGTCGTGAAACTCCTCGGCACCACGGTCGCGCCGCGGGCTCAGGTCCGCCTCGCGCAGCGCATCCTCGGCCTCATCCACCGCGACGCCTGCGGCCAGGTCGGGCACCACCGGATGGCCCAGCGAGATCACTACGGTGACGCCTGATCCGCGCACCGCGCGGTCACCCGGCCCGGGATCGCTGCTGACCACCGCGCCGCCGGGGACAGCGTCGTTGTGATCCTCGGTGAGGCTGGACTTGAGGTCGGCCGCGGCCAGCGTGGCCTCCACGGCGCCGCGCTGCAGACCCGCGAGGTCGGGCACCACCGTCCACCGTCCGCTACCCAGCCACCATGCGCCCACCCCGATCGCGCTCGCGAGCATCATCACGATCACCATCCAGATGATGAAGGCGCGCCGGTTGCGAGCACGCTCGCGCAGGTAGGGATCGTCGTGGGGGAGTTGCTTGCGCGGGGGTCCGGACGGGGATCCTGTTGGCCCGCCGTTGGGCATGCCGGGTCCACCGGTCACCCCATCGGCCCTCGCCAGGGCCCGGGTCCCCCGCGGTCCATGTTCAGTGAGTGGGACGGCGACCGCGGTTGCGCCCGCTGCGGCCATCGACCGCGCTGCCGCAGGCACGGGTACCGGAACTCGGTCGATCCCCAGGTCGATGCGCACTGCCTGCAGGGCGCGCAGGAACGCCGACGCGTCCGGAGGGCGGGCCGCCGGGTCCCGACGGGTAGCCCGCACGACCAGGTCGTCCAGCGGTGCGGGCACGTCGGCGCCTGCCGCACCAGGAGCCGGCATGTCGTCGTTGACGTGGCGATAGGCCACCGACAGCGCGGTGTCGCCGGTGTAGGGCGGTGCCCCGGTGAGCATCTCGAACAGCAGCACCCCAGCGGCGTAGACGTCGCTTCGAGGGTCGGCCGACCCGGTTGCGACCTGCTCTGGCGAGAGGTAGGCGACCGTGCCAAGAATGACGTCGCCGGTGCTGCTGACCTCGGCCGCGGCTCGAACCAGCCCGAAGTCCGCCACCTTCACCACGCCGCCGGGCCCGATGAGGACGTTCTCCGGTTTGATGTCGCGATGAACCAGTCCCTCCCGGTGTGCCGCCGCCAGTGCCGAAAGCACCATGTCGGCCACCGCGATGGCCAGCGGTACCGGCAGCCTGCCGCGCTGACGTAGCAGGTCCCGCAGCGTTCCACCGTCCACCAGTTCCATCACCAGGAACACGTGGTCACCAGCGGACGAGGAGTCGACGCCCTGATCATGAACCCCGACCACCCCGGGATGGTGCAGCCGCGCAGCCGCGCGCGCCTCCCGTTCGAATCGCTGCAGGAACATCGGGTCAGCGGCGAACCGGGGGGCCATCACCTTGATTGCGACCGGACGCTCCAGCCGGGTGTCGGTGCCTCGGTAGACGGTGGACATGCCGCCGCGGGCCAGCACGGGACCGACCCGGTAGCGCCCCTCGAGCAGGGTGCCGACCAGGTTCCCTTCGTGATCGGGTCCCTGCCGTTCCACAGTCTGAGGATCGTAAAGGTTTGACCCGGATCGCACGGACCCGGCGCTGCCCGAACGGCGGAAAGGCGCCGGCTGGCGGGTATGGCAGGGTGACCACTGTGAGCGACATCCCTATCGCCCCAGACGTGCTCGATCACGAGGTGGTGGTACTGCCGCTACCCGACGTGGCGCAACGGCTCGGGCTGCCGGTGACCCGGGTGCACCAGATGCTCCGCGACGGGCAACTGCTGGGGGTGCGCCGCCACGGAGTGGCGATGGTGCCCGCGGAGTTCCTCAGCGGTGCCGCGGTCGTCAAGGGGTTGCCCGGCACGATCACCCTGCTGCGCGACGCCGGCTACTCCACCGAGGAGATCCTGCGCTGGCTGTTCACCGCGGAGGACACGCTGCCCGGTACCCCCATCGGTGCACTACGAACCGACCGCGGCCGCGAGGTGAAGCGCCGCGCCCAAGCAATGGGGTTCTGATCGGGTGCGGTGCTCCAATCCCTGATCGGGCGCGGTATCCTCGCGTGCAATTTCTCAGTGGTCTAGCTGGGGACTGTTTGCTGGGTCAGGCAAAGGGAGGGCACTGATGCTCAGAAGGCTTGGAAAGCTTGTAGCTCTTGCGGGGATCGCCCAAGCTGCGGTCCGGTATGCCAAGAGCAACCCCGACAAGGTCAACAAGATCGCCGACCAGGCCGGTCGTTTCGTCGACGAGCGCACCAAGGGCAAGTACCACAGCCAGATCGACGGCGCGGTGCGCAAGGTCCAGGACGCCACCAACCGGCGTCCTGAGTAGCAAGTAACCCGATCAGGGTTCGAAAACTAGCAGGGTTCGAAGCCGGCCCCGTCGAACCGGTCCACGGTAGTGAACCGTTCGACGGGGCGGCGGCGGAGCTTGCGGATCGTCCGTGCCGGGTGCCCGAGTGCGATCAGGCCAGCGACCGCGTGGCCGTCAGGAATTCCGATGAGGTCCCGAACGGCTGGCTCCTGCCTGACCAGGACCGAGGTCAGCACTCCGCCGAGGCCCTCGTTACGGGCGGCCAGCAGGATGTTGTGCCCGAACGGGTAGATCGATGCACCGCCCACGATGCTCTGCCGATCCAGCCCATTGTCCACACAAGCCAGCGCACCGAGATCGGCGATCACCAGCAGCAGCACCGGAACGGTGTCCAGGGCGTCCGCGAAGGCATTGGGCCTGAGCACCTCACGGGCTGCGGCGAGGTCGACCGCCGGGCCGGTCCAGCGGCCGTGCTCGCGCGGTGCGAACGGCACCAGGCCAGCGTCGACGTGCGCCATGTACTCGCGCCAACAGAGGTCATAAAGTTCCCGAATCCGGCGCCGAATATCTGGGTTGCGCAGCACAACAACGTGCCATCCCTGCCGATTGCCCCCGCTGGGCGCGAATCGGGCGTGGTCGAGGATCCGGTGCAGCACCGCATCCGGCACGGCCTCGCCGGTGAACACCCGAGTTGCCGGTGTCGTGCGCATGACCTCGTAGAGCTCCACCGCAGCCAACCTACCGGCCAGAGCCAACCTACCGGCCAGGCCCGGTGCCCGCGCTGAGCAGCGACCAGACCCTGCCCGCTGGATGAGAGCTCACCCCCGCTGATGAGAGACTGGCGCCATGGCAGTGAACTCGTTCATGGTCCCGCTCGGCACGCCGGCTCCGCCGTTCGCCCTGCCGTCCCTCGACGGCCAGACCGTGACCTCTGACGACCTCGCCCCTGGTCGCCCACTGCTGGTGATGTTCCTGTCCAATCACTGCCCCTATGTCCGGCACATCGAGCGGGAACTCGGGTCGCTGGTCGCCGAGTACAGCGAGCGAGACGTGGCCGCGGTGGCGATCTGCAGCAACGACATCGAAACCTATCCCGCCGATGCCCCGGGCGGGCTGACCGAACAGGCCCACCGCGCCGGGTTCACGTTCCCGTACCTGCTCGACGACACCCAGGAGATCGCGCTGGCCTACCGGGGCGCGTGCACCCCGGACTTCTTCCTCTACGACGCCGGGCGCAAGCTCGTCTACCGGGGCGAGTTCGACGAGTCCCGCCCGCGCAACGACACCCCGGTGACCGGCAGGGCGTTGCGCGCGGCGCTGGAACTGGTGCTGGCCGGGCAGCCGGTACCTGAACCGCAGGTGCCCAGCATGGGGTGCGGCATCAAGTGGAAGCCGGGCAACGACCCGCTAACCGCGCGTTCCGGCTGACCCAGCACCCTCGATGTCCCGTACCACTGACCGGAAGTAACAACGGCGATACCCCCCGTTACGGGGTCTTGACATGGGCCGCCTAATCTGCTCACCCGTGGAAGCGGATCACAACTCACAGGCCGGTCGGCGCGCCGACCGCCCTGTGGTCGGCCAGACCGGAGCCCGGTTCGGCGGCACGGCGGGACGGCGTAGCCGGGCGGCGGTCGAGCAGCCGGAGGAGGACGACGCCGTTGCGACCCAACATCAACGCGGAGATCAGGTCGTCGGCCAGACCGGCGCCCGGTTCCCCTCGCTCTTGAGCAGTTGGCGGCGCAAGCTTGCGGAGCAGGACGACGAGCAGCCCGACCACGAGCCGCCAGCAGTGCAGGTCACTGACGCGCAGCGCCCGGCCGACCGGCAGCAGGCCGGGCCGGTGGGTGCTGCCGCGCCGGAGATCGCGCCGCCGGTGCTCGAGCCTGGCGGTAACGACGAGGCGGATGAGACCGACTGGGACAGATCGAAGGAGAGCTACGACTTGGTGCGGCCTTACTCCTGGACCGGGGGACGGACCGCGGCGCAGGTCGACCTCGCGGTCGAGACCCTGGTCTCGGCAACCGGTCGCCCACCCGATCCTCCGGCCCGTGCCGAGCACCGAACGATTCTGCGGCTCTGCGCCACCCCCCACTCGGTCGCGGAGCTCGCCGCCCTGCTGTCGATGCCGCTGGGAGTGGCCCGAGTACTGCTGGGAGACCTGGCCGCGACGGGCAGCGTCGCGGTACATCGCACGGTAGGCGCTGCTGACGCCGCACCAGACGTCGCCCTGATGCAGCGGGTGCTCACCGGCCTGCGGCGACTGTAACTCCGGTCAGAGCCGGCCGACCGCAGTCACCCGCACGGCCGCCGTGCCGGAGTCGTCGGAGGCGGGCAGGTCAACCTCCGCGCTGATGCCCCAGTCGTGATGTCCAGCCGGATCGTCGAGGATCTGCCGCACAACCCACCGGCCTGGCTGGTAGTCGATGATCAACAGGTGCGGGCCACGGGCGTCCGCGCCGGTGCCGATCTCGACATGATCGTCGAAGTACGGTTCCACGGCCTGGCGCCAGGATTCGGCGTCCCATCCGCTGTCCGCGTCGAGCTCCCCGAGGTCGTCCCAGCGCCGGTGGGCAGCGAGTTCCACCCGGCGGAAGAGCGCGTTGCGGACCAGCACCCGGAAAGCCCGCGCGTTGGCCGTCACCGGCGGGGGACGCCGATCCACCAGCGCCTCCACCAGCGCCGCTGACGCATCCGGTGCCACGGGGTCACGCAGCTTCTCCCACTCGTCGACCAGGCTGGAGTCGACCTGTCGAACCAGTTCCCCGAGCCACTCCTGCAGGTCACGGAGCCCGTCGGTCTTGGCCTCCTCGGGCACCGTGCGGCGCAGCGCCTGGTAGGCGTCGGCGAGGTAGCGCAGCACCAGGCCCTCGGAGCGGGCCAGGCCGTAGAACCCGACGTACTCGGTGAAGGTCATCGCCCGCTCAGCGAGGTCGCGGGCCACCGACTTGGGGGACAGCCGGTGGTCGTCCACCCACGGGTGACCCTGGCGGTAGGTGTCCAGCGCGGCGTTCAGCAGGTCGGCCAGCGGCATCGGGTAGGTCACGTCGTCCAGGAGCCGCATCCGCTCCTCGTACTCGATGCCCTCGGCCTTCATCGCCGCCACAGCCTGTCCCTTGGCCTTCGACAGTTGTGCGCCCAGTATCTGCCGGGGATCGTCCAGGGTGGCCTCGAGCACCGACAGCACGTCCAGCGGGTAATCCGGCGAGTCCTGATCGAGCAGCTCGATCGCGGCCAGCGCGAACACCGACAGTGCCTGGTTGAGGGCGAAATCCAGCTGTAGGTCACCGGTGAGCCGCACGGTGCGGCCGTCGGCGTCCGGGACGGCCAGCCGCTCGACGACGCCGGCGGTCAACAACGCACGGTAGATCGCGATGGCCTGGCGGATGTGCCGGCGCTGCGCGGGGCGATCCTCGTCGTTGTCGGTGAGCAGGTGGCGCATGGCGGCGAAGGCGTCGCCGGGCCGGTTGGCGACGTTGAGCAGCATCGCGTGACTCACCGCGAAACTGGATGTCAGCGGTTCCGGGTCGGCCGCGACCAGCCGGTCGAACGTGCGATCACTCCAGGACACCGATCCCTCGGTGGGTTTCTTGCGCACCACCTTGCGGAGCTTGCGGGGGTCGTCACCCGCCTTGGCCAGCGCCTTGGTGTTCTCCACCACGTACTCGGGGGCCTGCACGACGACATCACCTGCGGTGTCGTAGCCGGCCCGCCCAGCCCGCCCGGCGATCTGGTGGAATTCCCGGGCGGTGAGCTGACGGGTGCGGGTCCCGTCATACTTGCCCAGCGCGGTGAGCAGCACAGTGCGGATCGGCACGTTGATCCCCACCCCGAGGGTGTCCGTGCCACAGATGATCTTCAGCAGGCCGGCCTGGGCGAGCCGCTCGACGAGCCGGCGATACCGCGGCAGCATCCCGGCGTGGTGCACGCCGATCCCGTGGCGGACCAGCCGAGACAGCGTTCGCCCGAAACCGGTGGCGAACCGGAACCCGCCGATCAGCTCGGCGATGGCGTCCTTCTCGGCCCGGCTGCAGACGTTGATGCTGGTCAGCGCCTGCGCCTGCTCCACAGCCGAGGCCTGGGTGAAGTGCACCACGTAGACCGGCGCCGCCTTGGTGGCCAGCAGTTCCTCCAGCGTCTCGAGCAGCGGGGTCGTCACGTACCGGAAATGCAGCGGGACCGGCCGCTCGCCCGAGCTGACTACCGCGGTGGGGCGGCCGGTGCGCCGGGTCAGGTCTTGTTCGAAGCGGGTGACATCGCCCAACGTCGCGGACATCAGCAGGAACTGGACCCGCGGAAGCTCGAGCAGCGGAACCTGCCAGGCCCAGCCACGATCCGGGTCGGCGTAGAAGTGGAACTCGTCCATCACCACCAGGTCGACGTCGGTATCCGGCCCGCCGCGCAGCGCCATGTTGGCCAGTACCTCTGCGGTGCAACAGATGATCGGCGCCTCGGCGTTGACACTGGAATCACCGGTCAGCATCCCGACCAGGTCGGCGCCGAAGACCTCGCACAACGCAAAGAACTTCTCCGACACCAGCGCCTTGATCGGTGCGGTGTAGACGCTGCGCCTGCCCTGGTCCAGCGCGACCGCGTGCGCGCCAGTCGCAACCAGGCTCTTACCGGATCCGGTAGGGGTGGCCAGGATCACGTTCGAGCCCGAGACGATCTCGATCAGCGCGTCCTCCTGAGCGGGGTACAGGGTCAAGCCCTGGCCCGAAACCCAGGTCACAAAGGTGTCGAGCAGCTCGTCGGGCCCGGAACCGCCGGGCAGCGCCTCGGTGAGCGTCATGATGACCACGATCGTGCCGCGGCCCCCCGCGCATGGCGAGGCGGGGGGCAGCATGGGCCGGCCGGCGGCTGCCGGGACCCGGAGCCGGCGCGGTAATCTTGGCTCCCGGTCGGGGCCAGTGCAGACGCCAGTGCAGACGGGCCAAATACAGACAGGCAAATACAGACGGGGAGCTCCACTCATCGACACGGGTCAACTGATAGCCGGGCATTACCGGGTGCTCGATCGGATCGGCAGCGGCGGCATGGGCGTCGTCTGGCAGGCGATGGACGAGCGGCTGCAGCGGCTGGTTGCGGTGAAGCAACTGCTGTTGCAGCCGGATCTGAGCCCCAGGGCAACCGATGAAGCCCGGCTCCGGGCACTGCGCGAGGCGCGCATCGCCGCGCGGCTGCAGCACCCGAACGCCATCGTCGTCTACGACGTGGCCGAGCACGACGGTGAACCTTGCCTGGTGATGGAGTATCTGCCCTCCCGCAGCCTCGCTGCGGTGCTGGCGCAGCGGTCCTTCCTCCCGGTGAGCGAGGTCGCCTCGATCGGTGGGCAGGTCGCCTCAGCGCTGGCCGCCGCGCATGCTGCGCAGATCGTGCACCGTGACGTCAAGCCCGGCAATATCCTGATCACCGACGGAGGAACCGCGAAGATCACCGACTTCGGCGTCTCCCGCGCCGCGGGGGATGTCACAGTCACCCAGACCGGGATGATGGCCGGCACCCCGGCCTACCTTGCCCCGGAGGTAGCCCGCGGGCAGGTCCCGACCCCGGCGTCGGACGTCTTCTCGCTCGGCGCCACTCTCTACGCTGCGGTGGAAGGGCGGGCTCCCTTCGGTGACAGCATCAACCA
Organism: Pseudonocardiaceae bacterium; assembly: GCA_050700115.1. Classification (GTDB taxonomy): domain Bacteria; phylum Actinomycetota; class Actinomycetes; order Mycobacteriales; family Pseudonocardiaceae. The sequence continues at coordinate 122,867 of JBOHGG010000002.1, forward strand.
GCTCGCTCTGCTGCATGCGGTGGCCGCCGGCGAGGTACCGCCGCCGCTGCACGCGGGCCCGCTGTTCGCAGTGTTGATGAGCCTGCTGGCCAAGGACCCGGCAGCGCGTCCCGACATGCATCGGGCCAGTTTGCAGCTGTCCGCGGCGATCACCGCCAGGCCGGTGCGCAGGTCAGTGGCTGCCTCGCCGCCGCCGACCCAGGTGACCGGACCCGCAACGTGGCCGCCGACCGTGCCGTCCCGTCCGCTGCCGGCCTCCCCGCCAGCAGCTGGGTTCCCACCCGCCGACCCCCCTCCTGCCGACCCGTCTCCAGCTGATCCCTCTCCTGCTGGCCCCCCACCTGCTGGGCGCCTTGGACGCGAACGCGGCACGGCAGGCGTGCTGGTCGGGACCATCCTCGCGGTGCTCACATTGGTCGGCGTCGGGACGTTTCTGGCCGGGGGCTCATCCGGGCAACAGGGCACGCACCCTGCCGGGCAGGCCGCCACCTCGGCGCCAGCGGCGCCGCCGGCCGGTCTACCCGCGGTCATACCCGTGCCACCACAGGTGCAGCCGGTGGACCATACGCAGGGGTCGATCGCCTGGCGCGACGCCGGGCAGCTTGTGATCGACTACTACACCGGCCTGGCCAACCTGCCAGCGGCCTGGCAGATGCTGTCCCCCACCGCGAAGGCGGCCTTCGGCAGCGAGCCGAACTTCCGGTCGCATTGGAGCCAGTACTCCGCAGTCAGCGCTCGCAACGCATCCGGGGTCAGTGACAACCCGGACGGTTCGGTGACCGTGCCCGTTGATGTCAGCTACGACACCGGCGGCGGCGCGGAGGTCATCAAGCGGCAGCTACGGGTGATTCAACTGGACGGTCGCCTGCTCATCGATTCGGACCCGCGGTGATCACGGGACCGCGCCGGGTCGCCGGCAGACATAGGTCATCGCCGGCGGCAGGTGCCGCCACATGGTGCGGGTGGGCAGTACCTCACCGAACGCCTGCTCCAGCTCGCGGCGAAAGCGACGGGCGGCGGGCGTCCAGTAACCCCAGCTGTACGCGGCAGCGGTGAACACCCCGTCGGCCTGCAGTGCAGCGGCGAAAATGGTCAGGAACTCGCGCTGCTGCCGCGGGCCGAACAGGGTCCACGGCAGCACTGAGACGATCACATCGGCGCGGTCCACGCCGTGTGCGGCGAGGATGGCCGGGAGCGTGGCGGCGTCCGCGGTCACCACCCGCACCCCGAGCGCGCGCGATCGCAACCGCTCGGCGAGCTCAGGGTCCTTCTCGACCGCGATCACCACTGCGTCCTGATCAGCCTGCTCGGCGATTGCGCCGGTCACCGCCCCAGCCCCGGCACCGACTTCCACCACGACGGCCGGCCGTCCAACCGGACCGGTTCGAGGGACCACGGACGCCAACCGTCGGGCTAGCTCGGGACCGGACGGCAGCAGTGTCCCGACGTCGCGGGGAGACCGCATCGCCGCCGCGAGAAAGGTGCCCCAGCCGCCGCCGAGCGCGCGGTGCACGGTGTCTTGCGGATGCGAGGCGGGATGTGAGGCCATAGGCCACAGTGCACCACCCGGTGCGCCACCGCACTACCAAACCCCGCAGGTAGCTTGGCTGCGAGTCGCTAACGACCACGAGAGGGCATCTGATGGCTCGACTGCGCGATGATCGCTACCTCGACGCGCTGACTGCGCAGTCGGCGCTGTTCGCCGAGGCGCTGACCGGCGCCGACCTGCAGCAGCGGGTGCCGACCTGCCCGGACTGGACCTTGCACCAGCTCGCCGAGCACGTCGGGCAGGCCCATCGGTGGGTCACCGCGATCGTCACCCGGCGCTGCACCTCCCCGCCTGAGCCAGGCGAGATGGTTGTGACCGCAGCACCCGAGGATGCCGCGGGGCTCGTCACCTGGTTGCGTGCCGGTGCCGGTGAGCTGGTGGACGCGATTCGAGCGACTGGGCCGCAGACCCCCGTATGGAGCTGGGCCGACGACCACAGCGCCGGATTCTGGGCACGCCGGATGGCGCACGAGACCGCCGTGCACCGGGCCGACCTCGAGCTGGCGCTGGGTCGCAAGTTCGCCCTGGAACCCGAGCTGGCCGCCGATGCGATCTCCGAGTGGCTGAGCCTGCTCGGCTTGCCGCAGGCGGTCGAGTATCGACCCGAGCTCGCCGAACTGCGCGGCAACGGCGAGATCCTGCACCTGCACTCCACCGACCCCGGGCTCGGCGAGGCGGGGGAGTGGATCGTGCGCCGGATGCCGTCGGGACCGGTCTGGGAACACGGTCACGCCAAGGGCGCGGTCGCAGTCCGGGGCGCGGTGGTGGACCTGCTGCTGGTGCTGCTGCGCCGGGTCCCACCCGCGCAGGCGCCGATCGAGGTACTCGGCGACGCGGCTGTGTTCGCGCACTGGTTGGAGCGCACCCGGTTCTAGGGCTGTCCGTATGGGACGCTGGAGACGTGCAGCCGAGCCATCCGCGGTCGCAGTTGCGGGATCCGGCCGACCGGCTGCTCACCGTGCCCAACGTGCTGAGCCTGCTGCGGTTGGCCGGCATTCCGCTGTTCCTGTGGCTGCTGCTCGGCCCCGAGTACGACCTGCTCGCGGTGCTCGTGTTGGCCCTTTCGGGTCTCACGGACTGGCTGGACGGCAAGTTGGCGCGCGTGCTCAACCAGTCCAGCAGGTTGGGCGCGGTGCTCGACCCGGCGATCGACCGGCTGTACACGCTGAGCACTCTGCTCGCCTTCGGGGTGCGCGACATCCTGCCGTGGTGGGTGGTGGCCGTGTTGATCGGCCGGGATCTGGTGCTCGCCCTGACCCTGCCCGTGCTGCGCCATCATGGCTACGGCCCGCTGCCGGTGCACTATCTGGGTAAGGCCGCCACCCTCTGCCTGCTCTACGCCTTCCCGATACTGCTACTCGCCGACAACGTGCAGGGTTGGTTGCAGACGGTGGCCCTGGCGTTCGCAGTGGCCTTCACCGGATGGGGCGGCGCACTGTACCTCTGGTCGGGGGTGCTCTACTTGATCCAAGTTCGGCTCACGGTGCGCGCCGCGAAGCGGGGCCACCACAGCTGACCTGCTTGCGGTCCGCCATCGAGGCCCCATACGCTCTGCCGGCCAGCGGGCTCGCATGTCGGGTCAGGGACGCGCCAGGAGGAGAACAGTGGTCCCCGAGGAGCTGTGGTACACCCCGGAGCACGAGTGGGTCTTGCCCAGCGCGGAGGGCACTGTGCGAGCCGGCGTCACCGACTACGCGGCCACCCAGCTTGGAGACGTGGTCTACGTGCAGTTACCGCTGGTCGGGGACTCGGTGACGATGGGAGACCCCGTCGGTGAGGTGGAGTCGACCAAGAGCGTGTCCGAGGTGTTCGCACCGGTCACGGGTGAGGTGGTGGCTCGCAACGACGCCCTGGAGGGCAGCCCCGAGCTGGTCAACTCCGATCCCTACGGGGAGGGCTGGATGATCGAGATCAAGCTGACCGAGACGTCCGAGATGGATTCACTCCTGGGCGCCGAGGATTACCGCAGCCTCATCGGGCACGCCTGATCCGGGCACCGCGCCCGGCGCTGGCATCGCGTCGCGGCAGGTGGGCCCTCAGTCCACGCCGGTCGCCGGTGCCCGGTAGGTTGTGGTCCGTCGGCAGGCAACCCCCGGTGGCGAAGGAGGGCTCAGGTGAGCACGAACGACGGGCCCGGCGTTCCGCCGGAGCGGGGCCCGGAACAGACCTCGATATTCCGGGCCGACTTCCTCTCCGAGCCCGAGAGTGTTGAGTCACCGGGTCCACCCGTCGCCGGTGTCGACGCGTTACCTGCGGGTTCCGCGCTGCTGGTGGTCAAGCGCGGCCCTAACGCCGGTTCCCGGTTCCTCCTCGACCGATCCACCACGAGCGCGGGTCGGCACCCGGACAGCGACATCTTTCTCGACGACGTCACGGTTTCCCGCAGGCACGCCGAGTTCCGCCGTGAGGGCGGCGAGTTCGTCGTGGTGGACGTGGGCAGCCTCAACGGCACCTACGTCAACCGTGAACCGGTGGACACCGCCGTGCTGGCCAATGGTGACGAGGTTCAGATCGGCAAGTTCCGGCTGGTGTTCCTCACCGGTCCGCGCGCCGGGGACCGAAGGGCCGACCAGGAGTCACGGTGACGGCTGCGGGGCGCTCCGGGCATCGGCCCGGAGCGAGCATCGGCTCGGTACTCAGTCAGCTGCGGGCGGACTTCCCGGACGTCACCATCTCCAAGATCAGATTCCTCGAGTCCGAGGGGCTGGTCCAGCCGGAGCGCACCGCTGCCGGGTACCGGCAGTTCTCTGCTGCGGACGTGGAGCGGCTGCGCTACGTGCTCACCGCCCAGCGCGACCACTACCTCCCGCTCAGGGTGATCAAGGAGCATCTGGACGCGATAGACCGGGGTGAGCACGACAGACTCCCCGACGGGCTCACTGACGAGCACCGACCACGGTCACCGCGCCCGCTGGTTGGTGTGCCCTCGCACGTTGCGGCCGACCCGGCTGGACCGCAAGCCTTCGACGCCACTGACGCCGTGCGAATGACGCACGAGGAACTGCTCGCCGCCACCGGCATCGCTGCCGTGGCGCTGACCGAGCTTGAGCGGTTCGGCTTGGTCCGGCCCGGTCCAGCCGGCTTCTACGACTCCGACGCGGTGCTCGTGGCGCGGACCGCTCTGGCGATGACCGAGTTTGGGCTGGAGCCTCGACATCTACGGGCCTTCCGGGCGTCGGCGGACCGGGAGGTGGGCCTGCTGACGCAGATCGTCACCCCGATGACCCGGCAGCGCGATCCTGACGCCCGGGCCCGGGCCGACGAGGTCGTGCGGGAGCTGGCGATGCTGTCAGTGCGACTGCACGCCCTGCTCGTGAAGACCGGGCTCCGTAGCGCCATCGGGAACTAGCCGCAGAGGGAACCCCCAACAAGGATGCACACCGCGCGGGAAACAGCGCGGGAATTGGGCACCCGCTGGGCTCGGCACCGGGAGGGTGCCCCGTGTAGCGTCTTGGATTAGCGGGTGAACACGCAACTGGGTTGGCAGCTACTGGCGGCCGGTGCCAATCCGCCGCCGAGCACGACGATCCTCGAGGCACCTGGACCGCAGGGTGCGGAAGGAGGGAGGCGCAACGCGATGAGCGAGATGCGTGTCGTCGGGGTCCGGGTGGAGTTGCCAGCAAACCAACCGATCCTGCTGCTGCGGGAGACCGAGGGTGAGCGCTACCTGCCGATCTGGATCGGCTCTGGGGAAGCGACCGCCATCGCCCTAGAGCAGCAGGGCGTACAACCGGCTCGGCCGATGACCCACGACTTGCTTCGAGACGTGATCAGCGCGCTGGGGCGGGAGCTCAAACAGGTCCGGATCACCGAGTTGCAGGAAGGAACCTTCTTCGCCGAGCTGGTCTTCGACGGCAACGTGCGGGTCTCCGCCCGGCCGAGCGATTCGGTCGCCCTGGCACTACGGGCCGGGGTGCCCATCCACGCCGAGGAGTCGGTGCTCTCCGAGGCCGGTCTGATCATCCCGGATGAGCAGGAGAACGAGGTCGAGAAATTCCGTGAGTTCCTCGATTCAGTCTCCCCGGAGGACTTCCGCGGAGCGGACACCTGATCGACGCTGCCTTCGAGCTGAAGTAGAGGTTGAGACTCTCCCGCGTGCCGCATTGACCGGCTACGCTGCGGCGGCCTACCGTCGGTCTGCACAGCGAATCGCGCCGGTGTGATTCGTCCCGGACGACCGGAGGATCCGCTGCGGACCAGGTAGCCCGCAACGGACCACGGGCTTGAGGCCCACCGGCTTGAGGCATGGGAGGAATGGGTGGTCGACGGACCGCGCGGCGGAGCAGACACCCCGGCGCATGACATCGAGCAGTCCGGGGCTGACGAGCAGGGCACCCTGTTCCCGGATTCCGCCTTGGCCGACCCGCACGGAGTGACCGACCAGCTGCTTGGTTATCGCGGTTCTGCCGCCTGCCAGATCGCCGGGATCACCTACCGTCAGCTGGATTACTGGGCTCGGACCAGCCTTGTCGTGCCATCGATTCGCGGTGCCTCCGGTTCGGGTAGCCAGCGGCTGTATTCGTTCAAGGACGTGCTGGTCCTTAAAGTGGTGAAGAGGCTGCTGGACACCGGGGTCTCGCTACACAACATCCGCTTGGCGGTTGAGCACCTGCGCCGCCACGGGGTGCACGATCTGGCTCGCATCACGCTGTTCAGCGACGGAACCACGGTCTATGAGTGCACCTCTCCCGAAGAGGTGGTGGACCTGCTGCAGGGCGGGCAGGGTGTGTTCGGCATCGCGGTGAGCGGTGCGATGAGGGAGATCGCCGGGTCGATCAGCCAGTTTCCGCCGGAGCGTGCCGATGGCGGCCACGTCGCCACCGCTGGAGAGGACGAGCTGACCAAGCGCCGACGGACCCGCCGAATCAGCTGACGCATCGGTCGCCTTACCACCGGTCACAGCTGTGCGGCCGCTCACAACGGTGCGTCGAGAAGCCGAGACAGTCCTCCTCGAGTACGCTGGCTGGGTAGTCGCCGACCCCACGCGGGAGAGTTCCGGTCATCGTGGTCCGGGCGCCGAAGGAGCAAATCCTCCCCGGAATCTCTCAGGCGAACAGGACCGCGCGGGGCAGACGCCTCTGGAAAGCGGTAGCGCAAGCCACCCGCCGACGGGGAAAGCCGGCGCAAACCGGTGAATCTCTCAGGCGTCCAGTTCTCGGCAAGCGAGGTCTGGGCAGGGACAGAGGGGGAGGGGCCGACCGGGCACCGCGCCTGGCGGTTCGACTCTGGTGCCTGGAGAAGACTGCGATGAATACTCCCGACTGGCGCCCACTGGCCGAGCTGGAGCACGGGACTCCGTTCGCCGACCGGCACATCGGGCCGCGCCCGTCCGAGCTGGCTCAGATGTTGGACACCATCGGCGTCGGGTCGCTGGAAGAACTCGCCGCGCTGGCCCTGCCGCGCACCCTGACCGACCCGGACGCCGGCTCGAACCTGCCGGCCCCGGCCACCGAGACCCAGGCCCTGGCCGAGCTGCGCGAGCGCGCCGCCCGGTGCCACCCACGGGTACCGATGATCGGGATGGGGTACCACGGCACGGTCACCCCACCGGTGATCCGCCGCTCGGTGCTGGAGAACCCGGCCTGGTATACCGCCTACACGCCTTACCAGCCGGAGATCTCCCAGGGTCGTCTCGAGGCGCTGCTCAACTTCCAAACCATGGTCTGCGACCTCACCGGGCTGCCGGTGGCCAACGCCTCGTTGCTCGACGAAGCCACCGCGGCCGCCGAAGCGATGACCCTGCTGCGCCGGGCCGGCCGGGCCGGCTCATCCCGGTTCGTGGTCGACGCCGACACGCTGCCGCAGACCCTGGCTGTGCTGGCCACCCGCGCCGAGCCGCTGGGCATCGAGCTGGTTGTCGCAGACCTCTTCTGCGCAGCTTCCGGGCCGAGTCTCCCGGACGGCGAGTTTTTCGGTGTATTGCTGTCCTACCCGGGTGCCTCTGGCAAGGTGCGCGACCACGCGACGCTCATCGAGCAGGCGCACCACCGCGGAACTGCGGTTGCCGTCGCGGCGGACCCGCTGGCGCTGACCCTGCTCCGCCCGCCGGGGGAGATCGGCGCCGACGTCGTGGTTGGGTCCACCCAGCGCTTCGGCGTGCCGATGGGTTTCGGCGGGCCGCATGCCGCCTACCTCGCCATCCGCAACGGCTTGGAGCGTCACCTGCCTGGGCGGCTGGTGGGGGTTTCTCGGGACGCGGACGGCAACCTCGCCTACCGGCTGTCGTTGCAGACCCGGGAACAGCACATCCGCCGGGAGAAGGCGACCAGCAACATCTGCACCGCGCAGGTGCTGCTGGCCGTGATGGCCTCGATGTACGCGGTATACCACGGGCCCGACGGCCTGCGCGACATCGCCTGGCGGGCGCACCGGATGGTCGCGGTGCTGGCCGCCGGGTTGCGCGCCGGCGGCGTCGACGTGGTGTCCGAGGCGTTCTTTGACACCGTGCTGGTCAGGGTGCCGGGCCGGGCAACCCGGGTGGTTGCAGCCGCCCGTGCGGCCGGCGTGGACCTTCGGCTGGCCGACGACGATCACGTCGGGATCAGCTGCTCCGAGACCACCAGCCGCGAGCACCTGCAGGTGGTCTGGGCTGCCTTCGGGTTGCCTGACGCCGACCCGGACGTCCTCGACCGCCAGACTCCGGACGCCATCCCCGCCGCGTTGCAGCGGACCTCACAGTTCCTCACTCACCCGGTCTTCTCGGCGTACCGCAGCGAGACGGCGCTGCTGCGTTACCTGCGTACGCTGGCTGACAAGGACGTGGCGCTGGACCGCAGCATGATCCCGCTGGGCTCCTGCACGATGAAACTCAACGCCACTGCCGAGATGGAGCCGATCAGCTGGCCGCAGTTCGCCGAGCTGCACCCGTTCGCTCCCCGGCAGGACGCGCAAGGCCTGCTTGAGGTGGTCGGCGACCTTCAGCGCTGGTTGGCCGAGCTCACCGGTTACGACGCGGTCAGCCTGCAGCCCAACGCCGGCAGTCAGGGGGAGTTCGCCGGCCTGCTGGCGATCCGCGCCTACCACCGCAGCCGTGGTGAGACCGGCCGCGACGTCTGCCTCATCCCGTCCAGCGCACACGGCACCAACGCCGCGTCCGCGGTGATGGCCGGGATGCGCGTAGTGGTCGTCGGGTGTGACCGCAACGGCGACGTCGACGTCGACGACCTCCGCGGCAAGATCGCCAAGCACGGTGCCGAGCTGGCCGCCATCATGATCACCTACCCGTCCACGCACGGGGTCTACGAGCAGGGCGTCACCGACGTATGCGCGCTGGTGCACGATGCCGGCGGGCAGGTCTACCTCGACGGGGCCAACCTCAACGCGCTGCTCGGGCTGGCCCGGCCGGGCCGCTTCGGCGCCGACATCAGCCATCTCAACCTGCACAAGACGTTCTGCATCCCGCACGGCGGCGGCGGACCCGGGGTGGGCCCGATCGGAGTCCGGGCACACCTGGCACCGTTCCTGCCCGGACACCCGCAGACTGCCCCGGACGCGGTGGTGGGTCCGGTGGCCGCGGCATCGTGGGGCAGCGCATCGATCCTGCCGATCTCCTGGGCCTACGTCCGGATGATGGGGGGTGACGGCCTGCGTCGCGCCACGCTCACCGCCGTCGCGGCCGCGAACTACGTCGCGCGGCGCCTCGAGCAGCATTTCCCGGTGCTCTACACCGGCAATCAGGGGCTGGTCGCCCACGAGTGCATCCTCGATCTGCGGCCGATCACCACAGCAACCGGCGTCACCGTGGACGACGTCGCCAAGCGGCTGGCCGACTACGGGCTGCACGCCCCGACCATGTCGTTCCCGGTGGCCGGGACGCTGATGGTCGAACCCACCGAGAGCGAGAACCTTGCTGAGCTGGACCGCTTCTGCGACGCCATGATCGCGATCCGGGACGAGATCGACCGGGTCGCTGAGGGGGAGTGGCCCGCCGACGACAACCCGCTGCGCTGCGCGCCGCACACGGCGAGCTGCCTGGTCGACAAGTGGGATCACCCGTACAGCCGGGAGCTCGCCGCTTACCCGATGGGCCGGACGGCCGGCAAGGTGTGGCCGCCGGTACGGCGGATCGACCAGGCGCACGGTGACCGCAACCTGGTGTGCTCCTGCCCTCCGGTCGAGGCGTTCGACTCGCGCCCGTGATCCCGTAGTCGTCCCAGGCTTCGGTGGTACGCGGGCCGGGGTTAGCCGGCCAGCGCGCGTACGCGGCGCAGCACCTCGTCGGCGCCGAGGGCTTGGGTGATGGCGTGCAGGTCGGGGCTGCGGGTGGAGCCGGTGAGGGCGACGCGGATGAGCTGGGATGCTTCGCGGATCGAGCCGGGGTAGGCCTCGGGATTTTTCTTGTATCCCTTGGCGTTCGGGGCGAAGCCGTGCTTCGCGGTGAGTTCGCGGATCTGGTTGAACCATTCCTGGGGGTCGGCCAGGTGCTGGTAGCCATCGGCGAAGTCGCGGGCAAAGTTCGCGGCGACGCCGGGGTCCACACCGAGAAGGGTGAGACGTTCGTCGGTGGGACCGGACAGGGGGCTGAAGAGCTGGGGGAAGAAGAAGCCGTAGGCGGGCCGGAAGTCCGACCATTTGCGCAGGTCCTAACGGGGGTTGTCGACCCCTTCGCGCTCGACTGCGAGCGCTCGTAGCGCAAGCTCGGATTCGTTGCCCAAGACCGAGTAGAGCTGGTGGTCGTAATCGGCGGCCCAGGTGCGGACGGCGTCGAACACCTGCTGGCTGGTGAGGGTGGCGATGTAGTCGGCGCTGATGTCTTCGAGCTTGACCAGGTCCACCAGCGGGCCGGCGACGCCGCACTGGTCCAGCCGGATGGGCGTGGCCAGGGCCTTGTCGAGCGGGAGTTCGGCGAGTCGCCCGTTAGCCAGGCCCCGCAAGTAGTACAGGACCGCGTCGGCGGGGTAGCCGGCTTCGATGTAGAAGTCGACGCTGGCTTCGGGGTCGTTGCGCTTGGACAGCTTGCGTTTGCCGCCGGGGATCTGCTTCATCAGCGGCGCGATGTGCGCGTAGGTGACCGGCTCAAACCCGAGGGCGTCGAACAGTTGCTGGTGCAGCGGGACCGAGGAGATCCACTCCTCGCCGCGGATGACCAATGTGACCCGCATCAGGTGGTCGTCGACGGCGTGCGCGAGGTGGTAGGTCGGTAGTCGAGGTGACTGGTCGGAGGATTTGAGGATGACGGTGTCGTTACGGTTGGCATCGTGCTCCAGCTCGCCCCGGATGGCATCGGTGAAGTGGACCCGCTGCCCGGCGTCGTCGGGGGCGCGGAAGCGCACCACGTAGGGGGCGTCTTCGGCGAGCTTGGCCTGCACGGCGGTGGGATCGGCGTCCCGCCAGATCGCCCATTTCCCGTAGTAGCCGGTGGGGATCTTCGCAGCTTGTTGGCGGGCGGCGATGTCGGCGAGTTCGTCCTTGGTAGCGAAGCACAGGTACGCCTTGCCCTGGCGCAGCAGTTCCCGCACGTAGGTGAGGTAGATGCGGTCGCGGGCGGACTGATGGTACGGGCCGTAGGTGCCGTGCTCGTCGTCCTCGTCCGAGGCGATGCCGAAGTAGTCGAACGCGCGTGCGAACTGGGCTAGGGCGCCCGCGACCTCGCGGGACTGGTCGGTGTCCTCCACGCGCACCAGGTAGATGCCGCCGGAGTGGGTGGCGATGTCGCGATCGATGGTGGCCACGTACACACCGCCGATGTGCACGAACCCGGTAGGTGACGGACCGAATCGGGTGACTTGGGCGCCCTCGAGGAGCTGCCGTGTCGTGTACTGCTGTTCCCAGTGCTCGGGTTCGGGCAGGTCAGCGGGGAACAGCGCGTCGATGACTGCGCGGTCCAGCATGGGTTGGTCAGTCTCGATTCCGGGCGAACCCGATCATGGAATGGGCGTTGTGCAGACGTCTTAGGCTACCAATCGTGACTGGTCGTCACGTGCGTACCGCAGGCCAGGGGCCATCGGGCGGGTTCCGGATCGCCGTCGGTATGGTGGGTGCGGGCGCTGATGGTGTGGTTGCCTGGTGTCCGGCCGTTGGTCCAGCCAGTCGGTTCCAGCGAGTAGAGACCATCAACTGTCTGTGCTGCAAACATCTCTTGGGCTGGCATTGACCAGGCAAAAAGCTGATTGATGAGACGTCTGCGCGCGAAGGTGGGTGCGGTCATTGGTGTACACTCGCTACGTCGTTCGTGCATGAAGCGGCCGGATATATGCTGCTCAATGAGCCAGCGCAGGCAGCTGCGACCTAATGAGGTTGGGTTACGTGATTGGCGGCCAGAGTTTCGCCGGGACCACCGTATCCTGTCCGGCAGTTGCGAGCTTCACCGAAGAACTCTTCGTGCACTTATCGCCGCCCATCAAACGAGCGCGTTATGCGAAATAGCAACGTGGCGGTGAACCAGTGTCGATCCTAGTGAAAGTAGCCATGATGGCCGTTCGACCGTACGTGATTTTGAGCTGCGCCACGTCGCTCGATGGGTTTATAGACGACATGAGCGATGAGCGGCTGCTGCTGTCCAACGAAGCAGATTTCGACCGGTTAGACGAACTCCGTGCGTCCTGTGACGCCATCCTCATCGGCGCCAATACCATCCGCCGCGACAATCCACGGTTGCTCGTGAAGTCCGATGCCAGGCGGCAGGACCGCGAGGCACGCGGGTTGCCGCCGTCCCCAGTCAAGGTGACGATCACCGGCGCCACGTTCGATCCCGACCTGAGATTCTTCAGCAGTGGTGGCGAAAAGTTGGTATACAGCCCCGATATCGTCGCCGAGCGCGTGCAGGACAGCCTTGGTGGCCGAGCAACGGTTGTCGGCGCAGGCAAAGAAACCGTGGACTTCATCGCGATGTTGCAAGATCTCGTTGGCCGTGGCATTCAGCGACTCATGGTCGAAGGGGGCGGCGCTATCCATACCCAGTTCCTGACGCAGGGCTTGGTCGATGAGCTACAACTTGCTATCGCGCCGTTCTTCGTCGGCCAGGTCGAGGCACCGCGCTTCGTCAACCCAGGTGTGTTTCCGCAAGATGCGCAGCACCGGATGGTTGTCAAAGAGACGCGCCAGATCGGTGACATCGTGTTCGTGCGCTACCTGGTGGCCGAGCGAGTTAACGACGCATGAACACCACTGACGAGGATCGTGGGTGACTGCAACAGGCGATATATTCATTTCGCCTGTGTCATCTTTGCGCGGTTACCCGCCTCGGTCGTAGGACGTATGGTGAGCTGCCGCGCCGGTGTTGAACACTGCGCATGGTGAGAGTTCCTTCATTCGCTGTTCACTCTCCGCCGGACGCTCGTCGCTATGGCTTCATCGGATGTTGTGTCGAGGACGGCGTCCTCGCATGCGGCGGCCCCGGCATCGCCTCGGTACCCGATGGGTCAGGTGCCCGGCCCGGCTTCGGCTGGCAGTGGCGCTGGCTGGTCACGGGGGCGGCGGCGATTGGTTCAGGGGCTGCTCGTGCTGGCCGGCGGAGCCGTCGTGGTGGGGTTCGTGGTGGCCGGGCCGGGGGCCGGTGTGCCGGCGGGGGCGCGGTTGACGCTCGTGGTGTTCGTGGCCGCGGTGGCGCTGTGGGTCGCGACCCGGATCGATGAGACGCTGGTCGCGTTGGCCGCCGCGCTAGTACTGGTGGTGGCCGGGGGGTGCTCGACCGGGATCGGCTGTTCGCGTCGTTGGGCGATCAGACGATCTGGTTGCTCGTCGCGGCGTTCATACTCGCGGCCGGGTCAGCGCGACCGTGTACCGTGCCAAAACGCGACATAAGGCTGTGACCTGGCATTTTGAACCATCCGGGTGATCACGGCATGATCGCGGCCGTGCTGTTTCGACTGCTGTACTTGATCGCGATCAAGGTGTTCGGCTGGCTGGGGCTGCTCGCTTGAAGTTCCGCCGCCATGGACGTGGAGATCTTGGTTCTGCGCCACGAGGTCGCGGTACTGCGTCGTCAGATCCGCAGGCCAGCTCCGTCCTGGTCGGACCGCGCGATGCTCTTAGCCCTGACCCGCTTGCTACCCCGCCGGCTACGGCTCCACCGGATCGTCACCCCGAACACCCTGCTGGCCTGGCACCATCGCCTGCTCGCCCGCAAGTGGACCTATCCACAGCAAACAGGGCGACCACCGATCAGCGAGGAGATCCGTGAACTGGTCCTTCGTCTGGCCGGGGAGAATCCCCGCTGGGGATACCGCCGCATCCAAGGCGAACTGGTTGGACTCGGCTATCGCGCCGGCGCGGGTACGATCGGCCGGATCCTCGCCAACGGGCGGCTGCGCCCGGCACCGCGGCGAGACACTCTCACGTGGCGAAGTTTCCTGCGCACCCAGGCATCCGGTCTCCTCGCGGTCGACTTCTTCTACCTCGACACGATCGGCTTGCGCAGACTCTATGTCCTGTTCGTGATGGAGGTCCGCACCCGCAGAGTGCATCTCCTGGGCATCATCGCGCACCCGACCGGCGCCTGGACCACTCAACAGGCCCGCAACCTGCTGATGACCCTCGAACACCGCGTCCAGTCGTTCCGGTTCCTCATCCGAGACAAAGACACCAAGTTCACCACCAGCTTCGACGCCGTCTTCACCGCCGAGAACATCCACACAGTCACGATTCCTCCCCGAACACCACGGGCGAACTGCTACGCCGAACGATTCGTGAGCACCGTCCGCGAGGAATGCACCGACAGAATCCTGATCTACAACCAGAAGCACGCGACGGTCGTCCTCAACGAGTACCTCCATCACTTCAACGACCACCGCCCCCACCAAAGTCTCGACCAGCACCCTCCGAACTACGATCCGATAGTGCCCGTCCCCCAAGACGCCCCAGTACGACATCACCAAATCCTTGATGGCGTGCTCAACGAACACCACCGAGCAGCCTGACTCGTCACTGAAACCCCAGGTCACCCGCCCGCATCGAGTTTTGGCACGGTACAGGCACCCGAGGTCCGATATCTCCAGATCCTGGACTCGGGAACCACAGAAGGTCCTGTTGTAATCGGCGGCAGTATACTTCTCGACTATCACGGATTTCGAGGGTCATTCGCAAGTCGCACCATGCCCATAGATTCCCTCGACGCCGATAAACTATTTCCCTAGTGGCAACAAGGCTGGCTTGTCCTCTTGGGCGCAGGAGTGGGCTGAGCACATGCGCTCAAGTTGTGAGGAAGTTGCCGCCTACTTATTGACACTCGGTAACGCTACCAACTACCGTAAGATGTTTGGCGACGGTGTTCGAGCCGAATCTCCAAGGGCTTCCCGCGACCACCCGTTCATCATTGTTCGAAGAAGCAGTAAGAATTGGGTTGCAGCTTCTCGATGCGTGGTACCTACGGGCTGCCTCGATCGGACACTGGAAGCAGATAGCGGCGCCAGGAACACCCCTTGGAGAGAGCAAGATTGAGAACTCCGAGATCAAGTTCGACAACGGTGATCGACTGGTAGCCGTTGACTCAGAGACTGACCAGTTTAAGGTGTCGTCGTACCAAGTCATGAAGCGCTTTCTCGAGGATCGAATTGATATGCCTTTGTCACGTTCACTTGCTGGGGAGATCCGCAAGGTTGCGGGTGCAATTAAAGTCATCGTCGGTCATCGCGAGGCCTGTAATGAACTTTTACGGGAGGCGCTAGAAGCACCTAGTTGGCATGGAGATGGATGAGAATCCGCAAAATTTCCTCCGCCAATGCTTGTCCCGCAACAACGCGATGGCGCGCTTGTTCCACAGCAGCGGGATGACACGCTTCTCGCGCAGCAGGGCGATCACACAATTCCACCGCAGCAAGGCGATCACACGACGGGCACCGAAAGGCCTCTGTAGCAGGCCACAATGCTCCCCTGATCCGTAGTCGCAGCCAATGCCTCACCACTACCTGCTGCTCGTCCACCATCCGGCCTCATTTTCCGACGCGGGTCCGAGGACGGTCGCGGTCGTCTGACAGTTAGTCCGTCCGTGGTCGTTGATGTAGTGATTGATGTAGCGGTGACCCCACGCTGGAACTCCTTGCCCGGCAGCACATCTGGTTGTCGTCACCGTGCCCCTCGTACTGTGCTGGCCACTTGTTGGTGACGGGAAGCGCACTTCCCAGAAGCGCGCAACCTCTCTCTCGGTCCCTTGATCCGCGACGCGACCTGGCCCCGCACGGTGCTGTAGGTGCGCGGTTGTCCTCCACGTTGTCGTCACCGTTGTCGTCAGTTCACCACCGGGTTTGGGGACTGGCCCTGACTCCCCGCCATCCCCTCTTGTCCCGGCCAGGCTCCTCGACGTGGCGGCGGGGTCAACGGTGGCCGGAGGCCATCGCCCCAGCGACCGCGCAGCGCCGTTGACGCCGACGTCGCGGCGTGGACGATCCGAGTGACGCGTGAGGGGAAGGCGTCGGCCCCTGCATGAGGGCGCCGGTCGGCGAACGTACTGCAAAACAGATGCAAGTCGGTCGCCTCATCGAGCCGAGGCCAGCTCGACAGGTCGATCAGGTAGACCACGTCTACGAGAGCTGGCCAGCCAGAGACCGGCGACGTTGCTAACCGCGATCAAAAAGACGGCGAGCACAGCCAGGCTGCCGTGCTCGCCGAGCTGTTCAAAATCTTGTGGTGCAACCCGCGCCCCGGCGACGGCTGCGAGGCGGTCTGCCGACTGCCCGGGTCTACACCCACCCCGGAGCCGCATCGTTCGCTCAAAGTGGGCCAGCCAAGGCGACTCGCACTCACTTTGGTTGTCCTGAAGGCGGTGCGCCGAACGTGATCGGTGCAGTAAAGTCACGACCCTGGAAAACAGGACCTTGCACCTGAGCGTGACCAGATACGGTATTGATGATCTTTCCTTCGCTGAAATCAAGATCACGTTTGGCGTCGGTCAGCCAGGTGGCGAGTTCATCGGCGAAGGAACGCTGTTCGCGGGCCCGGCTCGCAAGGATGGTGGAGAGCTCCAAGATCCGGTACTCCTGACTGGGACTCGATCCAACGACCTCCAGATCGGTGCTGGGTGGAGAGTGTCGCCCGAACGCCTTGTGTACCAGGCCGGTCAGCGCGTTCCACGCCTGCTTGCCAGCTTCGCTAGCAGTTCCGTTGGCCACTGCGGTGATCGCTGCGGTAAGTGAGGTCACTGAGATAGGGTCGATCATCGCGAGAGCACTCCCTTCGTTGCCGAGCTGCTATGTGAGGAGCGGATGTCTAACTCTAAGAGCGCCTGTTCGGAAACCTGGTTGAGGGCCCCGCATCATTGATCTGAGGGCGGATAGCTGTTGCAGGTCGGGGCGGGTGGTCGGGCTGGGCTGGTGGTGGCGTGGCGCGAGTTCCGGTAACGGTGGGTAATGGGCCGTAACCGTCCGCGGGACGTTCGGCGTGTCGTCGTGGTGACGAGGTGAGGCATCCGGTAGGGCACGTGATGATCAAGCCAATGTCCTCCGGAAGCCTCCATGACGTTGTACCTGGTCGGCTCGGCGACCGCAGCACCGGCACCCCGTCGGAATGAGATGCGGTGCCGGTGTTGCCCGGGCGGAGTCAGTCGCAGCCGGCGCACGCGGCGTTATCCCACGGACATGACCGATGCGGAGTGGGCGGTCATCGAGCCGGTGTGCCCACCCCGGCCTGGCAGGGCGGGCGTGGTGGGCGCCCGGGCAATGTGAGCGCCGCGATGTGACTCCGCTGTGGCCATCACGTGAAGATTATGCTAAATGTGCAGTGTGCGAGGCGCTCAGCTCACACTGGTGGCAGAAGATCGGAGAGGGTGCGACGGTCCAGAGGAATCGACCTGTGAGGGATACGCCGCAGGCCGACCGCATACCCGGCGGTGACGATGCGGGTGGGGTGCGCAACGAGGTCAGTGGCACGGTCGCTGGTCCGGTAGTGCTCGCCCGCTCGGTTTATGGTGGTGTGCATGTACACCAGCCGACATGGGAGGCGATGTTGCCACGGCAGTTGCCAGGGGCGGTGCGGCACTTCACGGGCCGAACGGATGAGTTAGAGGCGTTAAACGCACTGTTGGACAACGCTGGGGCTGGCGGCACGGTGGTGATCTCGGCGATCGACGGGACAGCCGGGATCGGCAAGACTGCCTTGGCGATTTACTGGGCGCATCAGGTCGTGCAGCGATTTCCGGATGGGCATTTGTACGTGAACCTGCGAGGGTTCGACCCAACCGGTTCGCCGGTCGAGCCTGCGGCGGCGATCCAAGGTTTCCTCGACGCCTTCGCAGTGCCAGTCGACCGGATTCCGGTGAGCCCGGAGGCGCAGGCGGCATTGTACCGCAGCCTACTAGCCGAGCGGCGGATGTTGGTGGTGCTGGACAACGCCCGGGACGTTGATCAGGTGCGTCCGCTGTTGCCGGGCAGCCGAACATGTTTCGTGGTGGTGACCAGCCGCAGCCAGCTCTCCGGCTTGGTCGCCACCGAGGGGGCCCACCTGCAGACCCTGGACTTGTTCACCGTCTCCGTAGCACGCGAGTTGCTGACGCGCCACCTTGGAGCCGAACGAATAGCAGGCGAGGCGGAAGTGGTGGACGAGCTGATCAAGCTGTGCGCGCGGCTACCGTTGGCCTTGGCAATTGTGGGTGCCCGAGCATCTGAGCGTCCAGGCTTCCCGCTAGAAGTGTTGCTGGCACAGTTACGGGATACGCGGGGGCGGCTGGACGCGCTGGACGGCGGAGATTTGGCCACGGATGTGCGGGCGGTGTTCTCCTGGTCCTACCACTATCTAAGTGCGGGCGCGGCGCGGATGTTTCGGTTGATGGGGGTGCACCCCGGCCCAG
Organism: Pseudonocardiaceae bacterium; assembly: GCA_050700115.1. Classification (GTDB taxonomy): domain Bacteria; phylum Actinomycetota; class Actinomycetes; order Mycobacteriales; family Pseudonocardiaceae. The sequence continues at coordinate 141,133 of JBOHGG010000002.1, forward strand.
ACATCTCAGTCCCGGCTGCGGCGAGCTTGGTCGGCATTCCCCTACGGCAAGCGCGTAAGGCGTTGGATGAGCTGACCCACGCACGGATGATCACCGAGCACGCCCCCAGCCGGTTCGCCTTCCATGACTTGCTGCGTGCCTATGCCACCGACTTGGCCCACACCATAGAGGGTGACGCCGAGCGACGCGCAGCCATGCACCGAGTTCTGGACCACTATTTGCATAGTGCCCATACCGCCGCCCTGCTGCTGCATTCAACCCGGGATCCGCTCACCCTGGCCCCACCTCAACCCGGAGTGATACCGGAAGACCTCGCGGAGGGTATACAGGCACTGATCTGGTTTGAGGCCGAGCACCCAGTGATGCTTGCGGCGATCGGGCACGCTGCCGACACCGGGTTCGAGACCTACGCCTGGCAAATCCCCTGGACCCTCGCGACTTTTTTCGACCGGCGGGGGCACTGGCACGACTGGGCTTCTACCCAGCACATCGCGCTTGCCGCCGCCGAGCGCATGGACCACCAGGATGGGCAGGCACGCGCCCACCGCCTCCTCGGCCGCGCCTACATTCGGCTCGGCTCCTCCGAGAAGGCTGAGATTCACCTGCGACGCGCTCTTGACTTGTACCAACAACTCGGCAACCGCGTAGGCTTAGCCCACGCTCATTACGATCTCGCCTCGGTGTTCGGGCAGCAAGGACGTGCCGATGAGGCGCTTGGCCAGGTCCAGGAGGCTCTTGGCCTATATGAGGCTACCAACCACGAAGTTGGCCAGGCCAGAGCCCTTAACGCGATCGGCTGGTATTCCGCTCTACTTGGAGATCATTACCAGGCTCTCACTTTCTGTGACCAGGCCCTTATTCTGTGCCGCAAGCTCGGCGATCGTCTCTGTGAGGGGGGCACTTTGGATAGCCTCGGTTACGTTCACCAGTACCTTGGCCACTATACGCAGGCCCTCGCCTGCTACCAGCAGGCCATCGAGGTGTGGCAGGAACTCGGCAACTATTATTACCAAGCCACCACGCTTACCCATCTCGGCGAGACCTACCACGCCGCTGGTGACCGCGAAGCCGCATGCAACACCTGGCAGCATGCCCTTGCCATCCTCGACGATCTGCACCACCCGGATGCCGACCAGGTCCGCGGTAAACTCCACCACATGGAAACCACATAAAGAGTTTCTCGGATCACGGTCGTCTTTGTCGGTAGATAGCGCCGATTACATAAGACTTTCGCCGCCGAGCACGTGAAACTCTGGCCACCAGGCTTGCACAGGTCTGAAGAATGAGCACCGTTAACAACGGAGCGGTGCGCACGGCCAGGCTGTGCGGCTTTACGACCGATCGCAAGGCCAGCTCAATGGTGGCCGTACGCCTTCCCGCAATGACAGGCAGTGCGGTTGAGGCGGTCGGCGCTACTAAACGATCCCGGGACGAGTGGGTGACAGTGGGTCCCAGGGCCGGGTACTCAACGGAGCGCGCTGCGGCGTCGTGGGTGCTGGTGACCATGAGCGCCGCCGGGCTGGCCCGCGCGAGCACGGCCGTTAGGCCGCGCGCAGCGAGCGGGATCGGCCCGAGCGGGGGCACGCGAGTAGGACAACGGACTCAGCCACGTCCAAAAATCCTTTAGAGGCGTATTCGGCAGCGTGGGAGGCATGACAGATCTAGAACTGACCGAGATCGGTTGATGCCTGGGGCTCGATCGCCGTCGCTGGTCAGCTCCGCGAGTTCGACCGGCTCCGGGCGCACGAAGTCGGGCCGCTCGGATTTCGCCAGCAACAGCAGGTCGTCCACGATGCGGGTCATCCGGTCCAGCTCGTCCAGGCACAGCCGGATGTCCTCAGCCCGCTCGGCCGGGTCGTCGCCGAGCAGCTCCAGGTTGCCCCGGATGATCGTGATCGGGGTGCGCAGCTCATGGCTGGCATCGTCGAGAAACTCGCGCTGGGTGGCGAAGGCGGCCTGCAGCCGCTCCATCATGGCGTTGAACTGCTCGGCCAACGCGGCGATGTCGTCGTTGCCCCGCACCGGGATGCGCCGGGTCAGGTCATCCTCGCCGATCTGGGCAGCGGCCCGGTGCAACAACCGGACCGGGGCCAGGATCTGCCGGCGACGATCCACGAGACCCCGGCGGCCAGGACCAGCCCGAGCGGGCTGACCAGCGCGAGGGTCCGCACAGCATCGTCGATCTCGGTGCTTTCCGGCGTGATGAGGAACCCGACCACGAAGTAACCGTCCACCGTGTCACGCAGCTGGATCGGCACCCGCGCCCAACGCAGCTCCCCCTCCGCGGTGGACACCGCGCCGGTCGCGGCGGCCCCGGTCGCGATCGCGGCGAACATCCCCGGTTGGGTGATCGCCCGTTTCGCATCATCCTGGCCCCGCAGCGGGGCTAGGGTGGCGGCGGTCACGGAGATACCGGCGATTACCTCGCTCTCGCCGGCGCTCTGCCGCTGCAGGTGCACCTGCAGCAACTCGGCCGCCGAGGTGAACGGCCGGCCGGTTTCGGGGTTGCGGCCCTCGCGGGCGAACTGCGCGAACTCCTCGACCTCCTGGCCCAGCGCCGCGGCGATCTCCTGCTCCAACCCGTTGATCAGCACGTTTCGGGTGACCAGCACCACGGAGACGAGTGCCGTGGCCAGCACCAGCACCAGCCAGCCCATGATCTGCAGCCGGGCCGAAGCACCCCGGCGCCGCGGCCGCGCCGGCCGTTGCTCGGACCCGGCACCGATCGGATCTGCGCCGGAGGCCGATCGGCCAGCCGCGACTGTGACCGTGGCCGGCTCAGCCATCCGTGCCGTCGTCACCGCCGCCGGGGCCGTCCCGTCCGTCGTCATCACCGTCATCATCACCCACCGGCGGGCGGCACGACCTTTGGAGGTGAGGTCGCCGCCGGGGCCGCCGAACCTCACGGAATGCACTGTTGCTCCCCCTCGCGAAAAGAGCATGAGCGAGAGATGAAAGCCCCTTCATGTGCACTGTCGGCGTCAGCGCGGGACGTGGGTGGCGTCGCGGACTGTGCCGACGTACTCCTCGACCAGGTCCTCCAACGCGACGACCCCCGCGGTGGCACCGTCGGGCCGCACCACGCGAGCGAGGTGGCTGCTTGCTCGGCGCAGCAGCGCCAGTGCCTCATCGAGCTTGGCAGTGGACTGCACCTCGGGTAGCGGGTACACACTGCTCGGCGGCACCGGCGTGTCCGGGGCACCGCCGAGCAGCTCCAGCACGTCTTTGACGTGCAGGTAACCCACCAGCTGCTCGCCGCTGCCCGGCTGTCGATCACACAGTGGGAACCGGGAAAATCCGGTCTCCGCCACGGCCCGCTCGATATCGCCCAGGGTGGGCTCGGCGGGAACCGTGGTCAGCCCGGAGATCGGGACCAGCACGTCGGCGACGGTGCGCTCCCTGGTGGACAACGTCTGGGTCAGCCTGCGCTGCTCTTGGCTGTCCAGCAGCCCCTCGCGGCTCGAGTCGGCAATCAAGTTGGCCAGCTCATCAGGGCTGTAGGCACTCTCGAGCTCGTCGCGAGGCTGCACCCCGAACGCGCGCAACACGTGGTTGGCGATCCAGTTCAGCACCGCGATCACCGGGCGCATCAGACGCATCCAGGCGACCAACGGTGGCACCATCCACAACGCGGTGCGCTCCGGCCCGGCGATGGCGATGTTCTTGGGCACCATCTCGCCGAGCAGGATGTGGGCCACCGTGACGATACCCAGCGCGACGACGAAGGAGACGGCGTGCAGCACCGCGTCAGGTATCCCGAGCGGGCCGGCCAGCCGCTCGAGCTGACCGGCGACGACGGGCTCGCCGAGCGCGCCCAGCCCCAGCGAGCTGAAGGTGATCCCGAGCTGCGCCGCGGCCAGCATCAGCGACAGGTTCTCCCCGGCCCGGATCACCGTACGAGCCCGGTGGACCCCGCGCTCGGCCATCGATTCCAGCCGGTCTCGCCGTGCACTGATCAGGGCGAACTCGGCGCCGACAAAGAAGGCGTTAGCGACCAGCAGCAACATTGCGCCGAGCAGGGCGGCGGTACTCACTGGGTCACCTGCTCTGGTGGTGAGGTCTGGGTGAGCCGGAGATCCGCGATGCGGCGGCGGTCCATCCGCGTCACGGTCAGCCGCCAGCCGTCGAACTCGATCTCGTCGCCGACGTCGGGTATTCGACCCAGCCGCTCCAGCACGAGCCCGGCCACCGTCTCGTGGTCGCCCTCGGGCATCACGAATCCGACGGCATCGGCCAGTTCGTCGGCCCGCAGCAGCCCGGAGATGATCCAGCGCTGCTCGCCCAGCGGCTGGATCTGGGAGACCTCCTGCCGGTCGTGCTCGTCGCGGACGTCGCCGACGATCTCCTCCACCAGGTCCTCAAGGGTGACGATGCCCGCGGTGCCGCCGTACTCGTCGACCACGATCGCGAGCTGCAGTCCCTGGCCGCGCAGCCGGTCGAGCAGCGCATCGCCATCCAGTGAGCTCGGCACGGTGAGGACCGGGCGCGCCAGCTCACCGGCCAGGGTCACGGCGCGCTTGTCGGCCGGCACCGCGAACGCCTGCTTGACGTGCACCACGCCGGGCACGTCATCAAGGTCGCTGCCGTAGACCGGGAATCGGGAGAATCCGGTCCGCCGCGCGGCGTCCACGAGGTCCAGGACGGTCGCGTCGGCCCGGAGTGCCTCCACCTGCATCCGGGGGGTCATCAGCTCCTCCGCGGTGCGCTCGCCGAATCGCAGCGAGCGATCCAGCAGGGTTGCGGTGCCCTGGTCGAGGGTGCCCTGCTGAGCGCTGCTGCGGATCAGGGAGCCAAGTTCCTGCGGGGAACGCGCGGACCGCAGCTCTTCGGCCGGCTCGATGCCGATCCGGCGCAGGATCCAGTTCGCCGCCCCGTTCAACGCCGAGATCAGCCAGCGGAACGCGGCGGAGAAGGCGTTGAGCAGGCCGGCAACCCGACGTGCGGTGGGTAGCGGCCGGGCGATGGCCAAGTTCTTGGGTACGAGCTCGCCGAACACCATCGACACGCCGGTGGCCAGCGTCAGGGCGATTCCCAACGACACACCGTCCGCAACGCCCGAGGGCACCCGGGCCGCCTCGATCCAGGGCTGGATCAGATCGGCGATGACCGGCTCGGCCACGTACCCGGTGAGCAGGGTGGTGATCGTGATACCGACCTGCGCCCCGGACAGCTGGAACGACAGCGTGCTGTGCGCATGCTTGACCTGCTGAGCCCTGCGGTCTCCAACCTGCCGCACGTTCGCATCAACGGTACTGCGCTCCAGCGCGGTGAGGGCGAACTCACCGGCGACGCAGACGAAGGTGCCTGCGGTCAGCGCGACCACCAAAAGCAGGCCCAAGATGCTGAGCAGGACATCCATCTATGCCGTCCTGAGTGACGGCGGATCGGGGTAGCCGGGCCAGGAGCCCGGCTCCGTACTACAGCCAGGGGTCGATGCAGCAGGCACCGAGTTTCGTCACTCCTCGCGGGCGGGGTCTGACCGATTCTACGGGTGACCGGTGGACTGTCGCGCGCAGCCGCAGGCAGGGGGCCTCCATTCGGACTAACGTATCTGTTCGTGCGGATCGGAATCCTGGGTGGACCTGAGCTCTCGGCTGGTGCGCCGTTGGACGGGGCCGTCAAGCGGCTGGGAACCGAGCTGGCACGGCGCCACTGGGGCATGGTGCTCGGGGTCCCCGGACCGGTCGCATCCGACACCCTCGATCCCGAGGTGGACGTCGTGGAGGTGCTGCCGCGGGGCGCTGAGCCGGGCACCGGGGCCGCTGATTGGCGGGCAGTGGAAGGACCGGGCGCAAGACTGGAGGCAGTCCGGCTGCTGTCCGACGCCGTCGTGGTGCTACCTGGCGGGATCGACGTGCTCGCTGACCTGCTGGCCCTGCTCAGCGAGCAGGCCCTGGGGCTCAGCGACAAGCCGTGTGGCGTGCTCGACCCGACCGGGTTGCTCGACCCGCTGGCCGATCAGCTCGACGCGCTGGGCCGCGCCGGCCTGCCGGTCGCACCGCTGATCCGGGCTGGTGATCCTGCCGCGCTGCTGGACCGGCTCGCTGCGTGGCGTCCCAACGGGGGAGGCGAGCTGCGCGACGAGGTCGCCTGGGTGCGGGTCAGTGATTCCAGCCTGACCCTGCTGCCCAGCAAGTCCGGGCTGCACCTGCCCGGTGGTCCGCGCGAGCCGGGGGAGCGGGGGGCGGTGGCGCTGTCTCGGCTGTTGGCGCAGCGCTGGTCGGTGCGGCTGGGCGCAGAGCGGCTTCATCCGGCGGCGGCGTTAGTGGTGCCGGAACCGGACGGCGCATGGCTGCGGGTGAGTTGCTACCGGGCCGACGGCCTGCAACCGGTGCTGCCCGGCGCGGTGTCACACCCGCTGGGGGAGACCACCGCCTGCGATCCGGCGGCTGCTGCATTGCAGGAACTGCTCCGCCAGGGGCGGGTGTTCTAGGTCGGCAGGGGTCACCAACCGGCTGGCAGTGGGCGGCCCTCAGCGAACCCGGCCGCGGACTGCACCCCGATCATCGCCCGCTCGGACAGCTCCGGCAACGTCCGGGCCCCGGCATAGGTGCAGGCGCTGCGCACCCCGGCGCAGATGTGGTCGATGAGGTCCTCCACCCCGGGCCGGCTCGGGTCGAGGTACATCCGGGCGGTCGAGATGCCCTCCTCGAACAGCGCTTTGCGGGCCTGGTCGAAGGTGTCGTCGTGGGTGGTGCGGGCGGCGACGGCACGCTTGGAGGCCATCCCGTAAGACTCCTTGTAGGGACGGCCGGTCTCGTCGCGCTGGAGGTCACCTGGCGACTCGTGGGTGCCTGCAAACCACGAGCCGATCATCACGTTCGCCGCTCCCGCAGCCAGCGCCAGCGCAACGTCTCGAGGGTGGCGCACCCCACCGTCGGCCCAGACGTGGCCACCAGCACCGCGAGCCGCCGCCGCGCATTCGGCCACCGCGGAGAACTGTGGCCTGCCGACTCCGGTGAGCATCCGGGTGGTACACATGGCGCCCGGTCCCAGCCCGACCTTGACGATGTCAGCACCGGCCGCGAGCAAGTCGCAGGTGCCCTGCGCAGAGACCACATTCCCGGCCACCACCGGCACGCCCGGGCCGCGTGACCGGACCGCGCGCAGGGCGTCGAGCACCCTGCCTTGGTGACCGTGTGCGGTGTCGACGACCAGCACGTCGACCCCCGCCGCGAGCAGCGCCTCGGTCTTGGCTGTGACGTCGCCGGTCACTCCGAGCGCCGCGGCCACCCGCAGCCGGCCGTCGGCGTCCAGCGCGGGGGAGTACAGCTCGGCTCGCAACGCTGCGGTGGGGGTGAGCACCCCGACCAGCACCCCGTCGGCGTCCACTGCGAGCGCCAGCTCCTGGCGGCGGTGATGCAGCTGCTCGAAGATCTTGCGCGGTTCGGTGTCGGTGGACACCACCATCAGGTCGGTCTGCGCCACGTCGGCCAGCCGGGCGAAGCGGTCCACTCCGGTGAGCTGGGCCTCGGTGACCAGTCCCACCGGGCGGTTCGCGCCATCGATGACCACCACGGCGCGGTGTGCCCGCTTCGGCAGCAGAGTGGCCGCGTCGGCGACGGCGTCCTGCGGGCCCAGCGTGAGCGCTGTGTCCAGCACCAGGTGCCGCGACTTCACCCACCTCACCGTCTCGGCGACCGCCGCCGGGTCCACGTCCTGGGGCAGCACCACCAGACCGCCACGACGAGCCACCGTCTCGGCCATCCGGCGTCCTGCTACCGCGGTCATGTTGGCCACCACAAGCGGGATCGTGGTACCCGACCCGTCCACGGTGGACAGGTCCGCGTCGAACCGGGACACCACGTCCGAGCGCGACGGCATCAGAAAGACATCGTCATACGTAAGCTCATAACCGGGCCGACACCCATCAAGAAACCGCACTCCACCGACGCTACCCGCCTGCCCGCCACCCATCCGAGTCCGCATTCAGCGGGCTGAGCGGGGTAACTGGGCACCGAATAACCCCGCTCAGCCCGCTGAATGCGGTTTCCTGGGGTGTGCTCACCCGGGGGTTGTTCGTCGGTCTTGCCACGCTGGATCTGGTGCAGCGGGTGGCGCGGCGGCCTGGTGTCGACGAGAAGGTCGTCGCCCAGCGCAGCGACCTGGCCGCTGGGGGACCGGCCGCAGTTGCTGCGGTGGCGTTCGGCGCGCTGGGCGGGCGCAGCGTGCTGGTCACCGCGCTGGGCCCCGGCCCGATCGGCCAGCTCGCGGCGGGGGAGCTGGACCGCGCCGGAGTGCAGATCGTGGACACCTGGGCAGCCGGCGCAGACCTCAGCGTCTCGGCCATCACCGTGCTCGACGGGACCGGAGAACGGTCGGTGGTGTCCCGCAATGCCGAAGACATGATCGTCACGGTGCCCGCTGACCTGCCTACCTTGGTCAGAGACGCGGATGTGGTCCTGATCGACGGGCACCATGCGGAGCTGGCCGTGGCGGCCGCGCGGGCAGCCCGGACCGCCGCGGTACCGGTGGTGCTGGACTGCGGCAGCGCCAAGCCGGTGTATGCCGAGCTTATGCCGCTCGCCGACACCGCGGTGTGCTCTGCCGGATTCACTGCAGGTGAGCGCGATGGCTTCGACGCGATCGCCGCGGCGCTGCTGGCCGATGGTGCCCGGCTGGTGGCGATGACCGCCGGTGCGGCGCCGGTGCGCTGGCGGACCCGGCAGACCACCGGCGCCGTCGAGGTGCCCCCGGTAGCCGTCTGCGACACCGTGGGAGCCGGGGATGTGCTGCACGGGACGGTCGCCTTCGCCCGGGCCCGTGGCGTAACCGATCCGCAGCGCAGCCTGGGCTTCGGCGTCGCGGTCGCCTCGCTGCGGGTACAGCACGCCGGTCCGCGGAGCTGGCTGGATGATCAACGGCTGCCCGCCTTGGTGGCGGGACTGGGCGGACCTGCTGGGGGCTAACCAGCCGCGTCGCCACCCGGCCGGCGAGCGAGTGGCTCTCGTCCCACCGGCTGCACGAGCTGATCGGTCGGCGGGGCTGGCGGGATCGGCTGGACCGCCGGCGAGTCCGCCGTGAGCGTGAGGAGCTGCCCATGGTGGCTCAGCTCCAACTCGGTACCTTCCAACAGCTGGTACTCCGCTTGCCCAGGGGTGATCTGCACTCGCAGCCGCTGCCCGCGCCAGCGCAGCCGGAACGTGATCTTGTTCAACGCCTCGGGCAGCCGGGGCGCGAACGCCAAGCCGCCGCCGTCGAGGTGGCGCAGGCCGCCGAACCCCGCCACCACCGCCGACCAGGCACCGGCCAGCGCCGCGATATGCAGGCCTTGAGCGGTGTTGTTCGCCAGATCAGCCAGATCCACCAGCGCGGTCTCGCAGAGGTAGTCATAGGCAAGGTCGAGGTGCCCGGTCTCGGCCGCCAGCACCGCCTGGGTGGCTGCCGACAGCGACGAGTCGCGAACGGTGATCCGCTCGTAGTAGGCGAAGTTCCGGGCCTTCTGCTCAGCGGTGAACGCCTCCGAGCACAGCTGCATGGCCAGCACCAGGTCGGCCTGTTTCACAACCTGCTTGCGGTACAGGTCGAAGTAGGGAAAGTGCAACAGGAGCGGGTACTGATCCGGTGCCGTGCCGGCGAAGTCCCACGCCGCGTGCTCGGTGAACCCCTCGGCCTGCGGGTGCACGCCGAGCTTCTCGTCGTAGGGCACGACCATCGCGGCTGCCGCGTCGCGCCAGGACGCGGTCTCCTCCGAGTCGACGCCGAACGTCGCTGCCTGGTCAAGGTTCCGCTCGACGGCCGCCGCTGCCGCCCGCAGATTCCGCTGCGCCATCAGGTTGGTGTAGGCATTGTTGTCGGCCACCGCGCTGTACTCGTCCGGCCCGGTCACGCCGTCGATGCGGAAGTGACCGGCCACGTCGTGGTGGCCGAGCGAGCGCCACAGCCGCGCCGTCTGCACCAGCAGTTCCAGCGCGACATCGCGCTCGAAGTCAGCGTCGCCGGTCGCGGTCACATGGCGGATCGCCGCGTCAGCGATGTCGGCGTTGATGTGGAAGGCCGCGGTACCAGCCGGCCAGTATCCCGAGCATTCATGGCCACGGATGGTGCGCCACGGAAACGCCGCACCCTCCAAGCCGAGCTGCCCAGCACGCTCGATGGCCAGTGGCAGGGTCTCCTGGCGCCAGCGCAGCACGTCGGCAGCCGCGTCCGGCACGGTGTGGCTGAGCACCGGCAGTACGAAGGTCTCGGTGTCCCAGAAGGTATGGCCGTCATACCCCGGGCCGGTCAAACCCTTGGCCGCGATTCCCCGCCGCTCCGCCCGCGCGCCGGCCTGCATGACGTGGAACAACGCGAATCGGACCGCCTGCTGGAGCTGCGGGTTGCCCTCGACCTCCACGTCGGCCGATGCCCAGAAGTCGTCGAGGTAGCGGCGCTGTTCGGTGACCAGCCCGTTCCAGCCGGTGTACCGGGCCGCCGCCACCGCCGCCCGGACCTGATCGTTGAGCGCCGGGAAGGACCGCTGCGAGGACCAGCCGTATGCCACGTACTTCACGACCCGCAGCCGCTGACCGGGTTCCAGCCGGCAGATCACCGTTGTCCGGGCGACGTGCTCGGTCGCCGACGAGTGGAACTCCGTCCGCGAGGGACCGATCACGTCGTGGTCCATCGTGGCGGCCATCCGCAGCCCGGAGCGGCGGGTGCTGTGCATCAGCGTGGCGCCGGTGTCGTTGAACCGATGCTGCTCGGCGACCAGCGGCTCGGAGAGCACTGCAGCCACCCGCGGGTCGTCGGTGGTCGGCGGCAGCTGCTCGTTGGTGAACAGCTCGGACTGCAGGACCAGCCGCACCGGCACGTCCACCGGCTCGACCTCGTAGTTGATCGCGACCACAGCTCGTTGGGCCAACGACACCAGCCGCTCCGAACGCACCCACACCGCCTTACCTGCGGGGGAGACCCACTCCATTCGGCGAGTGAGCGTGCCGGCCCGCAGGTCGAGCACCCGTTCGTGGGAGCGCAACTCGCCGTAGCGCACGTCCAACGGCTCGTCGTCGACCAACAGCCGGATCAACTTGCCGTTGGTCACGTTGATCATCGTCTGGCCGGACTCCGGGTAGCCGTAGCCACCCTCGGCGTAGGGCAGCGGCCGTAGCTCGTAGAACGAGTTGAGATAGCTGCCAGGTAGCGCGTGCGGATCGCCCTCGTCGAGGTTGCCGCGCAGCCCGATGTGCCCGTTGGCCAGCGCAAAGATCGACTCCGTCTGGCCCATCGCGGTCAGGTTCAGCTCGCTCTCCCGCACCACCCACGGCTCGACGGCAAACCGCTGCTGCTCGATCACGGCCGGTCCAGCAGTTCGGCGAGGTCGGTCTCGCCCGTGTCCCGCGCACGCTGCGCCAGGAAGTCGTCGAACATCAGCTTCTCCAGGCCGCTGCATGCTGCTTGGCCGTTTGAGTGAGCACGCCGTCCAGGTCGGACGGGAGGGCACGTGCGGTGTCGGTTACCCCGAGCGCGCCGATCGGCGTGGGGGTGCGGTGCGGGGGTTGGTGCGGCCGGATCGCGGCTCACGTCGAGGACGATAGCGCGGCCCGGCGCGGCGCTGGCCGGTGCCTGTGATGTGCATCGGACGATCCAGCGGCTCTCCCGCGAGCCGGTCAGGCTGGTTTGATGTTGGCGTTGAGGTGAAAGATGTTGTCCGGGTCGTACCTGGCCTTGATCCGGGCCAACCGCTCGTACTTGGTCGGGCCGTAGGACGCCCGCACCCGGTCCTCATCGTCGTCGGTCATGGAGTTCACGTAACCACCCGAGCCTTGGGCGAACGGCCGCAGCGCATTCCATACCGACCGGACCCAGGCCCGTTCGGTGGTCAGCAGCTCGGGAGTCGGGCCTATTCCGGCGATGTTGACGACGTAGCGTGGTGCCCGCCCACCGCCGAAGGCGGTCTCGTCGTCGCCGACCTCCGAATACGCTCCGTCCAGCCGGAACACCAGGCAGAAGCTCATCGGCGAGGTCTTGGCGGGTATCTGATCGACGATCACCGCGATCGCGTCGTCGGTGAGTTCGTCGAGGTATATCACCTCTTGGTAGCCCAGGAGCCCCCAGGGAGCGGTCTCGTCGAGCGTCCGCTGCAACGCAACGTACGGGATCGGGGTGACGAGCTCGAACAGCGGTGGCAGCGCCTCGCGAATCGGCGCGACGAGCCGGGCGTGTTCCTCCGCAGAGGAGAATCCAACCACGATCAGCAGGTAGCCGGGGACGAAATGGTACTGCTGGGGTACAAACGGCGCCGGCGGGGCGTTGAGCCCGATGGCGATCTGTGCGCCGGCGTCGTCGGGAAGTGCAGGCACGATGTCGCGCGCCATGCGCAGCACCTGTTCACCGTCGTCCATCCCCCAGAAAAAAAGTCCCAGGTGCACCTCTGGTCCGACCGGGTGCAGCTCGAACTCGAACGTGGTGACGACGCCGAAGTTGCCGCCCCCGCCGCGGACCGCCCAGAACAGGTCTGCGTGCTCATCGGCCGACGCATGCACGTAGCGGCCGTCGGCGAGCACAACGTCGACCGAAAGCAGGTTGTCGATGCTCAACCCCGCCTTGTGGGTCAGCCATCCGATGCCGCCACCCAGTGTCAGGCCGCCGACCCCAGTGTGGCTGATCACTCCGGCGGGTACTGCCAAGCCATGCGTCTGCGTTGCCGCGTCCAGCTCCGCGACGGTGGCACCGCCGCCCACCTTGGCCAGACCCTCAGCAGCGCAGATCGAGACCCGGCGCATCGCGCTGAGATCGACCATCAGTCCACCGTCACAAACGCCGGCCCCGGAGAACGCATGGCCACCGCCGCGCACCGAGATCTCCAACATTTGCTCTCGGGCGAAGGTGAGCGCTGCCGCGATGTCGGCTGGCGACACGCAACGGGCTATCGCAACCGGGCGACGATCGATGTCGTTGTTCCACTGTATGCGCGCAGTGTCGTAATCTGCGTCGTCCGGCGTGATCACCTTGCCGGCTAGCACCGTGCGGAGCGCCTCCAGGTGGTGAGTCGAGATCTGCATCATGGAACAGCTCCCAGGCGTCGGATGAGCACCGGCGTGCGCCTGGTGCGACTTTAGTACAGTGTTAGTGTGCCGGTATCCCCAACAATCGCACATCTGACGAATACCTCGTTACTCGCTGAAATCAGCAATGAGGGGAGGGGCAGCCGCCTCCGGCCGCCCCTCCCTCGCCAACGGCACCGCACGCAATCACCCAGCGGCACCGCCGCGACCTGTCAGCTGTAGCAGGCGCCGCCAGCACCGCCATCGGCGCTGCCGCCAGCGCCGCCGACACCCGCACCGGCACTGTTGGTCTGGTCTCCGAACAGGTTGATGTTCAAGAGGTTGAGACCGAGGCCACCCCGGCCGACGCCGCCGTCGCCACCCACGCCGCCGTTGCCGCCACGGCCACCGCAGGCGCCGGCGCTGAACAGGGACATAACGGTACGGGCCGGCAACAGCTCGACGTGCTGCTCGTTGATCTCGGTAAAGCTCAGTGCGTGGGACATGGAATCCTCCTAGGGAATGTAGTCTCGGGGTGGTACCCGGGGCAAAAGACACCTCATCGGTGGCATGCCGATTCGGTAATACATACCCTGCCCAGCGACGCCGCGACGGGCAATCAGTAGTCGCACGTAAATCTTCAAGTGAGCTACGTAGCCATGGAGTTGGTTTTCTGATACGTAGCCGGCGGTGACATAGACGTAGGTGCCAGACGCCGAGTACCTACTTACGGTGTACGTCCGGGCTGACTTTGCGCGGCTAGTTGAGTGTACGGCACCTTTATTCGTTCGAATACGCAGTGTGAGATCGATTACGGCGCTACTGACGTTCGGGGGATCGGTGGCGAGTAGCCCGCTCTGCAGGAAAGCCCGGGAGCCGGGCTCGCTCTGAAGCTCCTGGGCAGGTGCGCGTTCATGCCACGTTGAGTGCGCGGGTAAGGTCATCGGGAGCATCTGCGGTAATCGACAGACAGATCAGTCTCGGGTCAGAGCGTACCGTTGACCGCGATCTGTTGGATTCCCGCCGCAGTGATCACTGGTCGCGGGTTCGCTGGTACTTGCGCTAGCGCCCAAGCGGCGCTAGGCACTGTCCTACCGGGACGTGCGCCCGGGGATCCGTCACGAGCGACGGGCAACGATGCCTGATCGGCAGGCATGAGTAGGCCCACGACGGAGGCGCAGGATGCTGACCGGCAGCTCCAGTGGGTTCGCCACCTGGGGCGGCGGCCGACGTTGCCCTCGAGTGAGGGTGAGCGACAACGACCCGGCAGGACCGCGCAAATGATCATCTGGGTTAACGGTCCCTTCGGCGCGGGCAAGACGACGCTGGTCGAGGAGCTCTCGAAACGTCTGGACACGGCCATGACGGTCGACCCGGAACTCCTCGGATCCGTGCTCCGGACAATGGTTCCGCCAGCGCCCACCGGGGACTTTCAGGATCTGCCGATCTGGCGCAGGCTGACCGTGCGGACGCTTCAAGAGATTCGCCGGGAATAGGATCGGCCACTGCTGGTCCCAATGACACTGGTTGAGCCGCAGTATCTGGACGAGATCTTCGGCGGCTTGCGCATGGCTGGCGAGGAGATCCGGCATTTCTTCCTCTCCTTGGAGGAAAAACTGTTGCGGACCAGGATCGAGAACCAGATCATGACGCCGGATGATCCCGAGCGGGACGCTGGCGTGCGTCAGTGGCGGCTCGACCAGGTCCAACGCTGCCTGGCGGCCAAGGGTGAGATGCCGCCCGACACCGTGTTCCCGAACTCTGGGATGCACGGGCCATCCGCTCTCGCGGATCAGGTGCTCGCCGCCTTGCTGGTTCCGAGAACGCCGATTACCAGTTGATCACGAGCGGATGTGACCGGGTCGCCGTCGACGGTGACCGCCTCGCGACGAAGCCGGACGATCTTGGCGAGTGGCTGGGCGAACAGGAAACAGGAATGCCTGTGGTCACTGGTCCGGTCCACTCGGCGCAGGGAGGTGAGTTCTCGCAGTGGATGCAACTCGCCCCGGTTGATTTGACATAATGTCGATTATCGGATCGATGGTGCGTCGGCCGGTCAACCTGCGGCGATGCCGACCGGTCAGACCGCCGACGGCTCTCGCCACATCGGCCACATCGGTGGGCCATCCGGCACCGTCAGTTCGGTCACGACCTGGAACAGGTAATTGGGGCAATTACGAGGCGCGCAACGGTACGCCTCGGATGGAGGCGTCCAGAACGGTGACGGTGTGCGCCAGCGCAACGTGCGTGCCGAGGCGTTGCGCGCTGGCTGCGATCTGCATCAGGCAGCCGGGGTTGGCGGTGACCAGGACCGACGCCCCGGTGGCGAGCACGTTGCGGGCCTTGCGGTCACCCAGCTCGGTGGCCGGCTCGGGATGCAGCAGGTTATAGACCCCTGCCGAACCGCAACACAAGTCGGCTTCAGCGATCTCGCACAGGGCAAGCCCAGGGATGCCGCGCAACAGCTCCCGGGGCTGGGACCGGATCCCTTGGGCGTGCCCGAGGTGGCAGGCATCGTGGTAGGCGATCGTGATGTCCAGCCGGTGGCGCGCAGCGACCGGGCCGAGCTCGACGAGCAGTTCGGAGACGTCGCGGGTGCGCTCGACGAAAGCCTGCGCGCGCGCGGCGTAGCCGGGATCGTCGCGCAGCAGGTATGCGTACTCCTTCATCGCCGAGCCACAGCCTGCAGCGTTGACCACGACGTAATCCACCCCGGCGGTGTCGAAACGCTCGATCAGCGCCCGGGCGAAGCAGATCGCCTCCTCCTCGCGACCCATGTGCTGCGACAGCGCCCCGCAGCAACCCTGCCCGCGAGGGATCACCACGTCGCAGCCCTCCGCGGCCAGCACCCGCGCGGTGGCGGCGTTGACCTCGGGGAACAACGCGTCCTGCACGCATCCGGTGAGCATCCCGACCACCGCCCGCCGCCGCCCCGAAGCCGGCACCCGCGCCGGCAGCTTCTCCCGCTGGGTCAGTGTCGGGGTCAGCGCCTCCATCACTCGCAGCGCCGGGGGTAGCCGGTCCAGCAGCCCGGTCCGTCGCAGCAGCCGGTCCAGCCCGCTGCGCTGGTACAGCGCCAGCGGCCCGCGCAGCGCCCGCAGCCGCCTCGGGTACGGGAAGAGCTGGAAGATCATCTCGCGGAGTAGCCGCTCCCCACGGGTTCGCTCGTAGCGGCGCTCCACCTGCGCCCTGGTGTCTGCGATCAACGTGTCGTATTGCACGCCGGACGGGCAGGAGGTCACGCACGCCATGCACCCGAGGCAGGCGTCGAAATGGCCCACCATCGACGCGGACAGCGGCTCACCCTCCAGGCCGGCTTTCATCAGGTGAATGCGCCCGCGCGGAGAGTCCATCTCCTCCCCCCACAGCACGTAGGTGGGGCACGACGGCAGGCAGAAACCGCAGTGCACACAGTCCTTGACCAGCTCAGGCTGCGGTGGGCGGTGGCCATCGAAAGCACCGTCGCCCATCAGATGCCTCCCACGAACCGACCCGGCGAAAGCCGGTGCTCCGGGTCGAATTGGTTCTTCAGCCTGCGCATCAACTCCAGAGCGGGTACCGGGCCCCACACGTCCAGACCAGTCCTACGGTGCGGGGGTGCGCAGCGCAGCACGACGCTGCCGCCGTGCCGTACTGCGACAGTGCGCAGTGCAGACAGCTCGGTAGCTAGCCGGTCACCGTCGGTCAACCCGGCGACGAACACCCCGACGCCGGCGCAGCCGCGCAGCGCGCCCGGTGCCCTAGCGAGCAGGTCGGCCAGCCCGGTGGGCTCGCAGGTGACCGTCGCGGCAGGTCCCTGCGGCGGGTGCGGGGGCCGACCCCACCAGTCCGGCGGATGCTCGGTCACCGTTGCCGAGGTTCCGGCCGCCGCGGCGAGCAGGTCGGCGACGTCAGTGGCGCGGGCATCGATACCTCCGGCGACGCCCTCCAGGGCGATCCCGACGGTCACCGGACCGCCCGGCGCGTCCCGGTCCACTTCGAGAGCCACCGGATCGTGCTGCGACGCCCGGACAGCGGCGACGGCGGCCGCGGCACGCGTGGCGTCGGGAGCTGGCACGGTGGCCCAGCGGCTTGCCTGGGGCAGCGGGTGTAGCCGGAACACCGCTTCGGTGATCACACCCAGGGTGCCCAGCGAGCCGGTGTAGAGCTTGCCCAGGTCGTAGCCGGCGACGTTCTTGACCACCGTCCCCCCCGAGCGGGTGACGGTGCCGTCGGCGAGCACCACGGTGATGCCGATGAGCAGATCGCGCACCGAGCCGTACCGGTAGCGCAGTGGCCCCGACGCGGCGGTGGCGATGGTGCCCCCGATAGTGCCGGCACTGTCCAGCGCCAGGCGCTGGCGGTACGGGGCCAACACGTTCTGGAGATCGACCATCTGCAGGCCGGCCTGGGCGGTGACGACCAGGTCGCCGGCGACATGCGCGAGCACCGCGGCCATCCGGCTGGTGTCCACGATCAGGTCCAGATCGGTTGGTGGGACACCCCAGGACAGCCGGGTGCCGGTGCCCCGCGGGACCACCCGCAGCCCCAGCCCGGCCGCCGCACGCAACACCGCCGAGACCTCCCCGGTGCTGTGCGGCCAGGCCACCCAGCGCGCCGGCACCCCGTCAACGGTGTCGTCGGCGCAGGCCTGCACCACGTCAGCGCAGGCCGCACGCAAACCACCGAGAGTCGGGGCGACCATCAGAACTGCTCCGCTAGGCCCGCGGCCTGCAGCGGATGCACGCCGGAACGCTTACCGGGTACTTCACCGCACAGCCGCGGAGTGGGGAACACCTTGCCCGGGTTACACACCCCGGCGGGATCGAAGGCGCAGCGCAGCCGCTGCATGGTGTCCAGGTCGTCGGCGGTGAACATCCGCGGCATGTACTGCGCCTTGTCGGTCCCCACGCCGTGCTCGCCGGTGATCGAACCGCCGTATTCGATACACAGGTCGAGGATCGCGCCGGAGACCTCCTCGGCGGCCTGCGCCTCGCCGGGTTTGGTCTCGTCGAACAGAACCAACGGGTGCAGGTTGCCGTCGCCGGCGTGGAACACGTTGGCCACCCGCACCCCGGTACCGGCCGACAGGTCGGCGATCTTGCGCAGCACCTCGGCCAACGCCGTTCTGGGGATCACCCCGTCCTGCACGATGTAGTCGGGGCTGATCCGGCCCACCGCGGCGAACGCGGACTTGCGGCCCTTCCAGAACAGCGCGCGCTGGGCAGCATCGCGGGCCACCCGGATCTCGAAGGCGCCCGCGCCGGTGCAGTGCCGCTGCACCGCGGCGAAGGTGTGCTCCACGTCGGCTACCGGTCCGTCCAGTTCCACGATGAGCACCGCACCGGCGCCCTCGGGGTAGCCACAGGCCACCGCGGCCTCGGCCGCCTCGATCGCCAGCGCGTCCATCATCTCGATGGCGGCCGGGGTGACGCCGTCGGCGATGATCGCCGACACCGCGGTGCCTGCTTCGTCCACCCCGGGGAATGCGGCGAGCAGGCAGCGCACCGCCTCTGGGTTGCGCAGCAGCCGCACCACGATCTTGGTGGCGATCCCGAGGGTGCCCTCGCTGCCGACGAACGCGCCGAGTAGGTCGTATCCAGGCACGTCTCGGGTGGTGCCGCCCAACCAGACCAGTTCCCCGTCCGGCGTGACCACCTCGACGCCCAGCACGTGGTGCGTGGTGAACCCGTACTTGAGGCAGTGCGCCCCGCCGGAGTTCTCCGCGACGTTGCCACCCACCGAGCAGATCTGCTGGCTGGACGGATCGGGGGCGAAGTACCAGCCGTGCGGCGCGGCGGCCTTCGTCACGTCCAAGTTGATCACCCCGGGCTCTACTATCGCCCGCTCATTGGCGGGGTCGACCTCCAGGATGCGGCGCATCCGGGAGGTGACGATCAGCACGCCGTCGGCGTGTGGCAGCGCCCCGCCGGACAGCCCGGTACCCGAGCCGCGGGCCACGAACGGCACTCCCGCGGCGGCGCAGGCCCGGACCACCGCCGCGATCTGCTCGGCGGACTCCGGCAACACCACCAGTCCCGGCACCACCCGGTACTGCGCCAGCCCGTCACACTCGTAGGTGCGCAGCCGTTGCCGGTCAGTGATCACCGCCGCAGGCCCGAGCAGCGCGGTGAACTCCGCAGCCAGCACCCCCAGCCCAGCGCCCTCGTGTGTCGTCATCACCCACTCCCCTGGCCCCGCATCGCCCTGCCGACTCTTCGTCCAGTGTTGCAGGGCCGACAAACCTCGGCGCGGTACACGGCCCGGCACAATGGCGGTGTGGTCGCGCCCCGGCACCCGTTTCTGGAGGGGCCTTTTCCCCGAGCGTTCGCCCATCGGGGTTGGCACCTCGGCGAGCTGGCCGCCATGGAGAACTCGCTGGCCGCTTTTCGCCGCGCGGCCGCGGAGGGGTACCGCTACCTGGAGACCGACGTTCGGGCCACCCGGGACGGTGTGGTCGTGGTCCTGCACGACGCCACGCTGGACCGCACCACTGACGGCTCCGGACACGTCGATCAGCTGGACTGGGCGGCAGTGCGCACCGCGCGGGTGGGCGGCCGCGAGCCGATCTGCCGGCTGGCAGACCTGCTCGAAGAGCTCCCGGGGGCCCTGCTCAATGTCGACGTCAAGGCTGATTCCGCCGCCGCGCCGGTGCTCGAACTGCTGCGCTGCACGGGCCAGTGGCACCGGGTGTGCCTCGCGTCATTCTCCGAAGCCCGGTTGCAACGGCTGCGCGCCGTGGCCGGACCACAGCTGCTGACTTCGATGGGCGTGGCGTCGGCGATCGCATTGCGACTGCGCTCGGCGCTACCGCTGCCCGTCGGGCCGCCGATCCGGGGTGGGCTCGCGCAACTGCCAGTGCGCCAGTTCCGGATCACCGTGGTGGATCGCCCGCTGGTGCGCTACGCCCACCGCTGTGGCCTGGAGGTGCACGTATGGACGGTGGATCGGGCCGAGGAGATGGCAGCTCTGCTCGATCTCGGCGTCGACGGCCTGATCACCGATCGGCCTGATGTACTGCGCGCGGTGCTGCGGGCTCGGCGGGCCTGGCCCGGAGAGGTCGCCAAAGGCGGTACCGGTGGGTGAATCGGCCGGTGAGTGAATCGACGACGCTGGGCGTCCCGCAGGACGAGGCCGGTCGTCGTCACGATCAACGCGCCTGGTGCTGGTATGACTGGGCGAACTCGGTGTTCCCCACCTCGATCATCACCGTATTCCTGTCGCTCTACCTCACCACGGTGGCCGAGGACGACGCGAAAGCAGCCGGTCAGCAGTGCCCCGGCGGGAATGCCCTGGTCGACTGCGATGTCTCGCTGCTCGGGCTGGAGTTCCCGGCCGGCTCACTGTGGGGGTACCTGCTCGCGCTGTCCACCGCGCTGCAAGTGCTGGTGCTACCGCTGACCGGCGCCATCGCCGACCGCACCCAGAACAAGCGGCGGATGCTCGCGCTGTTCGCCTTCACCGGAGCAGCAGCGACCACCCTGCTCGCCCTGGTGGCTGATACTCACTGGCAGCTCGGCGTTGCGCTGTTCCTGGTGGCAAGCCTCGGCTATGGCGCCTCAGTGGTCGTCTACTACTCGGTCCTGCCCGAGATCGCGACAGCCGACGAACGGGACGGGCTGTCCGCCCGCGGCTGGGCGTTCGGCTATCTGGGTGGGGGCACCGCACTGGTCGTTCAGCTGGCGATCTACCTAGGACGCGACGCGCTGGGGCTGTCCGAATCCGACGCGGTGCGGGTCTGCTTCCTCACCACCGGGCTGTGGTGGGCAGCATTCACCCTCATTCCGCTGTCCCGGCTGCGCCGCCGTCAGATCCCCCAGGGCGCCGAGACGGGCGCCGCAGTGCTCATTGGCGGCTTCCGCCAGCTCCGCGGCACGTTGCGCGAGGCCCGCGCCTACCCGCTGACGCTGGGGTTCCTGGCCGCTTACTTGATCTACACCGACGGGATCAGCACGGTGGCCAACATCGCGGGTCTCTATGGCGAACGGGAGCTGGGGCTGGAACGCAGCACGTTGATCAGCACGATCCTGATGGTGCAGTTCGTGGCGTTCTTCGGTGCCCTGCTGCACGGCCGGGTAGCCCGCCGGTTCGGCGCCAAGCGCACGATCATGGGCAGCCTGGTGGGATGGATCGGCGTGGTCACCGCCGCCTACTTCGTCCAGGCGGGCGATGAACTCCAGTTCTACGCCGTGGCCGTGGGCATCGGGCTGGTGCTGGGCGGTACCAACGCGCTGTCCCGGTCCCTGTTCAGCCAGCTGGTGCCGCCGGGCAAGGAGGCGGAGTACTTCTCGATCTATGAGGTCGGCGAGAAAGCCACCTCCACGCTGGGCCCGCTGCTGTTCGCTGGGATCGGGCAGGCCACCGGCTCGTTGCGCCCCGCCATCCTGTCCCTGGTGGCGTTCTTCGTCATCGGCTTCGTGCTGCTCTCCCTGGTGCCCGTGCGCCGGGCGATCCGAGCAGCGGGCAATAACGAACCCTCAGTCGTCTAGATGGGTCCCGTCTCGCGCGGACCGGCGAGGCAGCAGGAAACCCGAACGAGTGATGGCATAGACCTAGTAGTGAGGTAACGCGTCATATTCGCTCTGCGATTCACTCTTTGTGGGGATCGGTGAAGGAGGTCGTCAACCCGGGTCGGCCGATCCGGGAACGTCACGCCCCCCCGCAGCGTTGCACTCGGTGAGCTTGACCCAGGGGACCTGTGGTCCCCGACCCGGAGAAAGGAAACACCATGGCCGACCGCGTCTTGCGTGGCAGCCGGCTCGGAACGGTGAGTTACGAGACGGACCGGGACCACGATCTTGCTCCCCGCCGGTCGGTGCAATACGCCTGCCCCAAGGGCCACAACTTCGACGTTCCGCTGGCCGATGACGCCGAACCCCCCATGACCTGGGAGTGTCGACTACACGGCAACGAGTCGAGGCTGTTCGACGGGGTCGAACCGGAGCCGAAGAAGGCCAAGCCGCCGCGTACGCACTGGGACATGCTGCTGGAGCGACGCAGCATCCCCGAACTCGAGGAGCTGCTCGACGAGCGACTGACCGAACTGCGCGGTCGCCGCTCCCGTTCCGCGTGAGAGCGGGATCCGCCATCCTCCTTACGCCGGAACGCGTCGACGACGGTCCCCCGCGGGTGACCCGCGCTGCGCCACCTTGGCTGCGGCTAACCCCAGCCCGCCCAACGCCACCAGGATCCACTCCGGCACGGGGCCCAACCGGGTCGCCAGCGTAGTACCGGAGCGCAACGGGACTCGCGCCACCAGCGCATCCGGTGTGAACAGAGTGGTGTGCTGCTCGACAGTGCCCCCCGCGGCGATCACCGCGCTGACCCCGCTGGTGGCCGCCACCAGCACCACCCGGCCGTGCTCCACCGCACGCACCCGGGAGATCGCCTGCTGCTGGTAGGTCATCTCGGTGAAGCCGAAGGTGGCGTTGTTGGTGGGAACCGCAAGCAGCTGGGCTCCGGACTGCACGCTGTGGCGCACCAGATCGTCGAAGACCACCTCAGAGCAGGTGGCTATCCCGACCCGGACCGGCCCCAGGTCCACTGCACCGTCGCTGTTGTCGTTGCCCGGCACGAAGTTGCCCGCGCGGTCGGCATAGGGACTGAACAGCCGGAAGAAGTCCCGGTAGGGCAGGTACTCCCCGAAGGGCTGCAACCGGCGTTTGTCGTGCCGTTCGCCTGGGCCAGTGCTCGGGTTCCAGACAATGGCGGTGTTCGTGGTGTGCCCGTCGTCGGTGCGCAGGACGGCGCCGACCAGGATCGGGACACCGATCGCCCGGGACGCCCGGTTGATCACCGCTCGGGCGTCCGCGTTGCGCAGCGGGTCGATGTCGGAGGAGTTCTCCGGCCAGATCACCAGCGCCGGTTGGGGGTACCGGCCGGCCACGACGTCGCCGGCGAGCTGCTCGGTGCGTGCGGCGTGGTTGTCCAGCACGGCGCGACGCTGGGCGTTGAAGTCCAGCCCGGCGCGGGGCACGTTGCCCTGGATCAGCGCGACCACGGCTTGGCCGTCCGTCGCGGTCGTCGGTGCCAACGGGATGGCCGCAAGGCTGACGATCACTGGCGCCACAGCGAGCAGGGCGGGTGCCACCAGCGTGGGGAGGCGATGGCGCAGGACGATCCGGCGGACCAGCTCCCCGGCGCCGAACCCGGTCAGCACCACGGCCGCGGTCAGCAGCGGAGCCCCGCCGATCGATGCCACCGGGAGGAACATCCCGGTCGATTGCCCGAACGCCACCCGTCCCCAGGGGAAGCCGTCGAAGGGCACCCGGGCGATCAGCGCCTCGGCTGCCACCCACACCCCCGTGGCCCACACCGGCGCTGCCGGTAGCCGGGACACCATGGCCACGCCGGCACCGGCCAGCGCCAACACCACCGCCTCGACGATGGCCAGCGCCAGCCACGGCAGCGGGCCCACGAACTCCCCAACCCAGGACAGCAACGGCACGAAGAAGCCGAGCCCGAAGGCGAACCCGTAACCGAACCCGGCGCGCACGGTCCGCCCCCGCAGCACCGCCCACAGCAGCGCGAAAACTACGGGTGCGAGCCACCACAGCTCCCGCGGCGGGGCGGCGATATAGAGCAGCACACCGGCACCGGCGGCGGTACCCGCACGCAGCAACGCCAAGCCACGGCTTCGAACGTTGCGTGGTTGCGGTGCGGGCCGGTCGTCCGCGGTCACCGTCGGCGCAGCCACGCCGATCAGCCTACGGTCTCCCGGTCCGGCCGCTGTCAGCGTCAGCCACACCCTGCCTACCCAGGGCGCCTTCGCGCTCGAAGAGGATCCGACCGCGGTGCACGGTGCGCAGACAGCTTGGGGCATCTGAGCTGCCCCAGATCGCGTAGGACGCCGGGACGCCGGGGGCCAACCGGCCGGCCAACGGGTCCGCCGTGGCCGCCGCCCGGTACCCGCCCTCGGTGTGCGCCGCAAGCGCCTCAACCAGGCCGATCCCCGAACCGGGGCTGCGGTGCCCCACCGCGGCGTGCACGGCACCCCACGGGTCGACCGGCGTGACCGGCGCGTCGGAGCCGAACGCCAGCACCACACCGGCCGCGGCGAGCAGCGCGTATGGGTTCATCGCAGCAGCTCGGGCGGCTCCCAGCCGAACTGCGTACATCCCCGCTGGGCCGCCCCAGGCAGCGTCGAAGGCAGGCTGCACGCTGGCCAGCACGCCCCAGCGCGCCAGCTGCCGGGCCTGGTCGGGATCCACCATCTCCAGGTGTTCGAGCCGGTGCGAGCGCTGCCGCAGCGCGGTGGCACCGACCGTGGCCTCCGCGGCGGCGAAGCCGGCGACGACCGCGTCGGTCGCCGCATCGCCGATCACGTGGAACCCGGCCTGAGTGCCGGCTTGGGTGCAGGCCACCACATGCGCGGCGATCTGCTCGACGTCGAGGTAGGACGCGCCGCAGCTACCGGGCGCGTCGGTGTAGGGCGCGCGCAGCGCGGCGGTCCGCGAGCCGATCGCCCCGTCGCAGAACAGGTCACCGGCCAGCCCGTGCGCCCCGGTGGCCGTGAGCAGTTCACGAGCCTGCCCAGCAGTGCAGACCGGCTGGCCCCAATACCCGACCACCTCGACGCCGTGGTCGGCAGCCAGCAGGTCGGTGAGGTCGTCGATCCCGGAGACGTCCGGGCCCGCACACTCGTGCACAACGGCGACGCCACGAGCCGCTGCACCGGCCAGGAAGGCTCGCTGCGCGTCGTAACGCTGGCCGGGCGTGATCGACTCCCGGGCGGCCCGGCGGGCGTGGTGGTGCGCCTCGCGGGTCAGCGGCCCGTCAACCGCCCACCCGGGTGCGCCGATCACCTCGGTGGCCCGGTCCAGAAGTCCTGAGGACACTGCGGCCGAGTGCCCGTCGACCCGGGACAGGTACACCGCGGCGCCGCCAGCAGCCCGGTCCAGCTCAGTGCGGGTAGGCGGGCGACGCTGCGGCCATGACATCTCATCCCACCCCTGCCCCCACAACACGGTTCCCGGGCGCGCCCGCTGCGCAACCTGGTCCAGGCATTGCTCCAGGGAGGCGCAGCCGGTGAGATCAAGCCCGCCGGCAAGCAGGCCCGCTGAGGTGGCGTGGACGTGCGCGTCGACGAAGGCCGGGGTGATCAGCGCGCCGCGCAACTCCAGTACCTCGTCAGCATCGCCGAAGCAGGCCCGGCCGGTGCGGTCGTCGCCGGTCCAGGTCACAGTTCCGTTGACGACGGCGAGCGCGGTGGCCCCGCCAACCGTCGGGATGCGCCCACCCAGCAGCAGTGTCGTGCCCATGGCTCGGCAGTATTCCCTGGTCTGACCCGTGAGCGAGCCTATTGTTCGGGCCCATTCGCGGCATGCCGGAGGGTTCCCGACGGCGCAATTCCACCACCGAGCAGTTCTGCGCGGACCTGAATCCAGGTGGCGCACGGCCAGCGGCGTCGCCACCATCCGACTGGCCACGCCCGCCATCGGCAGGCTCGGCAGGTTCCGCGGCGGGTGGGTTGATGCAAGGCCAGCGTGTAGCGCAGCGCGGCCAGTGCCCCAGGGTCATGTCCGGCGAGTTCCAGCTCGGCGAGCCGGGACCAGACCGGCCGGACCAGGCGCGCGACGCGCGGATCGGCGCGGATGCGCTGCCAGGTGACCTCGCTCAGTCCCGGCGGCGGTTCCGATGTGTGCCGTGGCTGTGACTCAGGCATCCGGGACTGGGACATCCGCTGTGGCACTCGCCTTACCGTGGTCGGACCTCTTCTGGCCGTGGTGGGGCCGGACGGACGTCGGGGGTGTCGGCCCGGCCCCACCACACAACATCGGCCGGGCCAGAGGCACCCCCTGGCCGCCGCTGTGTCGGGAGCGGGGCTAGGTTCTGCCACCCGAGTTCGATCACCCGACCGACATGCGGCTCGCAATCAGCCATTTGGATCATAACTAGGGTCATAGCTACGGTCAAAACGGAGCGAGTCGCTACCGCTCAGCTACCGGTGTGCCGACTATGCTGCGGCCTCCGATTGCAGGAGGGAGCCCTCGATGGCAGACCGGGGTGACCCGTCGGCGTTGCGCTGGCTGATCGGCGTCGAACTGCACAACTACCGCAAGCGCGCCGGCAAGACGCTGGCTGCGGCGGCGAAGGCGCTGGGATGCTCCCCTGGGCTGGTCGGCCACTTCGAGAAGGGGCTCTACTTCCCGCAGCCGGAACAGATCGCCGGGCTGCTCGCCTTCTACGGGGCCCCTTCGTGGGACGTCGAGCGCCTCTCGTCGCTGTCCGGCCGGGCCGACCAGCGGACCTGGCTGGCGCCGTGGAACGACGTCATCCCGGACTGGCTGAAGACCTATGTCGGACTGGAAGGGCTCGCCTCGTACGAGATCGCCTACTCCCCGCTGGTCCTGCACGCGCTGGTGCAAACCCAGGAGTATTCGATCGGGGCCACCGCCGGCAGTGCGCGGGTCCGCCCTGACCAGGTGGAGCGGCTGGTCAGCCTCCGGATGGAGCGACAGCGCCGGCTCTTCGGCGACACCGGCCCGCTGCGATTCACCTCAATCATCGAGGAGTCGGTGCTGGACCGGACGATCGGCGGCGGTGCAACCATGCAGGCCCAGCTCAACCACCTCGTCGAACTGTCTGAGCGAGACAACGTCGATATTCTGGTCCTGCCCACCGCGGTCGGTCATCACGACGGCCTGGAAGGGGCCTTCCACGTGCTGCACTTCGAGCAGGCGCAGTCCGTCGGGTACATCGAGTATTCAGACGGAGCGATCTACGTACAGGATCAAGATCAAGTTGCAGTGTATACTCGTACGGCGGAGTCTCTAAGCTCCGTAGCGTTGCCGCAACGCGAGTCCGTTGAGGCCATCGCGGCGCGGCTCACCACATTGAGTTAGTCCGGAGGATGATATGAGCAACACAGGGTGGCGTGCCGGATGGCGGACGTCGACCCGCAGCAGCAACGGGGGAAACTGCGTCGAGGTCGACTTCACCACGGCTGGTGTTCAGATACGGGATAGCAAGGAGCGGGGCACCGGGCCGATCATCGGTTTCACCCCCACTCAGTGGGCGGCGTTCCTGCACGAGTCAGTGCGCGGGTTAACCAGCGCCAACGGCGCGGTCGCCGTCACCCACTCCGACCGCACCCAGGTCCGGTCCGCCGTCGGCGGGGAAACCCTGAACTTCACTCCTGGCGAGTGGGCCGCATTCGTGGCCGGCGCCCGGGACGGCGAGTTCGACTACCACACGCAGGTGGCTGCCCTGGCTGGCTGAAGCGGCGCCTCTCTAGCGCAGTTCGTCGTGGCCGGGGCGAGGTGTCGGCGGCTCATCGACGACCTCGCCCTCCACAACGGCGCCCGGCGCGAAGCGCACCGGCGTGTGCCCGACTGTGGCGCGCAGCATCCGCCGCCGGACCAGCGCGCGGGTGGGCGGCAGGAGCAGCAGCAGACCCAGCACGTCGGAGACGAAACCCGGCAACACGATGAACACACCGGCCGCGGCGATCAGCATCCCGTCGATCAGTTCCCGGTGTGGGGGCCTGCGAGTGCTCACCGCCTCCCGGAATGCGACCAGGGTGCGGATCCCTTCCCGACGCAACAGGGCTGCCCCGACCAGCGAGGCAAGGATCAGCAGCCCGATGGTGGCCAGCACCCCGATCGCTTTGCCCACCGCGACCAGCACCGCCAGCTCGACGATGGTGGCCACGAGCAGGATCAGCAGGATCGGCATGATGCTGACGCTCCCTCGGATCGGTTGACGGGTACGGAACGCGCTCCTGCAGGGTCAACGCGCGACGCTGCGACTTCGCTCCCGATACGCAACCTACAGGCGCACCTGGACTCGATCATGGCGGCTGGCATCCACCGCTTCACCCGCTCCGGTGCTGCTCGTCGGCGGTGGACAGACCACAGCGGTTACACCTGGCGGGCCTGCCGGTGAATTCCAGGTAACCCAACCGGACGGCTGCCCTTGCCCTGCAATCACTACACCCCCTATCGTGACGTGAGCCACACGCACGGCCAACCAAGGGGCGGGAGGTGTGCGGCGTGTCCGGGCCACCAGCCGGAACCGCCACCGCCGAAGAAATCTTCGAGCGGCGTGTGCTACCCCTTTATCAACTGGCTGACGATGCCGCCGCAATCGCTACCGCGTGCCACGCCATGGCTGTTCGCTTCCACCGCGGCGGCACTCTGGTGGTCTTCGGCAACGGGGCTGCCAGCACGGATGCACAGCACGTCGCAGTCGAGTTCGTCCATCCGGTGATCATGGGAAAGCAGGCGCTGCCGGCAATCTCGCTGACCGCCGATGTCGCGACGGTGACCGGCATTGCCGGTCTGGAGGGTTTCGACGAGATCTTCGCCCACCAGCTGCGCCATCTGGCCACCGCACGGGACATCGCGCTGGGGATCTCCCCGGACGGCAACTGCGGCAACGTGGTGCGGGGGCTGGCCGCCGCCCGGGAGTTGGGCATGCTGACGATCGCGCTCACCGGCGGTGACGGCGGCCGGATCGCGTCGCTGCAGGTCGCCGACCACATCGTGGTAGCCCGCTCCGACGACCCGCGAGTGATCAAGGAGGTGCACGTCACGAGCTATCACGTGCTATGGGAGCTGGTGCATGTGTTCTTCGAGCATCCCAGCCTGCTGGAACCGGGGGCGGTCGCATGACTGTTCCGGAATGTCACGGCGAGGTGTGCATCACGTGCTCCGACGAGGCCGTCGCGGTCCGTATCGTCGCGCTGCTCCCCGATGACCTAGCCATGGTGGACACCGGGTCGGGTACGGAGGAAGTGAGTATCGCGTTGGTGTCGGCGGGGGTCGGAGACGAGATCCTCGTTCATGCCAAGGAAGCGATCGCGGTCCTCGGGCAGCCGGAAAGAGTCGCAGAATGAAGCCCGGCGCCAATGGTCACGGCGACAGCGGACCAGCAGCCCGGTCGGATGCCCAGTCCCGGGCTGATGCCCAGTCCCGGGCTGATGCCCAGTCCCGGTCCGGCGACCTCGCGTCGCTGTACCCGTTCCTGTACTCGCACCCTGACCACCCCGGAGCGGACAACCCCGAGACTCCAGACCTCGAGGCGGTTCTGACCGATGTGCGCCGTTCCACAGTGGACAAGGTGCACCAGATTGTGGCGCTACGGCGTGAGGTCCTCGGCCGCGATAGCCAGCGGCTGGCGGCGTGCGCCTCGGCAATGGCGGCGTCGTTCGCCACCGGCGGGCGGCTGTTCGCCATCGGCAACGGGGGAAGCTGCACTGACGCAGCGGACCTCGCGAGCCTGTTTCTGTACCCGGGTCCGGGACGGCGGGCATTGCCTGCCTTCGCGCTCGCCGGGGACATCGCGGTGCTGACGGCGCTGTCGAACGACGTCTCATTCGACGTCGTCTTCGCCCGCCAGATCGCAGCATTCGGGCGGCGCGGTGACGTCGTCGTCGGGCTGTCCACATCGGGCAACTCCGCTAATCTCGTGCGCGCCTTCGACGAGGCGGGCAGGCGTGGCCTGCTCACCATCGGCTTGGCGGGTTACGATGGCGGGGCGATGGCCGAAATGGGCAGCATCGACCACCTGTTCGTGGTTCCTTCTGACTCCGTGCATCGGATCCAGGAGGCCCAGACCACGATTTACCACACGCTGTGGGAGCTCACACTTGACGAGCTGACCAACGGACGGCGACATCCGGCACGAGAGAGCGACCGGAGGTCGCTCGTGGAGTAGGGGATCATGACCAGACCAACTGCACAAGCCACTCCCGCCACGCAAGAAGAAGAAGCACCGATCCACATTCTGTGGATCAACTGCGGTTTATCCTGTGATGGGGACTCGGTTGCGCTGACCGCGGCAACCCAGCCCAGCATCGAGGAGATCGCATTGGGCGCCCTTCCCGGGCTGCCCAAGATTGCGGTGCACTGGCCGCTGATCGACTTCGAATGCGGCCCTGACCAGGGTGCCGACACCTTCATCGAGTGGTTCCACAAGGCCGACCGAGGCGAGCTGGAACCGTTCGTACTCGTCCTTGAAGGTTCCATCCCGAACGAATCGATCAACGGTGACGGCTACTTCACCGGTTTCGGGTACCACCACGACACCATGCAGCCGATCACGATCAACGAGTGGATCGACAAGCTGGCGCCCAAGGCGACGATCATCCTTTGCGCCGGCACCTGCGCCTGCTACGGCGGTATCCACGGCATGGCAGGGAACCCGACCGGCGCCATGGGCGTGCCGGACTACCTGGGCTGGGACTGGAAGTCCAAGGCCGGGATCCCCATCGTCTGCGTGCCCGGCTGCCCGACCCACCCTGACAACCTGTCCGAGACCATCCTCTACCTGCTCTACCAGGCCGCCGGCTTGGCGCCGATGATCCCGCTGGACGAGCACCTGCGCCCGCAGTGGCTGTTCGGTGCCACCGTGCACGAGGGCTGTGACCGGGCCGGTTACTACGAGCAGGGCGAGTTCGCCAAGACCTACGACTCACCGAAGTGCTTGGTGAAGCTCGGCTGCTGGGGCCCGGTGGTGAAGTGCAACGTCCCCAAGCGGGGCTGGATCAATGGTGTGGGCGGCTGCCCGAACGTGGGTGGCATCTGCATCGGCTGCACCATGCCCGGCTTCCCGGACAAGTTCATGCCATTCATGGACGCACCTCCGGGCTCGCTGGTGTCGGGGACCGCGAGTATGGCCTACGGTTCGGTCATCCGGTCGCTGCGCAATATCACCCTCAAGAAGGTTGACGCCGAGCCCAAGTGGCGCAAGAAGGGCCGGCAACTCGAAACCGGATACAGGCCCAACTGGTGATCGCTGACCTGCTGGAGAAAGGCATCTAGACGATGACAACCACGGCACCCAAGCATGGCTCCACAGGCCAACTCACCGAGATGGTCTGGGATCCGGTAACCCGGATCGTCGGCAGCCTCGGCATCTACACGAAAATCGATTTCGCGGCAGGCAGAGTGGCCGAGTGCCACAGCAGTTCTTCGGTTTTCCGCGGATACTCCATCTTCATGAAGGGCAAGGACCCACGCGACGCCCACTTCATCACCAGTCGTATCTGTGGGATCTGCGGTGACAACCACGCCACCTGTTCGGTATACAACCAGAACATGGCATACGGGGTGGCCCCACCGCATCTCGGTGAATGGGTTATCAACCTGGGCGAAGCGGCCGAGTACATGTTCGACCACAACATCTTCCAGGAGAACCTGGTCGGGGTCGACTACTGCGAGAAGATGGTCGCCGAGACCAACCCCGGCGCCCTCGACCTGGCCAACCGCACCCCGGCGCCACAAAGCGAGGCCCACGGATACAAGTACATCGGCGACATCATGCGGGCGCTCAACCCGCTGTCGGGCGAGTTCTACCGCGAGGCGCTGCAGGTCTCCCGCTACACGCGAGAGATGTTCTGCCTCATGGAGGGCCGCCACGTGCACCCCTCCACGCTCTACCCGGGCGGCGTCGGCACCGTCGCCACCCACCAGTTGTTCTTCGACTACTACACCCGCCTCATGCGGTACGTAGAGTTCTGCAAGCGGATCATTCCGCTGCACGACGACCTCTTCAACTTCTTCTACGAGGCACTGCCTGGTTACGAGGAGGTCGGCAGGCGCCGGGTGCTGCTGGGTTGCTGGGGCGCCTTCAACGACCCGGAGCATTGCGACTTCGATTACAAGAACATGACCAACTGGGGTCGCAAGATGTTCGTCACCCCCGGTGTGGTGGTGGACGGCAAGCTGGTCACCAACGACCTGGTGAAGATCAACCTCGGGCTGCGGATCCTGCTCGGCTCCTCGTTCTACGAGGACTGGGACGGCCAGGAGATCTTCGTCGACAAGGACCCGCTGGGTAACCCGGTCGACCGGAAGCACCCGTGGAACCAGCACACCATCCCGCGGCCGGCCAAGCGCGACTTCTCCAGTCACTACAGCTGGACCATGTCGCCTCGGTGGTACGACGGCAAGGACCACCTCGCCCTGGACACCGGCGGCGGACCGCTCGCTCGGCTGTGGCCGACGGCTCTGTCCGGGTTGGTGGAAACCGACCACGTCAAGGCCACCGGCAAGAGCGTCATCATCAAGCTGCCGGCGACGATAACGAAGCCTGCGGTGACGTTCGAGTGGAAGATCCCGTACGACAAGGCTGGTAAGCCGCTGTCTAACGCGATCGAGCGTAACCGGGCACGGACCTACTTCCAGGTCTACTCCGCGGCCATGGCGCTGCACTTCGTGGAGAAGGCCCTGGCCGAGGTGCGTGCTGGCCGCACGGCGACCTGGAGCCCGTTCAAGGTGCCGAAGGAAGCGATCAGCTGTGGGTGGACCGAGGCGGTCCGCGGCGTGCTGTCGCACCACATGGTGATCCGGGACGGGAAGATTGCCAATTACCACCCGTACCCGCCCACCCCGTGGAACGGCAGTGTCCGTGATATCTACGGAACTCCCGGCCCCTACGAGGACGCTGTGCAGAATACTCCTATCTTCGAGGAGAACCCGCCGGCGAACTTCAAGGGCATCGACATCATGCGTGCGGTGCGCAGCTTCGACCCGTGCCTGCCCTGCGGCGTGCACATGTACCTCGGAAAGGGCCAAGAGTTGAACCGACTGCACACGCCACACGCATTCCCCGCAGGTGGTTGAGTCGTGCCCGCTAGCAATACACCAGATATTCAGGCGGTCGGGAAGAAGGTCGAGGCGCTGCTCGCGGAGTTCGCCTCGACCTCCGACCCGGCTACCGCTGAACGGGCCGAGGAGCTGGTCGGCCTGCTCGTCGAGTTCTACGGTGCGGGTCTGGCCCGCATCGTAGAGCTGCTCGACGAGCAGGCCGTTGCTCCACTGCTGAGCGACGGCCTGGTGACGAGCCTGCTGGTGCTGCACGAACTGCACCCGCAGAGCACGGAGGAACGTGTCCTCGCCGCCCTGGAACGGGTCCGGCCCTACCTCGGCTCGCATGCCGGCGATGTCGAGTACCTAGGGCTGGACCCCGACGGGACGGTGCGGCTGCGGCTCGCGGGCAGCTGCGACGGCTGCCCGTCCTCCGCGGTCACCGTGAAGATGGCCATCGAGAAGGGGATCGAGGACGTCGCCCCGGAAGTGACCAGGGTCGACGTGGAGGGCGTGACGCCCGACCCGGCGGCCGCGGGGCCGGGCGCGGATGGGCACACCCTGCTGCCACTGACCCAGGTGAGCCGGGAGCCCGAGCCACCGGCTGCCACCTGGGTACAGGTCGACGGGATCGAGGATCTCGGTCAAGGTCACGTGGCTCCCACGCTGGTTGCCGCCACCGCTGCGGTGGTGTGCAACGTGGGGGGCAGCCTCTATGCCTATGCCGACCGCTGCCCGCTCTGCGGCTCCGGCCTGACCGGCGCGGAGTTGGCGGGGGCCCTGCTGGCCTGCCCCGGCTGCGCGCAGCGTTACGACGTGGTCCGGGCCGGCCGTGGACTCGGGGGGGCCGGCGAGACCGCCAAAGCGCACCTCGACCCGCTCCCGCTGCTCACCGAGAGCGGCGGGGTCCGGATCGCGGTGCCCGCTGAGGCGATGTCATGAAAACAGGGTTGCGGCGCTTCGTCGGGGGTGCTACCCCCGACGAAGCGCCACCCAAAGCCGAGCAGGTCCAGCGCTGCGAGATGTGCGCCGTGCCGATCGAAGACTGGCATGGGCACGTGGTCGACATCGAGGGCCGCGGGCTGATGTGCACCTGCCGCCCCTGTGCCCTGCTGTTCACCAAAGAGGGCGCAGGTGGCGGACGGTTCCGGGCAGTTCCCGAACGCTACCGGTACGCCGCCGACGTACCGCTTGCCGCGGCGACCTGGGACTCGATTGGGATCCCGGTGGCGATGGCGTTCTTCTTCACCAACAGCGCACTCGGGCACACCGTCGCGTTCTATCCGAGCCCGGCAGGGGCGACGGAATCGCTGCTGTCCCTGGAGGCCTGGACCGACCTGCTCGCCGCGACCCCGACACTGGCCGACCTGAAACCTGATGTCGAGGCGTTGCTGGTGCACAAGCGCGAAAGCAAGTTCGAGTGCTTCGCGATCCCGATCGACGCCTGCTACCAGCTGGTAGGTCTGGTCAAAATGCACTGGAAGGGTTTCGATGGCGGGGAGGAGGCTTGGGCGGCGATACACGAGTTCTTCGCCGGCCTGCGAGAGCGCAGCGAGCCGGTAGCGATCGGCAGCGAGGGAGCATCCGGCAATGGCTGAACTCTCGTTCAACTGCCTCGACGTGCAGTCCGAGCGCTATGCCATGGCGCCGACGCTGCTGTTCCGGTTGCAGGTCAACGGGGCTGCCGAGCAGCGGGTGCGAGCCGTCGCGCTGCGCTGCCAGATCAGGATCGAACCGCAGCGGCGCGGGTACACCGAGCACGAGGCCGAGCGGTTGCTCGAGCTGTTCGGCGAGCGTGGACGCTGGGGTGACACGCTCAAACCGTTCCAATTCGCCAACACCTCGACGGTGGTCGCCAGCTTCACCGGCAGCATCGAAGTCGACGTGTCGGTGCCGTGTACCTACGACATGGAGGTCGCGGCAGGCCGGTACTTCCACGGCCTGGAGGATGGCGAGATCCCGTTCATCCTGCTGTTCAGTGGGACCGTATTCGGCGACGGCGAGAAGAGCCTGTGGATCGAGCAGGTGCCCTGGCATGCCGAGTGCCGGTTCCGGATGCCGGTAGCGCGCTGGCGCGAGATGATGGACGAGCACTTCCCCGGCAGCGGGTGGCTACGGCTGCGCCGCGAGACCATGGACGCGCTGGCGGAGTTCCGAGCCAGCCGCGCGCTGCCCACCTGGGACGAAGCCATCATCGCCGTGCTGGACACGGCCCGCGAACGCACTGGGACTCGGGAACCCAGTGGGGAGGGGGGATCATGACGGCCCAGATGGACATCGCCCGGCAGGTGGCCGACGCCGTCCTCTACGAGGGGTACCTGCTGTATCCCTACCGCGCGTCGGCGCGCAAGAACCAGATCCGTTGGCAGTGGGGGGTACTCGTGCCCCCCACCTATGCAGCCGCCGGGCACGGTGAGTACGCCAGCTCACACACCGAGTGCCTGCTGGACCCCAGCACTGACCCAGTACTGCACGTCCGTCTGCGGTTTTTGCAGTTGCAGCACCGCAGCGGCGGCGATGGACTGGTGCCGGAGTTCGACGAGGCGGTGGAGCACGAGATCGACTCGGTAATATCGGTTTCGGAGTTGCTAGGCGCCGAGTCGTCGGACAATACCGAGCAGGTGGTCCCGGTAGCGGTCCCGGGCGGCACCGAGACCACCGACGGGCTCACCCGGCAGCGCTGGCCGCTGAACGGCGAGATCCGGCTGTCCGCGCAGCGGCTGGAAGGACCCTACGGCCTGGTGCAGCTCACCGTCGACGTCGTCAACACGGCGCAGTGGGCGGACCCGGAGGCCGCTCGGCACCTGGCGCTGCGGCACTCCCTGATCGCCGCGCACACCGTGCTCGCGGTCACCGACGGGGAGTTCATCTCACTGACCGACCCGCCCGAGTGGGCCAAGCATGCCGCCGCGGCCTGTCACAACGAACGCGTCTGGCCGGTGATGATCGGCGACGCGGGGCGCCGCGACGTGATCCTGGCCTCGCCGATCATCCTCTACGACTACCCGGTGATCGCGCCGGAAAGTGCCGGCGACCTGTTCGATGGCACCGAGATCGACGAGATCCTCACGCTGCGCACGATGACGCTCACCGATGAGGAGAAGGCCGAGGTGCGGGCCACCGACGAGCGGGCCCGCAAGCTGATGGACCGCGTCGACTCGATGCCCCCCGAGATGCTCGACAAGCTGCACGGCGCGATCCGCTATCTGGGCGAAACGCCTGGTACTCAGACCCCGGGCGCCCGCAAGGAGCCGGACCCGATCGAGACGATCACCACCCCCGGTACGCCGTGGTGGGATCCCGGCGCGGATGCCTCGGTCGACCCCGAGACCGACAGCGTGCTCATCGCCGGAGTCGAAGTGGCCAAGGGCAGCCAGGTGGTGCTCATGCCGGGGCTACGCCGGTCGGACGCGCAGGACATGTTCCTCACCGGGCGCACCGCCACCGTCGCCGCCGTGCTGCTCGACGTCGACGGCAACACCCACGTCGCGGTCACCCTTGACGATGACCCGGGCGCCGAGATCTCGGCCGCGCACGGCCGGTTCCGCTACTTCTCCCCTGACGAGCTCACGCCGCTCGGGCCACCGGGAGGAACACGGTCATGACCACCATGGTGGCCGGCATCGGCAACATCTTCTTCGGCGACGACGCGTTCGGCGTCGAGCTCGCCCGACGGTTGAGCACCGAGGCGCTGCCCGAGGGCGTGCGGGTCGCGGATTACGGGATTCGCGGGATGCACCTGGCCTACGACCTGCTCGGCATCGCCCCGGACACCACGATCCTGCTCGACACCGTGGCACGCGGTGGCGAGCCGGGGACGGTCTACGTGCTCGAGATCCGGCCCGGAGACGTGCCGGACATCCAGCCGTCAACCGTCGACGCGCACGGGATGGCTCCCGATGCGGTGCTCGCGCTGCTGGACAACCTCGGCGGCAGCGCGGGACGGACCTTGCTGGTCGGCTGCGAGCCGGCCAATACCGAGGAAGGTATCGGGCTGTCCACGACCGTCGCCGCAGCCGTCGACAAGGCTGTTGCGGTGGTTCTGGATCTGCTCACTGACAAGGAAGGAAGTGAAACGGATGTTCGGTCTGCTGCGTCGGCTGATCTTCTGGGGATCAGTGATCGGCCTGGCCACTGTGGCAGTACAGGTGTCCAAGGACGTGGCTCGCTATAAGTCAATTAGCGAGATGTGATTTCAATCCCACCACGGAGGTAATAGCCCATGTGCCTCGGCATCCCGGGCGAAGTGATCGAGATCCTGCGTGACCAACCCGACCTCGCCATGGTCGACGTCAGCGGGGTCAAGCGCGCGATCAACATCGGCCTGTTGACTGATGACCCGCCCATTCCCGGCGACTGGATTCTGATTCACGTCGGTTTCGCGCTGTCCAAGATCGACGAGCAGGAGGCCAAGGCAGCGATGGACTTCCTGATAGGCATCGGGCAGGCCTACGAGGACGAGATCGCCGCCCTACTCGAGTCTCGGGTTGACGAAAGGCAGTGAGCGGTATGCGGTTCGTCGATGAGTACCGGGATGCCGAGAAGGCCCGTGCGCTCGCCGCGAAGATTGCGGCGTTGTGCGAACCGGGGCGACACTACAAATTCATGGAGGTCTGCGGCGGGCACACGCACACCATTTACAAGCACGGGCTGGAGGACTATCTCCCAGAGTCGGTCAGCCTGGTGCACGGGCCCGGGTGCCCGGTGTGCGTGATCCCGATGGGCCGGGTGGACGACGCGATCGCGCTGGCCGAACAGCCAGACGTGATCATGACGTCCTTCGGTGACATGATGCGGGTGCCGGGCGGACGCGGATCGTTCTTCGACTCCTCGGCCGCCGGCACCGATATTCGGATGGTCTATTCGCCACTCGACGCGCTGAAGATCGCCCGGCGGAACCCGGACAAGCATGTGATCTTCATGGCGATCGGGTTCGAGACCACCGCGCCGTCCACCGCGATGACCGTGCTGCGGGCGGCTGCTGAGGGCATCGAGAACTTCTCGATCTTCTGCAACCACGTCACGATCATCCCCGCAATCAAGGCCATCCTCGACTCCCCCGACCTGCGGCTGGACGGATTTATCGGCCCCGGCCACGTCTCGACCGTCATCGGCTGCCGGCCCTACGAGTTCATCGCCTCGGAGTACCGCAAGCCGCTGGTCACGGCGGGGTTCGAGCCACTGGACATCTTGCAGTCGGTCTACATGCTGCTGCAGCAGTTGGCCGAGGGACGCTGTGAGGTGGAGAACCAGTACTCCCGGGTGGTGCCGTGGGATGGCAACACGGTTGCGCTGCGAGCGGTCGGTGAGGTGATGGAGCTGCGCCCCTACTTCGAGTGGCGTGGGCTGGGTTTCATCTCGCACTCGGCGCTGCGGGTCCGGGAGCGTTATGCCGCCTTTGACTCGGAGCGGCACTTCGAACTGCCCGGGGTTCGGGTCGCCGACCCGAAGGCATGCCAATGCGGCGAGGTACTCAAGGGCGTGCTCAAGCCCTGGGAGTGCAAGGTGTTCGGCACTGCGTGCACGCCGGAGACACCGATCGGCACCTGCATGGTCTCCTCCGAGGGAGCCTGCGCGGCGTACTACAACTTCGGCCGGTTCAGCCGCCAGCGGGTCCGCGAGGCCACTCAGGTACATCAGATCGAGATGCCTCAGGTCAAGGCGAGCCAGGTATGACCCAGTACCAGGACACCACCCAGCAACACCGGGCGGACTGGGCGGAGGCCGCCGTGGCCGAGCACGCCGCCGAACCTGACGCCGGGCACCATGACACCGGAAACCCTGGGCATGCCCCGGCTGGGACCGAGCATCCCAGCCGGGAGCAGTTGGTGCTGGAACGCATCGAGCGGGCCCGGCGGGCCCGGCCCCGGGTGCGCGAGAAACTCATCACCCTCGCGCACGGCGCCGGCGGCAAAGCCAGCCAGTCGCTGATCGAGGCGATCTTCCTGGATGCCTTCCGTAATCCCCTGCTGGAGCCTCTTGAGGACGCCGCGACAGTGGTCGCCGGGGATACCCGGCTGGCCTTCACCACGGACTCCTATGTGGTGTCGCCGCTGTTCTTTCCGGGCGGTGACATCGGCGACCTTGCGGTCAATGGCACAGTCAACGATCTGGCCGTCTCCGGGGCACGGCCAGCTCATCTGTCCACGGGGTTCATCTTGGAGGAGGGTTTCCCGGTCGAGGACTTGCGGCGGATCGTGGCGTCGATGGCTGCGGCCGCCGCGGCGGCCGGGGTCTCGATCGTCACCGGCGACACCAAGGTCGTGCAGCGGGGTAAGGGGGATGGTTGCTACATCAACACAGCCGGGATCGGATTGCTCACCGACGACCTGACCCTGGGAGTGGCCACCGCCCGTCCCGGTGACCAGGTGATCGTCTCCGGCCCGGTGGGTGACCATGGCATCACGGTCATGCTGGCGCGTGGTGAGATGGACATCGAAGCCGATTTGGTCTCTGACACCGCGCCGGTGCACGGCCTGGTGCGGGGGCTGCTCGACGCGGTGGGCCCAGACGTCCGGGCGATGCGCGACGCCACGCGTGGCGGGGTCGCCACGATCCTCAACGAGGTGGCCAGGGCTTCAGGCGTGGCGGTGGTGGTTGATGAGGAAGCCGTCCCGGTGCGCGCGGAGGTCCGCGGGGCCTGCGAGTTGCTGGGCATCGACCCGCTCTACGTCGCCTGCGAGGGGCGGATCGTCGTGATCGTCGACCCGGATGCGGCCGATGCCGCAGTGGCCGCGTTGCAGGCGCATCCACTCGGCGCCGGGGCCGCGGTAGTCGGCCACGTCGCGGCGGACCCGCCCGGGCTGGTCCTGCTCAAGACCGGGTTCGGTGGCACCCGGATCATCGATTTGCTGGTCGGCGACCCGCTGCCGCGGATCTGCTGAGCACGTTCTGAGGAGGCTCCCTGACTAAGGATGATCTGGTCACCGAGATCCTGGCCGATTGGCCCGAACACGGTGAGATGGTCTACATCGAACGCCGGGGCGACAGCTACACGGTGCAACGCATTGGCACTGGGGCTTTCGCCGCGCCGGCGCCGGATGCGGCGCTGCCCGATGCCTGGATCTACTACAGCGGCTGGGCGGCGCACCACCGCAATGACGTGTCGGCGTTCTTCGAAGACCTGTTCGCCGAGATGGAAGCGGCGGCCGGGGGTCATGATCGTTGCCGTTGGTCAGCGGATGACCCTTGGCCGCACGCGCACTGAGTCACGGCACTGAGTCGAGGTGCGATGATTTACCGCATCCACGCGT
Organism: Pseudonocardiaceae bacterium; assembly: GCA_050700115.1. GTDB lineage: Bacteria > Actinomycetota > Actinomycetes > Mycobacteriales > Pseudonocardiaceae. The sequence continues at coordinate 180,862 of JBOHGG010000002.1, forward strand.
CGGACCGGGCGGCGTTCAAACGCTGCCGCCGGGAGTGGGACCTGAGTTCGCCCAACCGGCAGAATCTCGAACCCGACCCGCGGCCCGGCCTGATCGATCTGAACCAGGCACTGCGTGCTGCGCTAGCCGTGTACTACTTCCCCGGGATGTGGGAGTGGGACAGGGCCATCGTGCAGCCGCTGGTGCATCAAGCTCTGGAACGGTCGGTGCGCGGCCAGCTAGAAGGCGCGGCCGACGAAGTGGCCGATGAACAGTCTCAGCAGGAGGCGCTGACCCGGGGCCATGCGCTGCTCGACGCCTACGCGGCGTGGTCACCGACGGTAGACCACTTCACCCCGATTCGCGTCGAAACCGACTTCGAGGTGAACATTCCCGACCCGGCGACGCCCGGCGTAACTCTGCTCACGCCGGGCGGGGAGGAGATCCGGTACAGCGACCGGGTCGACCTGCTCGCCATCGACTCCGACGACGCCTATTGGGTGATCCAGCACCGGCTGGTCACCGACGGCTGGGCCGATCACGACGCCTTGGCGCTCGACGAGCGGACGATCGCGTGGTGCTGGGCGTGGCCGCTGTTCTACCTCGGGATGCGGATCTCGGGCACGGTCTACAACGAGATCCGCGCCGACGCCAGGGAGCCCGTCATGGGCGAGCCGGGCCCGACATCCCCGCCGCGGGCGGGGCACCAGCAGGCGCGTCACCGGCGGATGTATGCCCGCAGCGGCCCCGTCCCTGGTGAAAGACTGCATGCCGAGGGCACCGACGAGTTTCGCCGTATCCGAATCCAGCGTGGCGACGCCGAACTGGCGGCGGCCGGCGCAGGCCTGGCCGCCGAGGTCAGCGCCGCTACCAGTGCCGATCTCGAAATCTATCCCAGCCCGGAGCCACGCACCTGCGCGCGCTGCTCCTACCGTCCACCATGCCTGGTGCTGAACCAGGGCGATGACGCCACCGCCGAGTTGTCGAAGTCCTACCGGCAACGCGCGCCCGAACCGGTACAGGAGGGGCGGCTCGGCGGTGTGACATGGTCGATGAACCGCGGTGCCGCACCGCCCCGATGGTGACAGCCCGCGTTTGAGGAGATTGCGTAGGGTTGGGCCTATGGCTGCTGCTCTCGTGTGGATTTCTGGAGCGTCCAGCGGCATCGGAAAGGCACTGTCCGAGACCGTCCCTTGGGACGGTGCTCGGGTGTTCGGGATAAGCCGGCGGCGTCCAGAGGGCTCCATCGAGCACCTTGAGGCTGATCTGGCTGATCCGTCGGTGTGGCCCACGATCGGTGCATCGTTTCACCGGGAGATGGAAGGCTTCGACGGAGAGCACGTAGCTTTCGTCCACGCCGCCGGCACCATCGACCCGACCGGCTTTGCTGCCGACGTCGATAGCGACGCCTACCAGCGCAACGTGCTCCTGAACAGCGCCTCCCCGCAGGTGCTCGGTCAGCTATTCCTCGCCGCCGCCCACTCGCTGCACGCACGCCGCCACCTCGTCATGCTCACGTCGGGTGCTGCCCGGAGTGTCTACCCGGGCTGGTCGTCGTATGGGGCGGGCAAGGCAGCGCTCGACCAATGGGTGCGAAACGCCGGTGCCGAGCAGGACATGCGTGGGGGCGTGCAGGTGCTGTCCGTTGCGCCCGGGACGGTCGACACCGCCATGCAGGAGAAACTCCGCCAGACGCCGGAGGTGGACTTCCCGAGTCGCCAGAAGTTCCTGGACCTCCATGAGCAGGGCAATCTCAGTGATCCTCGGCACGTGGCTGGTCAGATCTGGGCGCTGATCGACCAGGGCATTGACAATGGCAGTGTGATCGACCTCCGCAAGCGCTGAGCATTACTTCCGCTGTTCACAGGCTCACAGCAGCAGCGATGGCGACCTGGCCGAGGCTGATGCCACCGTCGTTGGGCGGCACCCGGGAGTGCGTGAGCACCCGGAAACCGGCCCGTTCCAGCCCGGCCACGGTGCGCTCGAGCAGCAGCACATTCTGGAACACCCCGCCGGACAGGGCCGCGGCACCGACCCCGGTGGCCTCCCGCAACATCAGGCACACCCGGACGATCGCATCGGCGACGCCATGGTGGAACCGGGTGGCGATCACCTCCCGAGGCACCCCCGCTCGCAGGTCGGCCACCACGGCGCGCACCAAATCGGCGCCGTGCAGGTGCAGCGCAGGTCCCTCGGTCACCTCGGCCGGATAGCTTCCCTTTTCGGTCAAGTCGGCCCGCTGCTCGAGCTCCACCGCGGCCTGGCCCTCGTAGTTGATCGAGTCACGAACCCCGAGGATCGCCGCGACGGCGTCGAACAGCCGTCCTGCGCTGGAGGTCAACGGCGCGTTCACGCCACGACCGGCCATCGCCAGCACGGCATCCCACTGCTGGGCGTTGCGCCGCACCAGCTCCTCCGGCGCTTCCGAGCCCAGGTAGGCGGCGGCCATCCGCCAGGGTTGCCGGATGGCCATGGCGCCGCCGGGCATCGGCACCGGAACCAGGTGCGCCAGCCGCTGGAACCCGGTCAGGTCGGCCAGCAGGAACTCGCCGCCCCACAGGGTGCCGTCGGTGCCGTAGCCCAACCCGTCGAAGGCCACGCCCACTACCGGCCCGGCGTCGCCGTTGTCGGCAAGGCAGGACGCGATGTGCGCGTGGTGGTGCTGCACCCCGACGAGCTCGACATCAGGGCGTTCCAGGGCATATTTGGTGGACAGGTACTCCGGGTGCAGGTCGTGCGCAACCACTTCCGGTACCACGTCGAAGAGCCGCCCGAAGTGCGTGATGCCCTCGGTGAACGAGCGCAGGGTCTCGTAGTTCTCCAGGTCGCCGATGTGGTGGGACACGAACGCGTGCCGTCCGCGAGCCAGGCAGAAGGTGTTCTTGAGTTCGGCGCCACAGCCGAGAATCGGCCGGGGCACCGGTCGCGCCAGCGTCAGCGGTTCGGGTGCGTAGCCGCGGGACCGGCGCACCGGGAGCTCGGCGCCGCGGAACACCCGCACCACCGAATCATCGGTGCGCATGTGGATCGCCCGGTCGTGGGTCAGGAAGGCATCCGCGATCCCGGTCAGCCGGCGGCGAGCGTCGTCGTCCCGATAGGCGATCGGCTCGTCAGAGATGTTTCCGCTGGTCAGGACAATTGGAGCGGCGGTGGCGCGCAGCAGCAGGTGATGCAGCGGGGTGTAGGGCAACATCAGGCCGAGCGAGCGGTTGCCGGGCGCGACTGCCGGGGCGACGGGGGCCTCCGGACGGCGCGGCAGCAGCACAACAGGCCGCCGCCGACCAGCCAGCACCCGCTCCCCCACCGAGTCGATCACACAAAGTTCGTGGGCGGCGTCCAGATCGGCCACCATCACCGCGAACGGCTTGTCCTCGCGGTGCTTACGCGCGCGCAACAAAGCAGTGGCGGCGGCCCCGGTCATTCCGCCGGCCAATGCCGCGACGTGGTAGCCACCGAGCCCCTTGACCGCCAGTACCGCCCCGCCGGTCAGCAACGCCGCAGCCTCGGCCAGCGGGTCGCCCGGCCGCACGGTGCCGTCGGCGCCGAGCAGCCGGAGCCGGGGACCGCAGGCGGGGCAGCACACCGGCTGAGCGTGAAAGCGCCGGTCGGTGGGATCGTGGTACTCGGCGGCGCAGGCGTTGCACATCGCGAACGGCGCCATGGTGGTAAACGGCCGGTCGTAGGGCACGTCACACACAATGGTGAACCTGGGACCGCAGTTGGTGCAGTTGATGAACGGGTAGTCGAAGCGGCGGTCAGTGGGATCGGCCAGCTCGCACAGGCAGTCCGCGCAGGTCGCGCTGTCCGCCGAGACCAGGGTGTCCCGCCGGCCGGCAGCGTTGCTGGACACGATGTGGAAACCCTGCTCCCCCGTCGGAACCATCGGGCTGGTCCGCACCTGCTCGACGACGGCCAGTGGCGGCGCCTGCGCCGGCAGCACCGCGAGGAACTCGGTGACCGCCTGTTGGGCCCCCTCCACCTCCACGAAGACCCCTGCGGTGTCGTTGCCGACTCGGCCTGACAGGCCCAGACGGCCCGCCAGGCCGTGCACGTAGGGCCGGAACCCCACGCCCTGCACGACACCCTCGACCCGCACCTCGACTCGGACATTTTGCTGCACGCCGACGATTCTCCCGCCCTTGACAAGATCCCAGCATGGCACTGCACTGGTACCGAGCCGAGGAGGGGCCCGTGCACGAAATGGCGATCACCCAGAGCGTGGTCCAGGCAGTATGCGCACGGATGGGTGATGCACCGGTGCGCCGGGTCTGCCTGGAGATCGGCACGCTCTCTGGTGTGGTAGCCGATTCGGTCCGGTTCTGCTTCGACCTCATCACCGCGGGCACCACGCTGGAGGGCGCGTCGCTAGAGATTGTCCAACCCTCCGGGAAAGCCCGCTGCCGGGACTGCGGCGTAGAGTTCGCGATGGATGACCTGCTCATGCTGTGTATGTGCGGCAGCGCGAATCGGGAACTGCTCGCTGGGGAAGAACTGCGAATTCGGGAAGTTGAGGTGCTGGCCTGATGTGCGCGACCTGTGGCTGCTCTGGGGACACCGTTCTCGTGCATGAGCACGATCACGAACATGAGCACGGGCACGGTCATGGGCATGGGCACAAAGAGCCGCAAACCCGCACCGTCACTCTCGAACAGGCCGTACTGGCCCGCAATGACGCCCTCGCCGAGCTCAACCGCGAGTGGTTCACCCAGCACAGCATCCTGGCGGTGAACCTGATGAGTTCACCCGGGGCGGGTAAGACCACACTGCTTGAGCGCACCATCCGGGAACTGGGTGCCGAACTGCAGGTGTCGGTTGTCGAGGGTGATCAGGAGACGGTGCTTGACGCGGACCGGATCCGGGCCACCGGAGCTCCGGCGGTACAGATCAACACCGGGTCGGGCTGCCACCTCGACGCCCAGATGCTGGCCGGTGGCCTGCGGACGTTGGACCCACCGGAACGCTCGGTGGTGCTGATCGAGAATGTCGGCAACCTGGTGTGCCCGGCGTTGTTCGATCTCGGGGAGCAGGCGCGGGTCGTCATCACCTCGGTGACCGAGGGCGCGGAGAAGCCGCGGAAGTACCCACAGATGTTCCGCGCTGCGGATCTGGTGTTGCTCAACAAGATCGATCTGCTGCCGTACGTCGATTTCGACGTCGCCGCCTTCCTGGAGGGAGCGCGTCGGGCGAACCCGGGCGTAGAGGTGCTGCAGCTGTCGGCGACCACCGGTGACGGTATCGGCGACTGGTACGGCTGGCTGCGGGCGCGCCTTCCGTAGACCGCACCATTCGCCCTGAGCTCAGTACGGCCGTTTGGGCATGATCACCCAGAGCACCAGGTAGATCACGAACTGCGGGCCGGGCAGCAGGCAGGACAGCACGAACAACAGCCGCACCATGTTGGCGTTCCAGCCGAACCGCTCGGCAAGGCCAGCACACACCCCTGCGATAACCTTGCCTTCACGGGGCCGGGTTAGGTTGCTCATCGAATCCTCCTCTTGCCTGCCCTAACCACTCTGCCCTGCGGGCGCTGCCACCGCATCCGGGTGTCCCCCCGATAGAGCTCCGGAGCCACCCGGACAACGGTCTCGGGGGTGGAGACGTCGCGCGAATCAACCCTTATCAACCCATGGTGGCGGCGCGCCCGGCTACCGCCGCGCCGAGCACACCGAGACCGGCCAGCACCGCAAGCAGCACTGGCAGCGCGACCGCTGGCGAGCCCAGCAGCGCCAGCAGCGCCCCGCCGGCGCCGATCAGGGTCGCGGTGGCGAGTTGGTCGGACATCTGCGCCGCCGACGAATGGAATCCCACCTCGCCGGCGCCGGACTGCTGCAGCAGCAGGAACGACACCGATGAGAAGCCCAGGCCCATCCCGATCCCGGCGACGCCCCACAGCGGCAGGGCCAACCATGGCGTACCCCACCACGGTGCGACCAACAGCAACCCACCCACGCCTGCCGCTAGCAGGCTGAACCCGATCCGCAGCAGCCGGGAGCGGGACAGGTCCGGGTGGTGGCCCTGCCATCCGGAAGCCGCCGACCAGCCCAGCGAGCCGGCCATCAGCGGGATCCCAGCGGCGGCCAGCGACCAGCGATGGGTGCTGGTCAAGATCAGCGGCAAGTAGGCGTTGGTGGTGAAGAACACCCCGGCGAGCAGCCCCCGGGCAGCCACCAAGGTCGGCATCCCACGGCGGGCCCGGAACACCCCAGTCGGCAACAACCGGCGCATCGACGGCACCAGCAGCAGCAGCGCCCCGCCGGCCACCGCCACGGCGGTGCCGCTCGGCCGCTGCGAGGCCCAGCTCAGTGCGGAGACCCCGACCGCGGCGCCGAGCGCGGCGAGCACCAGCCCGCGCCGGCGGTGGGTGGCGCTCAGGCCGGGGTCCGGGGGGCCGAGCCGGCGTACCGCGGGCACCACCAGCCCGACCGCGAGCACCACCACCGGCACCAAACCGAGGAACACCCAGTGCCAGGACAGCCGTTCAGTCACCACCCCGGCGACTGGCGGTCCGATCAGCGAGGGCAGCACCCACGCCGAGGACATCAGCCCGAAGACGGCGGGACGGGCCCGCTCGGGGTAGACCACCGCGATGAGCACGTAGACCGCCACCGTCAGGCTGCCGGCGCCCAGGCCCTGCAGCACCCGCCCCACCAGTAGCTGCGGCATGCCGTCCGCGGTTCCCGCGACCAGCAGGCCCGCCCCGAACAGCAGCGGGGCCGCCACCAACGGGATCCTCGGCCCGGCCACGTCGCACCACCGCCCGCCAAGCACGGTGCCGAACACGCCGGCCGCCATGAACGCCACGAACGGCCAGGCGTACAGCGGCAGCGCGCCGAGGTCGGCTACCAAAGCCGGCATCGCGGTGCCCACACCCATTGCCTCGAACGCCACCATGCTGATCAGCAGAAGCACGCCGACCGTGGTCTTACGGCGGCTCGGACCGAACAGCTCCGGGCGAACCGGCGCCACGGATCGAGCGTCAGGCACTGCGCTCATGGACCCCAGCCTGCAACCTCGACCCAGGTACAGGTCAAGGCACTCCCACGAGCTCGGCGTCCGCCGGTGATGCCGTCAGGCGACCGCAGGCAGCGGCGGGCGACTACAGGTAAGGCTTGAGGAGGATTCCCAGTTGCAGGGTCAGCATCCGCATCCAGGCCTGACCCATCGCCGCGGCCGCTGCCGGCTCAGGAGTCATCCCGAAGACATACTCACCGTCGACTGTCGGAGCGATGGTGTTCAACGCCGTCATGACTCTCATCTCCACCCACCCCATGAGGGCGATGGTCAGATCGGGTGGGATGACGACATGGGGATGCGTCCCACCGCCCTTGACATGGGCATCGGCCACCCTGGACATGTAAGTGTGGAAATCGCCATCCATCGGCTTCGAGGTGCTCCTCGACCACCACGCCTTGAGTGTCATCTTACGCTGCGTGAGGTGCGAGGCGTCCTGGAAGTATCCGGCCGATTCTGGGCGCGAGAGCAGGTAATTATAGGCAAGGGTGATCACCCCACCGGCCGCTGGTTCCAGTAGCGAGCCGGTCTTGCGCAGAATAAATGCCTCCTTGGCGCCAAACCCCGCGAACTCCGCGTAGGGATGAAACTCGGCGGCTTCATGTCGGCCCAGGGGGGCGTCTGGTTCTGCCAGGCTAGGTTCAAGGATGATCCCGAGCTGCAGCATGAACTGGTTCATCCATGCTCCCCCGGCCGCCGAGACAGTGGCGACGTCGCAGGTCTCGCCCAGGACCTCGAGGATCTTTCCCTGTACCCACGCAGTGAGAGCCAGAATCAGCTGGGGTGGCAGCGGCACCTGGACACCCGGAAAGGTTACCCCCTTCCCCTCGACGTGACTGACCTCCCGGAGGAAGGCAGACAGCTCACCATCGAACGGCCCGGATATCGTTCTCTCCAGCCACTCTTTTATCAGTAGCGGGTTGACCGGCGGGTCCGATCCACTCATCAGCGGAGCAGATTCCGGGCGCGTCATAAGGTACTCGGATATTGCCTCTGCGATATCATCGGTGAAACCCGAAATCGTCTTACCGGTCTCTTGAACGGCCACCGCTTCGTACGCTCCAAACCCAGCGAATTCAGCGAGTGGAGAGAATTCTGGTGTCACCAGGAGGTCGTACTCGAGCTCTCGTACTTCTGCAGTACCTTTGCTGATCGTCATAGCCTGTTCCCATCTCTGCGTTCCCGCGGCTGCGGCGGACAGATGACGCTGGGTACAATTGGAGATCGGCCGCACGGCTCTCGTCACTGAGATGGCGCTTTCCTGGGTGACCGCGTGCCAAGGCAAGCCCCCTCGGTCACCTTCTCCAGATTAAGGGATCCAGTCTCGACGTCGCAGCATGTTGCATGTAACCAATCGCCATGACGTGTTAATTTCCGGTTGCGCGCTTGTGAATCAGGTAAAATCCAGCGACGGATTGTGCTGGTCGCCACAGCGGACCGCCACGCGCGTCGTCATGCCGGTAACAGCGCGAGCTCCCGCGGTCGGTGGTTGAGCCGGGTACCGCCGTTCTCGGTGACCACCACGATGTCCTCGATACGGGCACCCCAGCGGCCGGGCAGGTAGATGCCCGGCTCGACGCTGAACGCCATCCCCGGTTCCAGCACCAGGTCGTTGCCCGCCACGATGTAGGGCTCCTCGTGCACCTCAAGGCCAATCCCGTGCCCGGTCCGGTGAATGAACCGCTCGCCGAAACCCGCGTCGGTGATCGGGATCCGGGCCGCGGCGTCCACCTGTTCAGCAGTCATTCCCGGCGCGACCGCCGCTACCGCAGCGTCCTGGGCAGCTTTCAGCACCGCGTAGGTCACGGCGACATCGGTTTCGGCCGGCTCGCCCAGGCTGTAGGTGCGGGTGCTGTCGGAGAAGTAGCCCTCCGGGGTCGGCCCGCCGATGTCGACCACCACCACGTCCCCGGGTTGCACTACCCGGTCGGACACGTCGTGGTGCGGGCTTGCGCCGTGCGGGCCGGAACCGACGATCACGAAGGCCGCCGCGGTGTGCCCCTCCGCGACGATCCCGGCCGCCACATCGGCACCGACCTGCGCCTCAGTGCGCCCGACCCGCAGCCACTCCCCCATCCGCGCGTGCACCCGGTCGATGGCCTGGCCCGCGGCGGCCAGCGCGGCGATCTCGGCGGCGTCCTTGCGCATCCGCAGTTGCCGCAGCACCGTCGACGCCAGCTCCTGCGCGCAGGCCGGCAGCGCGGCCCGCAGCCGCAGCACGTGCGCCGCAGGCATCGAGTCGGCCACCGCGGCGCGCGCCGGTGGCCGGCCGGGACGCCACAACAATTTCGCTACCAGGGCGTATGGGTCGTCACCGTCAGGCCACTCGGCGAGCTCCAGGCCGAGCCGGGGCACTGGGGTGGCGTCCAGGCCCGGCCGTTCCAGCGCCGGGACCACCAGCACAGGGTCACCGTCAGCGGGCAACACCAGGCAGGTCAGCCGCTCATGGGTCTGGCCGGCCACCCCCAGCAGGTAGCGCAGGTCCGAACTCGGGGTGACCAGCAGCGCGTCCAGGCCGGCGATCCGGGTGACGTGGCGCGCCCGGGCCAGCCGGGAGGTGAGTGTGTCGAGTAGGTCGGGCACACCCGAAAGCTTAGGACCGATCCGGACGGAACTGGCAGGCTTTGCGCTCATGACTGCACCCCTGCTGCTGCTCGACGCCGCGAGCATGTATTTCCGGGCCTACTACGGGGTCCCGGAGTCGATCACCGCCCCGGACGGCACCCCGGTGAACGCGGTGCGGGGCTTCACCGACATGGTCGCCCGGCTGATCGAGCTGCGTCGCCCGTCGAGGCTGGTCGCCTGCCTGGACCTGGACTGGCGGCCGGCCTTCCGGGTCGCCGCAATCCCCTCCTACAAGGCACACCGGGTCGCCCAGGAGACCAGGCCCGGCGTCACCGACGTCGAGGAGGTGCCGGACACCCTGAGCCCGCAGGTCCCGTTGATCCTCGAGCTGCTGGCCGCAGCCGGCTTGGCCACCGCCGGCGCGGAAGGCTACGAGGCCGATGACGTGATCGGCGCGCTGGCCGCAGCGCAGCGCTGCGACCCGGTGGAAGTGGTCAGCGGTGACCGGGACCTGTTCCAGGTGGTGCGCACCGAGCCGACGCCGGTGCGGGTGGTCTACATCGGGCGGGGGCTGGCCAAGGCGGAGGTGATCGGCCCCGCCGAGCTCGCGAGCCGCTACGGGCTGCCCGAAACCGGCGCCGGGTCGGCCTATGCGGACCTGGCCGCGCTGCGCGGTGACCCGTCCGACGGGCTGCCCGGGGTGCCGGGAATCGGCGAGAAGACCGCGGCCACCCTGATCAGCCGGTTCGGTTCGGTGGAGGGCCTGCTCGCCGCGCTCGACGATCCGCAATCGGCGATCGCCCCGGGGCTGCGGGTCAAGCTGCGCGCCGCCCGGGATTACCTGGCGGTGGCCCCCGCCGTGGTGCGGGTAGCTACCGACGCCCCGGTGCGTCAGGACCGCGACGACACGCTGCCCTCGGCGCCGGCCGACCCCGGCACGCTGGCGTCGCTGCAGCGCGAGTGGGGCCTGGGTACCGCGGTGGACCGCCTCGTCGCGTCGCTTCAGGCACGGGGCTGACGCGCGTCCTCAGCGAGGAGATCGCTGGCCTTCTCTCCGATCATCATCGTGGTGATGTTCGGGTTGACGGCCGGGAGGAAAGGCATGATGGAGCCGTCGGCGACCCGGAGCCCGGTCACTGCCTTGACCCGCAGCCGCGGGTCGACCACGGCCTGCGGATCGTCCGCCGCACCCATACTGGCGGTGCCCGCGAGGTGGTAGACGGTGTTGTGGGTCTTGTGGATGTAGTCGATGAGCTCGTCATCGGTGACGGCGTCCGGACCGGGTGCCAGTTCGCGTTCGATCCAGCCCTTCAACGCCGGCCGCGCGGCGATCCTGCGCGCGAGTGTGATCCCCGCGAGCAGTACGCGAATGTCGTGACCGTCGGGATCGGTGAAGTAGCGTGGATCCACCGCGGCGCGGTCCCGGAAGTCACGCGTCCGGAGCCGGACCGTCCCACGGGATCGGCCACGGGTGACGTTGGGCGTCAGGCAGAAACCGTTCGACGTGGTTCGATAGCCCCAGCGCAGGGTGTTCAGGTCGAAGGGCACCGAGCCGTAATGCATCATCAGATCAGGCCGGTCGAGGCCCGGTTCGGTCCGGGTGAACAGGCCGATCTCCCACCACTGCGTGGAGCGGGTGACCATCGGTCGCGAGGCCTCCCACATCACCAGGCCCTCGACGTGGTCGTCCAGGTTGGACCCGACGCCGGGGCTGTCCACCAGGACCTCGATGCCGACGGCACGCAGGTGTTCGGCTGGTCCGATGCCGGACAGCATGAGCAGCTTGGGGGTCTCGATCGCCCCAGCGCAGAGGATCACCTCGCGCCGAGCGTTCACGGTGTCGTACTGCAAGCTCGCGGAGTCGAGGTAGGCCACCCCGGTCGCCCGCTTGTCCGCGTCGAAGAGCACCTGCTTGACCCAGGCACCGGTGCGGACGGCGAGGTTGCGCCGCCGGCCCATGATCGGGTGCAGGTACCCGTGTGAGGACGACATCCGGGTGTTGTCGTCGTCGGCGTTGATCTGGAAGAAGCCCGCGCCCTCGGTGATCGTCACGCCCTCGTTGAAACGCACGGTCGGCAGGCCGACCTCGGCCGCGGCCCGCAGCACGGCGACACCGCACGGGTCGTGCGACGGGATCTGCCGCAGCGTCACCGGGCCCGAGCGGCCGTGATGGTCTCCCGGGCCGTCGTTGCTCTCCAACCGCTTGAGCAGCGGCCAGCACTCGTCGGCGCTCCACCCCTCACACCCCATGGCCGCCCACTCGTCGAGATCCTCACGAGGGGGCCAGAAAGCGATGCAGGAGTTGTGCGACGAACAGCCACCGAGGACCTTGGCCCGGGAGTGCCGCAGGAAACTGTTGCCCTTGTCCTGGGGCTCGATCGGGTAGTCCCAGTCGTAGCCCGAGCCGAGCAGGTGCACCCACTGCTCCAACCGCAGGATCTTCGGGTCGTCAACGTCGGGCGGACCCGCCTCGACCAGGCACACCGTGACCGACGGATTCTCCGAGAGCCGGGCCGCAAGGACACACCCCGCCGAGCCACCACCCACGACGACATAGTCGAACTCTTCGATCCTGTTCACACTTCGATCCTCCCGCCACCGTGAAGCGCAGGATTCCGCATGGTCCTGCGCTACCCCTCATGGGATGTACGAAGGGCGGCATTCTTGCATGCACCTTTGCCGGTCTCCTGGAAGCATCAAGGTTGCACCACACCTCCGACAGGGATAGCGGATGTTGTCTCGAGTACCATACCTGGCAGGATCTCCAGCAACGGCTCTCAGCCAGCACGTGACAGCTTTCTTGTCGCAGACGTCACATTTCTCTCGACAGGAGAGATCGGTGATGTCACAGTCCTCTCCGTAGCACTCATCGTGCTCCTTACAGCATTGATCCATGGAATCCAATACTGGACCTGTGCCGCCTTTACCGCACCAATTACCGTAGTTCGCGAGGGTGGCAGGGCTTAGGCCACTATCCGACATCACTTTGTAGAAATAGTGGGCACGACAGGGCAAGAGACCGGCAGTTGTGAACGACGGCGCCGGCTGACCCGGTGTTGTCCCGCGCAGGATTGGCCGCACCAGTGTATCGCGAATGCGCAGCCATTCCTGGCTGAGTTTTTGGAAGTTCGGTTCACCACCGGAGATGAGGCGACCGTTGCGCTCAGGGTGCCGCCGGAAGAATATCAGATTGACCAACTGGTTCTCGTCCGTCATGCCACTACGGACTGCCGAACGCAGCATCACGTTCTCGGTCCCGGACTGGACATACGAGTTCGGACCTGGTGGCCAGCTGGCGGTTTCCCTGCTCGTCCCGTCCGACGCCCCGCCCATCTCATGCTCCTGCCGGCGGGCCCGCCGTGGCGCGCTCTCCTCGCGCAGCAGCCCACCGAGTACCTCGAGAAACTCCCGGTGCTCGGCGGACTCCGCCTCGCCGACCATCCGATCGGTCTGGAGGATTGTCCGGCCCAAGTCGTGCATCGCGGTCTCCTTTGCCCCGGCGACGTGCTTTCCACCAGGTGTCAGGCAAGTTCGATGCCAGCTGGGTGACGCGCTGGAGGCCGCCGACGGGCGAACCGCCGTTCGACACGGAAGGGGTTTCGGCGAAGACGGTTTCGGCGCGAGCTCAGCGAACGCGCTGCTGCGGGATGCCCAGCTCCGCCCGGTACTTTGCGACGGTTCGCCGCGCGATGTGATGGCCGAAGGCCCCCAGCGCGCATACCAGCTCAGTGTCGGACCGCGCAACGGTCTCGCCGGCGACGAGGTCGCGCAGGCATTGCTGCACCCCGCGGGCCGGCCCGAACAGTGCGCTGAACGCGACGGTCTCACCCGAGGGCAGCAGGAGATGTTTACCCGCGACGGTGCGACTGACCGTCGATTCGTGCAGGTCGAGTTCGGCCGCCACGTCACGGCGACGCAGCGGCAGATGCGCGCGGGGGCCCTCGATCACCCGGCGCGACTGGCGGATAATCACGACCTGCACGACCCGCAGCATGGTGCGGGTGCGGCGGTCGAGCATGTCGATGAACCGGCGGGCGCGGACGATGTCCCGGTGCACGCGCGGGTCCGCGGCCACCGCCAGGTAGGACTCGGCGATGTGCAGCGCCGACCACGGACCGGGGACCATGTCGACGGTCAACCGGTCGCCATCCAGGCGGACAACGGCGTCGACGGGAACCGGCGCCACCGGTTCGTCCAAGCCGAAGGCGTCGGCCTCGACGTGTCCGCGGATCCAGCTGACGGCTAAGCGAACCTGCTCCGGTCGCAGCCCGCTAGCCACGGCCGAACCCTTCACATCGCCATCGGCAAGTAGGCCGAGCCCTCGCGCGACAAGCGCCTCGACCTCCGGCGGCACGGGCTGGTCGTCGGCTGCTGCCGACACCTGCAAGCGGAGGCGCTCGGTCAGGTTCTCCGCGCACAATCCCGGTGCCCCCGATGCGCGGAGCGCCTCGATCACCCGGCGCACCATCTCAGGACCGACCCCCAGCCGGGAAGCCACGGCCGTCACCGGCTCCCCCAACAGCCCTAGGTCGTCGATGTCCGCCAGCAGGTGCGCAGCGACCGCACGCTCCGCCGGCCGCAGGGCGTGCGCCGCCTCGGCCAGCAGCAGGTCGCGCGGCCTGATCTTTGCCGCGACGCGGGTGAGCCGGTCAGGCCGGCCAGGGTGGTCGTCGGCCTCGCGACGATCGGGGGGCAGTCGTCGGGCCCAGCATGTGCACGAGCCGCGCCACGCCGGGTGTCCACAGCTTTGGCAGCTAGGCACAGCCGGCAGCTCAAGGGCAGCGTTGGCGTCAAGTTCTGCAGCTACCCGCCGCTCAAGGTCGGCGGCTGGCAGGACGAGCAACTCGCTCAAGAGCAGCTGTGCGGCGCCGACCTGATGTTCCATCCGCTGGCGCGCATCCATGGCCAGCATCGGCGCGGCAATCTCGATCACGAGTCGATCCTCTCATCGCGTCCTCTTGCATGGTGTGTGCCGGCTAGCCGGCATCCGGTTATCAGCAAGTTCCACGCCAGTCCGTGACGCGCGATCGCCTCAGGCGCAGGGTCGTTCGCGCACCGACGGCGAACCTGATTTCGCCCAGCGACTCCCCGCCGAACGCTGATTCGCACCTCCTGCCGGGAACGGCAGCTCATGAGCTGGCACGGAACTTGCTGCCACAGCGGTAGAAGCAGCGAATCACGCCACACCCGGAGGAGCCACCAATGCATGACTTAGACCGTGCCATGTTCGAGACCGGCGAGGTCGGCCGTTCGTCTGAGCACGCCGAGCACGAGGAGTTCCTCGAAATCCTCGGTGAGCAGATGGGGGAAACCAGCTATGGGGAGATGCAGCAGACTGCGGGGGCCGTTGACCGGACCTCGCGCGAGATGGAATTGGCCGCCGAGTTGCTCGCCGTGCAGACTGAGGCCGAATTTGCCAACTGGTTCGGCAACCTAGCGCGCGGGGCCGTCGGCGCGGCCCGCAACTTCGCGCAGTCAGACACCGGCAAGGCTCTCGGCGGCATCGTCAAGAACGCCGCTGGGCAGGCGCTGCCGGTGATTGGACGCGGAATCGGCACCTACATCGACCCGAAGTACGCCGCCGGCGGCGAACGCGTCGGCACGGCCGCCAAAGGGTTACTCGGCTGGGAGCTGGAAGGCCTGTCCGCAGAGGACCGCGAGTTCGAGGCAGCCAGGGTCGTGGTGCGCGTCGCGGACACTGCCGCTCGCCAGGCCGCCCAGGCCCCGCCCGGCACGCCACCGAAAGCCGCCGCGTTGGCCGCCGCCACCGCCGCCGCGAAGCGGCACGCACCCGGCCTGGTGGGCAGCCTCGCTCTCGCTCCGGGCAGCAGCGCACAGGCACGCAACCAGAGCGGCCGCTGGGAGCGGCGCGGCGGCCACATCGTCATCTTCGGCGCTTAACAGAGCCGGCGCGGCACCCCATCGCGTCCCGACCAGCAAGGAGCACAGGCATGAGCGCGTTCGAGACCCAGGAGTGGGAGACCTACGAGAGGGAGGCCCCCGGGTACGGGGAGCTCGAGTGGGGGTCTGAGACCGAGTATGAGAACCAGGAGCAGTTCCTCGGCGGGTTGCTCGGCTCGGCCCTCGGCGGCCGCGAGCTCGAGTCGCCTTTAGGGGAGTTGCAGGAGATGGAGCTGGCCACGGAGCTGCTCGAGGTGTCCAGCGAGGCAGAGCTGGAGCAGTTCCTCGGCAAGCTGATCAGTGGCGCCGCCAAGGCAGTCGGCGGGGTCATCAAGTCACCGGTTGGCCAGGCCCTCGGAGGGGCGCTGAAGAGCGTCGCCAAGGCAGCCCTGCCAATGGCAGCCGGGGCACTGGGAAACCTGGTGTTGCCCGGGGTGGGCGGGATGGTCGGCTCCAAGCTCGGGTCGATGGCCAGCAAGCTGTTCGAGTTCGAGGGTATGGACGAACAGGAGGCGGAACTCGAGGTCGCGCAACGCTACGTCCGGTTCGCCTCCGCCGCAGCACGCAACGCCGCCCGCGCCCCCCGCGGGGCACCGCCGCGCGCGGTCGTCCACGCCGCCGTCGTCTCGGCAGCCCGCCGGCACGCTCCGGGGCTGGTTCGTGGCGCACGTCCCGGAGGCTCGGGACAGCCTGGCGGACGCCCCGGCCGGCCGCCGAGACGACCCCCGCCCGGACGGCGCCCCTCTCCCGGATCCCGGTCCGGAATGTATGGCTTCTCCACAAACGGGGGCCCGGTAGACGAGCCCGATGAGCCGTCCGGCTGGGACGAGGACGACGATGCGCCGGACCAGGAAACCGGCCGGTCGCGATCCGGGCGGTGGTTCCGGCGCGGACGCAAGCTCGTCATCTTCGGGTGTTGAGGGACGCCGGCCGATGACACCCATGCTCGCTGCCAGGTTCCTGGACCAGGAGGCCCGCGCGCTGCTCACCCGGCTGGACCGGGTGCGCCCGTTCGCGGTCCACGAGACGATGGTGCCGGCCGCCGCTCCCACCCCCGCAGCTCTGTCCGCTGTCGAGCGCCAGCTGATCGAAGGTCGGCAGGCGCTGCGGCTGCGAGTGCAGGGCTACCAGAATTGGCTCCGCGGACCGGGGCGCAACTGTCCACCGAGCGAGCAGCAGCGGCGATTCACCCACATCCGGCTGGCCTTCAACGACGTGCTGTCCCAGTTCGACCTGTTCACCGAGGTGGTCACCCAGCGTAGCGAGCACCAGACTGGGGTCTGGCTGTCCGGCCTGGACATGCTGGCGGCCGACGCGCTGCGGCTGCCTGCGCAGTTCCTCGACCCGCCGCCGGTGATGTGCTACCTGGCGCGCGGGCCGGGTGCGGCCATCCGCCGGGCTCGCACCCGGCTGCCCGGCGGCGATTCCAACCCCGTCGCGCTGATCCGGGTGCCCCGGGAGCGGATGGTCGGCCATGGCATCGCGTCCTCGCTCGTCCACGAGGTCGGACATCAGGGGGCCGCGCTGCTGGAGCTGATCGAGTCGCTACGCCCTGCGCTGCAGGACGCCGAGCGACGCGACAGGACCGCGGCCCGGCCCGCCTGGCGGTGCTGGTACCGGTGGATCTCGGAGATCGTGGCCGACCTGTGGTCGGTGGCCACGCTCGGCGTCGGCTCCACCCTCGGGCTGATCGGCGTCGTCAGCCTGCCCCGCTGGTTCGTGTTCCGGCCCAGCGGTGACGACCCGCACCCGGTGCCGTGGATCCGGGTGCAGCTCAGCTGCGCGATCGGTGGCGCGCTCTACCCCGACCCGCAGTGGCGGCGGCTCGCCAACCTGTGGTCAGCGCTCTACCCGCTGGACGGTGCGCCCGCCAACGTCCGACGCTCGCTCGCTCGGCTCCTGGCACACATCCCCACGTTCCTGCGGAAGCTGCTGGCGCACCGTCCGCCGGCCCTGCACGGCCACCGGCTCGGCGCCGTGCTGCGCAGGCCCGACCGGCAGCGCACGAAGCTGCTGGCGTGCTACGCGGCGTGGCGCCGAGGGCCGGACTTGGTGCACGCGACGCCGCCCGCGCTGGCCTTCGCCGTGGTCGGCCAGGCCCGCGGGGACGGCTTGATCAGTCCCGAGCAGGAGAGCCGACTGCTCGGCGAGCTGCTCACCCATTGGGCGGTGCGCAGCAGCCTGGACACCTCGGTGCTGTGCGCGCAGGCGTCTGTCCCCTATACCCCCGCTGCTGGTGCGGCACACCGCCCGGCGAGTTGATGAGGAGAACAAGCCGTGATCGACAAGGAATTCATCATCAAGGGATACCCCCGGTGCCCCGTGCAGGCCGGCACCACCGTGCGGCTGAAGGCGCTGCTGGACGGCCAGCAAGATAGGTTGAACACCGACTTCGAGATCGACTGGGACGTCGTCGGACCGCGCTCCGACGACGTGGATCAGTTTCTCGACCAGGGACCGAACCTGGACTTTGCGCCGCCGCTGCCCGGTGCCTACACCGTCACCGCCACTCGCAAGCCGAAGCAGACGACATCGGCTTCGCCACGGCTGGCTGCGGCTGGCGCGGACCCGGGTGACGCCCCGGGTCTGGCCGGTTTCGAGGGATCCGCGGGCGACGGCCGCGGGCAAGCCAGCGGTGCCTCGGTCGGCGATCCGTCCGGCGGCACGCAGGTCCTGGCCGAGATCAGCCGGCCGGGGAAAGGCACCGGCAACATGACGACCGATCCGTGGGAGATCACGGCCGAGGCCAATGTCGTCAACCAGCAGGGAAACGTGCCGGTGAGCCTGCAGCGCACCCAGGTGGTGGGTACGCCCGACCAGGTGCTCTGGACGCTCATTCGCAACCGCACTCTCGCAATCGGGTTCCGCCGCTACAAGGAATTCATCGACGCCGTGCTGACTCGCGGGATCGATGTCCGCAATCAGAACGGCACGAATCAGGCACTCAATTTCACCGGCACCCAGGCCTACCAGGTACTCAAGCAGGCCACCGACGCGTTCCTCATGCAGGAATGCGGAGTGATCGACGCAGCCGGCAACTGTGTCAAGCCGGTCGGCTTCCTCGACCCCAGCCTGATGGAGACCGAACTGGCCAGCGATTCGGCAGAGGCCCGCGCGTTCCTCGAGCCCGAAGCACGCCGCTACGCCCGGACCACCGCGGTGACCCTCCAGGAGCTGCAGTCGCTACGCGAGCAGTACTACCAGCAGCTCGCGCTCGATGGTGTGGTCACCCTGCCCTATCTGAAGATCATCCGAGAGCGGCTCAGCGACATCCCGATCAAGATTCCTGGCGAGACCACCGACAACTGCTACGGGATCCTGCGCTCACGGCTGACCGGGCCGCTGACCATGGAGCTGATCTGGTCCTACTGGCACGAGGAGGGCATGCTCGTCCAAACGCTCAATGCGATTCTCGCGCGGTTCCAGAACCGCCGATTGGCTGAGGACCGCGATCCGCTGGCGCGCTTTGACCTCGACCCACTGCGCCCCTTGGCGAACTTGTTCTGGGGCTGGGCAGAGGATGAGGTGCACCGGCTGACCGTTCGCCGGCGGGCCTTCGAGTACGACCATGAGTACGGGCTGACGCTGATCGGCCGGGCAGTAACTGACCGCCGGACCACCGAGAGCAGGTCGAAGTTCGTCGAGTCGTTCCACACCCTGCTGCACCTATGTCACCTGTTCTTCAAGGAGGACGACGACACGACGATGATCGCCGACGGCTTCGGGCTGCTCAACGGGCTGCGTGAGACGCACCTGATCCTCTCGGAAGGTGCGGGCAACCAGTTCGGCGACCTGCCGTCCGCGTCACGGGCCGAGATGCTGATCATGCAGTGGCTGCTGGCCCGCCCGGAGCTGCGCGACTTCCTCGGCGGGCGCGTCATGGTGCCCTACGAGGAGGAGTGGATGGACCGCGTTGACTCCATGAAGCAGATCCAGGGCTGGTCGGACACCACCGTCACGCACTCCCGGGACATGGGTGTGTTCGGCGAGCAGATTCTGCTGACCATCCGGTACGGCAACTGGAGCGTGATCAACGACCCGCAGCAGGCCGCCAACTGGGCACGGTACTGGCGCCCGGAAATCCAGCGCTACAACCATGCCTACCGGGCCGCGACCGGCGTCGACCTGACTGAGAGAGTGGACACCACGGTGCCAGCCCATCTGCTGAAACGGCGATTGGCCCAGCAGCACCGGGCGACGCGTTGAGTTGCGCGTGGCGACCGCGATGGCGGACTTCACGTCGTCCCTGTACCTCGGCATGCGACACGCCAGCACCGAACTGCCGAGCTGGGCGGCCCTGACCACGGGCCGGCCAGCGGTGCTGGAGCCACCCCCTGGGGCGGTGCCGACGGCTGCCAGGCTGGCCACGCTCACCGGCGCCGAGCGGGCCGTGCTGACCCGCTCGACGCTGCATGGGCTGGTCGACTGCCTGGACGTGCTCGCCGGGCCGGATGTCGGGCTCGCGGTGGACGCCGGCGCCTACCCAGTGGCGCAGTGGGCGGTACAGCGAGCAGTTGCCCGGCGCACACCCGTCGTCGTGGTCGGGCACCATGAGCCCGCCGACCTGGCGGCTGCGGTGCGGCGCCTCACCGGCCGGGGGCTGCGGCCGGTGGTGGTGGCAGACGGGGTGTGCACGGGGTGTGGGCGGTCCTACCCACTTGCGTCGGCCTCCGCGCAGGTGCGGCCGCTGGGCGGGATGGTGCTGCTCGACGACACCCAGGGGCTGGGGATTCTCGGCGCCCGCCCGGACCGCGTCCGTCACCCGTACGGTCACGGCGGGGGCGGGTCGGTTCGGCACGCCGGGGTCGGGCACGCCGGGATCGTCACGGTGTCCTCGCTGGCCAAGGCGTTCGGTGCGCCCGTGGCGTGCGCGGCAGGACCGGCCAGCGTCCTCACTCGAGTCCGGATTGCAGGCAGCGCGGTGCATTCCAGCCCCCCGTCGGCCGTCGACATCGCTGCGGCAGGCAATGCGCTGGACCGTAACGCCGCAGCGGGCGATGCGCTGCGCGCGCTGCTCGCCGACCGGGTCCGGGCACTGCGCCGCTGCACCGCCGAGCAGGGGCTACCGCTGCTCGGCGGGCTGTTCCCGGTGCAGAGCACCCCCGCCGTCAGCGTCGCAAGCGGCCGCCAGCTGCTCGGACGGCTCGCGGCGGCCGGGGTGTGCGCGGTGCTACGCCGGGCCTGCGGCGGCGGCAGCGCCGTCACGGTGGTGCTCACTGTGGCGCACCGGCCGGCGGACATCGAGCGGGTCGCGGACGTCCTGAGCGCCGCATGGCGCGAACTGTCCGGACCGGTGAAACATGCCCGCTGACGCCCCCATGACCGCCCCAGTGATCGACTGCCACTGCCACGCAGGCAAGGGCGACGGCCTGACCGGACCGTGGGACACCGACGCCCCCCTTGACGACTACTTACGGCGCGCCGCCGCGGCAGGCATCGACGCCACGGTGCTGTTCGCCGCGTTCAGCTCCGACTACGTCGCGGCCAACCGGGAGGTGGCCCGGATCGTGCGCACCAGACCAGACCAGTTCCTCGGCTTTGCGTTCGTCCACCCGGAACAGGACCGGGGGCGGGTGGCCGAGCTGATCGGGCAGGCGGTACGGGAGTACGGATTCCGCGGCATCAAGGCGCACCGCCACGACGGGCGGCTCACCAGGGAGGTCTGCGAGGTGGCCAGCCGGTGGCGGCTGCCCGTGCTCTACGACGTGATGGGCGAGATCACACCGATCGAACTGTTCGCCACGGAGTACCCGCAGGTAGCGTTCATCATCCCGCACCTGGGCAGTTTCGCCGACGACTGGCACGCCCAGCGCGCCTTCCTCGACGTGCTCGCCCGGCACCCCAACGTGCACACCGACACCTCCGGGGTACGCCGCTTCGACCTGCTCGTCGAGGCGGTGCAGCGCGCCGGGCCCGGCAAGGTCCTGTTCGGCTCGGACGGCCCCTGGCTGCACCCCGGTGTTGAGCTCGCCAAGGTCCGGGCGCTGGAACTGCCCGCCGCGGCCCAGCGGCTGGTGCTCGGCGGCAACCTGCTGCGGCTGGTGGCCCGGGTGCGGACCACCCGTCCGCTACCGGCCCGGGATGGGCAGGGCGAGCTACCCGCAGCGGCCGACCCGTGGGAGCGGCGGTGACCGATGGGGACGATGACCGTGGGTTCGATGACTGGGGCGCGCGCGGAGCTGAAGTCGGCGGTGTGCAGGCAGGTGGACGCGATCGCCGACGAGCTTGTCGCGGTGTCACACGCCGTGCACCGGTTCGCCGAGCCTGCCTTCGCCGAGCACCAGTCGGCGGCTCGCCTGGCCAGCGCGGCTCAGCACTACGGGCTGCGCGTTGGCCACGCTCCGGGCGGGCTGCTGACCGCCTTCGTCGCCGACGCCGGCACCCGTGGCCCCACCGTCGTGATCTTCTCCGAGTACGACGCGCTGCCCGGCCTTGGACACGCCTGTGGACACAATGTCATCGCCGCGGCCGGTCTGGGTGCCGCGGCAGCGCTATGCGCGCTCGGTGACCGCATGACCGGCCGGGTGCGGCTGATCGGCAGCCCCGCCGAGGAGGGCGGCGGCGGCAAGGTGCTGCTGGCCCGCGCTGGCGTCCTGCGTGACGTGCATGCCGCGTTGCTGGTGCACCCGAACGCCTTCGAGACCGCCCGACCCAACATCATCGCCGCACTGCAGCTCGACGTGCACACGCTCGGGCGAGCCGCCCATGCCAGCCTGTTCCCGGAGCGCGGCATTAACGCGCTGGACGCCATGCTGCTGGGCTTCACCGGCATCTCGGCGATCCGGCCCGGCTTGCCTGCGGGCGGCCAGGTGCACGGCGTCCTGCTGCGCGGCGGCACCGCGCCGGGCGTCGTGCCGGACAGGGCGCAGGCCCGGTTCCTGGTGCGGGCCGCCACGCTGCGCACCTTGCGGCCGGTGGCCGCCCGGGTGCTGCACACGCTGCGCAGCGGGGCTGCCGCGGTCGGCGCCGGGCTGCGGGTCCGCGCCGTCGGACCGGCCTACGCCGAGCTGCGCACCGACCCGGCACTCGCGGCGGCGTGGGAGCGCAATGCCGCGGCGCTCGGCCGGCGGCTGGTGTGCACAGTTCCAGCCCGGCGGACGGGCAGCAGCGACCTTGGCAACGTCAGCCACCTCGTGCCCACGATCCATCCCATGATCGCGATCAGCGACGGCGACGTGGTGCCGCACACCCGTCCCTTCGCCGCCGCCGCCGCGTCCCCACGGGCGGACCGCGCCGTCCTCGACGGCGCCAAGGCCCTGGCGATGACCGCGGTGGACATTTGGCAAGACGCCGGTATTCCGCCCACATCACACAATTGGAGGTAGTCGTGGATGAGTTCAACGACCTGGCCTCGTACACCGGCGGCTGGTACCGCCGCGGCACCACGATCATCCTCGATGATTCTTTCGCCGCCGAGCTGCCACAAGCCGAGACCGATCCCGGCGGAGGCGCTGCCCCGCCGCGGCGACCCGGGACACCGAGCCACGATCAGGTCGAGCTTCTGAAGAGCTTTTTCGGCTCGAACGAGGTCGGGGCCCAAGCTCGGATGGGCAACTTCTGGGTGCCACCGAGGTTGAAGCAATCCACGCTGCTGTCCGGACTTCCGCAGATGGTGGGCACATGATCACGCGGAAGTGGGGTCTGAGCTGGGCGGATGCGGGCAGGGCGGGTGGGGGTCGTGTTACTACGGCGGTCCAGGCGGGGCTGGTCAGCTGCTGGGGA
>JBOHGG010000003.1:0-200212 GCA_050700115.1 Pseudonocardiaceae bacterium
GACGACCACCAACGCCGCCAGGCCATCCGCAACCTGGAAAAGCTCGGCTACAAGGTCACCCTGGAGCAGACACACCCCGCCGCATAGCTACCAGCCCTCGCTCACCGTTATTTTCTGAGCAGACTGCTGTACTCGGACCCCGAATTACAGCAGTCTGCATCCAGAACGCGGCGCGATCGGGCGTAGGTCGGTTTTGATGACTTTGCCCAGTTCGGTGCGGGGGAGGGTGGGGAGGTAGTGCACTGCGCGGGGGCGTTTGTGTGGGGCGAGCAGGTGCGCGACGTGCTCGGCGAGCTCCTGCGCCGTGGGCGGCGGATCGCAGGAAGCGACCACCCACGCCACCACGCGCTCTCCGAGGTCGGGATCCGGTTCCCCGGTGACCGCTACCTCGGCGACCCCCGGATGCTCCAGTAGCGCGTCTTCGATCTCGCCCGCGCCGATCTTGTATCCACCGCTGGAGATCAGGTCCGTGGCGCGGCGCCCGACCAGCCGCAGGTAACCGTCCGGGCCGCGGGTGGCGACGTCGCCGGTGCGAAACCAGCCGTCGTGCATCGCCTCGGCGGTGGCATCGGGCCGGTCGAGGTAGCCCAGAAACAGTGTCGGGCCGGCGACCTCGATCTCCCCGACTGTCTCATCGTCGGATGCCTCGAGGACCCCGCCGTGATCGTCCACCAGCCGCAGCGCCACCCCATCCAGGGGCGGCCCGACGCTGCCTGGCCTGCGAGGCCCGTCAACCCGCATCCCGCAGGTGATCAGCGACTCGGTCATGCCGTACCGCTGCACCACGTGCTGACCGGTGGCCGAGACCATTCGCTGATAGTCCGAGACCGGCAGTGCAGCGGAGCCGGAAACGAGTAGTCGCGCCCGGCCAAGCGCCGCCGCGACCTGGGGGTCGTGCTCAGCTGCCGCGGCCAGCCGGTGGTACATCGTCGGCACCCCGAACAACATCGTCGCCCGATCACAAAACTCCCGGGCCACTCCGTCAACCGAGAACGAACCGAGGTGGTGCAGGGTGCCTCCCAGCCGCAGCGGCCCGAGCACACCGAGCACGAGACCGTGCACGTGGAACAGCGGCAGCCCGTGCGCCAGGACGTCTTGGGCAGTCCACGCCCAGGCCGCGGCGAGCGCGTCGATGTCCGCGGCGAGCGCGCGCCGCGGCAGCACCACGCCCTTGGGCGGACCGGTGGTGCCTGAAGTGTAGACGATCAGTGCCGGCGACTCCGGATCCGGCTCCGACGTCGACCCCGACCTGGGGCCCAGCGCAACACCCCACCGCAGATCGACGTCCAGCCGCGGGACTGCTCGCAACGCCGCGGGCAACGCGGCTCCCGGGGCAGTCAGCACCAGGTCGGGGGACGCATCGGAGACGACATGCTGCAACTCCCGCACGCCTAGCTTGGGGTTGATCGGCACCGCAGGCACGCCAGCCGCAAGCGCTGCCACTATCGCCATGCAGGTCTCCAGCTCCGGCGCAGCCCAGACCGCAACCCGCCGGGCGCCCGACAGCCGGGGCGCCAGCGCCGCGGCCACCACACCGAGTTCCCGATGGGTCACCGAGCGCTGCCCGAACCGCAGCGCCTCAGCATCGGTGGGCTGATGTAATGTCGGTAACAACGGCACAGTGCTTGTAGTCACCACTCTGCGACTCTTTCTCGAGGTAATGTCCGAAGCATGATCGGTCATGGGGTCACCGTCGATGGTCAACCCCGGCCGTTCGAATGGTGGATGACCTCTCACCTTGCCCTGGCGTTGGCGTTCAACTGCTTCCTGCCCGTGCTGCTGCCGGCCTACGTGCTGTCGGTCGGGGGAACCGCCATCGACATCGCGCTGGCAATGTCGATGGCCGGCTTGTTCGCATTGATCGGGCCGTCAATCGGAGGGCTCGCGGTGCGGCACCGGGCGCACCGGCTGGTGCAGACGCTGGGTGTGCTGGGGATGGCCGCTGGGCTCGGGGGGCTGGCGTTGTCCGGTGGTGACTCGTTGTCGATCGTGCTCGCCATCGCCGTGATGGGCATCGGCGCGGCGGCGGTGGCTGTCGCGGCTCCTACCCTCATCCTGGGCACCAATGTGCCCGCGGACATCCAGGAACGGCAGTTGACCTGGCTACAGCTCAACCTGGACCTGGGCAAGATCGTTGGCGGGCTGATACTCGGTGTGATGGCGGCGGCGAGACTGCCATTCGATGTCCAGTTCCGGGTCGGCGGGCTTGCGATCGGCCTGCTCGGTGTGCTCGTGTGGATGACCAGTCGCTCAGCAGCTGCCCGGATCCACCAACCGGAGGTTGATTCCGCCGCAGCAAGCGAATCGTCGCGCACCGTAGTACCCCTGAAAACGCTGCTGCTGCTGTCACTGTTCGGCGTCCCGGTGGTTGTCCACTTGTTGGGCAGCATAACCATTGTGGGAACGCAGATCTCGACGATGCTGATGGTGTCCGGGCTGGTAGGAATGGGCCTGTACTTCCTGACTGGCCGCTGGATGGCCCGGTCCAGCCCCAGCCTGATCTGGGCGACCGGGCACGCCCTGCGCGGCGTCGGGGGAATCGTCCTGGGAGTGCTCGGTCTTGTGCGTGGGATGCCCCACCTCGTTGTGTTGGCCGCGTTCCTGGTGTTGGAGTCGCTTCCCGCGGTCGTGTGGATCGCCCAGGCTCGGACGGCAGCGCAGTTCGTCCCCAGGGCACCCTTCCCTGCGGCACCGCTGTCCAGGGTAACGGCGGTGGCCGCTGGCGTGGCCAGGTCCTCCCGACATTGTGTGCCGGCCGGACGGCTGGACCAGCAGGAAAACCCCCGGCTTGCCTACGTCAGGCCGAGTAACTGAGATCACGTGTCGGAGTAGCTGCGCTGAAACAGGGTGAAGAGGAAGGCAAGTGAGGGCACGACCAGGGCCACGCCGACCACCAGGCTGATCAGCATCGCGCGCAGCGTGGTCGCGGGCGCGGCGGCAGCTTGCACGGTGAGTGCGGGTTGCAGGAGGTAGGGATACTGGGCAACGGCCCATCCCCAGATGACCGTGATGACCGCCACGGCGGCCGCCACCCGGGCCAAGCCGGTCCGTCTGTTCATCAGCAGCACGATCGAGCCGATCCCGGCCGCCGCGGAGGCCACGATGAGCGGGAGCCCACGCGAGACGAGGCCGTTGAAAAGTAACGGTGCGTCCGCGCGGAGCACGGCAATACCGACCAGTGCGATACCACCGAGGAGCAGCGCGGTGGCGATGGCACGGGTGCGGAAGTACTCCAGCAGCGACCTGTCGCGGTGTTGTCGGGCATCGAAACACAGGTACACCGCAGCGAGGTAGGCACACACGCCCACTGCGATGACCCCGCCGAGTATCGAGGTGGGATTGAGCCAGCTGGTGATCACATCGCCGGCGGCGATACCCGGGGGGACCCGTCCCGAGGCGACGGCGCCGGCGATAGTGCCCAGGAAGAACGGGGTGGCCACTGAGGAGAACGCGAACGAGGCCCCGAAGAACCGCTGAACTGCGAGTTGGTCCACCGAGTGACGGAATGCGAACGCCGACCCGCGGGCGATCATGCCCAGCGCGGCCAGCGTGAGCGGGATGTAGAGGGTGGAGGCGATCGCTGCGAACACCGGCGGGAAGCTGGTCCACAGCACCACGAGCACGAAGATCAGCCAGACGTGGTTTGCCTCCCACACCGGGCCGATGGAATGTTCGATGTGCCGCCGCGGTGAGCGTCCCCGCTTGGTGCCCCCGGCCAGGAGGTCCCAGAATCCGCCGCCGAAATCGGCACCGCCGAACAGGGCGTAGGCCGTAAGGCCGACCCACATGATCGCCAACACGGCCTCGGCCGCGGTCATAATGCCGCCTCCGCGAGACTAAGTGCGTCGGCGGTCATAATGCCGCTCCTCCGGCTCGCTGCTCCTGCGGCTCCGGCTCCTGCGGGGCGATCGACGTCTCGGAGCGTGCTCCGGCGAGGCGGCGCAGCACGTACACCGTCATGACGGTGAGGACGAGGTAGACCGCCAGCACGAGGAAGAAGCCGTAGCGCAGGCCGGGTGCGGTGCTCACCGCGTCGCGGGTCAGCTGGATCTCGTAAACGATCCAGGGCTGCCGGCCCACCTCGGTGGCTACCCACCCGGCTTCCAGCGCGACCACCGCAGCCAACCCGGACAGCGCGACGGCACGCAGGAACCAGGGAGTACCCGGGATGTCGCGACGTCGCCACCAGGCCCAGGCCAGCCAGGCCGCCAGCGCCAGCAACGCGAATCCGATGCCGACCATCAGGTTGTAGGACAGATGTGTGACGTTCACCGGCGGACGCAGCTCCGGCGGTACCCGGTCCAGGCCGGCCACGAAACCGTCCGGGTCACGGTGGACGAGCAACGACAGCCCGTATGGGATCTCGATCGCGCCGACGAGCCTGTCGTCGACGTAGATCCCGCCCAGCGACAGCGGCGCCCCAGTACCCGACTGGTAGCGACCCTCCAGCGCCGCCAGCTTCGCCGGTTGGTGCTTGGCCACCACATTGGCGATCCAGTCACCGACCACGATCTGGATCGGCGCGGTGACCGCCGCGACGGTCAACGGCACGAGCAGGCCGATCCGGTGATAGCGGCTGCGGCGGCCCCGCAGCATGCCGACCGCGTACACCGACGCGACGCCGAAACCGGTGACCATGACCGCGGCGAGGATCATGTGCACGGACTGCGAGGCAGTGGAAGGGTTGAACATCGCCGCCCACGGGTCAGTGTTCACGACCTGCCCATCGCGGATCTCGAAGCCGGTCGGGGTGTTCATCCACCCGTTCGCCGCCACCACGAAGAACGCCCCGGCTATCCCGGAGGCGATCATCGGCAGGCCGGTCAGCATATGTATCCGTGGCGGCAGCCGGTTCCACCCGTACAGGTAGATCCCGAGGAAGATCGCCTCGATGAAGAATGCGAACGCCTCCAGGGTGAACGGGAAGCCGTAGATCTGCCCGAACCGCTCCATCAGCCCTGGCCAGAGCATCCCCATCTCGAAGGACAGGATCGTGCCCGACACCGCACCCACCGCGAACAACACACCCATCGCTTTGGCCCAGGTGTGCGCCAGCACCTCCATGTCCTGATCCCCGCTGCGGTGCGCGCGCCACTCGGCGAACAGCACCATCGCGGGGAACCCCACCCCGAAGCAGGCCACCACGATGTGCCAGCCCAACGACAGCGCCATCTGCATCCGAGCGTAAAACAGATCAGGCGGCACGACCTGGGTGAGGACACCAGTCATTCCGCTCGTCCCGAGGGCTTCCATCGCGATCCCCATCGCGTTGCACCGCGGTCATTTTCTCCACACGCTGCTGGGTGTAGCGCTGGATACCCAGCATCTCACGCTCAGCGGGCACCGCTGGCGCCGCGCACAGATCTCCCGGGTGATCTGGGGTGCGAAGATTGATGGCGTGGACCTGAGCGGGACCGTGGCCGTCGTGACCGGCGCGGGCGGCTGCCTCGGCGGCGGTATCGCCCGCGCGTTCGCGGCGGCTGGTGCGGCGGTCGTCGTGCACTACCGGAGCAGCGCCGAGTCGGCCGCTGGAGTGGTCGCGGACATCGTCGCCGAGGGCGGGCGGGCACTGTCGGCCCAGTGCGACGTGACCGACCCCGATGGCTGCGCCGGCCTGATGACCGCGGCCGTCGAGGCGTTCGGCCGGCTGGATACCGTGGTGGCAAACGCCGGGATACAGCCGGTGGCCGAGCTCGCGACGATGACGGTGCCGCAGTGGCGCGAGGTCGTGGACACCAACCTGACCGGGAGCTTCGCGACAGTCCAGGCCGCCGCAGCGGCGATGGTCGAGCGGGGCGGCGGCGGGGCGATCATCCTGATCGGATCTATCGAGGGCTCGCAGCCGGGGTGGTTGCACGCGCACTACTGCGCGTCGAAGGCGGCACTGATCCACTTTGGCCGCGCTGCGGCGCTGGAGTACGGCCGCGATGGCATTCGGGTCAACAGCGTCTCCCCCGGGGTGATCTGGCGCGACGGCCTGGAGCGCGACTGGCCGGGCGGTGTCGCGCGATTCCGGCACGCGGCGCCGCTGGGGCGGCTCGGCAGGGCGGCCGACGTCGGCAACGCCTGCGTGTTCCTGGCCTCCTCGATGGCTGGGTGGATCACCGGACAAGATCTCGTGGTCGATGGCGGAGTCTCGGCACACCCGACTTGGTAGGCCGCCCGCCCCGCGCTGAGTGCGCCGAGTTGGACACGAGAGCTGCTCGAGGCCGCACCGGACAACTCTCCCGTCGAACTCGGCGCGGGGAGAGCGGTCAGGTCCGGGTCAGGGCACGGATCCGGGGTGCCGCGTGCGGCCAGCCCGCGAGCAGTTCGGCCCGCCGACCGAGATGGAAGGCCGACCAGTCGAACGCCGGGGCCATGGTGGTACCCGCCAGCGTCCACTCGCCGAGCGGGCTGGAGCCCTGCCACACCCCCGCGGGGACGACCACCTGCGGCCTTGCTCCCCGCGCAAGGTCCGGCCCGAGGACCGGCTGCTCGACCTGCCCGTCCGGGTGCAGCAACAGCAGCCCCAACGGCGATCCGGCGTACCAGTGATAGGTCTCCACGCCGTCGAGCGCGTGCAGTGCCGAGAAGTCCGGCGCGAGCAACATGAAGTAGATCACCGAGCAGTGCGCGTCGACGTAGGTCCGGCGGAAGAGGCCACCCTCCCCCGGCAGCGGCTCCAGCTCGAGCAATCGGGTGATCCGCTCCCCCTCGGCGCGGGCGCTCACGGCTGTTGATCAGCCCAGAACAGCACGGTTCGCCTCATACCGGGCACCCTAGATGCGTGCCTGTCCATCGCTTCCGTGCTCAGCCCAAGCACGGATGAGATGTTCGACGGGAGCGGGAAGCAACGTCGACCTTTGCACGTCGACCTTTGCGCTCTGGCCGGGGATGACCTGGTGGCGGCTCAGCTCAACGCGAAGCCCGGGCGGGATCGTGGCGGGACGGTCGATCATGGGTGGCATGGTACTGAGCGGCTTGGCGGTGTTTCGCGGCCTCGCGTTCTATTACCCTATGTAGCGCATAGGAAACCAAGGGTCCACTAGTTGCGTATGAAGACTGCTGCATTCGGGTGGAGTTTTCCAACCCCTTGAGTCCCATCTACCTCTCTTGGTGAAATCAGTCTCAGCAGTGTCATTGAGCACACCTAATGGGTTGAAGAAGGGTGCTTTAGTACAAGTAGGCAGCCCAACTGGCTGAAGGAGGGGTCAGATGCTCTACGCCAAGTGGTATGAAGTCGTTATTGTGATCTTTGTGTTGTTGTGGGTGTTCGGGCAGGTAGGGGGCCAAGGAGCCGGGTACTAGGCGTAACTTTGGTTCCACTAGCCAGCCATTCCGCCACCTTGGTTTCGGGGAGGCGACATGGCATCTACACCGCCAAGTACGGCACCTCTGCCAAGCTGTCAGACGGCTCTGGCACCAGCGGAGCCGCGTTCAGCCCCCGTCGACGACACCGGCTACGCTTCCAAGACCCTCCTGGAACGACTGCAGTCCAAGCCGCACGCCCGCGGCAGCGCCGCGCTCGATAGCCGCGTCGCCCCGCTCGTCGACCGCCTCGCGGACCTCGATGCTGGGCAGCGGGAACTCCTCGCGGAGGGCGAGCAGGGCTCCGCCGAGGGCGATATCGAGCAGCGGTCCCGGGTTCGCGAACGGCGGAAACGGCGGGCCGGGCGCGGGAGGCGGCGGGGTCCAGGGATCGAGCTCGGGGATGAGCCGGGGAATCTCGGGCGCGACGAGGTCGAGCACGAGCTGCAGCGACTGGCACCGGCTCGCGGCCCGGCCCAGGACGTCGCGGGCATGGATGCCGATCTCGTACAGCAGCGTGGCATCGGCCCGGTCGAGAGCAATCTCCGGAGTCGCCAGCACGGCCTCCAGCACACGGTGCTGGTAGAGCAGCGACCAGATCAGCTTCCTCCGGAAGCAGCGGTGCGCGCCCGGAGGCGCGATCCAGACGGCGATGTTGCGGTAGTAGGTCTTGATGGCCTCGAAGTGAGCCTCCCCTGTGGCGCTGGCCAGGAACCCGCGGCCCTTCACCTCCGTCTCCGGCTGGGCGACCTCGCCGACAAGGTTGACGTTGACGAAGTGGTGCCAGGTCGCGTCGGTTACCACCCGGCCGATGCCCGTGCGGTGGCCGTCGTAGGCGGCGATCGCGCCGAAAGAGTGCGCGATGGTCGGCAACTTCGTGCCGTCGGCGTCGTTGCCGGCGAGCACGGTCGAGCGGGCGACGATCTCGGGTGCGACCGCGGCCCCACCGCCGGTCGCGGCCGGGTACTCCGCGGAGCCGTCGAAGGGATAGACCGCGGACAGGTCCGACGGCAGCACACACTCCCCCTCGTGCGGGTGGTCGGGCAGCACCCGGATGATGCCGTGCGACCCGCACAGCAGGGGATGCGGCCAGCGGGCCTCCAGGAACCAGGAGAACCGTGCCGAGTAGAGGGTGGGCTGGATGTCCTGCGGGACGTCGTCGGACTGATCGTTGAACTGGGAACCCGGGTCGTGGCCGATGCGGTTTGTGTCGTTGCGGCGGGGCCCGCCCATGCTGACCTCGTCGATCTCCGGGTCAGGTGACGTCGGACCCCACAGACGCATCGACCGCGCCCTAGTCACGGAGCCGCCGAGGTTCCGCCCGAGCAGCCCGTGGTCGCCGGTGGCGAACAGGCCCCCGCCGCCGTTCATGAAGCCGCTGAGGACCGCGAGTTCGGCGTCGGACAGGCGGTCGGCCGGGTAGGAGGCCTGGTTCGCGTTGCGGTGCTCGTAGGAGCTGTAGTGGTAGAAGGTGTCAATCCCGAACAGCCACACCTGGTCGAAGTCCTCGGTCCGGAAGTGGCTCGGCTCGTCGAACCGGAAGCCCTTGATGCTGCGGGTGATCCCCGGCGCACCAGCCATGACCTGCTCATCGGTGACGTCGCTGCGCAGGTGCGCCAGCGTGAGGTCGAACTCGACGTAGGTGAGCTTCTCGTCGCGCAAGACCGAGACGAACGTGGAAAGGCCGAAGTCCTGGTCGGAGAAGTCGAGCCCGCCGTCGGTCACGAGCAGGACCCGCACCGGACACTGGCGCAGCAACCACGGGAAGATCGCGAGCGGGTCGCGTCGGAAGGCGTCGCTCCGCTCCATGACGGCGTCGAGGAGCCGTGCGTTCCTGTCCCCTCGGCGTGCGCGTAGCCACGGGAGAGATCCCGGTGCATCCCGGCCCGGTGGTGGCGGCCATGCTCGTCGGCGTGGCACTACGACGGGATCATCACCGCGGGAGTGTTGCGGCCGCCCCGGCGGCAAGGCCTCCACGACCGTCACACTCACCTCCTCGTGCTGGACGGCAAGACGGTGGGGTGTCCGGCCAGCCGCCGCGCGGACCTCTTATTCCCCCGCGTGGACCTTCTGGAGGGCAGCGATGTCGAGCTTGGTCATCGCGAGCATCGCCTCGGTGGTCCGCTTCGCCTTCTCCGGGTCCGGGTCGCTGATCATGTCGATGAGCACGGTGGGGATGACCTGCCAGGACAACCCGTACTTGTCCTTCAACCAACCACAGGCGACTTCCTCGCCACCCTCGGAGAGCTTGTTCCAGTAGTAGTCCACCTCGTCCTGGTCACTGCAGTGGATCTGGAACGAGATGGCCTCGTTGAACGTGAACTGCGGCCCGCCGTTCAGGGCGACGAACTTCTGACCGTTGAGCGCGAACTCGACAGCCAGAACTGTGCCGGCGGGACCCGGCCCCGCCTCGGTGTAGCGGCCGACGCTTCCGAGCTTGGAGTCCTTGAAGATCGAGATGTAGTGGTTCGCCGCCTCTTCGGCTTGGCCGTCGAACCACAGGCAGGTGGTAAATCCGTCGGTGATCATCGATACCTCCGTACACGTGAGCGTGTTGTACCCGTACTGACCGATCTCGTGGCGCAAACTCATCGGTGGCTGGCAGAGCGGGCAGTCGTAGTCCGTCGGTGCATGCTCGAACAGGGACAGCTCTCCCGCGTCACTCGCCGCGAGCAGCGCGCCTGGCCAGTGCTCACCTTTCTACGGTCAGAGCGCCGAGTGGCGCACGCTGGGTACCCAGCTCACGCAGTTCCTCAACCTCCGGCACACCCCCGTACCCACTCAACAACGCAATCAACTCATCAGCCCGCCAGGCGTTCGACGGCACAAGCTCGTTCGACTCCAGCGCGAGCACGCCCCAGTGCGCGGCTTCATCGGGTCGCCCCAGCCGCGCCAACACCAACCCCAGATCGAGGTGCGCCGTCGCTACCCGGCGGAGCTGCCCGCCCGCCTCGGAGCGTGCCGCAGCGTGCCGGGCGTAATCCTCTGCCGCCGGGTCCCCAAGCCACGCCAGCGCGGTTCCCGTGTACAGCTCCAGCTTGTCGCCGTCGAAGTAGAAATGGTGATCCGGCGGGCGGTCACGCGACTGCCGATCCGACGCAGCCGCGCATCGGCGCAACGCCGCCCACACTCGCGGACCATCACCGAGACGGGCGGCTGCTCGCGCGGTCTGCATAGCCATCTGCGGAGCTGCAGAACTGCCCCGCGGGGCGACGGCCTCCCCTGCTGTGGCCAGCGTCGCGGCGCGCGCCCAGTCCTGGTCAATCAGCGCGACCCAGGTGTCGACCTCGCCAGCCCACGCGCCGATCTCATCGTGCTCGGCTTCCCGACCCAGCGACCTGGCGGCCGTGCACACAGCGTCCGCAGCGCCCCGCTGCCCGAGGTCCACGTGCAGCGTCGCCGCGAACAGCGCGAGCCACCCGGCCGCGACGAGGAGCCGGCGTCGTTGGGCGAGAGTGGACCGGCCGTCCAGCAGGGAACCGACCTGGCGGGCACGGGCGCGCACATCGCGCAGCAGCTCAGCGGGTGGCGCACGGGTGTAGGCCCGAGCCAGCTCTTCCACGCTCAGATCCATCAGATCCAGTGTGGTCGGCCCGACGTCACTGGCCCTCAGCGCGGGCCGCGAGCTCCAGCAGCTCCGTGGGCTGCCCGTTATCGCCACCAATGCCCCGCGCGTGCGGCACCCGGTCCGCGGCCTCCCAAGTGGCCAGCAGCACCCCATCCGCGCACAGCGCGGTATCCACAGCCCGGGCCACGGTCACCGTCGGCCATCGCTCGCCCCGCTCCAGGCGATGCACGTACCCCCGGTTCACGTGCGCCCTGGTGGCCAGGTCAGCCAGGGAGTAGCCGGCGTCGGCGCGTCGGCGGGCCAGCTCGACGGCGAAGTCCGCGCGCTCCATCCGCCCCTCCCGCCACCGTCGCCTGCATCGACTCTCCCATCCCAGGCGACACTAGTATCCTGGCGGCCGTTCCACCGTCGCGCGACGGTAAGCCAGTGAGCGACCCCAGCGACAGCAAGAGGCGCGTGATCCACGCAACCTGCACGTTGCACCGTGGACCGGCGGGATTCGCCAACCTCGTGGTACGCCAACTGAATGGACTGATCGAGCTCGACCCGCACGCTGCCGGCGCCTGCGTGCTGCTGCTGGACGAAGACGGCGCTCGGAGCCTGCACGAGGCGCTTGGCCACTGGCTCGGGTAGCCGAACGGCCCCGCCGGTTTCAAGATCGGTGAACGGGTGCTCAATAATAGTCGCGCGTATGTGCAGACGCCGAACGTCGTCACCCGCACCCGTTCACCGCGGTTCGGGGTGGGCGCCGCAGGGTTCGAATCTGCGATCCCTCGCCTGGCGAGCACCTGCTCGGACTCGACGCCAGCACGGAGTCGGCGCTGATCCGCCAACGCTTTGGCCCGATCTCGAGCAGCGCCGCCAACCCGGTGACACCGCCGACGGCGGCCAGCTCCAGCGCGAGGGATCTGCGCGACCTGCCGGTCACGGTCGTCACGGGGAGGCCCCAGTGAGTGCACAGCTCGCCCAGCTGTCGCAGCTCGCTGCTGGCCTTCTCAACCCTCTTTGCGACTCTGCTGGGCCCACAGCGGGTTGCCCACCGTCGCACCGGAGCGGAACGAGTGGGACCCTCTCATTGTCGCCCCAGCTGGGACGACACAAAGCAGGCGACGTGAGGCGACATGGACAGTCACGAGCGGGAACAGTTCGCAGCGCAGCTGCGTCGCTTGCGCGACAGCGCTCGGGTCTCCCTCAGTGAGCTTGCCGCGGGCACGTCAACCGCGGCTACGTGGGGCACATCGAGCACGGCCAACGCTGGCCGTCATGTTCTGTAGCCACGGCGTTGGATGACGCGCTCGACGCCCGAGGCGAGCTGCTGGCCGCCTGGACCACAGGTGATTGCGCGGACTCCCCACCGGCTGCGGCGCAGACCGGATCAGACGGCAAGACAGCGCTCTCGCTACCCCTGGCCGAGTGGACTGCAACGGACGGCGAAGCGCTGGCTGAGCAGCTCGCCATCGGCAGCGACCATGCACTTACCCCGACCGCCGCGCGACGGCTGGTGCATGAGTGGCTAGTGACTGAGCCGCCACAGACCGTGGAGATCGCCGCCGGGCGCCGGATCGGTATGGGCATGGTCGACGCGGTGAATCGCCGAGTGGCCCAGCTACGCCGCGCGGACGACTTCATCGCCGGACGGGAACTCCAACCACTGGTCGAGCGGGAGTTACGCGCCACCTCCCGGTTACTGCGCGAGGCCGCCTACATCGACCAGGTCGGCCGGGGACTGCTGTCCGCGGTCGCCGAGCTGTGCCAGCTGGCCGGGTGGGTGACCGCCGACGCCGGCGCACCACAACGAGCGGCCCGCCACCTCGCGCTGGGAGTACATGCAGCGCACACCGCCGGGGACCGACCCACCGCGGCCAATCTCGTGTCGACCCTGTCCTACCAGATAGCGAATCTCGACGACCCACACGAGGCCGTCCTGCTGGCCCGCAGCGCGGCCACCGGCGCCCAAGGGCGAGCCAGCGCCACCACCCGCGCGCTGCTGGGGGAGCGGGTCGCCTGGGCGCACGCGCGGGCCGGCCAGGCCCGGCACACCGAGCGGGCACTGTCCGCCGTGGACACCGACTACGACCGGCGCCGCCCCGCTGATGACCCGGAATGGGTCTACTGGCTCGACGAGGACGAGATCACCGTCATGGCGGGGCGCTGCTATGTAGAACTCGGCCATCCCGAGCGGGCGATCCCGCTGCTGACCGGCGTGCTGGCACGCTACGACAAACGTCATGCACGCGAGTCCGCCCTCTACACGTCATGGCTCGCCGAAGCGCACGTCCAAGCCGGGGATGTCGAACACGCTGCGGCGCTCGCCGAGCACACCCTGGAACTGTCCAACTCGACGAGTTCGTCCCGCGGGGACGACCGGGTCACGCTGCTCGCCCAGCACCTCACCCCATACCGGGCGGTCCGCGCCGTGCGCGACTTCCTTGACCAGGAAGCAGAGAGACGCACGGTTGGGTAGCCCAACGACAACGGCCCCCAGGGCAATCCCACGGGGGCCGTCTGTCGCTGGCCGCCGTGCCGTGCGCGTCGACGCGGGGTAGGTCAGCGGCAACAGAATCTCACGCTGAGTCGGGCTCCCCGGTGCGCCACGCCGAGGTCCGCGGCGGCCACCCGCCAGTGCCGCCGGACCGGCCTCCACAACCCGCCGAAAATGCGGGCGGGCCACCAGCCACATCTTGCGCGCCCGGTCGAACTCCGGGCGGGTGCCCGGAGGGCGCAACGTACCCTCCGTCGAAGATCAGCCGATCCCCTTTCGGTGATCAGGTCAGGCGGTGCTGGTGGGCGCTGCGGGGTTCGAACCTGCTTTGTGAGGCCTCGGCAGGCCGTGCGTGGTCGTGTGAGGGGGGATAGATCACCTGCACGATTGGGATGATGGCGGCGGCGTCCGAGGGCGACTGTTGTTGGTGGTTGCTACACGACTGCTACACGACGTGGTGGCCGCAGCCGCTGTGCCAGTAGGTGCGAAAGTAGAGCTGCGCTGGCTGGCGTTGATGTACTTCGCCGCTGTCGCCTGGGCCTCGTGCAGGGCCTTGCTCCTTTGCCCAGTATGGGAGGTCGGCGATGGAGACAGCGGTTTTGGCAGCTCTGACTGGGCTGGTTGGCATCGTGCTTGGTCGTGCGTGGGACTTTCGATTGGAGGCAGTTCGATGGCGGCGTGATCAACGTGTCCGCGTCTATGAAGCTCTGGCAGCAACCTACTATGCGGCCCGTGAGCCATTGCTATCGATGGCTATGGCTGAGCCAGGCACCCCAGAGGCAGATGCGGCGGCGATACGGGCACTCGGTATGGCTGCTGAATGGAACCGTGGGGTGGTAGCAACGTGGCTCCATGGATCGGCACCTGTAACGACCGCTCTCCAGCAATTCGACCATCAGCTGTCACGTTTATTCGATAAGGCACGCTCCCGCCGTTTGACTTGGGAAGAATTTGCAGATGAGCACCGAGCCACCGAAGAGAGTTTGGAAGCGTTTATTGAAGCTGTACGACAGGAGCTCAAACACCCTTCGCTAAAGGTAGGGGTAAGAGTTCCTCGCTTGCGCCCACCACCTGACCAGAATTATAGGTAACAATGGCCCGGTAGAGAGCCGCTGAAGTTCTTCGCGGCTACATGAACCACTCCTACCTCTTCGAATGTGGACTCGCGGCAGCGCGGTCCCGTAGGCGCCGATGCACAGGTCACGTCGCGTCTTGGTGTTGCTCGGGAACTGCTGCGGATCGGTCCTGCGGCAAGAAAATCGCTAGCAGTGAGCCAGCCCCCGTACGAGGGGTGGTACGAGCAAAGGGTGCCGCGAGCGAGGTACCCAAAGCCAACCGCGGGTGAGAGTGGCACCACGTCCGCGAGTCCCCGAGGTGCAGTGCCGCTCCCGGTAGCGGGCGACCTCCGCACCCGGGAGCAGTCGGTGTGGTGGTCGGCGGCGCGGCGCAGCAGCCGGCGCACGCTGACGTAGCCACGGTAGGGGTCCAGCGCGACCACCCCGCACCGAATGGATTCACCCGCTGCTGATCATCGCCTGCGCCAACGCACCAGCGTGATTGATACAGCCAGCACGACAAAACCGACCAAGCCCAACATCGCCGCCACGGAGGTACGCTCTCGTTCCACCTGGGGCCTCCATCTCCGTGTCCATGAACAGACGGATCATGAGGTCCCAGGGCCGTCTCCGAGCTCAGACTGAAGATCGTGTCTTACAGCGGCGCACCACGCTCAGAGACGACGAGCCATACATGTTCACTCGATCGAGGTTCAGCATGACGTACGCAACGGGTGTTGCTCGCTCTCCTTCCTGTGGGTTGCTGGTTTAGATCGGCGGACGGGGAGGGCGGTCGAGATGCCAAAGCTGCGGGTAGAACGAAGCGTTGATATGGCCGCGGGAGGAAGTTCGTGCCCGCATTGGATGAGCCACGTACACCGAGTCCACCGGACCGTGCATGGACATACCAGGATGTGGGCTTGGATGGTGTAGGGCTCGCAAACGTTTATCACGATCTTCGAGTCGACCATCACTGGTGGCCGAAAATCCGGAAGTTCCGCAGCTCCACATCCGTGGCGTCCACCCCTGCCCTGCCCTTCAGGTCATGATTGATTACGAGATTTCCACGAAGTAGGCGCCCACACCTCAGCCTGAGCGCCAGAACGCCCCCCGACCCCAGAGGGGTAGGCGCCCGGAAGGTATTATTTGACAGGAATCAAGTTAGCGAGAGCGAGTGGCCTTGCTGGGTCGTTAGCAGGGTCGATGACCTTAATATCCGCGACCGTGCTACCGGAGACTCTAGCTCTCATGGTCACCTTGACAAAGGGCAGTCCATTCCCGCCAGTTGTCGGGCTGTATCCGGTGAGTAGTACCGGAGCTGCGGGGGAAGCCATTGGTGGATCCCGGTCCCGTACAAGGGTCGCACAGACTACGTTGCTTGGGCATGTGTGGATTGGTACACATCGGAAGAACCTCCTCGCCCTCGGCGCACGTATGTTGTCCAGCGAGGAGATACCCTTGGCGGCATCGCTAGGAGGTTCGGGGTTAGCCTGTCGGATTTAGAGGAAGCGAACCCGCAAATTACCGATCCCAACCGCATTTTCCCAGGACAAGTCATCAATATCCCATGAGGCAGGAGTTTTCTGCGAACTAGACGGCATCGAAGGCGGCGGTGAAGTTCCGTGAAAAGGATATAGAGTCGGCGCAGCGTGATGGTATCGAGGTGAAAAAGTCGGTGGCCAGCAGTCCGGCGGCTTGGGCGTGCAGGAACACGCTCGACACCGGCGCGTCGGCAGGGACGAGGTCAGGCATTCGGCGCCCCGCCAGCGGATTCCCGTCCGCTGGCGGTAGGTACGCCAGGACAACGCCGAGCCGTATTCGCGGCGTCCCGGCGGCGGGCGGGTCCACCGGCCAACGGGCCCGGCATCGACCACGATCACATCCACGACCTGGTGGACGCGCGCTTCGCCGGCGCGACCCCGACGCGGTGTCCTGGCTGCTCCTCACCACCAGCGACTACGCACCCGGCTCCTGCGCGATCCGCTCTAACTCATGCCAGTGGCCGATACGACTCGGCGAACACCGATACCCTGGGTCGGGTGGGAACCGGCCGACTGCCCGGTGATGCTCGTCGGATCCTGATCTACGGCGTCACCGGTTCGGGAAAGACAACGCTCGCCAGGAGGCTCGCTGAGGCTACAGGGATCGAGTGGCACTCTGTCGACGATCTCACCTGGGAACCCGGATGGGTCGAGGTTCCCGGTGACGAACAGCGTCGCCGCATCCGGCAGATCTGCGAGCAACCCGAGTGGATCCTCGACACGGCCTACGGCAAGTGGCTCGACGTGCCGCTGGAGCATGCCCAGCTGATTGTCGCGCTGGACTATTCGCGTTGGTTCTCCCTGCAGCGACTACTTCGCAGGACCATCACCCGCTTGTTTGACCGTCGCGAGATCTGCAACGGGAATCGCGAGTCGTTACGCGGGTTCTTCTCCCGGGACGCGATCATCGTTTGGCACTTCAAGTCGTTCAAACGCAAGCGGCGACGTATCCGTCAATGGCGCGACGATCCAGCCGCGCCGCCGATCATACGGCTCACGTCGTCGCGCCAAGCCGGGAAGTGGCTGGACAGATTACGCGAAGGTGCGCTCGACTGCTAGCCGAGATCCGACGAAGTCGCTACCGAACACTTGCGCATCGTGGGTTGTCCATATAATCGAGGCGTCGCTGATCGCCGAGCGGATCAGTTGGTCTCCCCGTCCGGTGCGCCTCTCAACCAAGTTACTCCTGGAGGGCTTCCGACAGCACGCGAGCTCCGTCCTCGTCCAGCAGCATCACGCAGCCGCGCACAGCGTGCGGGTCGAGCTCGATCGTGCCCCCGCGTCTGCTGACGACGAGATTCGTGAACCCGGGCATGCCGCCGTGGGTGGTGCACCGTTGAAGGTGATAGATCGGCTACGCGCGGGTGTCCACCGCGGCCAGTACCCCGAAGCACAAACCGACGCCCTCGCCGCTGCCGGATTCGAGCGATCTTCACCGACAAGGAATCTGGCAGACTCGCACCGGCGTCGCTCAGCGCAGCGTCCGCGCGAGCGCATCCGCGCGCTGGCCCGGGAGGTGCTGGCAGGGCGGCGGTCGGTCGATGCTGCGGTGTTCGCGGTGACCGCAGCGATGATCGCCGCGCCGGACGACGACAGCGACCCCTACGGCGCCGGCGCCCAGGTACGGGCCGATGACCGGCGCGAGCTGGAGCCGGTGAGCGACGACCGCACCCTGCCCACCTTGAGCGATGCGTCGCCGGTCAGCCCAGCCAGTCCGTCAGTGCCTCGCGCAGCGTGCGGGCGCCGTCCTCGTCCAGCGTGAGCACGCACGCGCCGACGGCGTGGGCGTCCAGTGTGATCTCACCGCCGAGTTTGCTCACCACTAGGTTCACGTACCCGACTGGGCCCGGATGCAGCGCACAGGTCGCCTGGATGACACGCCGAGGCCCGCTGCTGACCTGATCGCTGATCATCCGCCCAACATCGCACCGGAACGGAACGAATGGGACCCTCTCAGTGTCGCCACCAGCAAGGAACAGCGTCACTGGCGACACCAGAAAGGCGACCCGATGGCGCGGGCGGACTTCGCTGCCAAGCTCGCCCGCAGGCGTGCCCGCGCCGGGCTGTCCCTGGCCGACCTGGCCGCTGAAGCGCACTCGCACCGGGGGTACCTCTCCAACGTGGAGCACGGCCACCGCTGGCCCTCCCGCAGCGTCGCCCTGGTCCTGGACACCGCCCTGCACGCCGACGGGGAGCTGGCGGCCCTCTGGGAGACCGGACAGGCCGCCGGGGCGCCTCATGCCGTCCCGGACGACTTCGACCGGTTCGAACGCGCCCTGGCCGCCCCGCAGCGCACCGACCACGCCGTGGTCGACCATCTGGCCCGGGTGCTCGCCGAACAGCGCCGGGCCGAGGATGCCCTCGGCGCCCGCCGGTTGCGCCCGGTCACGCTCGCCCAAATCCGGATCATCGAAACCCTGACCGACGATGCCCCGGAACCGATCCGGCACGACCTGCTGTCTGTGCTGTCCCACTACCAGCAGTTCGCCGGATGGCTCGGACAAGACTCCATGGACGCCGCCGGGGCGCGACGGCACTACGACCGCGCCATGAGCGCCGCCCAAGAGATCGGCGACCCCGACATGGCGACCTCGGTGCTGTCCCTGCTGAGCCACCTGGCCTGGTCGCGGGGCAACGCCACCACAGCAGTGGAGCTGGCGCACGCCGGGCGCAGCAACCCGCGGAAGGTCAGCGACGCCGTGCTGGCGCTGGCGGCCCAGCAGGAAGCACGCGGTCACGCCCTGGCAGGCGACGCGGTAGCCACCGAGCGGGCACTGGACCAATCCGCCTCCCTCACCGTCGCCGCCGCCGAACACCCCGACCAGGCGCCCCCGTGGGTGTACTTCAACGACCCGACCCGCCTGGGCTTCCAACCCGCAAACCTGGCCGTCACCACCGGAAGCGCCCTGGCCGCCCAGGAGCTGCGCCGGGTCCGGGCCGCGCTGCACAAGCTGGGCGCCACACGCGAGTTGACCGAGCTGACCGAGCACCTGCGAGCACTCACCGCCGACGGCTGACGCGAGAGGGCTCCTACAGCCAGAACACGGCTAGGGCGCCAGGGGTCACGTGCGCCCTAGCTAGGGTACGATCGTTGCAGGTCAGGCGGTACTGGTGGGCGCAGCAGGGTTCGAACCTGCGACCCCTCGCTTGTAAGTCCTGGGCCGACCGTGTGCCGCAGTGTGCACGTGGTGTCCCACCTCGAAGGATGCCCAGACACAGTCTGCGCCCGTCTGGTCTCATGCGGGGGTCGTTGCTACAGGACTGCTACATGGTGGGAATCGGCTAATCAGTTGGCAACAAATAATAACCAATGGGATTAATTGGACTAATGGTACTAATGTGATCACTGCTCCATTCGGGCGTATTTCTCGGCCAATTATAGCGTATCGTAACAAAAGCTAGTAAGTGTGCGACAACTTATACAACCATTTGGGTGTTTGCCGTAGCGGCACAGGCACACACCGTAGTCCGCGATGGCAGGTATCGGAGGCAGTGAGAGGACGGATCGTGAGCAACGAAGTCAAGGCTGGGCTCGCGTTGATCGTGATTGTTGTGGTTTTCGCGTTGTTCATGGTGGCAAACGAAAATAGTTTGCCTGAACAAACCTGCACACTTAATGCGGCGGGCGTCGGGTTAGTCGCATCGGGGCTGAGTAAAGGAAAGCCTGCGCAGGCAATAATAGCGACGGCTGGTGGCGTTTTTGCCGTTGACGAAGCTTGTAAGTTTGCGATCAGAAGCCTTGCCGAAGAGCCGCAGGAGCCGGTCCGGCTCCGCTTGCAGACAACGTCCGACTCTATTGACAGAGAAATTACGGCATCACAACTTACTGCACCTCCTCGACCCCTGCCCCAAGGTCCTCTTGATCGGTTCGTCAAATGCTATCAATCCTACAATTTGCAGTTTCTAAGAGAGATGTGTTACGACGGATCGATCAATCCGGTTAGTTGACGTGACCGGCGGCCGCCCACGTCACCGCGTCGATCGGGAGCGGATCGACTTAGGATGTGAATGAGGAGGGAGAGGGAGGTGCGCGTCATTTACGGCAGGCCCCTGGCCTGCCGGCGTTAGCCGGCCGAGGAGTCGTAGGGGACCCGGGGTCAAGCCGTTTACTCCCGATCTGTCCGGCCCCTCCGGACTTGACTCGGTTGCCATGGTGACGATCGCTGCTTACGTGTTCACCCCCGGAGGGGCCGGACAGATCGGGACGCGGAGCGGGCTTGACGCTGGGGGGGCGGCTCCGCACAATGCGCGCCTCCCTCTCCCGGGCGCAACCACTGCACGTCCACCGCCGGGCAACCCTGTCGCGCGCCAGCCGCCCGGCGCGCTCGCGGAGCGAAGCGGGAGCGAGCGCATAGCCGGATGCAGCGGCGGCGCGTCCGGGCCGTGTCGGCCCGGCTTGAAGACGTATAGAAAGTTCTCACCGCCCACAATGCCGGGATGTGTCTGACTCCGGTTGATGGGTGACACTGCCGGTACTGGCCGTACTAGGCCTAAGTGGTCTACGCTGGCCCGACACTAGGAGTGCAGTGACAGACTACGCTGTACAGCGCGCGACGCTCAGCAGAGCGCGCGCTCTCAAAGCTGCTGCGCTCTCACCTGCGGTTGTGCTGTTTGCGTCAGCGATACGGTTACTACTCATCGCAAATTATGACACGACAACGGCAACCGCCATCGCCTCGGCTAGCGGGGTGGTCGGGACTCTTCTCGGCACAATCATACCACTGCTACCGCCTTATCTGCCTATCCTTACTATTCTGCTGGTTATCGCGAGGCGATGGACTCTCGCCGCGTTAGCCGGATTTGCGACTGTCCTGCTATCACCAACTTATGTGGATAGCCCTCGCGATGGGCTTATAACAGCGTGGGCTTCAAGTAGGCAAGTCAGCGCACTTATTAAGCAGTGTGAGTGGTCGCTCCTATGGCAGAATTATCCGGGGGTAGTCCTTTCAATCGTAGTGGGCGGTCTTCTTGTTTTCTTCGTCGCACCGATGCCGCTTTGGTCTCGTCCTATAGTATTGAAAGTAGTCTATTGTATTATTATTGCGATAATGTGCGGGTACGTGACGGTGCTCGTACACACCTTTTATCGGGTTCCTTTCAGCGCGGAGCTCGCATCGGAAATTGCTCGCCGACCCTGGATGCCCGCGGAAGAGATCGTTTTCAAATCGGATGGCGTATCACGAGTGGGTTATACACTCTCGACTAAGGATAACTGGCATATAATACTAAATGACGTCGATCGGTCGATTATTTATGTGCGTGCCGACAATGTTGCAACTCGAACAGCATGCAAGCCATCGTCGACATACATTGAGCGATCAAGCCTGCCAGTACTTCCACTTAGAAACATCCTTCCTGAAACGGCTAAAACCTGCGCGAAAGGTCCTTGACAACGTTTCGTGCGGTCGGATCGTACGAGGATGGCACCAGAAGGTCACTCGGCCAACGTACGAAGACCTGCGGGAGGATCACCACGGGGCAGGCCACCGCCTGCCTCAGGCCGCGCGCCGCCCGAGTTCACCCCGAACCCGGCCGTACGTGGATCACACAACCCCCTACGTTTCCTAGCCCGAACGATGCTCCTATGGCTCGTCAAGCCGCTGTGCGCTTGCGATTCGTGGAGGGCGGGGGGCCGATGAGGTGGTGGTAGGTTTCGGGGGCGATGTAGCGCGTCAGGTGGGACCAGACAGTTGCTCGACAACGTGTGGGGTGGCGATGACGGTGGTCCATCGGTTGGCGCCTGGCGGCACGGTCGTCAGGTCGGT
This sequence comes from Pseudonocardiaceae bacterium, assembly GCA_050700115.1. Taxonomy (GTDB): domain Bacteria; phylum Actinomycetota; class Actinomycetes; order Mycobacteriales; family Pseudonocardiaceae. The sequence goes on from JBOHGG010000003.1 coordinate 21,702, forward strand.
ACTTTGTATTGAAGTATTAGTGTGTCGCCTGGAATTATTGAGACCATCACCCGTACTGCCTCGTGATTCGCCGTGTAGCCTGTCCGAGTATGTTCCGCCACTGGGGTTCCGGTCGGGATTTGAAGTCGTTCGACTTCTGCAGGGGTAGGCATTCGTGTGATGATCTCGTCAATGTCGTAAGTTTGAGGGTGTCCTGCCTCGGATAAAATGTCCTCACGTGTCGTGTCCCTTGGTTCGGCTAGTTCCGTGCCACGCACAATGCGTTCGTCGAAGTAGTCGTCAGAAATAATCGCAGGCTTACCGTCGATGTATCGCACTCGCCGTCGGATGACGCATAGGTCGGTGTCGGGACTAAGATTAAGTCTTGCAGCGATGTCACTTGGCGGGGTGACAGTGACGACTGATAGATCTTGGCGTGTAGGGTCGTGACCCTGCCGCTCGATGTCTGCTTCCCAAGCATCTGCCGTCGTTGTTGTGGTGTTTTCCGGCAGTTCGAACTCTGAGAGGCGCCAACGTAGCCGTTGGTGGCTGCGCACGATACGGCCTCGTCGTGGACGGACTGTGACAAGTCCCTCCCGCTCAAGGATCTGAAGGGCAGCCCGTGCCGTCTGGCGACTGACGTCGTGATCGTGCGCTAGTTCTGGCTCGGAGGGCAGAAGAGCGCCGGGACCGAGAGTTCCGTTGGTGATCTGTTGCCGCAACTCAGCGGCGATCTGTTGGGTGCGAGGTTCTTGCTGAGTCATCTAGGTGTGGTCCTCCTTGACAGACAAGGCTACGCGTGTGTACGGTCCTCGTCTTGTATGTACAAGATAGTACGTACAAGAGTGCCTGTTCGAGGTGCTAGCCACTACTAGATCAACTCCTTGAAGGGAGCTGTGCCATGAAGCTCATGGTGGATGTGTCTGATGTTCAGTTCACGGTGGGTCGGCCGTTTGCGCCGCGGACGGATCAGAACGGTGCTCAGCGGACGGAGAAGGGTACGGGGCGACCGCTGCATGTTGTTCAGCTCGTTGCTATCGATGGGGCTGGGGCGGAGACGATCAACGTCACGGTGGCTGGTGAGAACCCGCCGCGGTTGACGCAGGGTCAGTCGGTGAGGCCCGAGGGTCTGGAGGCGATTCCGTGGGTGAAGAACAACACCAACTCAGCGCAGGTCGCGTTCCGCGCTACTTTGATTGTCCCGTTGGGTGCCGCGAAGGCGCCTACGCCGTCGTGATTCGGCTGGTCGACACCATCATTCGTGAAGGGAACTGAACTGGCATGAACAACATCGGGTTACATCTGAGTGTTGACGAGGTCATGACCTCAACGGAGCTGCACGAGAAATGGTTGCAGCTGTTCCGGCGTCGCACCGAGGCGCACAAGATCGCTGCCGCGATGTGGCAGGAGTGGAAGAACACTACCGAGCCGGTGAAGGCCGCCCGGTTGTGGGCGCGGTATTCGGCGTTTCAGTCGGAGTACCGGGTGCTGGCCGCGTGGACGGACCTGGCTCACACCGCCTGGGTGTTCGCCACGGATGGCCGTGAGTGCCGATTCCTGACCAGCCACGTGACGGCCGGCAGGACTCCGGTAGCCACCTCGTGAAGGGATACGAGACTGATGGATCACACGACGGTGCCGGAGCAGATTGCTCGGTTGTGGGATCAGTACGTCGATGCCTCGAAGCAGTATCAGCTCGCGAAATACGTGGTTGATAAGGCGGAGGCGGTATGCAACGCGGCATACAACGCGTGCGAGGCAGCGTATGCCGATGAGGTGAGCGCTGGCCGTGCTGTGATGCGGGCGTCTGCGGCGTTGCAGGCGGTATCTGATGCGGCGTTTCTCACGGAGAACGGTATCAGCCCGGAGCTGAGTAGCCGTTTGAGTTGAGTCGAGGGCGGTCACGGGACCGGACACGAATCTTGGCGGGTTCAACCCGGCCCGTGGCCACCACTCGGTGTGTCAACCAACCCCACTGATGTCCAGAGAGAGGAACCGGGGTTCGTCATGTCCAAGACTACTACCAAATCAGGTCGCACGGGCAGGGCACCGCGCCGGGTGCGGGGTCGCCAGTCCGCCCGGACAGGCTCGTTCGAGATCTTCAGCTACCCGCACCACAGCGCGCCTGCCCTGGTACTCGGGGTGTTGTGGCGCTGGCGGGTGGAACTACTGACCCTCACCACGCTGGTCGTGGTGTGGGCCGTGCTAGCCCAGCACCTACCGGCCACCTGGCCGACCTGGGCCACGCCGGCCGTGATGCTCACCGCGATCGCGGTAGTGCTCGCGGTGCCGGTCTCTCGCCGGTTGGTGACCCGCCGTGTGTGGTGTGTGATCTCCCGGCATCGGGTCCGGAAGTGTTTCGTGCAGTCGCGGGTGATGACCCACGAGGGACTGCTTCCGCTATTCATCTGGACCCGCCCCACCCCGGTCGGGGACCGGCTCCGGTTGTGGCTTCGCCCGGGCCTGTCCGGGCGCGATATCGAGAACGTCACCGATCGGATCGCCGCAGCATGCTGGGCACGCGATGCCCGAGTGCGGATCAGCCCAAAACGGGCCTCCACGATCTGGGTCGACGTGATCCGCCGCGACCCCCTGGCCGCCACCGGCCAGATCACCTCACCGCTACTCGACGGCGTACACACCGAGAACTTCGACGCTGACGCGGACGTCATTCCGCTGCCTGATCGCGCCACGATCACCCCGGCCATCCCCGACCCGGCACCGGGGTCCGATGACGCCTTCCCACCCATCCACGAGGCTCCCGCCACCCCGGTGAGGGCCACCAAGCGGACCGGCACCCGCACCGCGCCACCCGCCGAGCACACGGACTCGTCGGCTGCTGTCGTGGTGGGCTGGTCCGGAAAGGACGTATCCGACTATGTCTGACCCCATCACCGTGGGGCAGGCCCGGGGCCGCCGCCGCAGGCGGCCCCACCTCCCCCTCCGCCATCCTCTGGGCAGACCGCCCGATCACCCACATCAGGTCACGGTGCCGGTAGGTGCCCTGTCGATCTATGACCCCATTCACCTGGGTATGGACGAAAACGGGCTGCCGGTGGCCGTCACGCTGGCCTACCGCAACCTGCTCGCAGGCGGTGAACCCGGCGCCGGCAAAAGCTCCGTCCTCAACCTCATCGTGGGGCATGGGGCGTTGTCCCCGGACTGCCGACTGTGGCTCTTCGACGGCAAACGCGTCGAACTCGGGCCCTGGCGCTCGGTGGCCGATGTGTTCGTCGGCTCGGATATCGACTACGCCATCACCACACTGCGTGAGCTGCAAACCGAGATGGACATCCGGTATGCGATGCTCGAAGCCGTCGAACGACGCAAGATCACCCGCGACGACCCACTAACCATCATCCTCGCCATCATCGACGAACTGGCGTACTTCACCGTCACCATCGGCACCGAAGCCCAACAGCAAGAATTCCGGGTCCTAGTCCGCGATCTGGTCGCCCGCGGCCGCGCCGCCGGGATCATCGTGGTGGCCGCCACCCAACGCCCCAGCGCCGACATCATCCCTACCAGCCTGCGGGATCTGTTCGGGTTCCGGATGGCGTTTCGCTGCACCACCGACTCCAGCTCGGACATCATCCTGGCCCAAGGGTGGGCCGGACAGGGCTACTCCGCCAAATCCATCGACCCCGAAGCATTCGGGCAAGCCTGGCTGCTGGCCGAGGGCGGCCTGCCCCGCCGCATCCGCTGCGCCTACCTGACCGACGCCCACATTCGCGCCCTGGTCAAACACGCCAAACACCTCCGCCGCCACTTCCCCACCTCCGGCCCCCACGGCGGGCCGCACGGCAGCGCCGGAGTACTCACCCGAGCCTGAGTCAAGTCTCACCCAATCACCATTCACCCGGTGATTGTTCGGGTATCCCCCTGATTTTCCACCTGTAATACCGACTCTAGGAGGAGTCTGCCATGAATCACCCGCATTCAGACCAGCGTAACCCTATGGTCCCGCAACGCCCACTGGCGTTATCGCCATACATTCATCTGGTTAATGCCACGGTGTCCCCACTGGAGCCCCATTCCAGTGCCGTCATTCCTGCCCGCCACAGAGAAGAGTTACCTTCAGTGGTGGATGGTGAGGTCCTCGCCAGCATTGACACCAGGCCAGTTCCGGTGATCGAGCCGAAACGAAATCTTCTGTGGCGAGCGATCGATGATCCCTATTGGGTCCTGATGACACTGATCGCTGCTGTCGGACTCTCGATCACAGCGACGGCGATGTACGGCGTTATCCAGATCACGCGTTCCATCGCTGAATGGTTCCACGCGAACGGCGCAACCCTCGCCGTCATTACAACCCTCATCATCCTCCTGATGCTCTGCGGTGGCGCGACAGTCGCGAAATGCGCAGGTATCCACTGCCGGGGGTGCAGAGGCTGACATGACCACGACACGTTCACGATCGCGATCGCGATACGGCAGCGAACTGAAAGGCACAACCGCTATGAGGATCATCCCCCACAGTGTCAACACGACCTTGACACCGAAACGTCGGACACGGCCGGTCGTGGAGAACAACGACTACGCCGCATTCAGCCGACGTGTCATCCGCGCTCAAGCCCGCCGCATCGGCACCGGCGACGTGGAAGGACTACGCGATCTGCTCGCCCTGGAACACGAACTCCACCATGTCATCCACACCGCCGTCACCGGCCTGCGCACCAACGGCTACAGCTGGGCCGAGATCGCCACCCGGATCGGCATCACCCGACAAGCTGCCCAACAACGCTGGGTCAGCCCACCATTGACTGAAAGGTCACCATCACCATGACCATTAGTGATGACGACACCGGTACTCACCCGATCACCAGAAACTTACGAGACGCTGCCGAACACCTTCGACTGGCTAACCACGCCACCTACGGCGACCGCCGTGAAGTCACCGAACTCTATGACACCTTCGGTGCACTGAGCTCACTGCTGGACCGGTTCCCGCAACTACTCAGACATCTGTGGCAGGTCCTTAACCGAGCCGACGCGACCCTGTACACCACCGATAATGGAACCCCCGCGCAGGAGACCCTGAACAGCGCAGAACTGAGCCTCGCCGACGCGATGGTCCACACCGAAAACCTCCGCTCCGTTATCCCCGGGGCATGGTCAGACATCGGACATGTTCGCACCCACGACACCGGCACCGATCCGGCGTGACATTCGACCGCGACTCTCATCACCAGCCATATAACCATGCAGCGTTGCTGCATCGTGTCTGGTGGTGGGAGTCATGGCCGAACTCGACCCACCACAAATCTGTACTCCGATTTCGAAAGGACTGATCAGCAATGACCACCACCACAGACACCACCACAACCGCCCCGGCCGAAGAGGAGATTTTCCTGTTCGCTCGGGTCGGGTCCGATCGCATCGCCCTGACCGCCCGCCAGGTCCGCGACACCGTCGCGGCCTACCTCGCCACCGGTGGGCACATGCCCACCCCCACCGACGTCAACGGCGGTGACCCCTACGCCCCGCTGCATGTGATCACCGAGGAATGGCTGTGGGGCAACGGATCGGGCTGGGCCGACCGCGCCGACGTCGTCCAACTCGCCACCTACCGACACCAGGCCATCACCTGGATCCGCACCTACTTCGGCCCCACCTTCCCCGAACTCAACCACTAAAAGACCAGGACACCCCACCCCCCGCGATGAGCACCGCAACCACGGTCCCCAATACTCCCGACACCACTGCGGCGCCGGGAGCTGGCTCCGGTGCGCTCGAGGAACCCGGTGTGCTGGATCTACTCGCCGACCAGCTCGGCGCCCAACCACCGGCCACCACCGTCACCACCGGCATCCAGCGCCCGCCGCACACCGATCCGCACAACTCCCACGCGACTGCTACTCGCCGCGCGGCCACATCTGACTACCGCCAGTGGCTTGACCATGTGGCCTCGGTCGGGGGCTGTGAAGGCCCGATCCGGCTCACGGGGCACCTGCACACGATCAACCCCAGCACCGGCGAAGTCCTCTCCTCAAAGAGCACGGAGACGCTACCTGACGGGGTGGTCTACGTGCCCTGCGGGGACCGCCGCGCCTCGGTGTGCCCAGCGTGTGCCGAGACCTACCGCGCCGACACCTACCAGCTCATCCGCGCCGGACTCATCGGCGGCAAAGGCGTCCCCGACACCATCGCCACCCACCCCGTGGTGTTTGCGACCTTCACCGCGCCCACCTTCGGTGCGGTCCATACCCGGATCATCGACCGCACCACCGGCAAGGTCAAACCCTGCCGGATGCGCCGCAGCATCCAACGTTGCCGCCACGGCCGCGTCCTAGCCTGCCCACAACGCCACACCGACAACTCCCCCTGTGTCGGGCAACCCCTATGCCCGCAGTGCTACGACTACGACCACCACGCCGTGTGGAACGCCTGGGCCTCCGAACTCTGGCGACGCACCACCATCACCGCCAACCGCAACCTTCGCGACCTGGGCAAAACCCACGGCGTGAAACTGCGGCTCTCGTTTGCCAAGGTCGCCGAATACCAAGCCCGCGGCCTGATCCACTTCCACGCCCTGATCCGCCTCGACGCCATCAACCCCACCGACCCCGACACCCCGGTACCCCCACCGGTCGGGATCACTGCGGCACACTTAGACCAGGCCATCACCACCGCCGCGGCGTCCACCCGCCTCACCACCCCGCCGCACCCCCACAACCCCGGCGGTTGGCAGCTCACCTGGGGCACCCAACTCGACATCCGCCCGGTCACCTTCACCGGCACACTCACCGACACCGCGGTAGCCGGCTACCTCGCCAAGTACGCCACTAAAGCCACCGAAGCCACCGGACACGTCTCCACACGGATCACCAACGACACCATCAGCACCTACGCCAGCACCGCCACCCACGCCGGACGGCTCATCCGAACCTGCTGGATTCTCGGTCATCGCCCCGATGAGGAACATCCCGCCGACTGGAAACCCAGCTACGGCCGCCTGCGCCGCTGGGCACACATGCTCGGATTCGGCGGCCACTTCGCCACCAAATCCCGCCGCTACTCCACCACCCGCGCCGCGCTCAAACAAGCCCGCCGCCAATGGCGCCGAGCCCGTCACCACGCCCGCCGCGCACAACATCACACCGCCGACCACACCGAGGAAACCACCCTCGTCGTTGGTGCCCTCACCTTCGCCGGAATCGGCTACCGCAGCACCGGAGACCGATGGCTCGCGCTGACCGCAGCCGCCCAAGCCCGCGAACAACGACAAATCGCCAAGCAGGAAAGGACAGCCGCATGACATCACCCCGGAGATTTGAAAGGAGGAGAACCGTGACCGTTGTTGTCTACACCGTTGAGGAAGCCGCGCAGGTGCTCAAAATCAGCCGATGGAAGATCTTCGACTTGATCCGCACGAACCAGCTGCGGTCGGTCAAGATCGGTGGCCTGCGCCGTATCCCGGGCACCGCCATCGAGGAGTACATCACTCGGCTGATGGAGGAGGTGGCCTGATGATCAAGCGCACGTCACCTGGTGTCCCGGACCGGCGCCGTCGGGCCAACGGGGAGGGCTCGATCTATCAACGATCGTCGGACGGGCGCTGGGTGGGCAGCGCGTACGTCTACACGACAACCGGCCAACGCAAACGCAAACTCGTCTACGGTGACAGCTTCGACCGGGTTCGAACTAAGCTGGACAAACTGAAAGGAAACTCAGCGAACGGGGTACCCGTGCCCGATCGCCGTACCACGGTTGCTGAGTACCTAGATTACTGGCTCCGCGAGGTCGTGTCACACAAACGGGCCACCACAGCGCGAGGATATGATAGTGCCGTAAGGCTGCACATCCTGCCGGTACTTGGCAAGAAACAACTCGACAAGCTCACCGGCGCCGATGTCCGTCATCTGGTCGCCGTGTGCCGACAGAAATGCCTCTGCTGTACGAACCACTACGATAAGTACCGCAATAAGGAGAAACAGTGCTGCTCGGTCGGTAAGTGCTGCAAGCGGACGCCATCAACCAGACAAATCCAATACGTACATGCCGTTTTACGAAACGCGCTCAGCAACGCCGAGCGCGACGAGATCATCACCCGCAACGTGGCCAAGCTCGTGCAGATCCCCGCACCCCGCTACAAGATCGGCAAGGGGCTACCAGTCACCGACGTCAGGCGCATCCTCGTTGAAGCCCAGTGCACCCGGCTCTACGCCCTCTACGTCCTGGCCGCCACCCTTGGCTTCCGTCGCGGCGAACTCCTCGGCTTGCGCTGGTCAGACCTCAACTTGGAGCTCGGCACGGTCGCCCCGGCCAAGACCGTCCAGCGGGTCAACGGTCGTCTCCTGATGGACGACACCAAGACCCAAGACTCGGACAACACCATCCCACTACCCAAGATCACACGACAGGTCCTGATCGAACACCGCAACCGGCAAGCCGCCGAACGCGCGACCGCCGGTGAACTGTGGACCGAACATGATCTCGTGTTTGCGACTGCTGTTGGCACACCTATCGAGCCACGAAACCTCAACCGGCACTTCGAGGGCATTCGCCTGCGAGCCGGCTACCCCACCGTTCGTCTTCATGATTTCCGTCATACCGTGGTGAGCCTGCTGCTTCAGCTCAAGACCCCGCCGCACGTCGTCCAGCGGATCGCCCGGCACGCCGACCTCGACGTCACCTTGGGCATCTACGCACACACCGACCTCGATGCCATGCGGGAGGCGCTCGACAAGATCGAGTGGGACGACCTGTGAGCAGTCGTTGCTACATGGCTGCTACATTCGACCGAATAGCCGATCATGAACAGAACCGTTGGTGCTGGTGGGCGCAGCAGGGTTCGAACCTGCGACCCCTCGCTTGTAAGGCGAGTGCTCTCCCGCTGAGCTATGCGCCCAAACACCCCCCGAAAACCCCAGACGGCGTGGTGTCTCAGGTCGGCAGCGTCGCCAGGGCATGCTTCCAGACGGCCAGGTCACGGGCTTCGCCGGGCTGATTCATCTCGGCGAAGCGGATCACGCCGTCGATGTCCACCAGGAAGGTACCGCGGTTGGGCATGCCGGCCTTGTCGTTGAACACCCCGTAGTCCTGCGCAACCTCGCCGTGAGGCCAGAAATCGGACAGCAAGGGAAAATCATAACCTTGCTGGTCAGACCATGCCTTGAGGGTGAACACCGAGTCCGCCGACACCGCCAGCACCTGCACGTCGGCGAACTCCGCCAGATCGTCGCGCAGCTGGTCCAGCTCACTGGTGCAGATCCCACTGAAGGCGAACGGGTAAAACACCATGAGCGCGTTGCGATCACCGCGGAACTCTGACAGCGTCCGTTCCTGGTTGTTCTGATCCTTCAGGGTGAAGTCCGGTGCCTGGTCCCCGACCTTCAGTGACATGTGCTCAGCTCTCCCTCGGCCTATTCTCGGCCCGACCCCGACGGCACGCACCGCCACTGAGAGTATCCCGCCGAGGATCAGGGCTCAGCGTTTGGACTTGGCCGTTTTCGGCGAGGCGAGCCTGGTGGCTGCCCAATCCTCGCTCACGCTGATGTTGGACGTCTGCGCCAGCCCGACGGTGGGGGCTGCCTCGGCGATGTCGGAAGGCTCGACATGGCCGTCGCGGCCGGTCTTGGGCGTGAGCACCCAGATCACGCCGTTATCAGCCAGCGGCGACCGAGCGTCGACCAGGGTGTCCACCAGATCACCGTCCTCATCGCGCCACCACAGCAGCACCACATCGACGATCTCGTCGGAGTCCTCGTCGAGCAGGTCGGAGCCAATCACCTCCTCGATCGCCGCGCGCACGTCGTCGTCAACGTCGTTGTCCCAGCCGAGCTCCTGCACGACCATGTCCGATTGGATCCCGAGCCTCTCGGCAACACCGAGCTTGCCGGCGTCTCCCGCCGCGGCGGCGACCACGGTTTTCACCCCTCCACAACGTCGGACCCAGCGGCGACCGCCGGGCGATTACTACTCATTGGCGTCCCAGCGAACACTGCGGTCCGGTCGGAGCGCAACAGCCAGCAGCAGGACACGCCGGTCCTGGATTGTCGCACGGGTTACCTGCGGGTATTAGTGACACCGCGCGCCAGGCAGCGGAGCATGGACAACGATGGCCACAGGTGGCCGGTCCCGCGCGACCGGCTGGCCGGTCACTTGCGGTTCCCCAGGACAACTCGAGGCGAGGAGATCCCTTGGCCACGCAGCACGATCGCATCCCCGCCCACGTGCGGATCATCCGCGACGGGATGGCGACACACCTACCGGACATCGATCCGGACGAGACCTCGGAGTGGCTGGAGGCCTTCGACTCCGCGGTGCTGTCCGGAGGCAAACAGCGGGCGCGGTACCTGATGCTGCGGCTGCTCGAACGGGCCCGCGAGACCGGCGTCGGCGTACCGTCGCTGACCAGCACGGACTACGTCAACACCATCCCCACCGAGAACGAGCCGTGGTTCCCGGGTGACGAGGACACCGAGCGGCGCTACCGCGCCTGGATCCGGTGGAACGCGGCGGTGATGGTGCATCGGGCGCAGCGTCCCGGGGTGGGTGTCGGCGGCCACATCTCCACCTACGCCTCCTCGGCGGCGCTCTACGAGGTGGGCTTCAACCACTTCTTCCGGGGCAAGGACCATCCCGGCGGCGGGGACCAGATCTACATCCAGGGCCACGCGTCGCCCGGTATCTACGCCCGGGCGTTCCTCGAGGGCCGGCTGTCGGCCGACCAACTCGATGGGTTCCGCCAAGAGTTCTCCCACGCCGGCCCGGGCGGCGGCCTGCCGTCCTACCCGCACCCCCGGCTGATGCCGGACTTCTGGGAGTTCCCCACCGTCTCGATGGGGCTGGGCGCGATCAACTCGATCTTCCAGGCACGGTTGAACCGCTACCTGCGGGCGCGAGGTCTCAAGGACACCTCCGACCAGCACGTGTGGTGCTTCCTCGGCGACGGTGAGATGGACGAGCCGGAGTCCCGCGGTCAGATCCAGGTCGCAGCCACTGAGGGGCTGGACAACCTCACCTTCGTGGTGAACTGCAACCTGCAGCGCCTCGACGGCCCGGTCCGGGGCAACGGCAAGATCATCCAGGAGCTGGAGTCGTTCTTCCGCGGCGCCGGCTGGAACGTCATCAAGGTGATCTGGGGCCGCGAGTGGGACACCCTCCTGCATGCCGACCGGCAGGGCGCGCTGGTGAACCTGATGAACGTCACGGCCGACGGTGACTACCAGACCTACAAGGCCAACGACGGCGGCTACGTCCGGGAGCACTTCTTCGGTCGTGACCCGCGCACCAAGGAACTCGTCAAAGAGCTGTCCGACGCCGACATCTGGAACCTCAAGCGCGGGGGCCACGACTACCGCAAGGTCTACGCCGCCTACCAGGCCGCCACCCAGCACCACGGCCAGCCGACGGTGATCCTGGCCAAGACCATCAAAGGCTACGGCTTGGGCCCGCATTTCGAGGGCCGCAATGCCACCCACCAGATGAAGAAACTGACCCTGGAGGACCTCAAGCACGTCCGCGACGCCCAGCGCATCCCGCTCACCGACGCGCAGCTGGAGGCCGACCCCACCCGGCCGCCGTACTACCACCCGGGACCGGAAGCACCGGAGATCCAGTACATGTGCGAGCGGCGCAAGGCGCTGGGCGGATTCCTGCCCGAGCGACGCACCAAGTCCACGACCCTGGTGCTGCCCGGTGACAAGGCCTACGACGTGCTGCGCCGCGGGTCGGGTAAGCAGGAGGTCGCCACCACGATGGCGTTCGTCCGTCAGCTCCGCGAGCTGATCAAGGATCCGGAGATCGGGTCCCGGTTCGTGCCGATCATCCCGGACGAGGCGCGCACGTTCGGCATGGACTCGATGTTCCCCACGCAGAAGATCTACAACCCGCACGGGCAGCTCTATACCTCGGTCGACGCCGAGCTGATGCTGGCCTACCGGGAGAGCGAGCAGGGCCAGATCCTGCACGAGGGCATCAACGAGGCGGGCTCCACCGCATCGTTCACCGCAGCCGGAACCTCCTACGCCACGCACAACGAGCCGCTGATCCCGGTCTACATCTTCTACTCGATGTTCGGTTTCCAGCGCACCGGCGACGGCTTGTGGGCGGCCGGCGACCAGATGGCCCGCGGGTTCCTGCTCGGCGCGACCGCCGGGCGCACCACACTGGTCGGCGAAGGACTGCAGCACAACGACGGGCACTCCCAGCTGCTCGCCGCGTCCAACCCCGCTGTGGTGGCCTACGACCCGGCGTGGGGCTTCGAGATCGCCCACATCGTCCGCGACGGGCTGCGCCGGATGTACGGCGACGACGCGGAGTCCGACCCGAACGTCTTCTACTACCTCACCATCTACAACGACCCCTACCGCCAACCGGCAGAGCCCGCAGACCTCGACGTCGAGGCCCTGCTGCGCGGCCTGTACCGCTACGCACCCGCACCGGCACCGGGGCGCGACACGCCGGCGGTGCAGCTCGCCGCGTCCGGGGTGGCGCTGCCGTGGGCACTTCGGGCTCAGGAGATGCTGGCCCAGGAGTGGGGTGTGCAGGCTGACGTGTGGTCGGCGACGTCGTGGACGGAGCTGCGTCGCGAGGCCGTCGCGGTCGACCGGCACAACCTGCTGCATCCCACGGCCGAGCCCCGGGTGCCGCACGTGGCGCGGGCGTTGCAGGGCGCAGCCGGCCCCCTGATCGCGGTGTCAGACTGGATGCGCGCGGTGCCCGACCTCATCCGTCCCTGGGTGCCCATCGACATGGTCACCCTCGGCACCGACGGCTTCGGCTTCTCCGACACCCGCCCGGCGGCGCGCCGGCACTTCCTCGTCGATGCCGAGTCCATCACTGTCGCGGCGCTGGTCGCGCTGGCCCGCCGCGGTGAGTTGGAGCAGTCCGCTGTCGCCGAGGCCGCCGGGCGCTACCGCATCGACGACCCGCAAGCCGCCGGCCCGCAGACCTCCGACCCGGGAGTCGCTTAGCCGGGCAACGCCAGGCCCGCGGCCATCTCCCAGACCAGCACCTCCGCGCCATCGGCTCCAGCGGTGACCCGCTGGCCGCCGGCTGCGGTCATCCGGGCTGCGTCGCCGGTGCCCAGTGGGCCGGCGCCTTCCAGATCCACCGCGCCGCGGGCGACGAACAGGTGCACAAACGCCGCTGCTGGCACGTCGACGCTCGCGCCCGGTTGCAGCCGCGCGGCGTGCAGCGCCGCATGCTGCTGCCGGATGAAGATCGCCCGGCGGTCGCGATGGGCGTCCATCCCGGATGCCACCACCACGAGCTCCCCCGATCCGGCGTCGACCGGGCCCAGCTCGCTGTTGATGTCCAGCTGCTCGTAGCCTGGGGTGGTCGAGCGGGTGTCCGGGGGCATCCACATCTGCACGAAATGCACGTCCTGGTCATGCGGCTCGCCATCCAACCGCCAGGAATCGTTCTTCTCGGAGTGTCGGATCCCGGTGCCGGCGCTCATCCGCTGGGCCAGCCCAGGGTAGATCACTCCGGTGTTGCCCTTGGAATCCTCGTGCACCAGGGACCCGTCCAGCACCCAGGTGACGATCTCCATATCGCGGTGCGGGTGGGTCTCGAACCCCATCCCGGGCTGCACGACATCATCGTTGCTCACCAGCAGCAAGCCGAAGTGGGTGTTGGCCGGATCGTAGTGGCGCCCGAAGGAGAAGCTGTGCCGGGAGTCCAGCCAGTCGAGCTCGGTGTGCATACGCTGATCCGCCCGGCGCACGTCGACCTTCGATACGAGCTTCGGTGGCGAACCGACCATCGTCTCTCCTCGGGCTCCGGGCTGTGCAGCGGTGTCAAACACTACCCAGATACCCGCCGCAACGCCGTGCGATGCTGGCCCCATGACCATTCAGGCCGGCACTCACCCGTTGCCGGCCAGCACCCTGCGCCGGCTGGGACGGGCCTCCGGTGGGCTCGCCACGGCCAGCGTGGCCGAGATGGAGCGCCGCTACCCGTGGTTTCGCCGGCTCCCGGCCGATCAGCGGGCCGGCGTCCTGCTGGTCACCCAGACCAGCGTGGCGAACTTCGTGGAGTGGCTCAAGGACCCGCAGCACTCGATCAAACTCACCGTCGATGCGTTCCGCGCCGCGCCGCGTGATCTGGCCCGCTGGGTCAGCCTGCGCCAGACCGTCGAACTGGTCCGGGTAGCCACCCTGGTGGTCGAACAACAGCTGCCCGAACTGGCCGCCGACGACGCCGAACGCGCCGTGCTCACCGAGGCCTCGCTGCGCTATGGCCGCGAGGTCGCCTTCGCCGCGGCCAGCACCTACGCCGGTGCCGCCGAGGCCCGGGGCGCGTGGGACGCCAGGCTGGAAGCCCTGGTGGTGGACGGCATCATGCGCGGAGACGGCGAAGAGTGGTTGCTGTCCCGTGCCGCGGCGCTGGGTTTGGAACCAGCGGCCCCGGCCACGGTGTTGGTGGGCAACCCGCCCCCGGCCGAGCCGCCGGAGCTGCTGTCCGACATCCGCAGTATCGCGATCCGCACCGGTCGGGGGATGCTCGTCGGCGTGCAGGGGTCCCGCCTCGTGCTGGTCGTCAGCGGCCGCCCCGACCTGCCCGAGGATCGCAACCTGATGATGGAGGCCTTCGGCGAAGGCCCGGTGGTCATCGGGCCGACGGCGCCATCACTGGCCGAGGCACACCGCAGCGCCGCCGACGCCCTGTCCGGGCTGCGGGCCGTAGCGGCCTGGCCCGCGGCTCCCCGCCCGGTACCGGCCGCCGAGTTGCTTCCCGAGCGTGCCCTGGCGGGCGACCCGGAAGCCGAACGGATGCTGGTCGACCAGGTGATGCGTCCGCTGGCGGCCGCCAGCGGACGCCTGATCGAGACGCTCGACGCATTCTTCGACGCCGGTGGAGTCCTGGAGACCTCCGCACGGCGGCTGTTCGTCCACCCCAACACGGTCCGATATCGGTTGCGCCGGATCGCCGACATCACCGGACGGGTGCCGGGTAACCCGCGGGATGCACTGGTGCTGAGGGTAGGTCTCGCGGTCGGACGGCTAGCCCGTTCCCGCGGTTTGTGGTAACGAACAACCGGAGACCGGCTAATCGGCCCTGGTGGCGCGAGCCCGTTGTAGACACTCCACAAGAATGCCGGGCTGGACTTCGTCGACGTCGGCATCACGCCGCTGCCGTGCCTGGTGTTCAGTAGGCGGATGATCGCGCTGCTCGCCCCCGGACAAGGTGCTCAGTCCCCGGGCATGCTCGCACCGTGGCTGGAGCTGGAGGGCGCCCGGGCCCGAGTTGCGACGTGGTCGACGGCAACCGGACTCGATCTAGTGCGGCTGGGCACCACGGCCGACGCCGAGGAGATCAAGGACACTGCAGTGACCCAGCCGCTGGTGGTGGCGCTGTCGCTGCTCGCCGCCGAGGAACTGGCCCGCAGGATGGACCTACCGGCCGACGCCCCGGTCGCCGGGCACTCGGTCGGGGAACTCGCCGCGGCGGCGATAGCCGGTGTACTCACCGCTGATGAGGCGGTCCCGCTCGCCGCCGTCCGTGGCCGCGAGATGGCGGCGGCCTGTGCGCTGGAGCCCACCGGGATGTCCGCGGTGCTCGGTGGCGACCCCGATGAGGTCACTGCGGTATTGGCCCGTTTGGGACTTGACCCGGCCAACCGCAACGGCGCCGGGCAGGTCGTCGCCGCGGGCCCGATCGACGCGCTGGAGGCGCTGGCGCAGGACAAACCTGATCGGGCGCGGGTGGTGCCGCTGCGCGTCGCCGGGGCGTTCCACACTCGGTTCATGGCCTCGGCCGAGCAGGCGCTGGCCGGCTACGCCGCTGCGCTCACCGCGAAGGATCCGTCGCACCCGCTGCTGTCCAACGCCGATGGCGAGGTGGTGGGCGAGGGCGCGGAGATGCTGCGCCGGCTGGTCGCGCAGGTGACCAAACCGGTCCGCTGGGACTCCTGTATGGCCAGACTGGGTACCCTCGGTGTCACCGCCACCGTCGAGCTCCCCCCCGGAGGCACACTGTCCGGCCTGGTCAAACGTGATCTGAAGGGCACGATCACACTGACCCTTAAGGATCCCGAGGACCTTGACCGGGTCGCGGGTCTGATCTCCGATCACTCCGGGAGCCCGGCATGAGGCCTCGCCTGCAGCAGCTGCCCCCGGGAGGCGGCGCGCGCATCCTCGGCCTGGGTAGCAGGCAGCCCGAGCAGGTCGTGACCAACGCCGACATCGCCGCCCGCGGGGTCGACACCAGCGACCGATGGATCCGCGACCGGGTGGGCATCGTGGAACGGCGCTTCGCCCGCAAGGACGAGTCGGTGGTCGATATGGCGGTCGATGCGGGTGCCAAAGCGCTCGCCGACGCCGGGCTGGCCCCGTCCGACATCGACACGGTGCTGGTCGCGACCTGCACCATGCCCTCATACATACCCAACGCCGCCGGTCAGACCGCAGATCGGATCGGGGCGCGGGCCGCTGCCGCCTTCGACATCAACGCCGCCTGCGCCGGCTTCTGCTACGGGCTGGGCATGGCATCCGACATGATCCGCGCCGGCTCCGCCCGGCACGTGCTGGTGATCGGCGCGGAGAAGCTGTCCGACTGGGTGGACCCGATGGACCGCTCCACCTGCATCATCTTCGCCGACGGCGCGGGCGCGGCGGTGGTCGGCCCAGCCGGTAGGCCGGAGCGGCCTGGGATCGGCCCGATCGCCGCCGGTAGCGCCGGGGACCTGGTGGACACCATCGTGGTGGCCGACCGCAACTCCTTCATCCGCCAGGAAGGCCAGGAGGTGTACCGCTGGGCGATCACGAAGATCGCACCGGTGGCGCTGCGAGCACTGGAGCTGGCCGGGCTCACTCCGGTCGACGTCGACGTGCTGGTGCCGCATCAAGCGAACCTGCGCATCATCGAAGCCATCGCCAAGCGCCTGCGGGCAGCCGGCGCCCGCGACGACATGGTGGTCGCCGACGACATCGTCGGTTCGGGCAACACGTCTTCGGCGTCGATACCACTCGCACTCGACCACATGCGCGCCGAAGGCCGGGTCCGCTCCGGGGACCTCGCGCTGCTGGTTGGATTCGGCGCCGGACTGTCCTATGCGGGGCTGGCGGTGGTCCTGCCCTGAACCTCAGGCTCCGCAGCAGGCGAATACACCAGTGGGCGATACACCAGTGCGGGCCGTCGGCCTCATCGCCCACGACCAAGAGAAGGGAAGCATGGAGTGACGAACGAGGAGATTCTCGGTGGTCTCGCCGAGATCGTGAACGAGGTGGCGGGTGTGGAGACCAGCGAGATCACCCCGGAAAAGTCCTTCGTGGACGACCTGGACATCGACTCGCTGTCCATGGTGGAGATCGCCGTACAGGTGGAGGACAAGTTCGGGGTCAAAGTGCCTGACGATGTCCTGGGCAACCTCAAGACCGTCGGTGACGCGGTGGACTACGTCCTCAAGACCGCATGACTCCTCCTGGCGTTGTCGTCACGGGGCTCGGCGCGACCACCCCGCTCGGTGGGGATGCCGCGTCGACCTGGGACGCGCTGCGGTCCGGCCGGAGCGGGATCATCGCGCTGAAAGAGGAGTGGGTGGATCGCTTCGACCTACCCGTGCGGATCGCCGCGAAGCTGGCCGTCGACCCGGCCGACGAACTCAAGCGGGTGGAGGCCCGCCGCTGGGACCGTTGCGAGCAAGTCGCGGTGATCGCCGCGCGGGAAGCGTGGCAGCACGCCGGCGCGCCGGAGGTGGAGCCCGAGCGGCTCGCCGTGGTGATCGGCACCGGCATCGGTGGTGCACTGACCCTGCTCGGGCAGGATGATCTGCTCGAGAACGCGGGGATTCGCAAGGTGTCACCACTGACCATCCCGATGCTCATGCCCAACGGGCCTGCCGCACATGTCGGTCTGGACCTCGGCGCTCGTGGCGGCGTGCACGCCCCGGTTGCGGCCTGCGCCTCCGGGGCCGAGGCGCTGGCCATCGCCTGGCGGATGCTGCGCGCCGGGGAGGTCGACGTGGTGGTAGCCGGCGGGGCCGAGGCGTGCATCATCCCCATCACGCTGGCCGGGTTCGCCCAGATGCGGGCCATGAGCACCCGCAATGACGAGCCCGAACGGGCCTCACGCCCATTCGATATCGCCCGGGACGGATTCGTGCTCGGTGAGGGTGCCGGGGTGATGGTGCTCGAGCGGGCGGAGTTCGCCGCAGCGCGCGGGGCCTTCGTGCACGGCCGGCTGGCCGGGGTGGGCACCAGCTCCGACGGTCATCACATCACCGCACCCGAGCCGGAGGGCATCGGAGCCGGCCGGGCGATCTCGGCCGCACTGCGCACCGCGGGTCTGGACAAGGCCGACATCGGGCACGTCAACGCGCACGCCACCGCCACCCCGGTAGGCGACGTGTCAGAGGCGGCCGCCATCCGGGCCGCCATCGGCACCCACCCGGTGATCACAGCACCCAAGGGAGCGTTGGGCCACCTGCTCGGCGCCGCCGGTGCGGTCGAGGGCATGGCCTGCCTGTTGGCGATCCGCGACAGTGTGGTGCCCCCGACGCTGAACTTGGAGGATCCCGACCCGGGCGTGCAGCTCGACGTGGTGGTCGGATCCGCCCGCAAGGTGGAGTTGCACGCCGCCGTCAACGACTCGTTCGGATTCGGCGGGCACAACGTTGCGCTCGCCTTCACCTCAGCTTGACCGGTCGCAGCCGGACCGGCCGCAGGTGAGCACTCGCTGCCCTACCCAGGAGACACGATGACAGCTATCGCTCATCGTCACCGCACCGACGCCCCGTCCAGTAACGGCGAAGCGCCTGATCCACGGGACCCGGAACTGCGCCTCAGCTGCCTTTTCGACCCTGACACGCTGGCTGAGCTGCAGCCCCGCGATGGCAGCGGGGCGTTCGCCGCCCGCGGCCGCATCGACGGGATCACGGTGATCGCATACTGCACCGACGCCACCACGATGGGCGGTGCGATGGGTTCGGAAGGCTGCCAGCACATCGCGGCAGCCATCGATACCGCGATCCGGGAGCGCTGCCCGGTGATCGGGTTGTGGCACTGCGGCGGGGCGCGGATTCTCGAAGGTGTCGAAGCTCTCGACGCCGTCGGGCAAGTGTTCGCCGCGATGGTCCGGGCCTCCGGGCGGGTGCCGCAGATCTCGGTGGTGCTCGGGGCCGCCGCGGGTGGGGCCGCCTACGGTCCCGCCCTCACCGATGTCGTGATCATGGCACCGGAGGGACGAGTGTTCGTCACCGGTCCCGACGTTGTGCGCAGTGTCACCGGCGAGCAGATAGATATGGAAGCCCTGGGCGGTCCCAGTGCGCACGGCAAGAAATCCGGCGTGGTGCATGTGATGGCCGGATCCGAGCCCGACGCGCTGCTGCGCGCCCGCCATATCGCCGGCCTGTTTGCCCGGCCTGGGAGGTTCGACCTGGACTCGATGCGCGAGGAGGTCGATCTCTCCGAGTACCTGCCCGTGGAGCGGCAACGGGCCTACGACGTTCGCCCGCTGGTGTGCGCCCTGCTCGACGAGGCCGTCGCCGAGCCCGGCACTGCGCTCGACCCGACCGGCGGGTTCACTGAGCTGCAGCCCAAATGGGCACCCAATATCGTGGTGGGGCTGGGCAGGCTCGCCGGGCACACCGTCGGCGTGATCGCGAACAACCCGCTGCGCCTCGGTGGCTGCCTGGACTCGGCTTCGGCGGAGAAGGCATCGCGCTTCGTGCGGATGTGCGATTCGTTCGGGGTACCCCTGCTGGTCCTGGTGGACGTGCCCGGCTACCTGCCCGGCGTCGGCCAGGAGTGGGACGGCGTGGTGCGTCGTGGCGCCAAGTTGCTGCACGCCTTCGCCGAGGCGGTCGTCCCCCGGGTCACCCTGGTCACTCGCAAGGCCTTCGGCGGGGCCTACATCGCGATGAACTCCCGGTCGCTGGGGGCCACTGGAGTCTTCGCCTGGCCCGACGTCCAAGTCGCGGTGATGGGCGCCAAGGCCGCCGTGGGCATTCTCCATCGCAAGGCGTTGGCCGCTGCGGCACAGGATGATCGGGAGGCGTTGCACGCCAAACTCGCCGAGCACCATGAGGGGATCGCCGGCGGGGTCGATCGAGCGGTGGCGATCGGAGCGGTGGACGAGGTGGTCAAGCCCACGCAGACCCGGCGGCGCCTGGCCGAAGCGCTGGCCGCGGCACCGGCGGGCCGCGGCGCGCACGGCAACATCCCGCTGTAGTTGGTGGCTCGTGAAGGGCGGCCAACCGGGTTGGCCGCCCTTCACGAGCCACCAACCTCAGCAGGGCACCCGCAGGTTGGCGTCCGGAGACCCCGGGCTCAGTCGCAGCTCGTCCCCCTCCTCGATCAGCGGGTAGGAAACCCACCACCGCAGGCATCGCACCGGCAGCTCGGGCGGCGCGTCGGCGGGGTCCTGCAGGCTGGTGAACGACAGCAGCGCGACCAACCCACCACCAACCCTGGGCTCCAGCCGGTGCAACACGATGCTGCCGTCGAGGGTCGACCGGAACTGGTCGCGCCAGGCTGCTTCCCCGGTGTCGCGGGCCCGCTGCGAGGTAACGGTGCTGCGCCACTGCTTGTAGTTTCCTGCGTTGATCGCGTCGAAGTACTCCTGCAGCACCCTGCGCACCCGGGCGGCGTCCGGATGCAACTCGACGTCTTCGACGAGCGCGACGGCGGTCGGCCCCGGCTCGGGAGCGCGCGGCGGTGCGTTGGTGGCGATCGAACCACCGCCACTGGCCCCAGCGGCCGGTTGCAACTCGCGCACCAGCAACCCGGCGCCCGCCGCGGCGGCGAGCACCACAACCGTCACCGCGAGGAGGCGCTTCAGCATCGGAGCAGCCTACGGCTGCCCGTCAGCCCACGTGGTGCAGCCAGGTCACCGGGGCGCCGTCGGCAGCGCGGCGGAAGGGCTCCAGCGCGTCGTCCCACGCCACGCCGAGGAACTGGTCGAGCTGGTGGGCGAAGGTCTCCCGGCTGCGGGCCGTGGCGGCCAAGGTCCGCAGCTGGTCCTCGCCGACCACGATGTCACCGTTGGCGCTGGTGCGGGCGCGCCACAAACCAAGCCCGGGCACGAAGCAGAACCGCTCTCCGTCCAGCCCGGGGCTGGGCTGCTCGGTCACTTCGAAGCGAAGCATCGGCCACGCTCGCAGCGCGCCAGCCACCGCCGCTGCGACACCCGGTTGCCCGGACCAGTCGCATTCGGCGCGCAGCTGACCAGGCGCCGCTGCCTGGGCAGTCCACTGCAGATCCACTCTGATCTGCAGTGCAGCCGCTACCGCCCACTCGACGTGCGGACATACCGCGGACGGCGACGAGTGGACGTAGATCGTCCCACTGGTGCTCATCTGGTGACCTCCGCTGATCGACGAGGAGCGTCTTCCCCTACGTCCTCGTGACCACGCAGACACCTGATCAACTGGGCACCGTCACACATTGTGCCCTTGCGGCGGCTGATAAGCCAGCGACCCACCGCGCCAGTGCTCAGGGGCCATGGGCCCCCAGTGCTTGCGCCGCAGCCACCACGTCGACCAACCCGGTGCCCTTGTCGAACGATGTGGAGTACCCGCCCACGTTCTGGTACGGGGCACCGTCGGAATAGTGGAAGGCGGTCGACTTCAGCGCGTCCTCGATCTCGGCCGGCGTCGCGGTCGGTTTGATCTGGAAGAGCAACGCCACGATCCCAGCGATCTGCGGCGCCGCCATCGACGTGCCGCTGAGCGTGTTGTAGGTGCCCACGTCGAGAATTCCGGGGCCGTTGCGTGGTTTGAGCCCGGTGGAGCAGATCGGTTGGTAGGCGCGACAGGCGGCGACGATGTTCTCACCTGGTGCCGAGATGTCCGGCCAGGTCGACGGGTCGGTCTTGGCACCCCGGGAGGAGAACACGGATACCGGACCGCTACGCGTTCCGGCGCCCTCGTCGTTGTAGGAGGCCACTGAGATGATCCCGCCGGTCGGATCCTGAGAGGGCGCGTTGGTGAGGCTCTCCAAGCCGTCTCCGCCGTCATTGCCGGCGGCCCAGACGGTGACCACGCCCTCCGATGCGAGCTGGCGCTGCAGCTTGACGGTGGCCGACTTCAGGTCGAACTCGCCCCCACCCGGCGCGCCGTAGGAGTTGTTGACCACCTTGATCGGCGGGCATTGCGCGGCAGACACGCCCGCACCGCACGGCTCGGCGTGGTTCTCCAGCACCCAGTTCAGCGCCGTATCGGCACTGATGACCGCCACCGCCGCGCCGGTGGACAACGAGACGATCTTGGCTTCGGGGGCGGCTCCGGACACCGTGCTGCCATCGCTGAGGGTGACACTGCGGCCTGCAGCGATGCTGGCGACGTGGGTGCCGTGACCACCGAGCGACAGCGTGTCGGTGTCAACAGCGGTGGGCACAGTCATGACGCACTTGGTATCGGTGCTCGCCTCGTCCAGGCACACGCTCTTCAGGCTCCGCACGACCTTGCCGCCGGCGAAGGAGGGATGCGTGGGGTCGATCCCGGAGTCGATCACCGCAATGCTGACGCCGGAGCCGTCCAACGATGAGCCGTTCGCACCGACCAGGGTCTGCCGGGCTTCCAGGCCGCGAGTTGCCACCTGAGAGGCGGCGGCGGCGTGCGGCGCGATGGGCTGGTCACCCTCCAGGTAGGTCACGCCGGGTTGGGTGCGCGCCGCCTCGACCTGTGGCCTGGTCGCCCACGCGGTCACCACTCCGATCTTGCGGAAGGTGGTGACCGGCTGCATCCCGGTGGTAGCCACCGCCCGCTCGGCGTCCGCGAGCGTCGTTCCATGCACCATCACCGGCATCCGGCCGGTAGTCGAGGCGACCAGCTGGCCGGCCAGCGACGGCGACAGCGGCACAGGTGCCGGTTGCGCAGCCGCCGGCATGGCGACCAGCGAACCCCCAGCGAGCAGACCGGTGACGAGCAGACCGGTCAGCACACCCCGTCGAGCCATGAACCCTCCCCATCGTCGCGCACTGCGCGGGCCTTCCGATGCGGCCTTTACTGGGACGCACCCCTGTGAGTGAACACGTAGCGCGCACGACCGTCAACGCTGTGTGCTCATCGAGCCGGTGTGACTCGCCTTGTCAGGATCGGCGGCCATCAGCGAGACGTCTCCGCACCGGATCGGTTGCTTCCCGTACGGGCCCGCACACCATGCGGAGGATTCGTCAGCTGCGTGAGCGGGCCGGCCGCCAGGTGGCGGCCAGCAGTACCGCGGCACCAACGACCCCCAGCCCGACCGTGAGAGCCAAACCAACGGTGCCGTCCAGTGCTGCGTCGATGCCGAGCAGCCGGTCCACCGAGACGGTGCCCGGTCCGAGCAACCCGATCACCGCGCACACCACACCGATCATGAGAACGTATTCATAGCCTTCCTTGAACACGAAGAATCCGTTCCGGCGGTGCGCGGTGATCCCGGCGGTCACCATCGTGCCGACGACGAAGGCCGCCGCCAGCGGGGTGAGCAGCCCGATCGCCAGAGCGCCCCCGGCGACGAGCTCTCCGGCACCGGACAGCACCGCGTGCAGCTTCGGCGGCCGCAGGCCCAGCGAGCCGAACCAGCGGGCGGTTCCGGCCAGCCCACCGCGGCCCCACAGGTGGTTGTACCCGTGCGCCACCAGCGTGAGCCCCACCACGACACGCAGCAGCGCAGCCGCGGCGTCGACGCTGTCGAACCCGGTCATCGCCCCCCACCGCTGAGGTCGCCGAGCGGGGTGGCAGCCCGCAGCCAGGTGTCAATCTGCTCAGGAGTGCCGGGGAGGCCGAACAGCGACCCCTGGCCGGCGTCACACCCCAGTGCCCGGAACCGCTCGCGCTGGACGTCGGTCTCCACGCCCTCGGCGGTCACGGTCAGATCCAAGGCGTGCGCCAGGCTCACCAAGGTCGCCACAATCTGCGCATCGACGGGGTCGGAGTCGGGCGGCCGCAGGCTCACGGCGAACGAACCGGCCAGCTTGAGCTCATGCATCGGCAGCCGGCGCAGGTAGGAGAAGTTGGAGTAACCGGTGCCGAAGTCATCGATGGCGATTCGCACGCCCATGCCATACAGCTTCGCCAGCGCTTTGAGCGGACCTGCCTCGTCGCCCATCAGGGACTGCTCGGTGAGTTCGAGTTGCAGGCTGGCCGGGTCGAGCCCGTTGGCCGCCAGGACCGTCGCGACCTCGGCCACCAGGGCGGGTTCATGCAGCTGCCGGGGCGCGAGGTTGACGCTGACCACCGGCGCGGCTTCACCGACAGCATCATGCCACCGACGGGCCTGCTCGCACGCCCGGGTGAGCACCCAGTGCCCGAGCTGCACGATCGACCCGGTCTCCTCGGCCAGCTCGATGAACCGTTCTGGCCCGAGCACGCCCAGCGTCGGGTGCCGCCAGCGCACCAGCGCCTCAACCCCGCGCAGCGCACCGTCGGTCAACCCGACCAGCGGCTGGTAGTCGATGAAGAACTCACCACGCTCGATCGCGGCCAGCAGCGTGGCGGACAGCGTGAAACGGGCCACCTCGCTGTCGTTGCGGTGCTGGTCGAACATCGTGTAGCGAGCCTTACCGTCGGCTTTCGCCCGGTAGAGGGTGATGTCGGCGGCCTGCATGAGGTCCGCAGGGTTGGTGTCGGCTACCGGCCGCTCGATCACACCGATACTCGTGGTGACGGTCAGCGAGTGGTCACCGACGCGGATCGGCGCGGCCATGGAGGCCAGGATCTCTTCGGCCAGCGCGGCCACGTCGTGCTCTCCTGCGGTGTCCTCGACGATGATCACAAACTCGTCGCCGCCCATCCGGGCCAGCAGCTGCTCCGAACCGCAGCAGCAGGCCAACCGGGACCCGACGGCTTTCAGCAGCTCATCGCCGACGTCATGGCCCAGGCTGTCATTGACCACCTTGAACCCGTCCAGGTCCAGGAAGCACAACCCCACCCGGCGCTGGCCCGCCGGTCGGCCGAATATCTGTTCCAGCCGTTCGGTGGCCCTCGCCCGGTTGGGCAGCCCGGTCAGCGGGTCGTGGTAGGCCTGGTACTGCAACTTGGCCTGCAGGCGATGCCGTTCGGACACGTCCTCCAGCAACGCCACCTGATAAGTGGGCGCTCCGGCCTCGTCGCGCACCAGCGACACCGTCAGGTCGACGCAGATCTCACTGCCATCGCCACGGTAGAACCGCTTCTCCATGCGGAAGTGATCCCGCTCACCGCGGACCAGCTCCCCGTAGATCTCCCACACGCTGGGGGCGTCCTGCGGGTGGACCATCTCACTGACGTTGAGCCGGGTGAATTCTTCGAGGGTGTAGCCGAACATCCGCTGCAGCGCCGGATTGGCGTCGGTGATGGTGCCATCCAGCTCACCGATCCCGATCCCGATCCCGGCCTCGGTGAACATCGCGCGGAACTTCGCCTCGCTGGCCGCCAGCGCCTGTTCGGCCTGCCGGCGCGCGCGCAGCCCAGCGCGATAGATCGCGTCCTGTTCATCCAGGCTGCGCTCGCGCAGCGTATTGGCGTAGCCGGCGGCCAGACTGCCGGCCAGCTGGGCGACTCGACCGGCGACGTCGACGCAGAGCGGGGCAGAACCCAGCAGACCCGGCAAACCCTCGGCGATCAGAGCCAGGGTCTTGCTGAGCGTCTCGGTGCCGGTGAAATGTGCCGCGACCATCTCGGCGCCGACCCGGCGCCCGACCGACGGATCGAACTCGGCGGCCAGAGCTCCGTTGACGAGTTGGTGGGTGAGCCCGAGCAGGTGTTTGGCGAGCCCGCCGCGGCCCATCGACACATAGCTCGTGCCGACGATCGCCTCGGCCCAACGCCGGGCGAACGCCTCCCGATCCGCGTGGGTCATTGTCGCCGACCCACCACCGCGTAGCCGGTGAACCGCTCGGGATGGTCATCGACGTCGGCCGGTGAGTCCGGACGCCACAGCGGCAAGAACACCACTCCGGGGGCCACCAGCTCGAAACCGCCGAGCAACCCCTCGATCTCCAGGCGCGAGCGCATCCGTATGGGGGTCGGGGTGCGCTGGTAGAGATCGGTGTGCGAGCCGGCCTGATCGGGCCGGCCCTCGTGGCTGGCGTGCGAGACGACGAGATGACTTCCGGGCGCCATCATCATGCGGTACCGCGCGACGATGCCCGCCGGGTCCGCCGCATCGGGGACGAAGTGCAGGATCGCGACCATGAGCACACCGAGCGGCTGGTCCGGGTCGATCAGCCGCTTGGTCCGTGGATCATCGAGGATCATCGCCACATCGCGCAGATCGGCCTGGACGATGTCGGCACGCGGATTCCCCTCCAGGATGGCCCGGCTGTGCGCGACGGCCACCGGATCGATGTCCACGTAGACCACCCGGACCTCGGGTGCGGCCGCTTGAGCGACCTCGTGCACGTTGCCCTCAGTGGGGATGCCAGAACCGATATCCAGGAATTGAGTGATGCCCTGCCGGACCAGGTAACGCACCGAGCGACGCAGGAACGCCCGGTTGGCCTGCATGATCAGGGGAAGCTCGGGCCACAGCTCGATCGCCCGGCGAGCCATCCGCCGGTCCGCGGCGAAGTTGTGCGAGCCACCGAGGTAGTAGTCATACACTCGGGCGGCGCTAGGATGCTCGAGATCCACATCGCCCGACGCCCAGCCCGGCCGGTCCACTCGGTCACCCTCCCACTGATGTCGACGACGGGATGCCGAACAGTCGCGAACCGCAAACCCCGGCACTCTCGATAACAGACCGGAAACACCCCGTGCAAGGCCGGAGGCCAGCGCTCTCAGCAGTTTACTCGTTGTTTGCTTGATACTAGCTCTATAGCTAGCCAGGAAGTTGCCGAGCAGCGCGGTCGGTGATGGTGAGCGGCGAGTCGACGCCGCCATAAATCATCCTTGCCGGCCTACCACCGCGTAGCCGAACCGCTCGGGATGGTCACCGACGTCGACCGGTGAGTCCGGACGCCACCGCGGCAAGAACACCAGTCCAGGTGCCACCAGCTCGAACCCCCCGAGCAACGCCTCGATCTCCGGGGGCGTGCGCATCGTCAACGGAGCGGTAGTGCGCCGGTAGTGCTCGACGACCGGCCTGACCTCATCGGGTGAGCCCCCGTAGCCGGCGTGCGAGACGACGAGATGGCTTCCGGGCGCCATCATCGTGCGGTACCGCGCGATGATACCCGCTGGGTCTTCCTCATCCGGGAAGAAGTGCAGGATAAACACCATGAGCACGCCGAGCGGCTGGGCCGGGTCGATCAGCCGCTTGGTCCGTGGATCATCGAGGATCGACGCCACATCGCGCAGATCGGCCTGGACGACGTCCGCGCGCGGATTTCCGTCCAGGATGGCCCGGCTGTGCGCGACGGCCACCGAGTCGATGTCCACGTAGACCACTCGCGCCTCAGGTGCGGCCGTTTGGGCGACCTCGTGCACATTGCCCTC
The DNA here is from genome assembly GCA_050700115.1 of Pseudonocardiaceae bacterium. Taxonomy (GTDB): domain Bacteria; phylum Actinomycetota; class Actinomycetes; order Mycobacteriales; family Pseudonocardiaceae. The sequence continues at coordinate 48,973 of JBOHGG010000003.1, forward strand.
GGTGGGGATGCCGGAGCCGATATCCAGGAACTGGGTGATGCCCTGCCTAATCAGGTAACGCACCGAACGACGCAGGAACGCCCGGTTGATCTGCATGATCAGGGGAAGCTCGGGCCACAGCTCGATCGCCCGACGAGCCACCCGCCGGTCCACGGCGAAGTTGTGCGAGCCACCGAGGTAGTAGTCATACACTCGGGCTATGCTGGGATGCTCAAGATCCACATCACCCGAAGCCCAGCCCGGCAGGTTCACTCGGGTCACTCTCCCTACTGGTGTCGACGACGAATACTAACTCCGTACCTAGCGAGGGATGTGCCGTGCAGCACGGTCGGCGGGCGGCGGTGCTGGGGTGCCCGATCCGGCACTCACTGTCACCAGTGCTACACCGCGCCGCCTATGCGGAGCTGGGCCTGGCCGGGTGGCGCTACGAGGCGTTCGAATGCGACGAAGCGGCACTACCCGCCTTCGTCGAGCGGCTCGGGCCGGAATGGGCCGGTCTATCGCTGACGATGCCCCTCAAACGGGCGGCCTTGACCGTGGCCGACGAGGTCTCCCCGCTGGCCGGCGCGGTCGGCGCGGCGAACACCCTCGTACTGGGGCAGCCAGGCGGCCGTAACCGGGCGGAGAACACCGACGTGGCCGGCATCCTCGCCGCACTGCGCGAAGCGGGGCTCGACCGGGTCAGCGCAGCGGTCATCCTCGGGGCCGGCGGCACCGCCCAGGCCGCGCTCGCCGCGCTGCGCGAGCTCGGGGAGGCGGCACCGACTGTGCTTGTGCGGGATCCGGCCCGAACAGCGGATCTCCGCGCGGCGGCCGACCGGCTGGGGATCCAGCCGACGATATCCGGTGGGCTACCCGACCGAGCCATTCCCGAAGCCGACGTGGTCATCTCCACGCTGCCGCCCGGTGCCGCCGACGCGATAAGCCCGCAGCACTGGTCTGCCAGGCCGGTAGTGCTCGATGTCGTCTACACGCCGTGGCCCACCCCGCTCGCTGCAGCCGCGCTCGGTGCGGACTGCCGGATCGTCAGCGGGCTGGCGGTGCTCCTCCATCAGGCGGTCGCCCAGGTTGAGCTGATGACCGGCCGCGGCGCGCCGGTCGCGGCGATGCGACAAGCACTGGATGCCGCCGTCCGGTCCCGCCCGATCTCGGATCAGGCGTGGCTGTCCCGACGCGAGGGGCCACCGGGCTAACCTTCCGCGCACAGGTCGTCACGCAGCGCGCCCAGGGGAGAGTTGTGCCCGATTCGTTTGTTCACCTGCACGTGCACACCGAGTACTCGATGCTCGACGGTGCGGCCAAGATCAGCCCGCTGTTCGCCGAGGTGGAGCGGCTGGAGATGCCTGCGGTAGCGATGACCGACCACGGCAACATGTACGGGTCTGCTGAGTTCTTCCGTCAGTCGAAGAAGTGTGGCGTCAAGCCGATCATCGGCATCGAAGCCTACCTCGCGCCGGGCAGCCGCTACCACAAGAAACCGATCTTCTGGGGGCAGGCCAACCAGCGCGGCAGCGACGAGTACGGTGAGGGTGGCGACGTATCCGGCAGTGGCGCCTACACGCACATGACGATGCTCGCGGCCGACGCGGCAGGCCTACGCAACCTGTTCAGGTTGTCCAGCTTCGCCTCATTCGACGGCTTCTACCGCAAGCCCCGCATGGACCGGGACCTGATCGCCGAGCATGCCCAGGGAATCATCGCCACGACCGGCTGCCCCTCGGGAGAGGTGCAGACCCGGCTGCGGCTCGGCCAGCGCGCCGAAGCGATCCAGGCTGCATCGGACTACCGGGACATCTTCGGCCAGGACAACTTCTTCCTCGAGCTCATGGACCACGGTCTACCCATCGAGCGATCCGTGCGTGAGGGCCTGCTGGAGATCGGCCGGGCGCTCGATCTGAGGCCATTAGCCACCAACGACAGCCACTACGTCACCCAGGACCAGGCCGATGCACACGCTGTGTTGTTATGCGTGCAGTCGGGCAAGACAATCGACGATCCGAACCGGTTCAAGTTCGACGGCGACGGCTACTACCTCAAGCCCGCCGCCGAGATGCGCGCCTACTGGGACACCGAGGTCCCCGGCGCAGCGGACAACACACTGTTGATCGCCGAACGGGTCGGGCCCTACGACGAGGTGTACGCCGAAGTCAACCGCATGCCTCGGTTCCCCCTAGCCGACGGTGAGACTGAAGACCTGCTGCTGCGCCGCGAAGTCGAGCAGTACACGCCGTCACGCTTCCCGGACGGGCTCACCCCGGAGCACCAGGAACGCATCGAGATCGAACTCGGTGTGATCTCCCAGATGGGCTTTCCCGGCTACTTCCTCGTGGTCGGCGACCTGGTGCGTTGGGCCAGGTCCCAGAAGATCGCGGTCGGTCCCGGCCGTGGTTCGGCGACCGGGTCGCTGGTGGCCTACATCCTGCACATCACCGACCTCGACCCGATCGAACACTCACTGATCTTCGAGCGGTTCCTCAACCCGGAACGAATCAGCCCGCCCGATATCGACCTCGACTTCGACGAGCGTCGTCGCGGCGAGGTCATGGAGTACACAGTCAACAAGTGGGGCGCGGAAAACGTCGCCCAGGTCATCACCTTCGGAACGATCAAAACCAAGGCCGCCCTGAAAGACGCCGCCCGGGTGCTGCACGGCCAGCCGGGGTTCTCCATCGCCGACCGCATCTCCAAGGCCCTGCCCCCACCGGTCGCTGCCAAGGACATCCCACTGGCCGGCATCTTCGACCCGCAACACGAGCGCTACCCCGAGGCCACCGAGATCCGCGCGCTGGTCGAGTCCGACCCGCAGGTCGCAAAGATCATGGACACCGCCCGCGGCCTGGAAGGGCTGACCCGCAATGCCGGCGTTCACGCCTGCGCGGTCATCCTGTCCGCGCAGCCCCTGCTCGACGTGATCCCGTTGTGGAAGCGCGACGACGGCTCGATCATCACCGGCTGGGACTTCCCCGCGTGTGAAGAAGTCGGCCTGCTGAAGATGGACTTCCTCGGTCTACGCACGCTGACCGTCATCGACGACACCCTCAAGGAGGTCCGCACCAACCACGGTGTGGACATCGACCTGGCCACGCTGACCTTGGAGGACCCGGCCGCCTACGAACTGCTGGGCCGCGGTGACACGCTCGGGGTGTTCCAGCTCGACGGCGGCGCCATGCGCGACCTGCTGCGCCGGATGCAACCCAAGAAGTTCGGTGACATCGCTGCCGTGCTCGCCCTCTACCGGCCCGGCCCGATGGCAGCCAACGCCCACAACGACTACGCCGAACGTTCCAACGGCCGCCAGAAGATCAAGCCAATCCACCCTGATCTGAAAGACGCGCTCGAACCGATTCTCGGGGAGACCTACCACCTGCTGGTCTACCAAGAGCAGGTCATGGCCATCGCCCAGCAACTGGCCGACTACAGCCTGGGCGGCGCGGACCTGCTGCGCCGGGCGATGGGCAAGAAGAAGAAGGAGATCATCGAGAAGGAGTTCGAGCGCTTCCGTGCCGGGATGACCGGCAAGGGCTTCTCGACGGAGGCCACCCAGACCTTGTGGGACGTGATGCTCCCGTTTGCCGGGTACGCGTTCAACAAATCCCACACCGCCGGCTACGGGCTCGTCTCGTACTGGACGGCCTACCTGAAGGCCAACTACCAGGCCGAGTTCATGGCCGCCCAGCTCACCTCGATCGGCGACAACAAGGACAAGTCCGCGATTTACCTGGCGGAATGCCGCCGCATGGGTATCAAGGTGCTGCCCCCGGACATCAACGACTCCGGGCTGTATTTCGCCGCCGCCGGCAGCGACATCCGGTTCGGTCTGGGCGCGATCCGCAACGTCGGTGCGAACGTGGTGGCCTCGATCATCAACACCCGCGAGCAGAAAGGCCGGTTCAGCTCGTTCACCGACTTCTTGGAGAAGGTCGAGCTGGTGTGCTGCAACAAACGCACCATCGAATCGCTGATCAAGGCCGGCGCGTTCGACTCGTTTGGGCACACCCGGCTGTCGCTCATCGGTGTGCATGAGGAGGCCGTCGATGCGGTGACCGGCCTGAAACGGCAGGAGGCGATGGGACAGTTCGATCTGTTCGGCTCCTACGGCGGTACCGCGCCGCAGCCCGACGCCTCGCCGCTGGCTCACCTGGTGCTGCGGAATGAGGAATGGCCGCGCAAGGACCTGCTCATGCACGAGCGGGAAATGCTCGGCCTGTACGTGTCTGCTCACCCGCTGGACGGGGCCGAGCGGATCTTGCGCAAGCATGCGCCGAAACCGATCGCGACTGTGCTCGACGAGGCACCCAAGGAGGGCGAGCTCGTGATGTCCGGCATGATCACGACCGTCGACCGGCGGGTGAACAAGCAGGGCGAACCGTGGGCGATCGTGACGCTGGAGGATCTGGACGCCTCGATCGAGGTGCTGTTTTTCGCCAAGTCCTACTCGGTGCTACACGAAGCGCTCGTGGCTGACACAGCGGTGGCCGTCAAAGGCCGGGTGAACTGGCGGGAAGACAAGATGTCGGTTTTCGGGTCGGACGTGGTCCCACTGGACATCAGTGACGCCGAGCACAATCCGAACACACCACCCGCGTTCGTGCTCCGCGCCGAGGTCAGCAAGCTCGATCACGACGTGGCCACGGAACTACGCGGCACGCTGCTCGCGCACAAGGGCAACACGCCCGTACACATCGTTCTGCGCCACGAGGGCAGAGAGACGCCGCTGGTGGTGGCGATCGACAACTACCCGGTGACCGTGGGCTCGGCGCTGGTCAGCGAACTGAAGGCCATCTCCGGAATCACGGTGGCTACCTGATGACTGGATGCGTGTCGTGCCGCCCGTGAACTCGACGTCAGCGACGTGTGCCGGCGGCGAAATCGTCCGTGGCGTCGAGTTCACGGGCGCTTCAGGTGCTCTGCGCCGGGGATAGCATCGTGTGGTAGCGGTTGCGCACGAGGGAGTCGATGTCATGAGCTGCACGCTGTCCAACACCGGGACATCGGCGGAGGCCGACGTCGACACCCTCATCGGTGGCATCGCACACCTCGGACCGGATCCCTTTCCGGTGCACGGTATGGACCACCTTCGGTTCGCTGTCGGCAACGCGCGGCAGGCCGCGCACTTCTACTCGACCGCGTTCGGCATGACCTGCGTGGCCTACCGGGGTCCAGAGCAGGGCTACCGGGATGCCGCGGAGTACGTGCTGGTCTCCGGCCGGGTCCGGTTCGTGCTGACCGGGCCGGTACGCGCCGGCACACCACTGGCCCAGCGGGTGGCGGCGCACGGCGACGGGGTCAATGACCTCGCCATCGAGGTGCCCGACGTGGACCGGGCGGTCGCGTTCGCCCGCCAGCAGGGTGCCGCCGTCCTGCAGGAACCGGCCGACGCCACCGACGAGCACGGCACGGTGCGGCTGGCCGCACTGGCGACCTACGGCGACACCCGGCACACCCTCGTCGATCGGTCCCACTACCGCGGCCCATTCCTGCCCGGATTCGTCGACCGGCCCCCGCTGGTGGCTCCCGGCCGCCGGCTGTTCCAGGCCGTTGATCACTGCGTGGGCAACGTCGAACTCGGCCGCATGGACGTCTGGGTGTCGTTCTACAACCGGGTCATGGGCTTTCAGAACATGAAGGAGTTCATTGGTGACGACATCGCCACCGAGTACTCCGCGCTGATGTCCAAGGTCGTCACCAGCGGTAACCACCGGGTCAAGTTCCCGCTCAACGAGCCCGCGATCGGCCGCAAGCGCTCGCAGATCGACGAGTACCTGGAGTTCTACGGCGGCCCGGGCGTGCAGCACATCGCGCTGGCGACCGGCGACATCGTCGGCGCCGTCACGGCGATGCGGGACCGGGGCGTGGCGTTCCTGGACACACCGGACTCCTACTACGACACCCTCGGCGAGTGGGTCGGCGATACCCGCGTCCCGGTCCAGACGCTGCGCGAGCTGCGCATCCTCGCCGACCGAGATGAGGACGGCTACCTCTTGCAGGTGTTCACCAAGCCGGTGCAGGACCGACCCACGGTGTTCTTCGAGCTGATCGAGCGGCACGGCTCGCTGGGCTTCGGCAAGGGAAACTTCAAGGCCCTGTTCGAAGCCATCGAGCGCGAGCAGGCCCGCCGCGGCAATCTGTAGGAGTCATGGCCTTCTACCGGCAGGCGGGCACGATCCCGCACAAGCGTCACACCCAGCACCGGCGCCCCGACGGCTCGCTGTACTACGAGGAGCTCATCGGTGCCGACGGCTTCTCCTCGGACTCCTCGCTGCTCTATCACGAGCAGATCCCCTCGGCGATCGTCGACGCCCGGCCGTGGGCCCTGCCCGACTACCGCACGGCACCCAACGAGCCGCTGCTACCGCGGCACCTGCGGCTGCACGAGCTCTTCGGCGGCCAGGAGTGGAAACGTCACGACGTGGTGACCGGGCGGCGGCTGCTGCTCGGCAACTCCGACGTGCGGATCAGCTACGTCGTCGCAGGCGACACCTCGCCGCTGTATCGCAATGCCCTGGGCGACGAGTGCGTCTACGTCGAGTCCGGCTCAGCCACGGTGCAGACGGTGTTCGGTGCGCTGCAGGTCGGCACCGGTGACTACGTCGTCCTGCCACGCGCCACCACCCACCGATGGGTGCCGAGCCCGGACGGACCGCTGCGCGCGTACTGCATCGAGGCGAACAGTCACATCACCCCGCCACCGCGCTACCTGTCCCGGTTCGGCCAGTTCCTGGAACACTCCCCGTACTGCGAGCGCGACCTGCGGGGTCCTGGCCGGCCCGAATCGGTCGACGGGACCGACGTGGATGTCCTGGTCAAGCACCGCGGTACCGGTGCTGGAACAGCAGGCCTCGCCGGCACGGTCTACACCTACCCGAGGCACCCCTTCGATGTGGTGGGGTGGGACGGTTGCCTCTACCCGTACGCGTTCAACGTCGCCGACTTCGAGCCGATCACCGGGCGCATCCACCAGCCACCGCCGGCGCATCAGGTCTTTGCCGGCACCGGGTTCGTGATCTGCAACTTCGTACCCCGCAAGGTCGACTACCACCCGCTGGCGGTACCGGTGCCCTACTACCACTGCAACGTCGACTCCGACGAGGTCATGTTCTACTGCGGCGGCAACTACGAGGCGCGCAAGGGCAGCGGCATCGGTCCGGGCTCGGTCTCCCTGCATCCCGGTGGCCACACCCACGGCCCGCAGCCGGGGGCGATCGAGCGCAGCCTCGGTGTGGAGTCCTTCGACGAGCTGGCGGTCATGGTGGACACCTTCCGACCGCTGGAGCTGGGTGAGGGCGGCGTTGCCTGCGAAGACCCGACGTACCCGTGGAGCTGGTCGGGGCGGGACCCAGCCAGATGACCAGCTGGACCGGGGTGGCGGCCGATCACCCCTTCGGCCTGCACACACTGCCCTACGGGGTCTTCACCGACCCCGCCCGGCGGCAACCGCACGTCGGGGTGGCGGTGGGCGACGCCATCCTCGACCTCACCGCAGCCAGCGCGGTGCTGTTACCTGAGCACGCCGCGCTGTTCGGCGGCGGCAGCCTCGACGCGTTGCTGGCTGCCGGGCGCCGGACCTGGACCGCGATCCGGGCCGTGCTGACCCGCTGGCTGACCGACGAGCGACACGCCGGGGTGCTGGCACCGCTGCTCGTACCCGCTGCCGACGTGACGATGCGGTTGCCGTTCACCATCGCCGACTACGTCGACTTCTCCTCCTGCGAGCAGCATGCGACCAACGCCGGACAGCTGCTGCGGCCCGGCCAGCCGCCGCTGCCGCCGAGCTGGCGGCACCTGCCGGTCGGCTACCACGGCCGGGCCGGCACCGTCGTCGTCTCCGGGACACCGATCATCCGGCCGCATGGGCAGCGACGCCTCCCGGACGGCACGGTCACCTTCGGTCCGTCGACCGCGCTGGACCTCGAGGCGGAGGTCGCCTTCGTCGTCGGCACACCCTCGGTCCCGGGCCGGCCGGTCGGGCTGAGCGCCTTCGCCGACCACGTCTTCGGCCTGTGCCTGATCAACGACTGGTCCGCCCGCGACATCCAGGCCTGGGAGTACGTCCCGCTCGGGCCGTTGCTCGGCAAGTCCTTCGCCACCTCGGTCTCCCCGTGGATCGTCCCGCTGGATGCGCTGAGTGCCGCGCGGATCCCGCCACCGGTGCGCGACCCTGCCCCGCTGCCCTATCTCGACGACACCGGCACCGAGCCGTGGGGGCTGGATATCACGATGGAGGTGTGGCTCAACGGTCAGCGGGTCTCCCGCCCGCCGTTCGCCGGAATGTATTGGACGCCTGCGCAGCAGTTGGCGCACCTGACCAGCAACGGCGCGTGCCTGCGCACCGGTGATCTGTTCGCCTCCGGCGCGGTCAGCGGGGCAGCGCCGGACCAATGGGGCTCGCTGCTCGAACTGAGCTGGAACGGTTCGCAGCCGTTGACCCTCTCGGATGGCCGCACCCGCAGTTTCCTCTGCGACAACGACGAGGTGTCGATCACCGCGACCGCGACCGGTCCTGCGGCCACCATCATCGGGCTGGGTGAGGTCAGCGGGCGGATAAGTTCCTCGTGAGTGCGGATCAGTGTTCCGGCACCAAACGCCACTCACGGGCACGCTAACGTGCCTACCCATGACCGTCCCCCAGCCGTGGCCGGGCACCGCTTACCCGCTGGGTGCCGGCTACGACGGAGCAGGCACCAACTTCACCCTGTTCTCCGAGGTCGCGGACAAGGTTGAGCTGTGCCTGTTCGACAGCAGCAGCGAGGATGCCGGCGCGACCGAGATCCGGGTCCGGCTGCCCGAGGTCGACGGCTTCGTCTGGCACGGCTACCTGCCCGGCGTCGGACCTGGACAGCACTATGGATACCGGGTGCACGGCCGCTACGATCCCGCCGCCGGGCAACGGTGCAACCCGGCCAAGCTGCTCATCGACCCGTACGCCAAGGCGGTGTCCGGCCACGCGAGAGACTCCACGGTGGACTGGGACCCAGCGGTGTTCGGTTACCCCTTCCCCGACCCGGACCAGCGCAACGACGACGACTCCGCCGCACACGCGCCGAAGTCGGTGGTGATCAACCCGTTCTTCGACTGGGCCGAGGACCGGCACCCGCGTACCCCGTACCACCAGACGGTGATCTACGAGGCGCACGTGCGCGGTCTGACCATCGCCCATCCGGAGATCCCGCCGGAGATGCGCGGCACCTACGCCGGCCTCGCGCATCCAGTGATGATCAATTATCTGACCACTCTGGGCATCACGGCGGTGGAGCTGATGCCGGTGCACCAGTTCATCACCGACCACCACCTCGCTGAGCTCGGCCTGACCAACTACTGGGGTTACAACACCGTCGCGTTCCTCGCCCCCCACAACGGCTACGCCGCGGCGGGCACCGTCGGGCCGCGGGCCCACGAGGTGGTCTCGCAGTTCAAGGCGATGGTCCGGGAGCTGCACACCGCGGGCATCGAGGTGATCCTCGACGTGGTCTACAACCACACCGCCGAGGGCAACCACCTGGGGCCGACCCTGTCGATGCGCGGTGTCGACAACCCGGCCTACTACCGCCTGGTCGAGGACGACCCGCGCTACTACATGGACTACACCGGCACCGGCAACTCGCTCAACGTGCGCCACCCGCAGACGCTGCAGCTGATCATGGATTCACTGCGGTACTGGGTAACCGAGATGCACGTCGACGGCTTCCGATTCGACCTCGCGTCCACGCTGGCCCGCGAGTTCTACGACGTGGACCGGTTGTCCACGTTCTTCGACCTGGTTCAGCAGGACCCGGTGATCAGCCAGGTGAAGCTGATCGCCGAGCCCTGGGACGTCGGGCCGGGCGGCTACCAGGTGGGCAACTTTCCTCCACTGTGGACCGAATGGAACGGTAAGTATCGCGATACGGTGCGGGATTTCTGGCGCGGCGAGCCCGGGACGTTGGGTGAGTTCGGCTTCCGGCTCACCGGCTCATCCGACCTCTACCAGGACGACGGGAGACGCCCCTACGCGTCGGTCAACTTCGTCACCGCGCACGACGGGTTCACCCTCACCGATCTGGTCTCCTACAACGACAAACACAACGAAGCCAACGGCGAGGACGGCCGGGACGGCGCCGACGACAACCGGTCCTGGAACTGCGGGGTCGAGGGCCCCACCGACGATCCCGAGGTGCTGGCCCTACGGGCCCGGCAGCGGCGCAACATGCTGGCCACCCTGTTGCTGTCCCAGGGCATCCCGATGCTGCTGCACGGCGACGAGCTCGGCCGCACCCAGCAGGGCAACAACAACGTGTACTGCCAGGACAACGAACTGTCCTGGGTGGACTGGGAATCGGCCGACCAGGAGCTGCGCACGTTCACCGCGGCGCTGATCGCGATGCGCCGCGAGCACCCGGTGTTCCGCCGCCGCCGGTTCTTCGCCGGCCGTCCGATCCGGGTCGGCGACGAGCTGCGCGACATCGCGTGGTTCACCGAATCCGGGGCGGAGATGGCCGAGCAGGACTGGGAGTTGAAGGTCTGTCAGTGCCTCACCGTGTTCCTCAACGGAGAGGGCATCCCGGACGCCGATGCCCGTGGCCAGCGCGTCACCGACAACTCCTTCCTGCTCTGCTTCAACGTCCACTACGAGGACATCAGTGTGCAGCTGCCCGGTAACGGCTACGGGCAAGAGTGGACCGTCGTGCTGGATACCGCGACCGCAGAGCCGCCGGGTACCCGCGGTGTGACCGCTGAGGGCAAGGACAAGATCACCGTCACCGCGCGCTCGCTGGTGGTTCTGGAGCGCACCGCGTGACCCCTGCTCCAGCCTCGACCTACCGGCTGCAGTTCGGTCCGGGTCTGACCTTCGCCGATGCCGCGACCGTGGTGCCTTACCTGGCGTCGCTGGGCGTCGGCGCGGTGTATGCCTCGCCGCTGCTGCAAGCGATGCCAGGGTCCCAGCACGGTTACGACGTGGCCGACCCCGGTCGGGTATCCGACGTGCTCGGCGGGGAACCCGGCCGGCGAATGCTGGTGGCGGCCGTTCGCGAGCACGGGTTGGCACTGGTGGTAGACATCGTGCCCAACCACCTCGGCGTCGCCGACCCGAAGGCCAACCCGGCTTGGTGGGATGTGCTGCGGCAGGGGCCGTCATCGCCCTTCGCGCGGTGGTTCGACATCATCGGCTGGCCACTGCGGCTGCCCGTCCTGGCCGACTCCCCCGAGGCGCTGGCGGATCTGTCCGTCAACCTGCGCTACCACGAGCACGCCTTCCCGGTGGCGCCCGGCACGGTCGGCAACCCGCAGCGGGTGCACGAGGCACAGCACTACCGGCTGGTCTCCTGGCGGGCGGACCAGGGCTACCGGCGCTTCTTCGCGGTGAGCGAGCTCGCCGCGGTCCGCGTGGAGGACCCCGAGGTCTTCGCCGCCACCCACAGCGAGGTGCTGCGCTGGGTCGCCGAGGGCGACGTCGACGGCCTGCGGGTGGACCACCCGGACGGCCTCACCGACCCGGCGGGCTACCTGCACCGGCTGCGCGAGCACGCCCCGGGCACCTGGATCGTGGTGGAGAAGATCCTCGAACCTGGCGAGGAGCTACCCCGCTCGTGGCCGGTCGAGGGCACCACCGGCTACGACGCACTCGCCGAGATCGACGGGGTCCTCGTCGACCCGGCCGGGGAAGCTGAGTTCACCGCACTGGACACCGCGCTGACCGGCGTGCAGACCAGCTGGACGCAACTGGTGCACGACTGCAAGCTCGACGTGGCCACCGGCATGCTCGGCGCGGAGCTGCGCCGCCTGGCCGCACTGGCGCCCGCCACCCGCGACGGCTCGGACGTCACTGCAGCGCTGGCCGAGACACTGGCCTGCTTCCCGGTCTACCGGTCCTACCTGCCCGACGGGGTCGCGCAGCTGGATCAGGCACTGGCGGCCGCCCGGGATCGGCGTCCCGAGCTGGCCGCGACGCTGGAGGCGCTGTCGCCCCGGCTGCGGGATCCGGCCGACGAGCTCGCTGTCCGGTTCCAGCAGACCTCCGGCGCGGTGATGGCCAAGGCGGTGGAGGACACCGCCTACTACCGCTGGACCCGGTTCATCGCGCTCAACGAGGTGGGTGGGGATCCGGCCCGCTTCGGACTCGACGTCGACGAATTCCACGCCGCTCTGGCCCGCCGCGAGGAGCTCGCCCCGGACGGGATGACCACGCTGTCCACGCATGACACCAAACGTTCCGGCGACGTGCGGGCCCGGCTGGCCGTACTCTCCGAGCTGCCGGCGCTGTGGGCGGACGCTGTTCGGGAGTTCACCGGGCTGGCCGACGCGGCCGGTGCCACCGTGCCCGACCCGGCGCTGGGCCACCTGCTCTGGCAGACCCTGGTGGGGGCGTGGCCGCTGCCGCCGGACCGGCTGCACGCCTACCTGGACAAGGCGATGCGGGAGGCGCGGACCCGCACCAGCTGGACCGACCCGGACGAGGCGTTCGAAACCGCCATGCATGCCGTCGCCGATGCCGCGCTGGACAACCCCGAGTTGCGTGCCGCGGTGGCCAGGGTGGTGGCCCGGATCACCCCAGCAGGCCGATCGAACTCGCTGTCCGCGGTGCTGCTGCAACTGGCGATGCCCGGCACGCCGGACACCTACCAGGGCGGCGAGCTGTGGGATCTCTCGCTGGTGGACCCGGACAACCGCCGCCCGGTGGACTTCACCGCCCGGGCCGACCTGCTGTGGCGAATAGACCACGGCTGGCTGCCCGACGTGGACGAGTCAGGCGCGGCCAAGCTGCTCGTCGTGTCGCGGACCCTGCGCGCCCGCCGCGATCATCCTGAGCGGTTCACCGGCTACACCCCGCTGCCCGCCGACGGCGTCACCGCGCCGCATGCCGTCGGGTTCGCCCGCCGTGGGGTTGTCGCGGTCGCCACCCGGCTGCCGGTAGGGCTCGCCGCCTGTGGCGGCTGGGGCGAGACCGTGTTGCCGCTACCCGAGGGCTCGTGGACCGACGCATTCACCGGTTTCTCGGCGTCGGGTCCAGCTCCCCTGGCCGGCCTGCTCGACCGCTACCCCGTCGCCCTGCTCCTGGCCGACTGACCCGCCCATGGTGCCCCCTCGCTGTGGTCATGGCCAGACAATGCCGCACGACCCTGACAAGATCGGGGTTCATGGACTTCTCGGTGTGGGCCCCCCAGCGGCAGCGGGTGCGGATCGTGGTCGACGGCGCCGAGCACGAGCTGGCCCGGACGGTCGGTGGCTGGTGGGGCGGCACCGTCGCCGACGCCGGATCGGGTGCCGACTACGCGTTCCGGCTGGACGACGAGGACACCCCGCTACCCGATCCCCGATCGCGGTGGCAGCCCAACGGGGTGCACGCGGCGTCGCGCGTCTATGACCACGGCGTCTTCGAGTGGACAGATCAGGGCTGGACCGGGCGGTCGCTGGCGGGCAGCGTGCTCTACGAGCTGCACATCGGGACGTTCACCGCGGGTGGCACCTTCGACTCTGCCATCGAGCGTCTCGATCATCTGGTCGAGCTGGGCGTCGATCTGGTCGAGGTGATGCCGGTCAACGCTGTCGACGGCCCCCGAAACTGGGGTTACGACGGGGTGGGCTGGTACGCGGTCACCGAGAACTACGGCGGGCCGGACGCCTTCAAGCGCTTCGTGGACACCTGCCACGCCCGCCGGCTGGGGGTGGTTCTCGACGTGGTGCACAACCACCTCGGCCCGTCCGGCGCCTACCTGGACCGCTTCGGCCCTTATTTCGCCGGGAGCAACATCTGGGGTCCGTCGCTCAACCTGGATGGACCACATTCCGACGAGGTGCGCCGCTACGTCATCGACAACGCGCTGGAGTGGCTGCGCGGCTACCACCTCGACGGGCTGCGGTTGGACGCCGTGCACGCGCTGCGCGACACCCGGGCCACCCACCTGCTGGAGGAGCTGGCCATCGAGGTGGACACCCTGGCCAGCCACCTGCGGCGGCCGCTGTCGCTGATCGCCGAGTCCGATCTCAACGACCCGCGGCTGGTCACCCCGCGCACCGCCGGCGGCTACGGGCTGGCCGCGCAGTGGGACGACGACATTCACCACTGCCTGCACGCCACGCTGACCGGCGAACAGCAGGGCTACTACGCCGACTTCGGCGCGCTGCCCGATTTAGCTCGCACCCTGCGCGGCGCGTTCTTCCATGACGGGCGCTGGTCACACTTCCGGCAGCGCAGCCACGGCCGCCCGGTGGACACGGCGCGGCTGCCCGGCTGGAAGTTCCTCGCCTACCTGCAGAACCACGACCAGGTGGGCAACCGCGCCACCGGCGACCGGATCTCGGCGACCCTGTCCCCCGGCCTGCTGGCCTGCGGCGCGGCCCTGGTGCTGTGCTCCCCCTACACGCCGATGATCTTCATGGGTGAGGAATGGGGCGCGGCCACCCCGTTTCAGTTCTTCTCGTTCATGCCCGATGCGGCGCTGCGCGAGGCGATCCGCCGCGGCCGCTACGCGGAGTTCGCCGAGCACGGGTGGGACGACACGGACGTACCCGACCCGAACGACGAGCAGACCTTCTTGCGCTCCCGGCTGGACTGGTCCGAACCCGGCACCGAGCCCCACACGACCCTGCTGCACATCTACCGGGAGCTGATCGCGCTGCGAAAGGGGCGTCCGGAGCTGTCTGACCCTCGGCTGGATCGGCTGACCGTTGACGTGAACGTCGACGCCCGCACGCTGGTGCTACACCGTGGTGCGCTGCGGGTGGTGGTGAATCTGGGCGCGCAGCCGGCCACCGTGGCACTGGACGGCCAACCCACCCAAGTTCTTCTGGCATCTGCGGAGGCCACCACCGCGCAGGGCAGCGTGCTGCTGGACGGCGAGTCCTTCGCCGTGGTCGCGCTCGACGACTAGCGGAAGAGCTTGCGCAACAGCACCAGCACGATGAGCGCGCCGACGCCCATCAGCGAGTAGCGCACCCTCGGGTCGGCCAAGGTGGCTTCCACCTGCTCCTTGCCGGCCTCGATCGCGCGCCGGGGGTCAGCCCGGGTACCGAGCTCCTCCAGCGTCACGCCCAGCGCATCACGGGCCTGCTCGATGTCGCGTTCGATGGTGTCGGCGTCCCGGGCCATAGGTTCCTCCTCGCGCGGGTAATTGCGTGCGGCACACCGTAGCCGGGTGGCACAGCCACCCCATCCAGGCGGTACCGTCCGACCTCGTGACCGACAACGTCCGGCTGTCCCCCGGCGACCCTGCCCCTGACTTCACCCTGCCCAACGCCGACGGCAAACCCGTCTCGCTGTCGGACTACCGCGGCCGATCCGTGGTGGTCTACTTCTACCCGGCCGCCGGCACCCCCGGCTGCACCAAGCAGGCCTGCGACTTCCGAGACAACCTCGCCGAGCTGGACACCGCCGGTTTCGCCGTGCTCGGCATCTCACCGGACCCCCCGGCGAAGCTGGCGACGTTCCGCGACACCCAGGGCCTGCACTTCCCGCTGCTGTCCGATGCGGACCGCTCGGTGCTCAGCGCCTACGGCGCCTATGGGGAGAAACAGATGTACGGCAAGACCGTGACCGGCGTGATCCGGTCCACCTTCGTGATCGACGCGCAGGGCCGCATCGACAAGGCGCTGTACAACGTGCGCGCCACCGGCCACGTCGCCAAGCTGCGCAAAGACCTCGGAGTCTGACGCCGTATCCTGTGCACACCTGGTGCACTCATCACCGCAAGCCGGCGTAGCCCAACGGCAGAGGCACGGGTCCTAGGAACCCGCCAGTGTGGGTTCGAATCCCACCGCCGGCACAGCAACCACGAGGGGAGAGCACATGCTGAGCGTGCAGCCAGAACTCGTCTGGGAAGGTCGGATTCATTTGGGCGACGAACCCGGAGTGTACGGCGATGCCGCGTACCCCGGGATCGCCCTGGAGTTTCCGTTGACGCTGCGCAAGACCGATTCCACCGGCCCGGACATCACCACGCTCGTTCTGCACACTCAGGACGTCCAGACCTTCGCCGGGTACCCGGGTCACCTCATCACGGTGACCGCCTACCAACCGGATCTCCACGATCCCGCACGCGCCACAGAGACCGTGCTCGCCAGGGCGAGACTCAGCAACACCGACCAGAACCGCAAGGAGGTGGCTGTCGAGGTGCCCGTCGACCTCACCGGCATCGCCTCCCCCGTGTTCGTCAGCGTCCGGGTCCGCGTGGACACCGACGTACCGCCGGGTTTGTACGACGACTTTGTTGTCACCAGGCTACTGAACAAGTCAGCCAACTTCACCTTCGTGGCGTCCTTCGGCTTCAGCGCCTGACCCGCCCAACGGAGCAAATGATCTCGGCCAGCCCGTTTCACTGCTCATCCTCAAGCGCCCGCACTACTTTCTTTCCGTTGCTCTACCCACTCCCGCACCTCCTCCAACCTCACATCTTTTCCCACACTCCCAAGCAACTGCCACCACACCACGTCCAAGCCTTGTCCGACGGCAAGATCGACACTTCGAAACACCGGGCACCGTGGCAACCGGCGCCAGAACTGCCATCTCCAAGTCGACCAGCCACACAACCTGCATCGTCCTCGCTTGTTCACGACATGCTGCCGCAGCAACATTACGACCATTGTCAAAAGTCGCACCGCTAGCTCTTTGACCACCTCCGGCTCAACCGGCTTCTCACCACTGAGTTTCTCCACCCACTGCTCCAGCTGTTCAAAGGAACAACCGGTGCCGTATCTCCTGCACACCACTCACGGTCTCCAGTCAGGCTCCACGGCATGCGCAGGCAGAGAAATTAATATATCAACGACAACCTCCCTGTCAATGATCGCTGCATCCATTCCATCCGCTCGTCGCTGCAGCCGTTCGCCCGCCGCAATGAGTCGTAGTGCATAGTGCCATTGTTCACTGGCACTAGCGCTCCCGTCCATGATGCGCATACCCAGTGGCGCCATGTCACCATTCAGCCGCGCCAGGTCAGCCAGCAATTCCCGATCTTCGCGGATCACAGCTGCACCTTCTCGGTGCGCAGATCTTCACGGCCCAGCGTCCCGCTGGCGGCCTCGTCTTTGGCACTTCCCGACACCCCTTCAAACCCCTGCCATACTAACTCGGTCTTCTCCCCGACGACGAAGGCCACCGGCTCACCCTGTGGATAGGCCGACAAGTAGGTTGCTCCCCTCATTCATGAGCGCCACCAACACAATCTCCGGACAACGCGCATCCGGGCCGAATACTGCGCCCGATGCCGAGCTGCTGCTGGTCCTGATCGTCACCGTGACAAAACCCACCCATGTCGTGGATCGTGTTGCTCACCGCTCGTTCAACTCCGTTCGTGCGCTGTTGGCCGGGCTTCAAGCTGGAAGACACCGAGACAGGCGGGCGCCATTGTGAGGAGCGAAGCCGGGAGGAGCGGCCCTGCCCAACGACTCGCACCCGTCCGGCACCATGGCCGAATGCTCCGCCCGTGCAACCGCCCGTCACATTGACAGCGACGCATGATCAACATGTATCGGCTACATACTGTGCAGCCGGTATGCACGACAGGCCTTAGACTCCGGGCGACCTTGGTTTCTTCTCTACTCTCGGCAAGCGGGGGCTCTCCATGGATGTTCGACGCGAAGCACAGTGCCACCGCTGCGGTACGCGGTTAGCGCACGACAATCCAGGCGCCTACTGCGCGCCGTGCAAGGTAGGTAGCCGTGACCGGTTCGCGGCCCCACCCGAGGTGCCCGCTGAGTTCTGGGATAGCCACGCGATGAGGGTGGCGTTTGCGAGCCGCCATATGGGCATGGTGATCAGGGCGTACCGCTGCCACCCGTTCCACGGCCGTCGACCGCTCCCGCAGGACGTGGTGGCGGGTTGGATAGGGGTAACGAAAGGGCAGCTCAGCCGCATCGAGAACGGGCCAACCATCGTGCATCTCGACCGGTTGATGCACTGGGCGCGGATACTACGTATCCGGTCGTCATACTTGTGGTTCACGCTTCCGGAGGACGACCGGGCCGCCGCACCCGGCGTCCACCTGGGGCCAGCAGGAGCTGGGCGGTCAGCGCTGATCGCCCTTGACGATGGGGACGTGTCGCTCTGGTGGGGGCCTGCGGATATGGTTGAGATCGTCAGCCAGTTCACGAGGAGGGACCTCTCGTTGGACCGACGCGAGGTAGCGCACATGCTTGCGGGCGTGGTCTTCGGTAGTGCTCTGCTAGAGCCGCTTGAACGCTGGTTATCGGGTGCTACAGAGAAGCCACGCGCTGGTCGGCCGAGTTCGGTGGGGTAACAAGAAGTCGAGCAGATCGAGAGCGCCGCGCGGATTTTCCGTGAGTGGGATGACCAGTTCGGCGGGGGCTTGCGACGGAAAGCCGTTGTCGGCCAGTTGAACGAGGTTGCCGACCTGCTCCGAGATTCACACCCGGTCGAGATAAAGCGGCGCCTGTTCGGGGCAATGGCGCAGCTCTCGGAAACCGCAGCCATGATGTCGTGGGATTCCGGACACCAGGCACTTGCCCAGCGCTATTATGTGCTAGCCCTCCGGGCATCCAAAGCAGCTGACAACCGGGCGTTCAGCGCGAACGTCATGGCGGCGATGGCACGACAACTGTTGTACCTCGGCCATGCGAATGACGCCCTGGAGTTGGTGAGGCTTGCGCAGGACGATTCGGCGGGTTACGCCACAGCGTCCGTGCGCTCCATGTTGTACACCCGCGAAGCGTGGGCGTATGCCAAGCTGGGCCGTATGTCGGCTTTTCGTCGGGCGACGGGCAAAGCTGAAGACGCACTGACCGAGACGAAGCCAGCTGAAGACCCGTACTGGATTACCTACTTCGACGTGGCCGAACTGGAAGGCACGACAGGCGGGCGGTTGCGTGAACTCGCCCACCAAGACAAACGGCTTGCGGATGAAACAGCCGAGCGTATCTCGCAGGCGATAGTGCTGCGTCGTCCTGGGCGGTTACGCAGCTCGGCGCTTGACCAGATCGGACTGGCCGAGGCGCGGCTTATTCAAGGCGAGATGGAGGAGGCGTCACGCCTGGGGCATCAAGCTGCCGCGCTGGTCGAGCAAACGCCATCAGACAGGGTACGTGTCAAGCTCGCCGGGCTATACCAGTACAGCAACGCACACACCGACGTTCCTGTGATTGCCAGCCTGCGGGATCGTGTCCGGTCGCTGTGCGCCGCACAGCCCGCCTGACCACGGAGGAAACCGTGCCACGGATTGCCATTACCGGCCACATGAACCTGACGGCCGACAGCGCGCCCCTGGTCTACCAGGCAATTACTGACGCGTTGGCACCCTACGCGGGCGACAAGCTGACCGGCATAAGCTGCATTGCGCGCGGTGCTGATTCTATTTTTGCACAAGCGGTGCTCGATGTTGGCGGCCAGCTCGAAGTGGTATTGCCAGCGGCCGGCTACCGAGAGCAGAAGGTCAAGCCTGACCACGCGACACAGTTTAACGAACTGATGCGTCAGGCAAAGACGGTACACGTCATGCCCTATAAAGAGGCCAACCGGGTCGCGTACGAAGCGGCAAATGAAGTGCTTGTTTCAACCTGTGACACACTCTTTGCCGTGTGGGATGGGCAGAGCGGCGCGAACAAAGGCAGTACCGTGTCAGTGGTGGAATATGCGCGCTCGCGCGGCGTGCCGGTCGAAGTCATCTGGCCCGAGGGCGCATCAAGAGGTTAGCTTGTCTGGCCAGCACTTTGGGAAGTCTTCGAAAGCACACGCGTTAAGTGCACCAAACCGGCCTTTTCATGGCTTGCCTGTCATCCGCGGATAGCTCGGCGAACGACTCGGTCAGCGCGACCCGCTCGACATTGCCTTCCTGTTCGACGGTCGTTGGGAGCGTCGGCTCAGCGCCTCGGCGACGGGGAACGCGCCAGCCAGCGTGCGCAGGACGATGAGGGCTTGCTCGACTGGTTGGTCCGCGGTGAGGGCGTCGAGGGTGCGGTAAAGCTGATCTTCGGTGTCGATGATCCGACGGGTGAGGCGCTCACCGTCGGTGGTGAGCGACAGCGTTACTCGCCGTCGGTCGTCGGCCTGGGTCTCGCGCCGGACGAGCCCGGCGGACACGAGGCGGTCGACGAGGCGACTGGGGTTGGTGCCGTGTTCGCAGACCAGTAATTCTCCAAGGCCGGTAAGCGTGAGCGGTTGGAAGTCGGCCAGCACGCGCAGGACCTCGGCCTGTGAGGGCGTCAGCCCGAGCGGGCGCAGGTCGGCCGCGAGGATCCGGTTTCCCTCCCGCTGGACAGCCAGGATCAAGTACCGCAACTCTTCAGCGGCTCTCATGTGACACCTCCCTGGCACCCAACGCGTCGGTCAGTCGCCGGGCGGCACCCGGGTCGTGCGCCGGGAGGACCACCAGACCGGGGTGCGTCGCGCGGAGCGCATTGACCATAGCTGTGGCCGTGCGCAGCTGGTGTTTGACACCTACGCCAGGAAGATCACCGGCGGTGAGCAGGTCCACGTCGTAGGTGAGGTCGCCGACCATCAGCAGCGGGACCTGGCCAGGACGCCGGACCAGCAACGACAGCGACCCAGGGGTGTGGCCTGACGTCGGGAGCAGCACGAGGCTGCCGTCTGCGAACACATCATGACCGTCGGTGAACGGCGCCAAGGTGGGGTCAGCCAGCGGCTCTGGTTCGATCCGGTGCCAATGCAGCCCGGGCAGATCGATGTGTGAGCGCAGCAACCCCCGCGCCTCAGCAAGGGGCCTCGCCAGGGTCGCCCACTCCTGTCGACTGATCATGATGTCCGCGCGCCGTAGTTCCGGGAGGCCGCCGATGTGGTCCTGATGCAGGTGGGAGATCGCCGCGGTGTGCACGTCCTGGATGCGGTGACCCAGCCCGGCGAGCCCGGCGGTGAGCGTTTCCTCGGGGCCGATGTCGAACTTGGCCAGCCGGTTGTAGACGAAGCCGTTGAGACCGCCCGGGAAGTAGCCCGGTTCGGTCACCGAGGCGCGGTCCTGGCCGGTGTCGAAGAGCACCACCCCCTCGCGGTGCTCGATGACGTACACGTTGATCGGCCGGGGAGCCGTCCAACGCCGTGAGGTGGCCAGCCAGAGATAGGTGTTCTTCCAGGTCGGTCCCACGTGTTCAGGCCGGATCGATACCGTCCCGGTGCTGATCACCGATACCCGCGCGATCGGGTCCGTCGAGCTCATCGCAATCTCCAAAATTAGATGACGTATCACTAGATTACACATCATCTAATACTAGTAGGCGGTGACGTTGATGACAGGTTGGCCGCCGGAAGATCGCCAGCTACGGTCAGGTGACCGGCGAGCATCTTGCTACCGTGGTAGTAGTTAGCGTCTCGACATGGCTGGCTGACGCAGCACAGGCCCAGGTCCGCCAGCGAAGGCTGCGCGAGGCGCTCAACGCTCTCGCGGTGGAGGAAGGCGAACTCGATCCCGCCGAGATCGACAGGTTGATCGCCGACGCTCGACGGACCTCGCGTGTGGTCATCGGCGCTGAAGGCGCAGCGTGACACTGGTTCTGGACGCCGGCGCACTCATCGCATACGAACGCGGCGATCGGACCGTCCGCGCGTTCCTGGAGCGTGCGGGTCAAACCGGAGTGGACGTGCGAACTACGACCGGCGCAGTCGCCCGGATGTGGCGCGACGGCGCGCGCCAGGCCCGTCTGACGCTGCTCCTGCAAGGGTTACTCGAGGTTGAGCTGACCCGCGAACGGGCTCGACCTATCGGCACGCTGCTGGGCCGGGCAGGCCGACGCGATGTGATCGACGGTTCCATCATCGACGCCGCTGTAGACGGCGACGAGATCCTGACCACCGACCCGGACGACATCACGGCGCTCGCTCAAAACAGCGGCAAGAATCTCATAGTGACCCCGGTGTGACCTGATCTGAACCTGGGGTCCCCCGGGCCGCGGCGTGTACCGCGCGGAGGGCGCGGATGGCCTGCACCGCGTGCCGGCCGTCGGCGGCCTGGATTGCCATCACCGCGATGTACTCGTCGTCGGGCAGTTCAAGGCGAGCCCACGGAGCGCCGTCGGGGAAAGACACCCGGAGCACCAGCTCCCAGGGCAGCGTCCGGGACCCGGCCAGATTGCGCACCTCGACACCATCAGCTCCGGCGCGCACCCGGGGCCGGGCGAACAGCAGGGCTGCTCCGGCGAGCAACAGCCCTATCAGCACCATGGCCACCTGGTCGGAGAGCTGGAAGTAGACGCCGGTGGGGGTTTGCCGCAGCAGCGCCGCGACCACCGCGAACACCACGATCAGCACCACGGCGGCGGCCACCGCGACCCGGCGGGCCTTACGCGGTCGGGCCTCGAAGCGGACCTCGGAAGGCATCACGCCGCCTTCGGCGGGCACAGGCGGCGTACACCCCGGGCATAGGGGACGGACACGCGGGGGAGGGGGGTCATGGGCGTAAGCCGCGTAGGACTAGGGCGGTCTGTAGGGCGGCGATGCAGGACTGGAAGCCCTTGTCCTCTGAGGAGGAGGGCAGCCCGCAGCGGTCCAGGGCCTGTTCCTCGGTGTCGCAGGTGAGCACGCCGTTGCCCACCGCGGTCCCCTCGTCCAGCGCGACCCTGGTGAGCCCGGCGGTGACCGCGTCGCAGACGTATTCGAAGTGCGGGGTGCCACCGCGGATCACCACCCCCAGCGCGACGACGGCGTCATGGTGGCGGGCCAGTTCCTGGCACACCACGGGCAACTCGACCGCACCCGGTACCCGCACCACGGTCGGTTCGGCGATCCCGGCCTCGGCAGCGGCGGCACAGGCGCGGTCCAGCAGTGCGGTGGTGATGCGCTGGTGCCAGCGAGTCGCGGCGATGCCCAGCCGCAGCTCCGCACAACGCGGTACCTCTAGCGTGGGCTGGCCGGTCCCGCTCATAGCCGCAAGCTACCGGCGGGGTCCAGGCCGTCGAGATCGTGGCCCAGCCGATCGCGCTTGGTGCGCAGGTAACGCAGGTTCTCCGGGTTGGGCCGGATGGGCAGCGCGACCCTGCCGGTGATGGTCAGGCCGTAACCCTCCAGGCCGGCCCGCTTGGCCGGGTTGTTGGTGAGCAGCCGCATCGAGCGCACTCCGAGGTCCACCAGGATCTGCGCCCCGGTGCCGTAGTCACGGGCGTCGGCGGGCATGCCCAAGGCCAGGTTGGCGTCGACGGTGTCAGCGCCGGCGTCCTGCAGTTGGTAGGCCTGCAGCTTGTGCATCAGCCCGATACCGCGGCCCTCGTGACCACGCACGTAGAGCACCACCCCGCGGCCCTCGGCGGCCACGGCGGCCAGTGCGGCGTCCAGCTGCGGCCCGCAGTCGCAGCGCAGCGAGCCCAGCACGTCGCCGGTCAGGCATTCCGAGTGCACCCGCACCAGCACGTCGGCCCCATCCCCGATATCCCCGGTGACCAGTGCGATGTGCTCCACCCCGTCGAGCAGCGAGTCGAACCCGATCGCCCTGAACTCCCCGTGCACGGTCGGGATCCGGGCCTCCGCGACCCGCTCCACCTGCTTTTCGAACCGCCGCCGGTAGGCGATCAGATCCGCGATGGTGATCAGCTCCAGGTCATGCTCGGCGGCAAAGACCTCCAACTCGTCGCTACGGGCCATCTCGCCGTCTCCCTTGGCCGAGACGATCTCGCACAACGCCCCGGCCGGGGGGAAACCGGCCAACCGGGCCAAGTCCACCGAGGCCTCGGTATGCCCGGGGCGGCGCAGCACCCCGCCCTCCTTGGCCCGCAGCGGCACCACGTGTCCCGGGCGGACGAAGTCGACCGACTTGGCGTCCGGGTCGGCCAGCAGCCGGATGGTGCGGGCCCGGTCCGCCGCCGAGATCCCGGTCGTGACGCCCTCTCGGGCATCCACCGTGACCGTGTAGGCGGTGCCCCGCTTGTCCTGGTTGGTGTGGAACATCGGCGGCAGGTCCAACCGATCGCAGTCATCCCCGGTCAGCGCCACGCAGATGTACCCCGAGGTGTACCGGACCATGAACGCCAGCAGCTCGGGAGTGGCCCGGGCCGCAGCGAAGATCAGGTCACCTTCGTTCTCCCGCTCCTCGTCGTCCACCACGATCACCGGGCGCCCGGCCGCCACGTCGGCGATCGCCCGATCGATGCCGGCAACGGCGCTCTCGGTCATCGTGTCCTCCTCCCCCGCATCATCCCCCAGTCCCCTCCCTACCGGAGCGAATATGTGGCCAGGAGAACCTCTCGACGTACTTCGCGATCACGTCAACCTCGATGTTCACCAGCTCGCCGACAAGTCGGGTGCCCAGGGTGGTCAGTTCTCGTGTCGTAGGGATGAGGCCCACGGAGAAGTCGTTGATACCTGCCTCGATCACGGTGAGGGACACTCCGTCGACCGTGATGGAGCCCTTCTCGACTACATAGCGGGTCAGCGCAGTGGGCATCCCGATCCGGACCAGCTCCCACGGGACTGCGTCCTGCGGCGCGGTGCGGGACAGCACGGTCCCGGTGCCGTCGACGTGACCCTGGACCAGGTGCCCGCCGAGCCGGTCGCCCAGCTTCGCAGCCCGCTCCAGGTTCAGCCGATCGGAGATCCCGGCCGGACCGAGGCTGGAGCGACGCAGCGTCTCGCCGATCACATCGGCGGTGAACACGTCGCCGTCGACGTCGACCACGGTCAGGCACACCCCGTTCACCGCGATCGAGTCACCTGGCCGCGCATCGGCGCTGACCAGGGGCCCGTGGATGGCGAACCGTGCCGCGTCCGGCCGCTCGTCCCGGCCAACGAGCTCGCCGAGTTCCTCAACGATGCCGGTGAACACGGCTCAACCCTCCCGGGCGGTGTGCCTCACCGGCCCCCGCACGCCCTGGCCTGGGCCCGCAGCGACTCGACGGCCCGCTGCGGGTCATCAGACCCGTACACCGACGAGCCGGCGACGAAGCAGTCCACCCCGGCCTCTGCGGCCGCCTCGATGGTGTCGGCGTTGATCCCCCCGTCGATCTCCACGAGCACCGTCAGATGCCCGGTGTCCACCAGCCGCCGGGCGGTGCGTACCTTGTCCAGCACCTCGTGGATGAACGACTGTCCACCAAAGCCGGGCTCCACGCTCATCACCAGCAGCGTGTCGTAGTGCCGCAGCACCTCCACCCAGGGCTCCAGTGGGGTCTTGGGTTTGATCGACAGGCCGGCTTTGGCGCCGGCCGCGCGCAGGTCCTTCGCCAGCTTCACCGGGTCGTGGGCGGCCTCGGCGTGCACGGTGACGTTGTAGGAGCCCGCTTCCGCGTACCCGATCGCCCACCGATCCGGGTTGTCGATCATGAGGTGACAGTCCACCGGGATGTCGGTGTGCTTCATCAGGCTCTGCACCACGGGAAGGCCCAGCGTGAGGTTGGGCACGAAGTGCCCGTCCATCACGTCGACGTGCAGCCAGTCAGCACCCGGTACCGCGTTGGCCTCGTCGGCCAGCCGGGCGAAGTCGGCGGACAGCAGTGATGGCGCGATCATCGGCTGGTGTGCCACAGAGTGCACGGTATCGTGCCCGACCCACTGACGTGGTGGGCCGTCGCAGGACATCAGAATTGCCCGGCACGGATTCCCGCAGTGAACGCCGACCACTCGGCCGCAGTGAACCTCAACGGCGCCCGGGTCCGGTCAGTGGAGTCCCGCACCGCCACCGCACCGTTACCGAGGTCAGCGACCTCTACGCATTCGAACTCTTCAATCACCGTGCTGTACGAACTCTTGCGCCACTGCACACCGCTGAGGTCACGCGCGTTCAACGCAGCCTTGTCCATGTCTGCTCCTCAACTCAAGTTTCCCGAACGACCCGTTCCACCGCTTCTGTCCCTTACCCAAACGCCATCATCGCTGCCGCGCGGTAACCGGGCCAGCGCGCGACCGTAGTCCATCCCAATACTGGGACTGGCGGGTCCTGTGGGCCTCCGCGCCATCTTGCCTGCAGTGTCCTCGTTGGAGTGATACGTCCCGCTGTGCCGAGTGGTTCAGCTCAACGGCTGATCCGTGACGGTGAGTTCCAGCCGGTCCTCGACGACTCTGCCATCGACGTCCTGACCTCCTCTGAGGTCACCGGCCAGCAGCATGCGGGACAGTTGCCGGTCCAGTTCGCGTCCGATGGCTCGGCGCAGCGGCCGGGCCCCGAACTCGGGCTGGTAGCCACGGTCAGCGATCCAGTCGATGGCGTGGTCGTCGAGGCGCAGCGTGATGTCCTGGGCGCGCAACCGCTGCCGAGTTTCCTCCAGCAGCAGTTCGGTGATCGTACGCAGGCCCGGCCGATCGAGGCCGCGGAACAGGACGATCTCATCGATCCGGTTGAGGAACTCCGGCCGGAAGTGCCGCCGCACGCTGGCCATCAGTGGTTCCCGCACCTCCTCGACCCCTCGCCCAGCGCTGGTCGCGGCCAGCAGCTGATCCGCGCCGAGGTTGCTGGTCATGATGATCACGGTGTTGGCGAAGTTCACGGTCCGACCCCGGGCGTCGGTGAGCCGGCCGGCGTCGAAGACCTGCAGCAGGATGTTCGAGACGTCGGCATGCGCCTTCTCGATCTCGTCGAGCAGCAGCACCGTGTACGGGGTACGGCGGACGGCCTCGGTGAGCTGGCCGGCATCCTCGTGGCCGACGTAGCCGGGTGGGGCACCGATGAGCCGCGACACCGTGTGCTTGTCCTGGAATTCGCTCATATCGATGCGGACCAGCCGCTCCTGCGCCCCGAACAGGGCCTGCGCCAGCGCCCGGGCCAGCTCGGTCTTGCCGACACCGGTGGGACCGAGGAACAGGAACGACCCGACCGGCCGGTCCGGGTGGTTGAGACCGGCACGGCTGGACCGGACCGCGTCCGCGACGGCCTCGATCGCCTCGTCCTGCCCGACGACCCGTTGCCGCAGCTGCTCCTCGAGGTTGAGCAGACGGTGCCGCTCCACCTCGGTGAGCTGCGCGACCGGGATGCCGGTGCTGCGTGCAACGATGTCCGCGACGTCGTCAGCGCCAACCTCCGGCGGCTGCGTCGGGCGGGCGTGGGCGCAGTCCAGCTCCACGATCGCCAGATCCAGCTCCCGGGTCAGCGCCTCGGCCCGCTCGTAGTCCTCGGCGTCGATCGCGATGTCCTTGGCCCGGGTGAGCTGCTCGACGCGCTGCTCGAGCGCCCGGGTGTCCTCGCTGGGCGCCTCGGCTCGCAGCCGGACCCGTGCGCTGGACCGGTCGATCAGATCGATCGCCTTGTCCGGGAGGAACCGGTCGGTCAGGTATCGGTGAGATAGCCGCGCAGCCGCTTCAGCGGCTTCATCGGTGATGCGCACCCGGTGGTGCACCTCGTAGCGCTTGCGCAGGCCACGCAGGATGGCGACGGTGTCCTCGACGCTCGGCTCGGCGACCAGGATGGGCGCAAACCGTCGTTCCAATGCCGGATCCCGCTCGATGTACCGGCGGTACTCGTCGATCGTGGTGGCCCCGACGACCTGCAGGTCCCCTCGGGCCAGCGCCGGTTTGAGCAAGCTGGCGGCGTCCATCGCACCGCCCTCGGCCGCGCCGGCACCGATCACCGTGTGCAGCTCGTCGAGAAACAGCACCACGGTCCGGGCAGCGGCCGTCACTTCATTGATCACCGCGGTGAGCCGTTCCTCGAACTCACCCCGGTACTTGCTGCCGGCCACCATCCCGGCCAGGTCGAGCGCGATCACCCGCCGGTTGCGCAGGGGTTCCGGGACGGCGCCCTCGGCAATCCGCTGCGCGATGCCGTCAACGATCGCTGTCTTGCCGACGCCGGGGTCCCCGATCAGCACCGGGTTGTTCTTGGTCCGCCGCGACAGCACCTCGAGGACCTGCTCGATCTCATCCCCCCGCCCGATGACCGGGTCGAGGTGGCCGGCCCGGGCGGCGGCGGTGAGGTCGCGGCCGTAGCGATCCACCCGCTGGGTCGCCGTTCCCGGCCTGGTCGCCCCGCCAAAGGACTGCTCAAGGCCACCGACCAGCCGGCTGACGAGATCCTCAAGCGGGTTGAACCCGGAGTCGAAAGGCCCATCGGGCATACCGAGCCTCCCCGCATTAGCTCACACCAGCTTCAACCGTACGCCCCGTTCGCGGCGACGCGCGGCGCGTCAGCGCCCAGACTGGCAGAGCTCGTCAAGGAAGCCGAGCACGGCGCCGTGGGCAGCCTCGGGCTGGTCGGTGAACAGGATGTGGCTCGCCTGGGGGAGCAACGTCAGGCGGGCGCCGGGGATGCGTTCGGCAATGATGCGGCCGTTCCCGGGCGGGATCAAGCGGTCGGACTCGCCGTGAATCACCAGGGTCGGTGCGGTGATCTCGGGTAGCCGATCGTACGACGACCACGACAGCACCGCCTGCAGCTGACCCCGGTACCCCTGCGCGCTCGGGTAGGTCCGGAGCCGGATCGCGAGGTCCTCCTCGATGCGCTCGTCGGAGGTGCCGAGGTGGTAGACGTACGGGTTCATCACCCGGATCCCCTGCTCTGCGGGCATCTCTGCCCGGGCGAGCAGCGTGACGCCGACCTCGGGCTCGGCCTGGACCATCCGCGGCCCGCCGCACAGGGTGGCGACGAGCACGAGCCCACACACCCGCGAGGGTTGCCGCAGCGCGAGCTCCTGGGCGATGGCGCCGCCGAGCGAGACGCCGACGACGTGGGCGGCGTCGGCTCCGGCGGCGTCAAGGACGGCGGCGGCGTCCTGCGCCATGTCGCTGACGCGGTACGCCCCCGGGGGCACGTCGCTGCGGCCCACCCCCCGGTTGTCGAACCGGATGACCCGGTAGCGAGGGGACAGGGCCGGCACGGTGCGGTACCACATGTCGTGGGTGTAGCCGAGGCCGTGGATGAGCAGGACCGCCGGGCCGGCGCCGCTGTCCGCCCAGAACAGTCGCGTCCCGCCGTTCGCTGTGTAGGGCACGAGCCGATTGTCCACGGGCGATATCCTGAGGCCGGTGCGGTTCGGGGCGGTGGAGGCAGGCGGGACGAAGGTCCGCTGCCTGGTCGGGTCCGATCCTGACCACATCGTGGCCCAGACCCGGATCCCGACCCGGGAACCAGCCGAGACACTGGCTGGAGTGCTTGCATTCCTGCAGCAGGAAGTGGCGTCCGGCGGGCCGCTGGCCGCGATCGGCATTGCCTCATTCGGGCCACTGGAGCTGCGCCAATCCCATCCTCGGTATGGGTTCATCAGGACCAGTCCGAAGCCGGGCTGGGCGTGCGTCGACATGGTCGGGCCAGTCCGGCGCGCGCTGGACGTGCCGGTGGGGTTCGACACCGACGTCAATGCCGCCGCACTCGGCGAGGGCCGGTGGGGAGCCGCCCGTGGTCTGGACACGTTCGTGTACCTGACCGTCGGCACCGGCATCGGCGCCGGAGCCGTGGTCGACGGCCGGATCATGCACGGGCTGGGGCACCCCGAGATGGGTCATCTCAGCGTGCCGCGCCAGCCCGGCGATGACTTCGCCGGGAATTGCCCGTTTCACGCCGACTGTCTGGAGGGCATGGCCAGCGGCGCGGCTCTCGCCGCCCGCTGGGGCCGCCCCATCGAGCAGCTCGACGGCGACGAGCTACCGGCAGCCGTCGCGCTCGAAGCCGCCTATCTGGCCGCTGGGCTGCGCAACATCATTTACCCGATCGCACCGCAGCGCATCGTGATCGGCGGCGGCGTGGCTGGCTTGCCGGGGCTGTTCCCGCTGTTACGAACCAACCTCGCCGAGGAGCTGGCCGGGTATCCCGGCCTCCCCGAACACACGGCCGACGACTTCATCGTCCCGGCCGCTCTCGGCCCACTGGCCGGGCCAGCCGGAGCCCTCGTCCTCGCCGACCGTGCCAGCCAGCCGCATCAGGGGTGAACCCTGCCGCACGACCAGGCGATTCGCCGACGGGCTCACACCGGTGCTCTCCGGCCGCGGACGGCTCGCACGATCTGCTCCAGGACGAGGAGCAGCACGAACGCCACCCCGAGCGTGGGGAGCAGGACCAGCAGCAGCCCGAGCCCGATCAGCACGGTGATCGGCGCGCGGCGCAGCAGCGGCCCCAGCGGCGGCGGGGCACCGAGCCCGCCGGCGGGCCGGCGCATCCACCACATGCGGTAGCCCGCCAGCACGAGGACGATCAGCCCGGCAGCCAGCGCGGTCAGCCCGATCTGATTGGCGAGCCCGAACAGTTCCGCTTGGTGGAACGCGATTCCCAGGGTGGTCGCCTTCGCGAGCAGTGGGTAGTCCGCCCAGCTCGCCCGGTCGGCGACCGCGCCGCTGGCCGGATCAACGGCCACGGTGGTGGGCTCCACCGGCCAGCGGCTGTCCTGGCGGGCCACGGTCCAGGCCTCCCCGTCCGCCGTGGCCGGCGTGATGACGACGGGTCCGCCCAGCCCTGCCCGGGTGGCCGCGGCGGCGACCTGGTCGATGCCCGCAACGACGTCGACCGCGGGCCCACCGGCGGCGTCGGGCCCGGCGTGGTGCTCGTGGGCCGGGACGGAACCGGAGGAACCCAGGCTGGTGGAGACGGCAGGCGTGGCCGAGCTGAGCTGCGCGCGGGCGACGTCGATCCACGCCCCCGCGTAGGTGGTCCAGCTCAGTCCCGACCCGATCAGCGCCAGCATCGGGACAAGCAGCACCACCCCGATGCTGGAGTGCACCCAGCGCCACCGACCCCGCCCGGGGCGGTGCAGGCGCGGCCGCAAGGCCCGTTGCACGCCGCGGCGGGTGCGGGGCCACCACAGGTAGGCCCCGGTCAGCAACGAGACGAGCACCCAGCTCGCGGCAAGTTCGGTGACTGGTTCCGCGACCGGGCCAAGCCGCCAGCTGGAGTGCAATGACCGCAGCCACTCACCCGGTCGCTGCTCCTCTGCGATCTCCCCCGTCACCCGGGCGGAGGCGGGATCGACATAGGCGGTGACCGCGCCCGGCGCAGGGCCGAACTCCGCACCGGCGGCCCCCGGCGGGCTCAGGGTGACCGCGGTGGTCTGCTTGCCGCCCTCGGTGGCAGGCACGACTGTGCTGACGGTCCACTCGGGATGGGTCTCGCGGGCTGCGGCGACCTGCTCGCGGAGCGGGCGGTCGGGCCCCGGGGCCGTCGCGGTGAGCGCGTCACGGTGCAGGGCGGTCTCGATCTGCGGGTTCCAGGCGAACAGGATCCCGGACAGCGCCAGGGAGAGGACGACCGGGGCGGCGAGGAAACCGCCGAGGAAGTGCAGCCGCCACAACAGTGGCCGTAGCCCGCCGCGATCTGGCACAGCTTCCTGGGGTTCGGCGGGCGGATCGTTCTCGAGCGCAAGGGTCACGCCCTGCTAGTCGGACGCAGGACCCGGCTGGTTCCCGCCGATCGCTCGCGCCGGCGCTGCGCCTAGACCGCGCTGTCGCTGCGCTGGCGGTAGGCCGCTACGAGCTGCTTTTCCGCGTCGTCCAGGTACTTCACGAGCAGTCTCTCCGCTCCGGTCGAGTCGCCGGCCTGCAACCGGTCGAGAATCTCCCGGTTGCGGTGCAGGTAAGGCTCGTGGAAGCGGCGCGGGTCGACCATGGCGTGGAAGGCCAGCCGCAGCTCGGCGAGGACTCCTCGCATGAGCTCGTCCAGTCGTGAGCTGCCGGCGAGGGCGGCGATCGCCTGGTGGAACAGGATGTCGGCGGTACCAAGGGCCCGCCAGTCGCCACCGTCTATGGCACGCTCGCCATCGGCGACGGCAGCAGCAACCGCAGGCAGCCCACGCGGAGAGTCGCCCATGCCGCGCACTGCGGCGCACTCGACGAGCTTGCGCACCCGGTAGAGATCGACGACATCGTCCACAGTCAACGCCCTGACGAACATCCCGCGGTCGAGCTCGTGTTCGACCAGACGTTCGTGGGTGAGAAGGCGGAAGGCCTCCCGCAGAGTGTTGCGGGAAACCCGGAGCGCGCCCCCGATGTCCTTCTCGGTCAGGCGGGAACCCGGCGGGAAGAACCCTTCGGCGATCCGGACCCGGAGGATGTCAGCGACACGGTCAGCGGTGCTCATGCGACCAAGCAGCGCTCGGTCGGCCTCCAACCCTGGGGTCGCCTCCTGGCTCGATCCGTGCCGGGGACGGGCCTCGACGTTCGCGGTGCTCACAACGACCTCCTTGTCGTAACTCTGATGATCATAGTACAAGAGTCTCATTCTCTTCAAGGATTGAAGGATGCAACTCTTGACGGATCGTTCGACAATCTGCCAGTGTGTGCGGTACCACATCCACAGCACTCGCCGCGCCTGCGGGGCCGGCGGCGAGACCCGGTCCCAGGTACCACGTCCTGCCGGACCGGGGAGGGAGGCTGAGGTGGAAGACCGGCAGGAACCCCGTGGCCCGACGCCCTCCACGGCCACCACTGGCACGGCGTCGTCTAGAAAGTCCTCCGTACCGCGAGTGCTGATCGGGAGTGTCGTCGGCACTTCGCTGGAATGGTACGACTTCTTCCTCTACGGCAGCGCCGCCGCGCTGGTGTTCAACAAGCTGTTCTTCCCATCCTTCTCGCCGATGACCGGAACGCTGCTGGCCTTCACCACCTACGCGATCGGCTTTGTCGCCCGGCCGCTCGGCGGAGTGATCTTCGGTCATTTCGGGGACCGCCTCGGGCGAAAGGATGTCCTCGTCATCACGCTGCTCATGATGGGTATCAGCACGTTCCTCATCGGTCTTCTGCCCACCTATTCGGCCATCGGCGTGGCGGCCCCGCTGCTGCTGGTCGCGCTCCGGTTCGTCCAGGGTCTCGGTCTCGGGGGTGAGTGGGCGGGCGCCGTGCTGATGTCGGTCGAACATGGCTCGAATTCACGCCGGGGCCTCAACGCGAGCTGGCCACAGATCGGTGTTCCCGCCGGTAACCTGCTCGCCACCGCGGTACTCGGCGTGCTGATCGCGATCATGCCAGAACCGGCATTCCTGTCCTGGGGCTGGCGAATTCCCTTCCTCATCTCGGCTGTCTTCGTGCTCGTCGGCCTCTGGATTCGGCTGTCGCTGGTCGAGTCTCCACTGTTCTCCGCGGTAGCCGCCGAGGGTGCCAAGGCCACGATGCCTCTTGTCGAGGTGTTCCGACGGCACCGCCGGAACATCCTCATTGCGATCGGTGCCCGGATCGGCACCGACGTTGCGTTCTACGTCTTCTCGTTGTACGTGCTGACCTACGTCACCGCGAACCTGGGGCTATCCCGCCAGGTCGCACTCGACGCTGTACTCATTGCCTCCGGGCTGCAGTTGGTCCTGATCCCAGCATTCGGCGCCTTGTCAGACCGGGTCGGACGGCGGCCCGTCTACTTGGCGGGCGCGATCGGAGCCGCCATCTGGGCATTCGCGTTCTTCCCCCTCCTCGCTACCAAGTCGACAGCGTTGATCATCATGGCGACCACGGTGGCCTTCATCTTCCACGCCGCCATGTACGGCCCGCAGGCAGCCTTCATCGCCGAACTGTTCAGTACTCGGCTCAGGTACTCTGGCGCCTCACTCGGCTACCAGCTCGCTGGAATCCCTGGCGGCGCGCTTGCGCCGATCCTGTCGATTGCTCTCGCCAGTCACTTTGACAGCGCTTTCGCCGTGTCAGTCTATGTCCTCCTGGCGATTCTCGTCACCGTCATCGCGCTTGCCTTGGCGCCCGAGACGTCCAGGATTGATCTCCGCGACGGGACGGTCAGCCAGCCGCCCCGTCGACGATCGCCCGCGCTGCCGTCGATGACACAGCAGCCCGTGCCACACGACAGGAGGGAGCATGGAGATAACTATTAGCTTGATCGTTTTGACGGCAACCTTCTTGGTGAGTTTAGGCGTGCTCATAGGGTACACTCTCAGCGAGCGGGCGCTAGAGGCACGAACAAGACGGCAAGCAGCTGTGCAACGCTCCCTCAATAGTCAGTGGCAAGAGCTTGAGGGTGCACGGCAAACGTTTGCTCAACGACGAAAAAGTGAATCGTCGAGGCCGGTCAAGCGTTGACGCCGGTGGGCCAAACGCGCTGATCTCGGCAGCCGAGGAGGCGAATCATGCCAGGTAACAGCGGTTCTTCGCGGCGCGCCGCGATGTACGGTGAGGACGATCTCAGCTCGTTTGCAATCTTCTCGGGCAACTACATCAACTTCGGGTATTGGCAGGACTTCACGCCCGGGATCATCAGCGTCGATGAGCGCACCGAGAGCCAGGCCGACCTCTACCGTGCCGTTCTTCGCCGCTTGACGATCGATCCAAGCGATGCGGTGCTGGAAGTCGGGTGCGGCATCGCGGTAGGGACAGCACTCACGCTTCGAGAATTCGATCCAAGTGCCGTTCACGGGCTCGATCTCTCACCAGACCAGATCGACCGCGCTGTCAGGGTCAACGCCGAGTTGATCGCGCAACATCCCGGCAGACTGGTACTCCGGCAAGGCTCCGCGCTGGAACTTCCTTTCGCGGACGAGATGTTCGACAAGTGTTACTCGGTCGAAGCAGCGCAGCACTTCGACGACCTGACCGCCTTCGCGTCCGAAGCCTATCGGGTACTCAGGACTGGAGGCCGGCTTGCCGTCGCGACCTTCTTCACGCCACACCTCACCGCCATCGACGGACTACGACGTTTACTCGAGAACGTCGATAATGGCATCGACGTTGTCGTCACGATCGACTCCTTTCGGGACGATCTCCTCAAGGCAGGCTTTGTCGACGTGGGTGTCGAAAGCATCGGCGAGCGTGTTTGGCACGGTTTCGACGCCTGGATGGACCAGACCGATTTCAGGGCTAGCTGGGGCCGCAACTGGCTGACGGCATACAATCAGGGGCTCATCGACTATTACCTCGTGACGGCAGACAAGAAGTGATTCAACGGCGCAGCAGGGCACAGAACATCGCGTCGGTGCCGTGCCGGTGCGGCCACAACTGCACATGCGGCCCTTCGCCGAGCCGGGGCACACCAGGGAACTGAGGCCTCGCGTCGACCTGCCCGGCACCGGTACGTCGCACCACGTCAGCGACCACGCCGACCGTCTCGTCCAGGTGCGGCGAGCAGGTCACGTAGGCCACCACACCGCCCGGACGGACCAGCCGCAGGGCCGCCACCAGCAGCTCTCGCTGCAGCCGGACCAGCCCGCCGACGTCGCCGGCCCGCCGTCGCCAGCGCGCCTCCGGGCGCCGACGCAGCGCCCCGAGCCCGGTGCACGGCGCGTCCACCAGCACCCGGTCGTAGGTCCGGTCCGCCAGCCCGCTGTCCCGGCCATCAGCGATGTGCACTGTCACCGGCAGTCCCGCGCAGGCCTGACCGACCAACCGGGCCCGATGTTCGGCCTTGTCCACGGCATCCAGGCGGGCCCCCCGAGCGGCAGCCAGGGCACCCAGCAGCGCGGCCTTGCCTCCCGGCCCGGCGCACAGGTCCAGCCAGCGAGCGTCGGTGCCCTCCAGCGGCACCCCGGCCAGCGCGAGCGCGACGAGCTGGCTGCCCTCGTCCTGCACCTGGGCCAGGTGATCGCGCACCGCAGCCAGCTCACCCGGGTCGCCGCCGTCGGCCAGGTACACCCCGTACGGCGAGTACGCGGCGGCCTCGCCGCCGGTCACCGCGGCCAGGTCGGCGGCGGTTATCTGGCCGGGGCGCGCCGCGAGGTGTACCAACGGGCGGGCGTCGTCAGCGGCCAGCGCCGCGGCCAGCTCGTCGCGGTCACCGCCCAGCGCGTCGGCGAAGGCCTGGGCGATCCACCGCGGGTGCGGGTGCGCCATCGCAAGATGACCTACCGGGTCATCATCGGCCGCCGGTGCCACTGCCTGCACCCAGGCTTGCTCGTCCTGCTGGCCGACCCGGCGCAACACGGCGTTGACGAAACCGGCGGTAGCACTGCCCCGATCCGCACGCACCAGATCAACGGTGGTGCCGACCGCCGCGTGTGGCGGCACCCGGGTCCGCAGCAGTTGATAGCTGCCCATCCGTAGGGCGTCCAGTAGTTCGCCGTCCACCTCCGACAACGGGCGGTCCGCGCAGGACTGCAGCACCGCGTCAAGCAGGCCTTGGGCGCGGCACGTTCCGTAGCACAGCTCGGTGGCCAGCGCGGCGTCCCGGCCGTCGATCCCGCGCTGCCGCAGCAGGCCAGGAAGCACCAGGTTGGCGTATGCGTCGCGCTCGCGCACCGCTGCCAGGGCGTCCAACGCGGCCCGCCGAGGGGGGTCCTCCACCGGCGGGCGGCGCGGCCCAGCTCGCCGCCGGGGCGGCCCGGGTCTGGGCGGTCGGGATGGCCTGCGGGGTACCGTCACTCGAACCGCTCCCCCGGTACGGGCCGGGCACCGCGAGCCCAGTCCGGTGCGGGCATGGCCCGCTTACCGGGCGCAGTGACCTCACCCAGCCGCACCGCGCTGGTCGCCGTGCCGACGAGCACCTCCCGCTTGCCTGCCAGCAGCTCGCCCGGGCCGAGCTCGTCGGCGTCGGCGAGTTGTACCGGACTGAGGCCCACCCGTTGGTCCCGGAACCGGATCCAGGCACCGGGAGCGGGCGTCACCGCACGCACCTGACGATGCACCGCGAAGGCCGGGGCGCTGAAGTCCACATGGGCGTCCTCGGCAGTGAGCTTCGGGGCGTGCGAAACACCATCCGCCGGCTGGGGTGCCGGGCACAGCGTCCCGTCGGCGATCCCGTCCAGCGTGGCGACCAACAGCTCGGCTCCGGCGTCGGCCAACCGGGACAGCAACTCACCCGCGGTGTCCTCGGGGAGGATCACCTCGGTGACCGTGCCGTATACCGGGCCGGTGTCCAGCCCCTCCTCCAAAGCGAAGGTGGATGCACCGGTGATCTCGTCCCCATGCCGGATCGCGGCCTGCACCGGAGCGGCGCCACGCCAGGCGGGCAGCAGCGAGAAATGCAGATTCACCCAGCCATGCCGGGGGATGTCCAGCGCCACTCGCGGAACCAGCGCGCCGTAGCCGACCACTGGACAGCAATCCGGGGCCAGCTCGCGCAGCCGCGCCGAGAACTCCGGATCAGCCAGCCGACGCGGGGTGAGCACGATCAGTCCCGCCTTGTCGGCCAGCACACCCACCGGTGAGCGGGTCGGACGCCGCCCCCGCCCGGCCGGTGCGTCGGGCCGGGTCAGCACGGCGGCGATCTGGTGCCGGTCGGAGTCCAGTAGCGCCTGCAGTGCGGGCACGGCCGCGTCGGGCGTGCCGGCGAAGACCAGTCGCACCGTTCAGCGCACCTTGCCGAGCATCGGGTGTGGGCTGGGCTTGACCACCGGCTCGGGGGTGCTGAACCAGCGGGCCTGCCGGATTTCCCGCATCGCCTGTTTCCGTGTCTCGGGGTCGAGCCGGTCGATGAACAGCACGCCGTCGAGGTGGTCGGTCTCGTGCTGGATCGCCCGGGCCAGCCGCTCGGTGCCGTGCACCTCGATCGACTCGCCGTGCTGGTTGCGCCCACGGGCGACGACACGCAGGTGGCGCCGGCAGTCCCAGGACAACCCCGGGATCGACAGGCAGCCCTCCGGTCCATCCTGCATCTCGTCACCCACCACGTCGAAGGTGGGATTGACCAGGTGCCCGGTCACGTCATCCCCGGTGTCGTCGGCCCCGGTGACATCGTCGCGGCGGTAGGTGAACACCCGCAGCGAGACCCCCAGCTGGGGGGCGGCGAGCCCGGCTCCGCCCTCGGCAGCCATCGTGTCCAGCAGGTCACGGACCAGGTTGCGCAACTCCTTGTCGAAGTCGACGACCTCGGCCGCGCGCGCGTACAGCACTGGATCGCCGAAGAGCCGGACGGATAGCACAGGCACCAGCGCAGTATGCCTCGTCAGCCGGCTAGGCCAACTGCTGCGGGTCGAGCTCGACGCGCAACGGGTCAGGGAGCTTGCGGGCGCTGCGCCCGGCCTGCAGCGCGGCCAGCGCGGTGGCCAGGGCCAGTCCCTGGGAGCGCGGAACCCGGACCAGCAGCCGCTCCCGCCCACCTTCGGGTTCCCCCGGAACCGGCACCGGACCCAGCACCTCGGCCCCAGCGGGCACCTCGAGGCCCGCCACGGTGTCTGGTGTGCCGTCCAGCGCGGCCATCCGCACCGCAGGTGGGAAGCCGAGCTCGGTGCGAGCGCTCAGCTCGGCGCGCGCGTGGCCGACCGGATCCCATCGGATCAGCGCCTGCACCGTGGCCAGCGACGCCTCGGCGACCACGACCACCCGGCCACCGTCGGCCGCGGGCTCGACCATCGCGGCCGCGGTCATCCACCGGCGCAGCGCCTCCTCCGCCGCGCGCAGGTCGGGGCGGGCCAGCAGCCCAGCGGCATCCAGCAACAGCGCCGCCCCGTACCGGGCCAACGGCTCCGCTCCAGGGGTGGCCACCACCAGCGCCGGCCCGGGCGGTACGTCCGCCAGCACCTCCCCCCCGCCAGCACCTCCCCCGCCGGAGGTACCCCCGCCGGAGGTAAGCAGTGGCACCCCAGGGAAGGCGCGGCCAAGCTCCTCTGCGGTGCGGCCAGCGCCGATCACCATCGCGCGAAGCCGGCCGCAACCGCAGGCCGGGCACCGGTAGCCGGCCTCGGCGGCGCCGCACCACCGGCAGCCGGCCTGACCGGCGGCGAGCAGCGCCAGCGGGCCGGCGCAGCGCCGGCAGCGGGCCGCGGTACGGCATTGCTGGCAGGCCAGCGCGGGAACGTAGCCGCGGCGGGGCACCTGCACCAGTACCGGCCGGTCGCGACCCAGCGCCGCGCGCGCCGCTTCGAACGCCACCGCGGGCAGCCGCGCCGCGCGGGCAGCCGGATCCCGGGCGAGCTGGGTGTCGTCCTCCCCGATCGCGGTGACCCTCGGCGTCACGGAGCGCACCACGTCCCGGGCAGCGGTGATCTCGTGCGCCCATCCGGTGTCGACCGACAGCTGCGTCTCCGCGGTGCGGGCATGGCCGGCCACCAGCAGCGCCCCACCCTCGAGCACGGCACGCTGGCCGAGCACCAGCCGGGTGTGCGGGTAAGGGGCCCGCGGCTCAGCGTGCAGGTCGTCACCGTCGTCCCACAACACCATCAGTCCCAGGTCGGCAACCGGGGCGAAGGCCGCGGCGCGGGTGCCGACCACGATGCGCACCACGCCCCGCCGCACCGCCAACCACCGGCGGTAGCGCTGGGCGGGCCCGGACCCAGCGGCCAGGGTGATCACCACGTCGGGCCCGGCGAGCGCGGCCACGGCGGCGTGCACCCGCGCGGTGTCCCGATGGTCGGGCAGTACCAGCAGTGCGCCCCGTCCGGCGGCGGCGACGGTGACCGCGGCCTCCGCGAGCCGAGCGGGCCAATCCTCCCCCGGTAGCGCCTGCCAGCACGCATGCGCCGCCCGACCGTGGTGCAGTGCATCCAGAAAGGCCGGTCCGCGAGGGTAGCGCCCCCATCCGGGCGCTGCGGGTCGCTGCGGACGGGCCACGGCCGGTGAAACCGGCTCGGCCTCGACGCGAGCATGCCGCGGCGGCACGGCCAGGCGCAGCACGTCGCTCATGGTGCCCGCGCACCGGTCAGCCACCGCCCGAGCCAGCGCAGCGACCTGCGGGCTGAGCGCCGGCTCGGCGGAGACCACTCGGTGCAGCCAGCCGAGCCGGCCCGGATGGTCGGATCGCTCGGATCGTTGCAGCAGCCAGCCGTCCACCAGCCGTCCGGCGAAACGGACCCGGAGGCGCACGCCGGGCACCGCTGTCGCGTCGAGCTCGGCGGGCACCTGGTAGTCGAAGGGACGGTCCAGGTGGGCCAACGGGGTATTCACGCACACCAGCGCGACGGGCAACGCGGCAGCCGGGCTCTGCTGCCCCCGGCGGGGCTGTCCCCGACCCGACCGGCTGGCACTGTTCACCGGGCGGGTCTACCAGAGCGCCCCGTCAGCTCCAAGGTCCAGACCATCGCGCCCGCGATCTCCATTGGGCTGCTCCGATGTTAGCCGGGCTTGCGGGCGAGGACGGCACTACGGTCGGCGGTGATGATGCGGTGTTCGACATCGACGAAGCCAGCCTGGTGTGCCATCTCGGCGAGTTCGCGGGTTGAGTAGCACTTGCCGGGCGTGGAGTGCATCAGCAGCACCGAATACTCCGCCACCGGCAACCGACCGCGCTTGTCGGCGTCGATGTGGGTGTCGTGGTCGACCCACCATCCCCCCGGTGGCAGGGCGGCGTAGGAGGCGGCCAGCAGGCTAGCCACGTGCTCGGTATCCCAGTCGTGCAGCACGTGGGAGTACAGGTGAACGTCGTAACCGGTGGGCAGCGGATCGGTGAACATGTCGCCCGTGATGACGTCGACCCGGTCGTGGTAACCCCGGTCGGCCAGCAGGGTTCGCGCTGCGGCGTCAACCGGGGTGCGTTCGAACACCGTCGCTCGCGTGCCAGGTCGCCGGTTGAGTAGAGCGCACGCGTAAATTCCCGAACTGCCCCCCACGTCGAGCACCCGCTGGGCGGGTACATCGTCCAGGGCGGCGGCGAGCGCGGGACCGAGGAAAGCGCCGCGGGCGTCCATCGCCGCGGTGATGCGCCGGGCGAAGTCGGCCTGGCTCAACCGCGCCGACCAGTCCCGCTGCCGCGACGCCTCCTCGCCACCCATGCCGGTCGAGGCGGTGGCGCTGGCCCACGCCGCGGGCACCCCGGTGCGCAGCACCTCGGTGAGCTCACGGCAGGCAGGGCGCTCGGCCAGGGAGGCGTAGTAGGCGCGCAGGTCGAACGGCGAACCCTCGGCCAGATGGGTGCGAGCCAG
This sequence comes from Pseudonocardiaceae bacterium, assembly GCA_050700115.1. Taxonomy (GTDB): domain Bacteria; phylum Actinomycetota; class Actinomycetes; order Mycobacteriales; family Pseudonocardiaceae. The sequence continues at coordinate 89,467 of JBOHGG010000003.1, forward strand.
CGCCGTGACCGTCACCTCGTCGTCGCGGTCGAGATCGCGATCGATCAGCCCGAGCGCCGCGCAGTAGGTCAGCAGCACGTCGGTCGGGCGCGCGGCGACACCCAACTCCCCACACGCTTGCTCTGCGGTCACCGGCCCGCGTTGCGTCAGCCAGGAGAACAGATCGAGCTCCGCCACCGCGGCGATCAACAGGTCCGCTGCGTACGCCCCATCGCGGACCCGGTAGAGCACCGTGGGGTCGGGGGTGCTGCCACTCACGAGCCGGCCCAGGCTCACCCGGTCAGCCGGGCCGCGACGGCGTCCCAGACGTACGAGGCGAGCAGCGTCTTGGGGCCCTCGGGCAGCTCGAGCTCGACGCCGTCGTCGCTGAGCAGCCAGCCTGCGTTGTGTTCGACCTCGAACGCGCGACCCTCCCCGACCGTGTTGACCACCAGCAGGTCGCAGCCCTTGCGGGCGAGTTTGGCCCGGCCGTGCGCGAGCACTCCACCGTCGGAGTCTCCGGTCTCGGCTGCGAAACCGACCACCACCTGACCCTGCGGGCGGCCTCGCACCAGTTCGGCCAGAATGTCCGGGTTGAGAATCAGCGGCAGCGGATCCGGGTCCGAATCGAGCTTCTTGATCTTGCTGGGACGGGCGTTGACCGGGCGGAAGTCCGCGACGGCGGCGGCCATCACCACCGCATCGGCGTCCGGCGCCGCCTTGAGCACGGCCTCTCGCAGCTCGCGCGCGGTACCCACGACGACCACCTCGACGCCGGCCGGATCGGTCAGATCGGCGGTGTGGGCCGTGACAAGCGTCACCCGCGCACCGCGCTGGGCCGCGACTCGGGCCAGCGCATAGCCCTGTCGCCCGGAGGACCGGTTACCCAGGTAACGCACCGGGTCCAGGGGTTCGCGAGTACCACCGGCGGAGATCACCACCCGCCGGCCGGTGAGATCCCGCGGCAGGGTGTCTGATCGGTGGAGCAGCAAGGTGGCGAGGTCGACGATCTCGGTGGGTTCCGGCAGCCGGCCGGCACCGGAGTCGGCGCCGGTGAGCCGCCCGGTCGCGGGCTGCGCGACGACGGTTCCACGCGAGCGCAACACTGCGACGTTGTGCACCGTTGCCGCGTGCTCCCACATCTCGGTGTGCATTGCGGGCACCAGCAACACCGGGCAACGGGCGGTGAGCAGCGTGGCGCAGAGCAGATCGTCGGCCCGGCCGTGGGCGGCGCGAGCCAGTAGATCCGCGGTAGCCGGGGCGACCAGGACCAGATCGGCGGTCTGCCCCAACCGCACGTGCGGCACCTCAGGGACGTCGGTGAACAGACCGCGCTGCACCGGTAGTCCAGACAGCGCCTCCCAGGTCGGGGCACCGACGAACCGCAGGGCAGCCTCGGTGGGAACCACCTGGACCTGGTGCCCCGCTTCGGTGAGCCGGCGGAGCACCTCACATACCTTGTAGGCGGCGATACCACCCGCAACGCCGAGCACGATCCGCCGGGGTAGGTCCGGCCGGACCGGCCCGGCGTGTGTCACTCGCCCTCGGTGTGCTCGAGTAGGCCGCTGTGGATCTCCCGCAACGCGATCGACAGCGGCTTCTCCCGCGCCCCTGGCTCGACCAGCGGGCCGACGTACTCCAGCAGGCCCTCCCCGAGCTGGGCGTAGTAGTCGTTGATCTGGCGCGCCCGCTTGGCCCCGAAGATGACCAGAGCGTACTTCGAGCTGACCTTGCCCAGCAGGTCGTCGATCGGGGGGTTGGTGATGCCCTCAGGGGCAGCGACCGAGGGTGCGCTCAGCGCACCCAATTCGGTGGGGATGCTCACTCACTGTCTCCAGATGCCGTCAGATGTCACCGGGGCCGGTCCGGCGGTGTCCGGAACCCGTGCCGACCATCAAGGTTATCAATTCCTGCGCGGCCCGTTGCACGTCGTCGTTGACAATCGTCGCATCGAACTCCCCGACGGCGTCCAACTCCTCGCGTGCCACCCGCAACCGGCGCTCCCGCTCCGTGGGATCCTCAGTGCCACGGTCGGACAGCCGCGCATACAGCGCCTCCCAGGACGGCGGTACCAGCATCACCAGCAGTGCGCCGGTCATCGCGGCCCGAACCTGCCGGGCACCCTGCACTTCGATCTCCAGCAACATCGACCGGCCAGCGGCCAGGGCCGCGCGTACTGGCGCGGCTGGAGTGCCGTAACAGTTACCGGCGTACTCGGCGTACTCCAAGAACTCACCACGTGCGACCATTCGCGTGAAGGTGGCGTGGTCCACGTAGCGGTAATGCTCATCGGGCCGTTGGCCGACACGAGGTGGCCGGGTGGTCACCGAGACGCTGACAACCAGCTGCGGCCAGCGCCGCGCCACCTCGGCGACCACGCTGGACTTGCCGACCCCGGAGGGGCCTGAGACAACGGTGAGTCGGGGTCCGGCGACCACGCTGGACCCCGACTCACACGCCATCACTCTGGGTCACTCTACGTCATTCTGGGCCGAACTCGCTGAGCAGCGCCTTGCGCTGGCGGTCACCAAGCCCGCGCAGCCGCCGGCTGGCAGCGATCTCCAGCCGCTCCATGATCTGCTGGGCACGAACCTTGCCCACGCCGGGCAGGGCCTCGAGCAAAGCCGAAACCTTCATCTTGCCCAGGATGTCGTCGCTGTCGGACTGAGCGAGAACCTCCGTGAGGTTGGTCCCGCCGCGCTTGAGGCGTTCTTTGAGCTCGGCCCTGGCACGTCGGGCAGCGGCCGCCTTCTCCAGCGCAGCGGCCCGCTGCTCCTCGGTCAGCTCGGGAAGGGCCACGGTCTCCTCCGTCGATTGCTAGTGCTTAGGAATGGTTCTGGATTGGTGCGGCGACCGTATCCCCAGGGCAGTCCGCCGTTCAACGCGGGGTCCCACCCCCGACCTGCCGCGACGGGAATTGAAGCAGGTCTGTCGCCTCGTCGGCGATCAGCCGTGCGGCGTGTCGCAGGAACTCCGGCTCGGGTCCATGCCGCAGCACGTCACGTGAGGTGGTCGGGACAACGTTGCGGGCCGCCACACCGAAGACCTTGGGCAGGTCGGCAAGGCAGGCGCCCTGTGCGCCTATCCCGGGGACCAGTATCGGGCCGTTGAGTGCCTCCAACCGCAGTGCCCCGGCCGCTGTAGTGGCCCCCACCACGACACCGAAATCGCCGGGGTGACCGGCATTGCGCGAGGCAACGGCGTCGATCACCGATTGCGCGACCGTGCTTCCGGTACCGGTGACCGCGGTCTGCAGGTCGGCGCCCTCCGGGTTGGAGCTCAGCGCCAGCACGAACACCCCCCGCCCGGTCTGGCCGGCCAGCTCGAACGCCGGATCCAACGCACCGACCCCGAGGTAGGGCGATACAGTGATCGCGTCTGCGGCCAGCGGCGCCCCGTCGCTGAGGTAGGCTGCGGCGTACCCGGCCATGGTGGAACCGATGTCCCCCCGCTTGACGTCGAGCAGCACCAGCGCACCGGCATCCCGGGCCGCGGCCAGCACCCGCTCCAGCACGGCGATGCCCCGCGCCCCGTGCCGTTCGAAGAACGCCGACTGTGGCTTGACCAGCGCCACGACCGGCGCCAGCGCCTCCACCGCACCCAGCGCAAACCTCTCCAGCCCAGCCACATCGTCGCCCACCCCCCACCCCCGCAGCAGCTCAGGATGCGGATCAATCCCCACACACAACCTCCCCCGAACCCCCACAACACTCCTCAACCGCGCCCCGAACCCGCATTCAGCAGGCTCAGCGGGGTTACTGGGCACCGGATAACCCCGCTGAGCCTGCTGAATGCGGGGGGTTCGGGGGACAGGCGCGGAGGGCGGCGTGCAGGGCTTGGAGGGGGCGGACGGTGATGTCGCCGCGGATCAGGGCTTCGATGCCTTGGACGGCTGCTGCGGCGCCCTGCACGGTGGTGATGCACGGGATGTCCCGGAACACCGCGGCGGTGCGGATCTCGTAGCCGTCCACCCGGGGTCCGGGATTACCGTAGGGCGTGTTGATGATCATATCGACTTCCCCGGCGTTGATCAGGTCGACGATGTTGTCCGGGCCCTCGAAGTGCTTGCGCACCACGGTGCAGGGGATGCCGTTGCGGCGCAGCGTGTTGGCGGTTCCCCGGGTGGCGAGGACCTCGAAGCCCAGATCGGCCAGCCGTTTGGCCGGGAACACCATGCTCCGTTTGTCCCGGTTGGCCACCGACACGAACACCCGCCCCGACGTCGGTAACGAGCCGTAGGCCGCGGCCTGGGACTTGGCGAAGGCTTGCCCGAACGCGGCGTCAATGCCCATCACCTCGCCGGTGGACTTCATCTCCGGCCCCAGCAGCGAGTCCACCCCCTGACCCTCCGGGGTGCGGAACCGGTGGAAGGGCAGCACGGCTTCCTTGACGGCCACCGGCGCATCGGCGGGCAGGTCACCACCGTCGCCGTACGGGAGCAACAGACCCTCAGCCCGCAATTCGGCGATACCGGCGCCGAGCATGATCCGGGCGGCGGCCTTGGCCAGCGGTACCGCGGTGGCCTTGGAGACGAACGGTGCCGTGCGGCTGGCCCGCGGGTTTGCCTCCAGCACGTAGAGCACGTCGCCCTTGAGCGCGTACTGCACGTTGAGCAGGCCGCGGACGCCGATCTCCCGAGCGATCGCCTCGGTCGAAGCACGCACCGTGGCCAGGTCGGACTCACCCAGCGTGATCGGCGGCAACACGCAGGAGGAGTCCCCGGAGTGCACCCCGGCCTCCTCGATGTGCTCCATGATCCCGCCGAGGTAGACCTCGCTGCCGTCGCACAGCGCGTCGACGTCGATCTCGATGGCGTCGTCAAGGAAGCGGTCCACCAGCACCGGGTGTTCGGGGGTGATCTCGGTGGCGCGGGCGATGTAGCCGGCCAGCGTCTCCTCGTCGTAAACGATCTCCATACCGCGCCCGCCGAGCACGTAGGAGGGGCGAACCAGCACCGGGTAACCGATCTCCTCGGCGATCTTGCGGGCCTCCGCGAACGACGTGGCGGTACCGTAGGCCGGTGCGGGCAATCCGGCCCGCCGCAGCACCGCGCCGAAGGAACCGCGGTCCTCGGCGAGGTGAATCGCTTCTGGGGTCGTGCCGACCACCGGGACGCCCGCGTCGGCCAGCTGTTGCGCCAGCCCCAGCGGGGTCTGCCCGCCCAGCTGCACGATCACGCCCGCCACGGTGCCCGAGGTCCGCTCGGCATCCACCACCTCCATGACGTCCTCGAAGGTCAACGGCTCGAAATAGAGCCGGTCTGCGGTGTCATAGTCGGTGGACACGGTCTCCGGGTTGCAGTTGACCATCACGGTCTCGTACCCGCCGGGTGGGTCGGGCGACGAACGCAAGGCGATCGCGGCGTGCACGCAGGAGTAGTCGAACTCGATGCCCTGACCGATCCGGTTCGGCCCGGAGCCCAGGATGATCACCTTGGGCCGTTCCCGCTGCTCGGTGACCTCGGTCTCGGCATCGGGGTCACTCTCGTAGGCGGAGTAGTGGTACGGGGTGCGGGCAGCGAACTCGGCGGCGCAGGTATCCACGGTCTTGTAGACCGGCCGCACGCCCAGGCGGTGCCGCAGGGCTCGGATCTCGGGCTCAGTGAGGTGCCCGCGCACGGCGGCGAGCTGCCGGTCGGAGATACCGGCCCGTTTGGCCCGGCGCAGCAGCGCCTCGTCCAGCTCCGGCGCGGCGACGAGTTCGGTGCGCAGCTCGACCAGGCCGGCGATCTGGTCGACGAACCAGGGGTCGATTCCGGACGCTTCACAGACCTGCGCCACGGTGGCGCCCAGGCGCAGGGCCCGCTCCGCGGTGTAGAGCCGGCCGTCGTGCGGAACCCGCAGCGCTTCCAGTTCCGCGTCTACGGACGCTGACGGTGGATCAGGCCGGGTCCAGAAGCCGGCCTCGGGGGTCTCCATTGAACGCAGCGCCTTGCCCAGCGCCTCGGGGAACGAGCGGCCCAGCGCCATCGCCTCGCCCACCGATTTCATGGTGGTGGTGAGCGTGGGGTCCGCGCCGGGGAACTTCTCGAAGGCGAACCGGGGCACCTTGACCACCACGTAGTCCAGGGTGGGCTCGAAGCTGGCCGGGGTCTCGCCGGTGATGTCGTTGGTGATCTCGTCGAGGGTGTAGCCGATCGCGAGCTTTGCGGCAATCTTGGCGATGGGGAAACCGGTGGCCTTGGACGCCAGCGCGCTCGATCGCGATACCCGCGGGTTCATCTCGATCACGACCAGCCGGCCGTCCCCCGGATGCACGGCGAACTGGATGTTGCAGCCCCCGGTGTCCACCCCGACCTCGCGCAACACCGCGATGCCGACGTCACGCATGTGCTGGTATTCGCGATCGGTCAGGGTCAGCGCCGGGGCGACGGTCACCGAGTCCCCGGTATGCACGCCCATCGGGTCGATGTTCTCAATCGAGCACACCACCACCACGTTGTCCCGGTGGTCGCGCATCAGCTCCAGCTCATATTCCTTCCAGCCCAGCACGCTTTCCTCGATGAGTACCTGGTGCACCGGGCTCTCGGCCAACCCCGCGGTGGCCAGCCGTTCGAGCTCGGCGGGCGTGTGCGCCATCCCCGAGCCGAGCCCGCCCATGGTGTACGACGGCCGGATCACCACCGGCAGGCCGAGCTCGCCAGCGGCCTCGCGCACCTGGTCCAAGGACCGGCAGACGGCGCTGCGCGGCACCTCGGCACCCACCGCGCGGACGACCTCCTTGAACTTCAGCCTGTCCTCACCACGCTGGATGGCCTCGATATCGGCGCCGATCAGTTCGACGCCGTACCGCGCAAGCACCCCGCGCTCGTGCAGCGCGACGGCGGTGTTCAGCGCAGTCTGCCCACCGAGCGTGGCCAGCAACGCTGTCACCGGAAACCCGGCAGCACGCTCGGCGGCGATCACCTTCTCGACGAACTCCGGGGTGATCGGCTCGATGTAGGTCGCATCGGCGAACTCCGGATCGGTCATGATCGTCGCCGGGTTGGAGTTCACCAGGCTGACCCGCAGCCCCTCCTCGCGCAACACCCGGCAAGCCTGCGTCCCCGAGTAGTCAAACTCACAGGCCTGCCCAATCACGATCGGCCCCGACCCGATCACCAAAACATGCCGAATATCAGCCCTCCGCGGCATTGCTGCCTCCAGCGACGAGTCGTCGTACTCCATCCCGGAACACCGAGAAGCTCCGGGAGCGGTTGACGTCCACACTCATGTGTTGCGCGATCGCGGTGGCTGCCGCGACCTTCGGCAGACCACCTCGGTGGTAATTGTGCTTCCGAAGCACGTATTCCAACGCTTCACAAGTACCACCGATGATAGCATCAGGGTTGCGATACTTCGCCTGTTTACCGAGCGAGACAGGAATCCGCGGATAGGCGGCGCAGAGCGCTGGAATATCACCGAAGAACCACGCTTCGAGCTCCTCGATAGCGATTCGGTTGATCACGTTCGCGCGGCGAATCTCCGGTGCTGTCGCGGCTGTCAGTAAGCCTGCGGCAGCAGCCATCTTCTCCATATCTTTTTTGAGCGCCAGGCAGTCGTCGTCATCGCGATCGACGAGTACGATGAGATAGGTGTCCGCTTGATCGATTCTGGTCGCGTAGCCCTTTAGCCTGCTTGGAAGCTTCTTCAACAGATCCGATTTCCATCGGAATACGCGTATCTCGAAGTCGATATCCGGGACGATACGTGGCAGCAATGTACGGAGCGCCTGCTCGGCAGAGCGCTCCTCGACCAGAACCTCAAGATTCACGCGCTGACCCTCGTGTTAGGTCTACCACCTTGAACCAGCGGATCGCCAGCCTCGAAGTAGCCCTCCATCCACAGGTTCCCCAACAGGCCGCCCGCGTTGACCTGTGCGACCACTCGCCTCATGTCAGATGCTCTTATCCTGCGGGAGAAGCCCTCGTTGTCTCTGTAGAGCACCCACAACTCCTTGGGACGCAGTGCGTCTACAAAGTACGGCGAATGTGTGGTGACGAGAAGCTGACTGCGGCCCGCCACTCCCCGTGCCTCCTCGGCCAAGACCTGGAGCAGTCTGGGGTGCAGAAAATTCTCTGGCTCTTCGATGCCCACAATCGGAGGAGGCGCAGGGTCGTACAGCACGGTGAGGTAGGCCAGCAACTTGAGTGTTCCGTCTGAGGCGTACTTCGCTAGAACGGGTTCGTCGAACGGCGCATCTTTGAACCTCAGAAGTAGCCGACCGTCGGCGAGCAGTTCCGTCTCAACCCGCTCAAGTTGAGGGACTCGGTCCGCGAGAACACGTAGGATCTCGTCGAGACGGTCGGGGCGCTGCTCCTTGAGATACTGGACGACATTTGGCATATTGTCACCGGTCTCAGACAGTCTCGCTTGTGGGCCGGCTTCGGGAACGGTGCGCTTGGTACCTCCGCTGAGGTAAGAGAGATACCACCCGGAGATGAATCGGCGCAGGCGTGCCACCCGTGGGTGGCGGGCCAGACCGCCAAGCGTGCTGACCGCAAGCAGGTCGGGGCTGTCAAGCCGCTCGTCGGTGTAATTGTCTCTGACGTTGTCATACAGAAAGCCCTCGCCGCGTTGAAAGCTGAGAATGTCCCTTGGCCGCCCAGAGCCCGGTGAGTTATTCCAACGCAGCAGCTCACCCATGACCACGGGGGAGCCGTTCTCCTCATCGAGTTCCAGGCGGTAGGTCACCAACCTTTCCCCGGGGGCCTGCCGGTAAGCGATCTCGATAGTGATCGGGCCACTCTCGCCGCGGCTGCGCAGCTCACGGATGCGGTTGCGGTGATCCCAGGCCGCGCGAAGGTTGGTAGTGAACGCTTCGCGCAAGAAGGCGAAAACGTCGAACACTGTGGATTTGCCGCTGCCGTTCGGGCCGAGCAGGACAGTGAGCGGCGTGAGGTCGCGGAACTCCACATCACGCAACACCCGATAGTTCTGGATGCGGAGACGCTGGATCTTGGCCTGTGCAGTTATCGACGTGGTCATCGCTGCTCCTCCATCAGCTCACAGAACCGGTCGAATAGATCCGCTGCGTCGTGCGGGCCGGCGGCTGCTTCGGGGTGGTACTGGACGCTGAATGCTGGGATGTCCAGGCAGGTTAGGCCCTCGACGGTGCCGTCATTGGGGCAGGAGTGGCTCACCACTGCGGCGCCGAAGTCGGAGTCGAACCGTTCCCCGGGCTCGCCCCGCACGGCGAAACCGTGGTTCTGCGAGGTGATCGCGACCCGCCCGGTGGCGTGCTCGACGACCGGGACGTTGAGCCCGCGGTGCCCGTAGCGCATCTTGTAGGTGCCTCGCCCCAGAGCCCGGCCGAGGATCTGGTTGCCGAAGCAGATCCCGAACAGCGGTACCCGCCGGGCCAGCACCGCGCGGGTCAACGAGACTGCGTGGTCCGCGGTGGCCGGATCGCCCGGGCCGTTGGACAGGAACACCCCGTCGGGTTCCCGCTCCAGCACCTGCTCCAGCGCGACGGTAGCCGGCAGGACATGCGTCTCGATCCCGAGAGCGGCCAGCATCCGCGGCGTGTTGGACTTGATCCCCAAATCCAGCGCCACCACCCGGAACCGAGGCTCGCCGGCCCCGCATTCAGCGGGCTCAGCGGGGCTAACGCCACCCCAATAGCCCCGCTGAGCCCGCTGAATGCGGGTGGGCGGGATGATGTAGGGGTGCGGGGTGGTGACCTCGCCGACCAGGTCCGCCCCGACCATCGAGGGGCTGGCCAGCACGCGCGCCGTCAGCTGCGCCGGCTCGGCGAGCGCGTCGCCGGAGAAGATCCCGGCCCGCATCGAGCCGTGCTCGCGCAGCCGGCGGGTCAGCGCGCGGGTGTCCACGCCGGAAATGCCCACGACACGCTGGCGGGCCAGTTCGCTCTCAAGCGACCGGCGAGACCGCCAATTGGAGGGGATCCGGGCCGGGTCGCGCACGACGTAACCGGCAACCCAGATCCGGTGTGACTCGTCATCCTCGTCGTTCCAGCCGGTGTTGCCGATATGCGGCGCGGTCTGCATCACGATCTGGCGGCGGTAGGACGGATCGGTGAGGGTCTCCTGGTAGCCGGTCATCCCGGTGGCGAAGACAGCCTCACCCAGCGCCTGGCCCACCGCACCGTAGCTCTCGCCGCGCACGGTGGTGCCGTCCTCCAGCACTAGCACGGCCGGCCCGACCGTCATGCCCGCAGCGCTGATCATCGCTGCACCTTCCCGTCCTCGGTCGTGACCTCGCCGCGCAACAGGGTGGCCACCACCCGGCCGGGCAGCTCCATCCCCTCGTAGGGGGTGTTGCCGGCCAGGCTGGCCAGCTGCGCCCCGCGCACCGTCCAGGTGGCGTCGGGGTCCACCAGGACCAGCGTCGCCGGCTGTCCCACTGCGATCGGGCGGCCCTGATCGGTCGCCCCACCGATCCGCGCAGGGTGCTCGCTCATCACCCGGGCCACCCCCCGCCAGTCCAGCAGGCCGGGGCGCACCATGGTTGCCACTACCACCGACAACGCGGTCTGCAGGCCCAGCATGCCCGGCCGGGCCGCGGACCATTCGCAGTCCTTGTCCTGCGCGGCGTGCGGGGCATGGTCGGTGGCCACGCAGTCCACGATCCCCTCGGCCAGCGCGGCGCGCAGCGCGGCGGTGTCGGCAGCGGTGCGCAGCGGCGGGTTGACCTTGTTGACCGGGTCGTAACCAGCCAGGCGCTCATCGGTGAGCAGCAGGTGGTGCGGGGTGACCTCAGCGGACACCCGGATCCCGCGCTCCTTGGCCCAGCGCAGCACTGCCACCGTGCCCGCGGTGGACACGTGGCAGACATGCAGTGCCGCTTCGGCGTCGCGGGCGAGCAGGCAGTCCCGCGCGACGATCGACTCCTCTGCGGCGGCGGGCCAGCCGGCCAGCCCCAGCCGGGCAGCGACCTGGCCCTCGTGGGCCTGGGCGCCTGCGGTGAGCTGAGGGTCCTCGGCGTGCTGAGCCACCACGCCGCCCAGCCCGCGGGTGTACTCCAGAGCACGGCGCATCAGCAGCGAGTCGTGCACGCACAGCCCGTCGTCGGAGAACATCCGCACCGCGGCGGCGGACGCGGCCATCGACCCCAGCTCGGCGAGCCGCTCGCCACGCAGCCCTACGGTGACCGCGCCGACCGGATGCACGTCGACCAGCCCGACCTCGCGGCCGCGCCGGTACACGTGCTCCACGACCACGGCGGTGTCGGCGACCGGGTCGGTGTTGGCCATCGCGAACACCGCGGTGTAGCCACCCAGCGCCGCGGCCGCCGAACCGGTGGCGATCGTCTCGGCATCCTCCCGGCCGGGCTCGCGCAGGTGCGCGTGCAGGTCGACCAGACCGGGCAAGGCAACCAGTCCGCCACCGTCGAGTGCCTCGACGCCCGTGCCGTCCAGGCCGGCGCCCAGTTTGGCGATCACCCCGTCCCGGATCAGCAGGTCCACCGGGTCGCCGACGCCGTAGGGCCGGATCCCGCGAAGAAGTAGCGGCCGGGTGCTCTGCCCGATGGTTCGCTCGCTCACGGTTGCTCGTCCTGGGCCGCGAGCAGGTGGTAGAGCACGGCCATCCGCACGTGTACTCCGTTGCGGACCTGGTCGGTGATCGCAGCTCGAGGGGAATCTGCGACCGAGGGGGCGATCTCCATGCCGCGCAGCATCGGCCCCGGGTGCAGCACGACGGCATGCTCCGGCAACAACCCCAGCCGGGCCTCGGAAAGCCCGTAGCTGATCGAATACTCCCGGGCGGACGGGAAGAACCCGCCATGCATCCGCTCAGTCTGCACTCGCAGCACCATCAGCGCGTCGGTGCCGGGCAGCGCGGCGTCGAGATCGTGCCCGACCGTGACCGGTCTGCTCTGCACACCCGAGTTCTCGAATTCCCAGTTCTCCACACCCCACGGCAGCAGCGTGGGCGGGGCGACGAGGTGGATCCGGGCACCCAGCGTGATCAATAGCTGGATATTCGAGCGAGCCACCCGGCTATGCAGCACGTCGCCTACGATGGTGACGGTCCGCCCATTCAGGGTGCCCAAACGGTCACGAAGAGTAGCTGCGTCGAGCAACGCTTGGGTCGGGTGCTGGTGGGTGCCGTCACCGGCGTTGATCACGTGCGCGGGCACCCAGCCGGCGAGCCGATGCGCCGCACCCGAGGCAGGGTGACGAATCACGACGCAGTCCGCGCCCATCGCCGCCAGGGTCAGCGCGGTGTCGCGCAGCGACTCCCCCTTGGCCACCGAGGACGCCGTGGCCGAGACGTTGACCACGTCGGCGCTCATCCACTTGCCCGCGATCTCGAAGGAGGCCCGGGTGCGAGTGGAGCTCTCGTAGAACAAGGTGACCACGGTGCGCCCGCGTAGCGTGGGCAGCTTGTGCACCTCGCGACCCAGCAGCGCCTGCTTGAGCGCCTCGGCGGTGTCCAGCAGCGCAGTGGCGGTCTCGCGCTGCAGGTCAGCGGTCGTCAGCAGGTGCTTCACCGCGGCCCCCGGCGGATCACGACGGCATCCGCGCCGTCGGTGTCGACGAGCAGCACGCCGACCTCCTCGTCCCGGGAAGTAGGCATGTTCTTGCCCACGTAGTCGGCCCGGATCGGCAGCTCCCGGTGACCGCGGTCGACCAGCACGGCGAGTTGTACCGCCCGGGGGCGGCCGTACTCACGCACCGCGTCCAGCGCCGCCGCTACGGTGCGCCCGGAGTACAACACGTCATCGACCAGCACGACCAGCGCATCGTCGAGCCCACCGGCGGGCAACTCGGTGGGCTGCAGCGCTCTGGTGGGCCTGCGCCGCAGGTCATCCCGGTAGAGGGTGATATCCAGGGTGCCCACGCCCACCAGGGTCCCGCCGAACTCACGGATCCGGTCTGCCAGCCGGTGGGCCAGCGGGACGCCGCGGGTGGGGATACCGAGCAGCACCACCGGCTGGGGCGCGGTGCGCTCGATGATCTGGTGCGCCATTCGAGCGACGATGCGCGCGACATCGGCCGCCGAGAGCAGCTCATGCTGCCGCGGTGGTCCTGCCGCGCCCGTCCCGGAGGGGGACGACACGGTGGACCTCCTTCCCCGCCTCACCGGACGGGTCTTAAAGGACGTCAGGTGCCGGGCAGGCGCCCGGACCCCGGTCGCCGACGGTATCAGGAGGTGACATCAGGGTTGCGGGCGCTCAATCACTGCCCCGTCCGGGTGGTGTGCGTGACTCTCCTCAGTGTTGGGCCCCCAATGGCTTGACCTGGAAGGTTACTCAGCGCAGCATTACTCTCCGTACATCCCGATGTGTGCGCGGCGTCCCAAGGCGTTGACTGGTCGGGGTTGAAGGAGAAGGAGAAGCGCCAGATGGGCGACTATGCCAAGGCACTGGGGTCCAAATTGCGCGGCATCCGTCAGCAGCAGGGGCTGTCGCTGCACGGTGTCGAGCAGAAGTCGGCGGGCCGCTGGAAGGCCGTGGTGGTCGGCTCCTACGAGCGTGGTGACCGCGCGGTTACCGTGCAGAAGCTCGCCGAGCTTGCCGATTTCTACGGGGTCCCGGTGCCCGAACTGCTACCAGAAGGCCGGATACCCTCGGGGGGAGAACCAGCCACCAAGATCGTCATCAACCTGGAGCGGCTGCAGCAGCTACCGGTGGACAAGGTAGGCCCGCTGGCACGCTACGCCGCGACGATCCAGAGCCAGCGCGGCGACTACAACGGCAAGGTGCTGTCCATCCGCACGGAGGACCTGCGCTCGTTGGCGATCATCTACGACATGTCGCCGGGGGATCTCACCGAGCAGCTGATCGGTTGGGGGGTGTTACCCCCGGAGGCTCGCCCGGCCAAAGAAGAGCCGTGAGTGGCAGCCTGTGTTAGGGCACTGATTGCCACTCACTGGCCGCGCGGCAGCGCGGCCAGGGCGCCGAGCACGCCGTTGACGAATCGCGGCGAGTCGTCGGTGGATAGCGACCTGGCCAGCTCGATGGCCTCGTCGATGGCTACTGCATCGTCCACCTCATCGGAGAACAGCAGTTCGAACACACCGAGCCGGAGCACCGCCCGGTCCACCGCGGGCATCCGCGCAAGGGTCCATCCCCGGGCGTGCTCGGTGAGCATCCGGTCGATGTCCTCTTGGTGCGCGACCACGCCGTGCACCAGCGAGACGGTGTAGTCGCTGACTGGGGGCAACCCTGGCGCCCCGACCCGTTCGGCGAGCAGGGCCAGCGGATCCAGCCCGCGCAGGTCGGACTCGAAGAGGATGTCGACGGCGCGTTTGCGGGCCTTGCTGCGGGCGCCCACGTCAGGTGCTGACGCGGCCGAGGTAGCGCCCGTCCCGGGTGTCGACCTTGACCCGCTCGCCGATGCTGAGGAACAGCGGCACCTGGATCTCTGCGCCGGTTTCCAGCGTGGCGGGCTTGGTGCCGCCAGTCGACCGGTCCCCCTGCAGGCCCGGGTCGGTGTGCGAGATCACCAACTCCACCGAGGTGGGCAGTTCGACATACAGCGGGGTGCCTTCGTGCACGGCGACCAGCGCGGTCTGGTTGTCCAGCAGGTATTTCGCCGCATCTCCGACGGTCTCGCCGGGAATGGTCAGCTGCTCGAAGGTGTCGGTGTCCATGAACACGAAGTCGGCACCGTCGGGGTACAGGTAGGTCATCTCACGCCGGTCGACGGTGGCAGTGTCGACCTTGGTGCCCGCGTTGAACGTCTTGTCCACGACCTTGCCGGACAGCACGTTCTTCAGGGTGGTCCGCACGAAGGCGCCGCCTTTACCCGGTTTGACGTGCTGAAAGTTCACGATCGACCACAGCTGGCCGTCGAGGTTGAGCACGAGTCCGTTCTTCAGGTCGTTGGTGGTGGCCACGTCAGCCTGTGCTCCGTTCATAGACAATCAGGCGTTCATCGACAATCAGCCCGGTCATCGCTGGCAGGGCACGACCACGAGGTCCTTCGTGGTCAGGGTGAGGAGCTCGGGCTCGCCGTCGGAGACGACGAGGGTGTCCTCGATTCGCACGCCGCCCCGGTCCGCCAGGTAGACACCCGGCTCGACGGTGACCGTCATGCCTGCTGCCAGTGTACCGACCCCGAACTGCGACAACGCCGGAGCCTCGTGGATCTGCAGGCCGACGCCGTGCCCGAGACCGTGCACGTAGTCCTTGCCATACCCGGCGTGGACGATCACGTCCCGGGCGGCCGCGTCCACATCGCGGACGTCGGCCCCGTCCCGCAGCGCGGCGCGCCCGGCGGCCTGTGCCGCAGCGACCAGATCGTAGATTTCCCGCTGCCACCCAGCAGGCTCCCCGAGGACCATGGTGCGGGTCATGTCGGAGTGATAGCCGTCGACCAGGGCACCGAAGTCCAGCTTCACCAAATCGCCTCGGCGCAGCTGCGCGTCGGTCGGACGGTGGTGCGGCACTGCCGAGTTCGCGCCGGTCGCGACGATGGTCTCGAACGAGGGACCGGCAGCCCCCGCTGCCACCATCCGGGCCTCCAGGTCGCGGGCCACCTCACGTTCAGTGCGGCCCGGACGCAACCCGCCGTCTGCCAGCAACCCGGCCAGAGCGGTGTCGGCGGCTGCGCACGCGGCACGCAACGCGGCGACCTCGGTATCGTCCTTGATCAACCGTAGCGCCTCCACCGGCCGGGAGGCGGCGACCAGCATGTCCGGGCCGGTGACCTTTGCCAAAGCGGCATGCCCGTCCACTGTCACCACATGGCTCTCAAAACCCAGCCGGCCGATTCCCGCCTCGGTAGCTTCCTTGGCCAACCGCAGATGGCGGGACCTGTCGATCACTCGGTGCAGGTCGGGCACCTGCCGCTGGGACTGCGTGCGGTAGCGGCCGTCGGTGGCGAACACGCTGCGCTCGTCGCCCTCGACGTGCACCAGCAGGGCGCCACTAGATCCGGTGAACCCGGTGAGGTAGTGGATGTTGAGCAGATCCGTGACCAGCAGCGCGTCGAGTTGCCGCTCGCGCAGCCGCGCACGCAGCGCCGAGCGGCGTCGGGGGTACGACATCTCCGGTTCAGTGGAGTTCACGGGAAAGCGACCCTTCAGGTGCTGGCGCGGCCGGCTATCCAGCGCAACGCAAGTGGATAACCGTCGACGCCCAAACCGACGATGACTCCGGAGGCGATGGCCGAAATGTGACTGTGGTGCCGGAACGGTTCCCGGGCGTGCACGTTGCTGATGTGCACCTCCACCAGCGGCGCCGACAGTTGCGCGGCAGCGTCCCGGACCGCGATCGAGTAATGCGTCCACGCCCCGGCGTTGAGCACCACCGGGGTCCCGGTGTCGGCAGCCTCGTGCAGCCAGCTCATCATGACGCCCTCGTGGTCGGTCTGCCGCACATCCACCTCGAGCTGTAACTCAGTTCCGATCCGCTGGCACAGCGCCACCAGGTCGCTGTAACTGGTCGCACCGTAGACGTCGGGCTCGCGGGTCCCGAGCCGGCCCAGGTTCGGCCCGTTGAGCACCAGCACCTTCACTGCGAGCCCTCCGCCACGTCGAACCCCACCGTCCCGCTGGCCACCGCGGCGTAGGCCGCGGCGAGCAGCTCCGGGTCCGGATCCTCCAGCCGCCCAGGTTTGGCCAGGTCGTCGAGCACCACGAAACGCAACACCCCGGACCGGGTCTTCTTGTCGTTGCGCATGCCTTCGAGAAGTTCAGACAGCGCGTCGGCGTCGTAACGGGTAGGCAGACCGATCGAACTGAGTAGCCGACGATGCCGCTGTGCGGTGGCGTCGTCCAGCCGCCCAGCGAGCCGAGCCAACTCGGCCGCGAAGACCATGCCGACGCTCACCGCAGCGCCGTGCCGCCACCGGTAGCCCTCCCGACGTTCCAGGGCGTGGCCCAGGGTATGCCCGTAGTTGAGCACCTCGCGCAGGTGGGACTCTCGCAGGTCGGCAGCCACCACGTCGGCCTTCACCCGGATCGCGCGGGCGACCAGGTCCTCCAGCACCGGGCCGGACGGGTCCAGCGCGGCTTCCGGATCGGCTTCGATCCGTTCCAGGATCACTGGATCGGCGATGAACCCCGCCTTGACCACTTCGGCCATGCCGTTGACGAGCTCGTCTCGGGGCAGGATATGGAGGTACGAGAGGTCAACCAGCACCGCGGCGGGCTCGTGAAACGCGCCGACCAGGTTCTTGCCCGCGTCGGTGTTGATCCCGGTCTTACCGCCCACCGCGGCATCCACCATCGCCAGAAGTGTGGTGGGCACCTGCACCACCCGGACCCCGCGCAGCCAGTTGGCGGCGACGAACCCGGCGAGATCGGTAATCGCTCCACCGCCAACACCTACCACGGTGCCGGTACGGTCCAGACCGACCTTTCCCAGCACGTCCCAGCAGAATCCAGCCACCGACAGCGTCTTGCCGTCCTCGGCATCGGGCACCTCGATGCGGTAAGCGCCAGCGCCGTTGAACTCCAGGACGGTGCGCAACGACTCTGCGGACTCGGTCACGGTCGGCTGGTGCACGATCGCCACGGCGCCGCCACCCACCGCGTCCAGCAGCTGCCCCCGCAGGTACCGCCCGACGATGACGTCGTAGGGCTGCGCCGTGGCCACCCGGATCCGCAGTGGCTCGGTGTCACCGGCCTGATCCGGTTCGGCGGTCTCGCTCATCCCACTCCTCCCGCGTACGCGGCCACCAGGGGAGCATCCCACGAACCGGGCATCTCAGACGCCGCGAATCACCGGTGCAGGGTCAGCAATACCTCCTCGGCCACGCTCTCAGCGCAGCGACCAGTCGTCGACACCACGGCCTTCGACACCGCTTCATAGATCGGGCGTCGTTCTGACAGTAACTTCCGCAAGTGCGCCCGGGGATGCGGGAGCAGCCACGGATGCAGCGGAACCAGTCCCTCACGACGAAGCAGCTCGTCGAGTTCCACGTCGAGGAACACCGTGTGAAACGGTTCCAGCTGCTCTTGGATTCCTGAGTTCAATGGCGTGCCACCACCAAGAGCGAGCACTCCCGCATGGTCGGCGAGGACCGCGCCGATAAGGCCGCACTCAGCCTCGCTGAACCTCTCCCTCCCCAGCTTTACCACCAGCTCGCCTGCCGGAAGGCCGAACTCATTCTGCAAGTCATCATCGAAGTCACGAAACGATACACCCAGCTTGTCAGCCACCAGCCGCCCCACGGTGCTCTTTCCAGAACCCGGAGGACCGATGAGGATCAGAATAGGTCCGTTCGTCATGCTTGGCGATCTCCTCCGTTGCGGCACTGCACTGAATGCGCGCAGCGCCGTCGCGGGTCAGTGTGGGCGGGAGGCCTCGAGGTACGAGTGGGCGTTGCGGATGGTTTCGGGGAGGGCGTCTCCGCCGAACTTCTCCAGCGCGGCATCGGCGAGCACGAGCGCGACCATCGCTTCGGCGACCACGCCCGCCGCGGGCACCGCACACACGTCGGAGCGCTGGTTGATCGCGACAGCCGCCTCACCGGTGGCGACGTCGACCGTAGCCAGGGCTTTGGGCACGGTGGAGATCGGCTTCATCGCTACCCGGACCCGCAGCACCTCTCCATTGGTCATGCCACCTTCCAGACCGCCGGCGCGGTTGGTGGCCCGCATCACACCGTCGGGCCCGGGCGCCATCTCGTCGTGTGCCGCGCTGCCCCGGCGGCGCGCGGTGGCGAACCCGTCCCCCACCTCGACACCCTTCATGGCCTGAATACCCATCAACGCGCCGGCAAGCCGGGCATCCAACCGCCGGTCGGCGTGCACGAAGGAACCCAGACCCACCGGCAGCCCGTGCACCACGACCTCGACCACGCCACCGAGGGTGTCACCGTCGCGCTTGGCGGCGTCCACTTCGGCGATCATCGCCGCGGAGACGTCCTCCGCGTACGCCCGCACCGGGCTGGCGTCGATCCGTTCCAGATCACCGGGTGCCGGCAGCGCCCCTGCCGGGGCGTCCACCTCCCCCAGCGACACGACATGGGAGAGCACCTCGACGCCCAGCGCCTGGCGCAGGAACGCCTTGGCGACCGTGCCCAGCGCAACCCGGGAGGCAGTCTCGCGGGCGCTGGCCCGCTCCAGCACCGGCCGGGCATCATCGAAGCCATACTTGGTCATCCCGGCCAGGTCGGCGTGGCCCGGGCGGGGCCGCGTGAGCGGCGCGTTGCGGGCCTGCGCGGCCAACAGATCCGGGTCCACCGGATCGGCCGCCATCACGGTCTCCCACTTGGGCCACTCGGTGTTGCCGATCCGGATCGCCACTGGGCCTCCCAGGGTCCGGCCATGCCGGATGCCGCCCAGCAGGTCTACCTCGTCGGCCTCGAACTTCATCCGCGCGCCCCGCCCGTACCCGAGCCGGCGGCGAGCCAGCTCGGCTTGGACGTCCTTGGACGTGACCTCAACCCCGGCGACCATGCCCTCCAGCACGGCGACCAGGGCCGGGCCATGCGACTCCCCAGCAGTGATCCAGCGCAGCACGGAGCCATCTTCCCACGCGCCCCGGCGCTGCCCCCGAGCTCATCCCTCCGCGAGGGCGGCGACCGCGGGGACGGCCCCAGATGTGGGCCGACCGCGCAACAGCCGGTACACCACCAAGCCGACCACCACCAGCGCGGCCACGAACAGCACCGCAGCCGCCGCTCGACCGCCGCCGCCCCACCACTAACGATGCGATCAGGCTGTTCGCCATGGGTCGATCACGTCGATCCCGGTGTCGCGGAAGTCCTTGAGGGTTGCGCGTGGCCAAAGCCGCGTCATGAGTGCGGCAAATGGACGCGATCTGCGCGTCGAATCCGTCGATGGGCAGGCCGGCACGGTCACGACGCGGTCACGGCCTGGTCGGTGTCGACTAGCCTGATGTCGACGAGCGCGGAGGTGACTGTGGGGGACCATCGATCGAGCACCGTGGTGGCGCACTACTCACACGGTGAGTTGTTGGCGGCGATTCTGCGGGGGTTGGCCGCGACGGGCAAGCCGACCGATCGGATCGACGCCGATGACCTCGCGGCGGGGGATGAGTTCCACATCGGCGGTCGGGCGGCTACCGCAGCGTTGTTCGACCAGCTCGGCTGGCGGCCCGGGGTCCAGGTACTGGATGTGGGCTGCGGTATCGGGGGACCGGCCCGGTATCTGGCGCGGCACCGGGATGCCCGCGTCACCGGCGTCGACCTGACCCCGGAGTTCGTTGAGGTCGCCCGCGAGCTCACCCGCAGGTGCGGGCTCGCCGATGTGGTGGAATTCCAGGTTGGCAACGGCCTGGAGCTGCCGATCCCCGACGGCGGCGTCGATGCCGCCTGCCTACTGCATGTCGGGATGAACATCGAGGACAAGTCGCGGCTGTTCGCCGAGGTACGGCGGGTGGTACGACCGGGCGGGTGGTTCGCGGTCTATGACGTGATGCAGGTTCGCGCCGGCGAGATCGACTACCCAGTACCGTGGGCCAGCGATGCCGAGGCGAGTTTCGTGGCTGAGCGCGAGACCTACCGGCGGCTGTTGGAGGAGGCGGGGTTCCGGGTCGAGCACGAGCGGGACCGTCGGGAGTTCGGCATCGAGTTCTTTTCCCGCCTGCGCGCGTCGTGGACTCAAGGGCCACCGCCGTTGGGCCCGCACATCGTGATCGGGCATGACTTCGTCACCAAGATGGCCAACCTGGTCGCGGCGATGCAGCGAGGGCTCCTCGCACCAACCGAGATGATCAGTACCGCCACCGGGGGCCGGCCGCCGTGAGTCTGACCGAGCGGACCCCTTCGGCGCTGCTGGCGTGGCGCTGGCCGAGCGCTGAGGGATCGATTACCGTCCACCCCCGCCGCCGTCCTACGGTGTAGTTGTGCGTATCCGGATCATCGACGCGTTCACCGACCGGCCGTTCGCCGGCAACCCTGCGGCCGTCTGCCTGCTGGACGCCGATGCCTGGCCCGACCAGTTATGGATGCAGCGGGTCGCCGCCGAATTGAATCTGTCCAACACCGCCTTCGCCCACCCGCTGCCCGAGGGCGCTGACGCTGACTGGGCACTGCGCTGGTTCACCCCGGCCGTCGAGGTCGACCTGTGCGGGCACGCCACCCTGGCCACCGCGCACGCTCTGCACAGCGACCGGGGAATCGCAGGCACCGTCCGGTTCAGCAGCCGCAGCGGAGTCCTGATCGCCCACACCAACCAAGACGGCAGTGTCACGTTGGACTTCCCGGCCGCTCCTGTCACCGAGGCAGCTGTCCCCGACGGTCTCGCCGACGCCCTCAGCGCCAAGCCCGACACCGTCTACGGCACCGGTGCCCTCGGCGACCTGCTCGCTGTCCTCCCTGATGAGGCAGCCATCCGCATCCTGGCCCCGGACGTCACCGCGCTGGACCATCTGACCCGCCGCGACGGCCTCCGCGGGGTGATCGCCACCGCCCCGGCATCGAATCCGGGCAGCGGCTACGACTTCGTCTCCCGCTTCTTCGCACCCGCCCTGGGCATCCGCGAGGATCCGGTCACCGGCAGCGCGCACACCGCCCTGGCCCCCTACTGGTCGAGCCGCCTGGGCCGGGACAGCCTCACCGGGCTGCAGGCGTCGGCCCGTAGCGGCCTGGTCCGCACCGCCGTCCACGGCGATCGGGTCCACCTCACCGGGCACGCGATCACCGTCCTCGACGGCATCCTGCATCACACGGTCGGGTAAGAACGTCCGTCAGCCGATCACGCCAGTGCACCGCGTCGAGCCGGTCGAACCTCCCGCCGGTACACAAGGGCAGCGATGGTCGATGTCGAGGACCCGGACCATGCGGTGGCCGAGATCAACACGATAGATCGCGCGCGGCGCGGTCGAGCAGCACAGTGACGGCTGCGGGGTTATCGCCGAGGGCGAACAGCAGCCAGCCTGGGCCGTCGAGCGCCGAGCACGCCCAGCGCAGTCCCGGCTCCTCGCCAGCGAGCTCCGGTGGCCTAGCACTTCCCTCCCCCACGACCGCCAGCATCCCGACAATGCGCGCGCCACCAGTGCCGCCTGGTCCGGCGAGCACCGGATCGGCGCCGTCCAGCAGCAGGGTGTGCGCCAGGAGGGGGACACCGTCGCACTCGACGATGAACGCACCGTGGAACCGCCCGCCACGCTGACCGGCGCGGCCGAGCACCACCACCTCGCGCAGCATGGCCCGAGCCCCGCGCTGCAGTGCGACGGTCATGCTGCTGCGCAGCTCGACGCCGTCGCAGATGACAGTGGGCTCCGGACGCCAATCCAGCACCGCACCATCAGCAAGGTCGGCGGCTATGATCCACTGCGCCGCCGCCGCGGGGCTGCTCGGCTGCACCACGGTGGCGGCTGCGGAGCGCACCTGTAGGCAGGTACCGGCCCCGAGGTGGACGTCCAACGCCAGCTCATCGCCACCCAGCGGACCGCCCGCAGCCTGCACCAGGTGCACCTGGTTCGGGCCGGTCTGGCGTAACACGACCGGAGGAGCGCACCGCCACCGCAGGCACGCAGCGTCCGGGCCGGGTTCAGCGACAATCTCGGCCCGTGCCCTCATTGGTGTACGGATGACCGAAGCAGGCCGCGCAGCCAGTCCACGACCGGCCCGGCGTCGGGCTGCTCGCGCAATGAGATCAGCACGGTGGGCCGATCGCCGCGAGCAGCCGCGGCGTCCCGGCGCATCACGTCGAGATCGGCGCCGACCAGCAGGGCGAGATCGATCTTGTTGATCACCAGCAGGTCGGAGCGGGTGACCCCGGGCCCGCCCTTGCGGGGCACCTTGTCGCCACCGGCGACGTCGAGCACGAACACCTGCGCGTCGATCAGGCCGTAGCTGAACGTGGCGGTGAGATTGTCCCCGCCACTTTCCACCAGCACCAGATCGGGGTCGTGGCGCGCGGTGAGTTCCTCCACGGCGTCCAGGTTGGCGGTGATGTCGTCACGAATCGCGGTATGCGGGCAACAGCCGGTGCGCACTGCCCGGATCCGCTCGTCGGGCAGCACCCCGTTGGTGCGCAGGAAGTCGGCATCTTCGGTGGTGTAGATGTCGTTGGTCACCACCACCAGCGACAGCTCGTCGCGCAGCGTCCGGCACAGCGCGGCGACCAGCGCGGTCTTGCCGCTGCCGACCGGCCCGCCGATGCCGATCCGCAGCGCGCGGTCCCCGCGGCCAGCCGCCGGGATCGGCATCGAGTTCGGTTGCTCACGACGCAAAGAGGGTCACCTCCGTGCGAGCGTGCAGTTCGGCCAGCACCTCCGGTAGCGGGGTACCAGTGCTGGGCAGCAGGCGGGTGTCGCGCTGGGCGACTGCCTCGCGCGCCGCCCGAGTCGCCACCAGCGCCACCTGCTCGGCGGGCCCGGCCGCGCGCGCCTGCACCGCGGCGACGGCGATCGGGTCCAGCCCGAGCAGCCGCACCGCGGCGGCGCACGCCCCGCCGAGCAGGTGGTGCAGCGCTAGCAATGCCGCCGCGTCAGGACCGTCGCCGACGGCGGCAACCACGGCACCGAGGACCAGCGGGTGATGCGGGCGGCCCGTCTGACCCAGCGTCTCAAGGGCAGTCGACGGCCAGACCCGCTGGGCCGTACGAAGCAGGGCCTTGCCCTGCGCCCGGGACGCTTCCCGCATGGCAGCCGACGGCATGCGGGCGCTCACCGCGGCATCCCAACGGCCCCAGTCCGAGCCGGTGTCGGCGGTCAGCAGGCAGCCTGCAGCGGCCACCGCGGCAATCACCGGACCGCTGCCGCGCAACCGGCCCGCCAGGAACAGCGTGAGATCGGCCTCATCACGCAGCAGGCCGCGCTCGACGGCCGCCTCCACCCCGCCGGAGTGCGCATGCCCTCCGGCGGGCAACCGTGAATCGGCCAAGAGCAACGAGCCCAGGGTCACCATCAGAACAGGAAATAGCGCTGCGCCATCGGGAGTTCCTCCGCGGGATGCGGTTGGACCACCTCACCGTCGATCCGGACGGTGAACGTCTCAGGGTCCACCTCGATGCGTGGCAGCGCAGCATTCAGGGGCATATCGGCCTTGCGCAGCGCCCGGGTGTCGCGCACCGCCACCAGCCGCCGCCGTACCGCCAGCCGGTCAGCCAGGCCGCCCTGCACCGCCGCCGGAGCCACGAAATGCACCGACGTGGCGGCGGCTGTGGCCGCCGCAGCCCCGAACATCGGCCGGGGCAGGACCGGCTGCGGGGTCGGGATGGAGGCGTTGGAGTCGCCCATCGCCGCCCAGGCGATCATGCCGCCCTTGAGCACGACGCTGGGCCGGACCCCGAAGAACGCGGGCTGCCACAGCACCAGATCGGCAAGCTTGCCCACCTCTACCGAGCCGACCTCACCGTCGAGCCCGTGCGCGACGGCCGGGCAGATCGTGTACTTGGCCACATAGCGTCGCGCCCGCAGATTGTCCGACGTCGGCGGATCCCCGGGCAGCGCCCCGACGCGGCGCTTCATGACATGCGCGGTCTGCCAGGTCCGCAGGATCACCTCGCCGACCCGGCCCATCGCCTGCGAATCCGACCCGATCATCGAGATGGCCCCGAGGTCGTGCAGCAGGTCCTCCGCGGCGATGGTGGACGGCCGGATCCGGCTCTCCGCGAACGCGAGGTCCTCCGGCACGGCGGGGTTGAGGTGGTGGCAGACCATGAGCATGTCGAGGTGCTCGTCGAGGGTGTTCACGGTGTGCGGTCGGGTCGGGTTGGTCGAGCTGGGCAGCACGTGGGGGGCGCTCGCGACGGTGATGATGTCCGGCGCGTGGCCGCCACCGGCCCCCTCGGTGTGATACGTGTGAATCGTTCGGCCGGCGATCGCGGCCAGCGTGTCGGCGACGTAGCCCGCTTCGTTGAGCGTGTCGGTGTGGATCGCCACCTGGACGCCGGTGTCGTCGGCGACCCGCAGGCAGGCGTCGATCGCCGCCGGGGTCGAACCCCAGTCCTCGTGCAGCTTGAAGCCGCTGGCCCCCGCCGCTACCTGCTCATGCAGCGCCGGCTCGCCCACAGTGTTGCCCTTACCGAGCAGCGCCACGTTCACCGGCAGCTCGTCCAGCGACTCCAGCATCCGGGCCAGATACCACGCACCGGGGGTCACGGTGGTCGCCTTGGTGCCCTCCGCGGGGCCGGTGCCGCCGCCGATGAGGGTGGTGACGCCCGACCCCAGCGCCTCGGGCACCTGTTGCGGGCTGATCAGGTGCACGTGGCTGTCCACCGCGCCGGCGGTCAGGATCATCCCGTTGCCGGCGATCACTTCGGTGCCCGGTCCGATGACCAGCGCGGGGTGCACCCCGTCCATGATGTCCGGGTTCCCGGCCTTGCCCAGCCCGACGATCCTGCCGTCCCGCACCCCGATGTCGGCCTTGACCACTCCCCAGTGATCCAGCACGACAGCGCCGGTGATCACCAGGTCGGGTGCGCCGTCGGCCCGGGAAGCCCGGGCCTGGCCCATCGACTCCCGGATCACCTTGCCCCCGCCGAAGACCACCTCGTTGCCGCCGTGCGGGCCGCGGCAGCGGTCCTCGGTGATCTCCAGGAGCAGATCGGTGTCGGCCAGCCGCACCCGGTCGCCCTCGGTGGGACCGTAGAGCTTGGCGTAACGGTTGCGCTCGATCGTCCACCTGCCCCCGCTGACCGTTCCGTCCGCCGCCCCACGGGGATCCGGTACGTCGAGGCGCAGGCCGGGCACGCTGCGGGTGCCACCCAACGGCACGACCCGCACCACTCGCTCGATACCGGGTTCAAAGCGCACCGACGTGCCAGCGGGCACCGCGAGCCGCATCCCGGTGGCGGCCTCGCGGTCCATCTCCAACGCCGGGTTCGCCGCGGCGAAGTGAAAGTGCGACCCCACCTGTACCGGCCGGTCACCGGTGTTGCGCACGATCAGCTCCTGGCCGGTGTGCGGACCCAGCACGACAGGTTCGCCGGAGAGCAGCAGCTCACCAGGCACCATGCGTTCAGGGGTCATTGCACCGGCCGATACACGGTGACGAGCTTCGTGCCGTCCGGGAAGGTCGCCTCCACCTGCACCGAAGTGATCATCTCCGGTATCCCGTCCAGGACGTCGTTGCGGCCCAACACCCGCTGTCCCCCCGCCATCAGCTCAGCGACACTGCGCCCGTCTCGTGCCGCCTCCAGTACCCAGGAGGTGATCACGGCGACGGCCTCGGGGTAGTTGAGCCGCAATCCCCTCGCCCGTCGGTCCCGGGCCAACTGGCCCGCCACATGGACGAGAAGCTTCTCCTGCTCATGCGGGGACAGCAGCATGTCCGTTCCTCCTTGCCATTTCTGGTGACACACTAACCGGGCTTCGCCCCATCCAGACCAGGCGTGTTCCCTGGCTGACTTGCCCGTGAACTCGACGTCAGGGACATTTCAGTCCGGCCAGACGTCACTCTCGTCGAGTTCACGGGCGCGGCATCGGCAGACACCCGCCCGACTATTGCCTGCCGTGCCGCCTCAGCGCTCTCATCGGCGACCTGCCGTGCTGCTGACCTCATCGACGCCGAGGTCAGCCAGGTACTGCGCGGCGGTGCGACGAGACGGCCCGCACTGCGCTTCGTGCACTGCCGGAAATGATCGACTACCGCTACCCGCACACCGGGGGTTGGCGCAGCGGGCGTCGCGCAGCCTCCCGTGGGCTGTCACACCGTCTGCTGCGCCACCTGCGGCAAACGGACCCCCGCGAGGATCCGTCCCGCGGCGTCGGCGGCGGAGAAGCCGGCCGCGATCCACCGCGCGGCCAGCGCCACTGGGTGCACCCCGGTCCCGGCAGCATCGTCTCGCACTACGTGCGCCAACTTGATCAGCTCAGCGTCCCAGCACACGTAGCCGATACCGTGCCGACTGCGAGTGCCGGGGCCAGCGGACGAATCGCGGAACAGCTGCAGCCCGCGTTCGGCGAG
The DNA here is from genome assembly GCA_050700115.1 of Pseudonocardiaceae bacterium. Taxonomy (GTDB): domain Bacteria; phylum Actinomycetota; class Actinomycetes; order Mycobacteriales; family Pseudonocardiaceae. The sequence goes on from JBOHGG010000003.1 coordinate 116,167, forward strand.
CAGCTCGCGGGCCAGCGGCTCCGGCTCCGGTTGCGAGATCGGCACGCCTGAGCTGATCCAGTCTATGATCTTCCTGGGCGCCATGCCGGGGCCGAGCTCGTGAAGCTCCAACGTCCACGAGGTCCCCACCGAGCGGCACCACACCGCGGCCAGTACGGGCGCCGACGCAACCGCGTCGTCCGACGTTGCTTGCCCGGCACGCTTCCGACCGGTTGCCGTCGAGGACGCCTCCGGTGCGGTTGTACTCATTTCACACCGCCTGAACCGACGCGCTGCACAATCGAAACCCGTTCCCGGTGGGCATCGTGGTCATCACTGCACGCTGGTTCACGGCGGACCGGGTCCGTCGGCGATACTTCAGTAATAATCTGAGCCGAATTGCCCTGATGTGGGATCGTCAGCGTATCAATCACCTCAATCCGCAGCATTTCAGCGATTCGTCCAATAACTTCGCCCGCCTCATGCACAGCTTCATGCGCCGCGTAGGAACGGTACGCGCGGAATGACATGTTCCCCGTGGCGGAATTCGCGCGCCACAATCTGATATGGTACTCCGCAATCCTTAGTGCGGCTTGCGCCTGGTACACCTCGGCGAGGAGCCCGTCAGCCTCGTCTACGAACGGTGGAAAAGTGGGTACGCTGGGCGGGTCCGGGTAGTACATGCAACACCTCCGAACGTGCGACGACGGGGCGTCCCAAATGGTGATGAGTCACCGACGAATAAGCGCCGATGCCGCGAGGAAGACGGCCAAAAAGAACGGCCCAGCGGCATATCACTCCACACACGAAATCGCTGTGGCTGGCCGCGCTTCCGGACCGTGCCACGAACGTAGCACGTCACGGGGGGTGGCGGGTAGACCTCACCAGCACCCCATGGGACACTAACTGGTGTCGGGGGTACTCCGAGCCGTCAAGCCAGTGGCGACCCATCTGCGATGAAAGTTCAACCCGGGGTCGCCACTCCGAGATCGGTCCGATCCGATGCCCGACCATACCTTCGACCGCGCCACCGCCGTCAACGAGCTGCAGCAACTGCTCATCGACACCGACCACATCACCGGGTTCCTCAACGAGCTGGCCCGCTACGCCGCCACCACCGTCGCACCCGCACTGTCCTGCGGGATCACCATGGATCGCGCAGGCGGCCCGCTGACCGTGGCCAGCAGCGACGCCCACGCCCTCAGCCTCGACGAGGTGCAATACGGCCACCACAACGGGCCCTGCCTCACCTCCATGCGCACCGGTACCACCGTGACCATCAGCGATCTCGCCAACGACGACAGCTGGGGCGCCTACCGGCTTGACGCCCTCGCCCACGGGATTGCTTCCGCCCTGTCGATCCCACTGACCGGCGGCCCAGGCGTGCGCGGGGCACTCAACTTCTACTCAGACCAGCCGGCGGTGTTCACCACCGAACGGCAGCAACGAGCCGAAGGACTCGGCGAGGAAGCATCTCGAGCGCTTCGCCTGGCAGTGCGGCTGACCGACCAGACCGAGCTCACCCAGCACCTCGAGACCGCCCTCGCCTCACGCACCGTCATCGACCAGGCCATCGGCATCATCATGGGCCAGAACCGGTGCACCGCCACCGACGCCTTCGAGATCCTCCGCCGCGCCTCGCACCACCGCAACATCAAGCTCCGCGCCGTCGCCCATGAGATCGTCACCCGGGTCGGCGGTGAACCATCCGACCCCGGCACGACCTTCGTTGCGAAACCAGCCGATCCCTCCTGAGCCCAGGTGGGCGCTCGCGCCCCTGCTCAGATCGCCATGGCTGCCCGGACACTCTGGTGGGCGTCGGCGCCACCATCCCCTGCGGAGGTGACCCGGCCGGCTTCCAAGACGTAGTAACGGCTGGCTGCGGCCAGCGCGAACCCGACGTGTTGCTCGACCAGCAAGATCGAAAGGCCGCCCCGGGAGGTCAGCGACAGGATGGTCTCCTCGATCTCGGCCACCACGGACGGCTGGATCCCCTCGGTTGGCTCGTCGAGGATCAGCATCCGCGGTTGGGTGACCAACGCCCGGGCGATCGCCAGTTGCTGGCGCTGACCACCGGAGAGCAACCCAGCACGGCGCGACATCAGCGCACCCAGGGCCGGGAAGAGGTCGAGCGCTTCGGCGATCAGTTTCTTGCCGTCTCGCCGGGTGTCGGCGACCAGCTGCAGGTTCTCTTCGGTGGTCAGTTGGGGGAAGCACTGCTGCCCTTGCGGCACGTAGCCGAGTCCGCGCTTGACCCGCTCATGGGGCCGCATCCGGGTGATGTCCTCGCCGTCCAGCAGGATCCGCCCGGAGCTGGGCGTCAGCAGCCCGACCGCGGCCCGCAACAAGGTCGTCTTGCCCGCGCCGTTGTGCCCCATGACAGCGGTGACCCCATCCGGCGGTACTTCGACGGTCACGCCGTACACCACCGTCGTCCGCCCGTAACCGACATGCAGATCCGACAGCTGAAGCATCAGGCCTCCTCGGTTGCGGCCCCGGCAACAGCCCGGCCGAGGTAGACCTCCTGGACCTTCGGGTCAGCCTGCACCTGGGGCACCGTGCCCTCGCTCAGCACCTTTCCGGCATGCAGCACGGTGACCGAGGTGGCGAAAGAGCGCATGAAGTCCATGTCGTGCTCGACCACCACGACGGTGCGTTCGGCGCCGACCCGGCGCAGCAGCTCACCGGTCTGGGTCCGCTCCTCGGCGCTCATCCCGGCCACCGGCTCGTCGAGCAGCAGCACTCGCGCGTTCTGCACCAGCAGCATGCCGATCTCCAGCCACTGCTTCTGCCCGTGGGCCAGCGTGCCGGCTTGGCTATCCCGCACCTTGTTCAGGCGCACGGTCTCCAGGGTTTCTTCGACCTCCGGCGGCACCGACGAGCGGCGACGCAGCAGCGACAACCGGCGCCCGGCGCCAGCGGCGATATCGAGGTTCTGCAGCACGGTCAGTTCCTCGAACACGGTGGCGGTCTGAAAGGTACGTCCGATGCCCAGCCGGGCGATCCGGTGCACCTTTTGGCCGATCAGCTCTGTCCTGCCGAACCGGACCGACCCGGTGGCCGGGGCCAGCCCGGTGATCGCGTCAACCAGGGTGGTCTTGCCTGCGCCATTGGGGCCGATCAGGAACCGCAGGTCGCCCTGCAGCACGGTCATCGAGACCCCATCGACCGCGACGAGTCCGTCGAACACCACCCGCACATCGGACAGCTCCAGGTAGTCGATTGGCATCCGCCTCAACCTGCCTCTGATCCGGCGCGAACTCCGGAGGGTCCAGGCTCTGGATGCGGCGGACCCGCCGGATCGGACAGCTCCGTCGACGGTGGCGGCTGGACTGGGCCGGTCCGGGCACCAGCGCGCCGTCGGCGCAGCAACGAACCTCGCAACAAACTAACTGACGACAGCCCGCCGGGCAGGAAGGCCACCACCAGGACGAACAATGCGCCCTGGAAGTAGGTCCAGAATGAAGGGAAGCTCTCCGAAAGCGAGGTCTGGGCCCAGGCCACCGCGATCGCCCCGAGCACCGGCCCGAACAGCGTGGCCCGGCCGCCGATCGCGACCCCGATCAGAAACGCGATTGATGCCACGACCCCGACATTGGCCGGCGAGATGATCCCGACGATAGGCACGAACAACGCGCCCGCGATGCCGGCCATGGCCGCAGCCAGCACGTATGCCACGGTCTTGATGTTGGCCGGGTCGTAACCCAGGAACCGGACCCGCTCCTCCTGGTCCCGGACCGCGATGAGGAGCTCCCCGTACCGGGATCGGTATAGCTGCCAGACGATCAGCAACATCACCAGGAGAGTGACCGCGGCGATATAGAACAGCATCCGCTTGTTCGCCGGGTCGAACAGGTTGAAGCCGAAGAACGAGCGGAACCCGTTTAGCCCGTTGAACCCGCCGATGGTGGCTACCTGGCCAATCAGCAGGATCGCGAAGGCCGCCGCCAGTGCCTGGGACAGGATGGCGAAATAGGCGCCGCGGACCCGCCTGCGGAAGATCGCGGCACCCAGTCCGAATGCCACCAGCGAGGGGACCAGTACCACTCCGAGCAGCGTCACCACCGGGGAACGGAACGGTTCCCACCAGAAGGGAAGCTGGCCTGACCCGTAAAGTCGCATGAAGTCGGGCACCCCGGATGGTCCGGCATCGGACAGCTTGAGATGCATAGCCATCACGTAGCCGCCCAGGCCGAAGAACACACCTTGCCCCAGCGTCAGCATGCCGCCGCGCCCCCAGGCCAGCCCGATCCCGACCGCTACGATGCCGTAGCAGACGAACCGGCCCAGCAGCGACAGCCGGAAGTCCGATAGCACGGCGGGCGCTACCACCAGCAGCGCGACGGCGCCGAGGACGAAACCGAGCAGGGCGCCGCGGTTGGCTGCGAACCTGCCGGGCAGCTTTGCGGCCAGCTTTCCAGTGGAGGCTGTCACGCCAGGCTCCTGGTCCGGAGGCTGAAGATGCCCTGCGGCCGGATCTGCAAGAAGACGACGATCACCACGAAAACCATGACCTTCGCGAGGCTGGCCGTAGTTGAGTACTCGAACGTGGCCTGCAGCAGGCCGAGCCCGAACGCCGCGATCACGGCGCCCCTGAGCTGGCCGATGCCGCCTGCCACCACGACCAGGAAGGCGTCGACGATGTAGTTGGTGCCCAGGGTGGGGCCGGTGGAGCCGAGCAGCGTCACCGCCACACCGGCGATCCCAGCCAGGCCGGAGCCGATGAAGAAGGTGAGCCGGTCGGTGCTCCGGGTGGAGATGCCGACCGTTTCGGCCAGGTCACGGTTCTGCACGACACCACGGATCCGGCGTCCGAGCGGCGTCGTCTTCAGCAGTAGGGACAGCCCGACGACGGCCGCCACCGCCAGCACCAGAATGAACAGGCGGGCTGCGGGCACCTGGGCGATACCGATGTTGACACTGCCACCCAGCCAGCCAGGGGCGCGGACATCGACGTTCGGGGCACCGAAAATGTCCCGGGCGGCCTGTTGCAAGATCAACGCGACCCCCCAGGTGACGAGCAGGGTGTCCAGCGGTCGGTGGTACATCCGGCGGATCAGGGTGACCTCCAGGATCACCCCCATCACGCCACCCACCAGGAAGCCGAGCGGGATGGCCAGCAGCAGCGAGACCCCGGCGTCGGCGACAACACCCTGGACCATGAACGCGGTGTAGGCACCCGCCATCATGAACTCGCCGTGGGCCATGTTGATCACACCCATCTGCCCGAACGTCAGGGACAGCCCGAGCGCGGCGAGCAGCAGCACCGAGCCCAGCGACAGGCCGGCGAACAGCAAACTCAACAGGGCGTCCATGCCGGGTGTCCTTCCGGAAACTCCAAGAGGGCGCGGTGCGCACTCGTCAGCCGGTCAGCCCCTTAGCCCAGTCGTAACTGGTGAGGAACGGGTCCGGCTCGATCGGGGAACCGGAAGTCCACTCGGTGTAGATCAGCCCATCCTGACCAACCTTGCCGATCAATGCCGTCTTGGCGATGTGATGGTTCTCGCCGTTGACCGTGACGGTTCCCTCCGGGGCGTCATAGCTCACCCCATCTGCGGCCTTCTTGACGTCGTCAGTCGTGAACGAATTCGCTTTCTCCACCATCGCCTTCCATAGGAACAGTGAGGTGTACGCGGCCTCCATCGGGTCGGAGGTCACCCGGCTCTGGCCGTACTTGGTCTTGAATGCCTGCACGAAAGAGTTGTTCGTCGGAGAGTCGATAGTCTGGTAGTAGTTCCACGCGGTCAGCTGGCCGACCAGGTTGTCAACGCCGATACCGCCGACTTCCTCCTCAGCGATCGACACCGACATCACCGGCATTGCGGCGGGGGTCAGACCGGCGTTGCGGTACTCCTTGAAGAACGCCACATTCGAGTCACCGTTGAGGGTGTTGAACACCGCGCCGGCGCCGGCAGACTTCACCTTGTTGACGATCGTCGCGAACTCGGTGTGCCCCAGCGGCGCGTACTCCTCGCCCTTCACCTCGATACCGTTGGCCTTGGCGTACGCGATGATCTCCTTGTTCGCGGTGCGTGGGAAGACATAGTCGGAGCCCACCAGGAACAGCGATGTGACGCCCTGCTGTTTCAGGTAGTCCAGCCCCGGCACGATCTGCTGATTGGTGGTCGCGCCGGTGTAGAAGATGTTCGGCGACGCCTCGAGGCCCTCGTACTGCACTGGGTAGAACAGCAGTGAGTTGGCGCCCTCGAACACGGGGAGCATCGCCTTGCGAGAAGCCGACGTCCAACCACCGAAGGTCGCCGCCACACAGTCAGAGCTGATGAGTTTGGTGGCCTTCTCCGCGAAGACTGACGGCTCGGATGCCCCGTCCTCAGTCACGACCTCCAGCTTCTTGCCCAGCACGCCGCCGCTGGCGTTGATCTGTTCGGCGCCCAGAATCAGCGAGTCGTTCACAGTCTTCTCGCTGATCGCCATGGTCCCAGACAGCGAGTTCAGAAACCCGATCTTCACTGAGTCGCCGGAGGTGTCAGTACAGGAGGTGGCAGATGCACCACCTGAATCTCCGACACGGCTACCGCAGCCGGCCAATACCAGCCCCGCAACCGCCACGAAGACACCGACGCTGAACAGATGTCCCCGCGTTCGCCGGCGGAAGGTCTCTTCGTCAGCGCAAGCGGAAGGGGGGTCCGCCGGGATGGTGTGACTCATGACGTCGACCTCCTGCATCGGGACCAGAGCAGCGACGGTGCCTGCGTGCACGGTAAGAACGAGCCGTTACAGAGACGTTGCACTTCGGAGTCGACGCTGTTACATACCATCATTTCGAGTGATTACTACCCAACTTAGAGTGAACAGAATGCAACACTTAGCGCATTTTTCCGCCTCGATCACACGGGTGGGTGTAACACCACTAGCCATGCCGCCGCGAGCATCGCCGGTCCATGGGGGACATCGCGGTAACCGAACATCCGTGCTGGCATGGCAACGGCCACGGTCAGCGCGCTCGCCGCCAGGACCGCCAGCAGCAACCCCGGCCAGGAGGACGCGGCAGCCAGCGCGCCCAGACTGCCCGCGAGCTTCACATCGCCACCGCCCAGGGCGCCGGGGGCGATCAGCCGCACGGCTGCGTACCCACCGGCCCACAGCAGCGCACCTCCGAGGGCCCGAACCAGCAGGTCAGCGTCCCCGACGCCGGCCGCCGCGACGACCAGCAGCGCGGCGAACACCGGGTAGGCAGTCAACGTCAGGGCATCAGGTAACCGCCGGACGACGACGTCGGCGGCGCCCAGCAACACTGCGGTCCAGGCCAACATCAGCGGGATCGGCAACCACCACACCGGCAACCCGCCTGCCCGCTCGGCCACCACGGCCCACAACGCGGCCACCACCACGCCGCACGCCAGCATCGACACGCGAACACCCCGCGGGATCCGGCGCAGCAGCATCGCTCCCCCGGCACCCGCAACGGCTCCGGTCACGACCGCCCACATACTGTCCACGCCCGCCGAGCCTGCCCGGCCGCACGCGACCGGGGGGCAGTCCAGGACGCAGGCTGTGGACAAGTACGTGGATGGGGACAAGTACGTGGATGGGGACAGGCGCCCCATCCACGCCGCACTGGCAGCGTCAGAACACGCCCCGGCCGGCGGCGTCACGGACCGCCGCTCCGTGCTCCTCGATCGTCACCGAGAAGCACGATGTGCCGTCACGCTGACATTTCACGAAGTACCGCCAGTCGCCGGGCTCCGGGTTCAGTGCCGCCGAGATGGCCGCCGCGCTCGGCGACCCGATAGGCGACACCGGCAGCCCGCCGTTGAGGTAGGTGTTGTACGGGCCCGGCCTAGCGCGATCAGCCTCCGAGGTGCGCACCTGCTGCAGGTCTAGCGGGTAGTTGATGGTGGAGTCCATCTGCAGTGGCATCCCGGCAGCAAGACGGTTGGCAATAACCCGGGAGACCCGGCCGAAGTCCGGGGCGATGGCCTCCCGCTCGATCACCGAGGCGATCACCAGAATCTCATAAGCGCTGTGACCGGCGGACGCGGGGAACCCAGCCGCCAGCAGCCGGGCCGCCGAGGCGCCGGTGATCTGCCGCAACAGCTCCACTGCCGAACTGCCGGGACGCAGGTCGTAGTTACCCGGGACCAGCAGCCCCTCCAGGCGAAGCCGCGGCTCGACTCGCGACACCGCATCGGCAGCCCAGGCCGGCACTTCGAGCTGGGCGAGATCGGTCTGGCTCATCGCGGTGCGGAGTTCTTCGGAGCTCACGCAGGTGCTTGTCCCGCCATTCACCGCGCAGCTGGCTCGGGAGATCTCGGTGAGCAGTCCTGGGACCGTCTTACCATCGGGAAGGCTGAAATCGTCGAGCTGAGCACCACCGCGGATCTCCAGCTGCCCGACCCGAGCTGCCGGTTCCTGCAGCCTCGCCACTGCAGCGGAACCGGACATCTGCTCGCGTAACTGGTAGTAGCCGGGCTGCACCGCACGGGCTCGGGGATCGGCGTCGGCGGCCAGGGTGAAGGCCCGGACGCTGGCGACCACGTTGCGTCGGACCAGCGCGGCCCCGATCGCGCTGAGGCTCTGGCCGTCCTCGACCTGCACGACGGCCGCCGCACCGCCGGCACCGACGAAGTCGGGCGTCTTTCGCCATGCCTCCAGTTGGCGTACTCCGAAGAAGACTCCACCGACCGCCAGCGCCAGCACGACCACTACGACGCCGAGCACGATACGGCGGCGACGGCGCTCCAGGGCGTGACGCCGCTCCCGACGCCCACCGGTCCTCGTCGTCGAGCTGGGTGGGTCAACAGTGTCCTTGAACAGCCCGAGATCGTCGGTCACAATGCCACCTCCCGCGGGCACCAGAGGCGAACACACCGGGCACGAGAGGGGGACACGCCGGGCACTGGAGGGGGACACGCCGGGTGGGTGGGGGTCATGGTGTGCCTTCCGCTCCACCACTGGCCCGCCGTGCCTCCAGCCAGCCCTGCAGGATCTCCACTGCTGCGGCCTGGTCGACCACCGCCCGCTGCTTGCGGCCGCGAACACCCCTGCCGGCGAGCACGCGGGTAGCCGCGACGGTGGTGAGGCGCTCATCTGTCAGCCGGACCGGCACACCGTCACCGATCCGCCCCGCCAGGGCGGTGGCATAGTCCTGCGCCGCGCGCGCTGCTGGACCGTGCCGCCCGGCCAGCGTGCGCGGGAGCCCGACCACCACCTCTACAACCTCGTGCTCGACGATCAGTGCAGCCAGCGTCTCGAGGTCACCGCCCCCAGACCGGTCGCGGTTGAGGGTAACCAAGGGCGTCGCGAGTATCCCGGACGGATCAGACAGCGCCACCCCGACTCGCACCTCCCCCACGTCCACCCCAAGCCGCCGTCCCATCACGCCACCTCCCCGGAGGGAACCGCATTCAGCGGGCTGAGCGTGGTAAACGGTAGCCGGATAACCCCGCTGAGCCCGCGCAATGCGGGTGGACCGGGAAGAGTCATGCGCCGTTGCGGGCGGTTAGGTCGGCGCGGAGGGCGGCTAGGGCGGCGGGGATGCCGGCTGGGTTGGTGCCGCCGCCTTGGGCGAGGTCTGGTTTGCCGCCGCCGCGGCCGCCGACTGCGGGGCCGAATACCGGGACCAGGGCGCCCGCCGCCAGGCCCCGCTGTCGAGCGGCGGCGGTGGTGGCCACCACGAAGGAGACCTTGCTCGCCGCGGGGTCAACGCTGAACAGCGCAACCACCCCGGGCTGTTCGCCGAGCCGGCCCCGGACATCGGTGGCCAGCGCTCGCAGGTCTGGGCCGCTCACCCCCTCGGGGGTTTGCGCCGCCACCAGCGCGGTCGCGCCGACCTGCTCGGCTGCCTCGGCCAGCAGGCCAGCCGAGGAGAGCACCGCGGCTGCGCGCAGCCGCTCCAGCTCGCGCTCGGCCACGCGCAGCCGCTCGGTGATCGCACCGATGCGATCTGGCAGCTCCTCGGGCCGGGCCCTGAACTGCTCGGCGAGTTGCGCGACCAGCACGTGCTCGCGGGCCAGGAAGCGAAATGCGTCGAGGCCCACCAGCGCCTCCACCCGGCGAACCCCGGCCCCGATGGACGCCTCGGAAAGCAGCTTGATCAGACCGATATCGGCGGAGTTGGGAACATGGGTCCCGCCGCACAGCTCCTTGGAGTAGTCCCCGATGGTGATGACCCGCACCGCGTCGGTGTACTTCTCGCCGAACATCGCGATCGCCCCGGCCTGGCGGGCGGCCTGCATCGACATCACGTCGGCGGTGACCGGAAGCGAACGCAGCAGCACCTCATTGACCTCGTCCTCGACGTCGGCCAGCACGCTGGGCGGTACCGCGCCACCCGGTGAGGTGAAGTCGAACCGCAATCGGCCCGGGGCGTTGAGCGAGCCGGCCTGCGCGGCACTGGTGCCCAGCGCCCTGCGGATACCGGCGTGCACCAGGTGCGTCGCGGAATGCGCCCGAGCCACCGCCTGCCGCCGGGTGACGTCCACCTCCGCGGAAACCGGGGCGTCGAGGCGGATTTCACCGGAAACGACCGTCCCGCGGTGCACCGACAAGCCCTCCACCGGCGACTGCACGTCGTCGACCGCTACGGCGAACCCGTCGCCGACCAGGCGGCCGGTGTCGGACTGCTGGCCACCACCCTCGGCGTAGAACGGGGTGCGGTCGAGCACCACTTCCACCGCGCTGCCCTGGCCCGCTGCCGGTACCCCGGCACCATCGACGAGCAGACCGACCACCCGGGCCTGCGCGGTGCGGTCGGTGTAGCCCAGAAAATCGGTGCCACCGTGCGCGTCGAGCACGGTGCGGTACTCGCTGAGGTCCCCGTGCCCGGAGCGGCGGGCTGCGGCGTCGGCCTTGGCCCGCTGCCGCTGCTGCGCCATCAGCGTGCGAAAGCCCGCCTCGTCGACGGACAGGCCGGCCTCGGCGGCCATCTCCAGGGTGAGGTCGATGGGAAACCCATAGGTGTCGTGCAGCTGGAAGACCTGGTCTCCGGCGAGCTGGGAGCCACCGGCCTGGCGGGTCCGCGTCACCGCCAGGTCGAAGATTCGCGACCCGGCCGACAGGGTCGCCAGGAACGCCTCCTCCTCGGCGCGGGCGACCGCCTCGATCCGCCCGTACTCGGTGTCGATCTCCGGGTACGACGGGCCCATCGTGTCGCGCACCACCGCGGTGATGTCACCGAGCACCGGTTCGGTCACGCCGAGCAGGCGCACCGATCGCACGGTGCGGCGCAGCAGCCTGCGCAGCACGTAGCCGCGGGCCTCATTGCTCGGGGTCACCCCGTCGCCGATGAGCATGACGCCGGTGCGGGCGTGATCGGCGATCACCCGGAAACGCACGTCGTCGGCCGGATCCTTGCCGTAGCGCCGGCCGGAGAGCTGCTCGGCACGGGTGATCACCGGCCGAAGCAGGTCGGTCTCGTACACGTTGGCCACGTCCTGCAGCAGCAGCGCCACCCGCTCGATGCCCATCCCGGTATCGACATTCTTGGCGGGCAGCGACCCGACGACCGGGTAGCCGTCCTTGGGGCTGTGCTCACCGCGCTCGTCCTGCATGAAGACGAGGTTCCAGATCTCCAGGTAGCGGTCCTCGTCCACCACCGGGCCGCCCTCGCGGCCATACTCGGGGCCGCGGTCGTAGTAGATCTCCGAGCACGGACCGCCCGGACCGGGAACGCCCATGTCCCAGTAGTTGTCCTTGCCGTCGCGGCGCTGGATCCGGTCCGCGGGCATCCCGGCGACCTCGCGCCAGAACCGCTCAGCTTCGTCGTCGTTGTCGTATACGGTCACCCAGATGCGGTCCGGATCAAAGCCATAGCAACCGGAGCCTTCAGAGCCGGTCACCAGCTGCCAGGCGTACTCGATGGCACCCTGCTTGAAATAGTCCCCGAAGGAGAAGTTGCCAGCCATCTGGAAGAAGGTGTTGTGCCTGGTGGTCTTGCCGACCTCATCGATGTCCGGGGTGCGCACGCACTTCTGGATTGAGGTCGCGCGACGGTAGGGCGGCGTCGCCTGGCCGAGGAAGTACGGCTTGAAAGGCACCATGCCGGCGTTGACGAACAGCAGGTTGGGGTCGTCGAGCAGCAGCGAGGCGCTGGGCACGACCGTGTGCCCGGAGCGTTCGAAGTAGTCGGTGAACCGGTGACGGATCTCGTAGGTCTGCACGGGTCTTCCTCGACAAACAGGATGGGTGGCGGGGGCCTAGGCCCGCGCGGAGGCTCGCCCCGCTCGGGCACCGGCCTGCCGCGGTACGGTGTCGATGCCGGTGCGCTGGGCTACCGTGTCGTGCAGTTCGGCCTCCCGCTCGGCCATCCCGGCCCGCACCTCGGCACCGAAAGCTCCCATCGCCACGGCCAGCTCTCGCACCGCGTCGCTGACGTTCTCGGCGACGCCTGCGGGGGTCATCCGGCGAGCGGCAGCGCTTGCCTTGCGGCTCGCCGCAACCCCAGCGGCAACACCGAGGCCGAACCAGAGAATGCGCATTACCGCCGACCCCCCCTCCGCCGCCCGCCTGGACGTTCGTCGTCCTTGCGACTCTTGCGGCGGCGGCGCATCGCCTTGCTCACGCCGTAGGACAATGCCGCCACCCGCACCAGCGGCCCGCCCAGGGTCGCGGTGAACAACGAGGTCAGCGCGGAGACATTGCCAGTGACCGCCTGCGCGTTCGCCGTGATCCCGTCCAGCCGCTCCAACTGGGAGTTCACGTGGGTGACGGTGGTGTTCGCACCGGCGAACAGCGGATCGGACTCGTCGCTGGCCTTGCGGATCGCCAACGTCGCCTCGTCCAGGGTGCGCCCCAACTTGATCAGGGGCCCAGCGAGCAGGCCGACCAGCACGACGAACGCGCCAGCGGCAATCAGCGCGGCGATCTGGCCTGCCGACACGTGCCCTCCTCACCAATCCCTATACCAACGCCGATACCAATGCCGATCGACCGATCGCGGTGAGCTGCGCGCCGCGCCAGTGAATGGCGGACAGGCTACCGCGTGGTTGTCTGGAACACCTGGTCCGGGTAAGGGTGGCTGAGGAAGTCGTGATGGGAGATGTCCCAGCCGTATGCCCCGGTGTGGTGAAACACCAGCAGATCCCCGGCGCGCACCCGCGGCACGACGACCTCGCGGGCCAGCACATCCTTCGGGGTACACAGCTCCCCGACCACGGTCACGGGTTCGTCGTGGACCTCCGGGCGGGGGCAGGGCAACGACCACCGGTCGACCGCAACGACGGTGAATGGGTGGCTGTGCTGCCAGGACGCCGGCAGCCGGAAATGATGTGTGCCACCCCGTACCAGCAGGTAGTTCTTACCATGGCTGCGCTTGACGTCCAGCACTTCGACCACGTAGTAGCCGCAGGCTGCGACGAGGAAGCGGCCGCACTCGAAATCGATCTCTCGCCAGTGCGCCGGGAAGGAATGCGCCACCAGCGAGCCCAGCCCCCGAGTGAAGCACTGCCAGTCGAACTGCTCGGTCAGATCCGCATAGTTCACGCCGATGCCGCCGCCGAAGTTCACCGCCTCGCAGGCGAGCCCGAATTCACGTTCCCAGCCGGTCACCTTTCGGTGATACAGGTCGAGCAGGTCGAGGTGGGTGCCTGCCGAGAGGTTGTTGGACAACGAGTGCAGGTGGAACCCGGCCAGCCGCAGGTGGGGTAGCCGCCGGGCGGTCTCGACCGCCTCAGGCAGGGTGGCCTCGTCGATACCGAACTGGGTGGGACGGCCGGCCATGAACAAAGTGGCGCCCGAGAATGGGCCGGCGAGGTTGACTCGAAGCAGAATGTCGGCCACCCGGCCGGTTCGGCTCGCCACTGCGGAGATCCGGTGCAGCTCGAGCACGCTTTCTGCGTGGAACCGGATTACCCGCTGCGCCAGTGCCGCAGCGATGTCGTCCTCCGTTTTGGCCGGCCCCCCGAAGATGACCGGAATGCGCAGGTCCACCGCGCGTGCTTTGGCCAGTTCGCCACCGGAGGCGACCTCGAAGCCGGTGACCAGGGGCGCCAGCGCGCGCAGCAGCGGCTCGGCGCTGTTGGCCTTCATGGCGTAGAACATGCGGCACCGGTCGGGCAGCGCCCCGATCACCCGGCGGACGTGCTCGGTCAGCTGGCCCAGGTCATACCAGTAAAGGCATACCGGCCGGTTCCTGCCGGCCCGGTCCAGGATCAGCGTCGCCAGCTGGCCGTTCATGTTTTCCCCGCAGCTCGGCTGCACAGCGGGTTGGACACCGCGTGCAGCCTCAGCTCGGTGTCGGGCAGCAGCCGTCGGGTCGTCAGCTGCTCCACCGCGATGGTCGGCTTGAACACGTCGAAGCGCGCGAACCGGTCGGTGAGCTCGGGGAAGCGCCGGTGGTACGCCTGGATCGCGCTGCGCACCACGGCCCAGAACTCCTGCTCGTCGAACCCGTAGCAGTCCGCCAGGAGCATCGCGAGTTCGCCGAGGTTGATGAACAGCAGCGCGTCCAGCAGGAAGTCGGTGACCAGGTCCAGGTCGTCGGTCTCGACGAAGGAGTTGCGGTTGGTGTGGTGCGCCGGTGTCCCGGCGAGCTCAGGGCAGCGCCCCGGGTCGGCCAGGTGGCGCCGGGAGAATCGCACCCCGTCGTGGAAGTCCTTCACCGCCAGCCGCCGCGGACGGCCTGCGGAGTGCACCAGCACCATGTTCTGCGCGTGCGCTTCCAGGGCGATTCCGTGGCACTGCAGCAGGTGCACGAGCGGCAGGACGCTCACGGCGACCAGTTCCTCGACCCAACGCCGTACCCCGAGTGCGCCCACCCACGGATCGACCAGCGGGGTGCCGTCGAGTTCGCGCGCGGTGAGCCCGGTGAACGGCACCGCTTGCTCGTCGGGTTGCAGGTGGATGTGCAGGCTCTCCCGCCAGATGCAGGCCAGCACGCCGTAGGTGTCCTCGCGTACCAGTTCCGAGACCGGCAGAGGATCGACCGAGACGCCCATCACCTCGCCGAGCAGGATCAGCCGCTGCTCGTCGCGCAGGTAGCCGTCACCGGCGACCACCCCGCGCAACCAGTCGGAGATCAGCGGCGCGTTGCCGACGGTGTGTGGGGCGAGCACCCTGCTGGTCGAGGTATTGACGATTGACAAGGCCAGTTTCACCGACGCCCGTTCGGGGACGTCCCGGCAGGCCAGGGTGCGCAGCGACTGCTGGGCCACGTGGGCGTGCAGGTCCTCGCCGAGCACGATGAGTTCTCGGTTGCGCAGTTGCGCGGCGAAGGCACGGCTGACGTGTTCCCGCCACTGCCACGGGTGGACCGCCACGAACGTGTAGTCCGAGGGAACCGCTGCGGCCCGACGGATCCGATGCTGGAACTTCTCGAAGGAGACCCGGCCGAGCTGTTCACGCAGGAACGTGGCCTCGTGCAGCTCGTCGGACACCGACACCGTCGCCGTGTCCCGGTGCACGGCCAGCCACAACGGGCGGATCGCATGAGCAAACTCCGGGCCCCAGGCGAGGTTGTCAGTCGGGTCGAAGCCGATCCGCGACTTGTAGGCGGGGTGATACGGGTGTCCGTCGGTGATGGCCGACTCCAACGTGTCGTAGCCCGACCCACACAGCACATCACCGCGTTGCGCCCGCACGTACTGCGCGAGCGTGTCATTGACCAGGGTCGCCTCCAGCTCCCGGGCGAACGTGGGCACCCGCTTTGGGTCCGCACGGAGGCCGTCGCGCACCTCGCTGAGGAACCTCGTCGTCGAGTCGGCCTCGGCGGTGCCACCGGACGCGCGGCGCAGGACCGGCTCCGGTCCCAGCCGGACCCGGTCGAACCCGTACCGCCGGGTCGCGGTGAACAGATAAGAGACCGCGTCGCCGTGCTCGTCGGTGCCGTCGATAGCGCAGCGTCCAGAGTCGGCAGGCCCGCCGTCGGCGTGATGCGCCGCCAGCATCCCCTCGTACAGCAGCGACTCCAGCAGCTGCCGGAACAGCCGTCGACGTACCTGCTCGAACTGCGGAGTGCGCAGCGCCCGCTCGATGAGCTCGGCCGTCCTCGACACCATCAACGGCTCACCTCGTGCAGCGGGTTCGGGACGTTCACGTACAGCGGCCGCTCTGCGCGGCCGGTGAAGCGGCTGATCAGGTTGGCCTTTGCTGGCAGCACCGGCGACTCCAGCAAGTCGCTGGTGTACCAGTCCGTCCCGGCCTCCCGCACCACGTCGGCCACCACCCGCCACAACAGGAACTCGTCGACGTGCGTGTGCCTGGCAAGGACGTGCACCAGGTGGCCGAGATGGTTGGTGACAACGTAGTACTTCCAGCGCGACCACGCCTCGGCGTCGTCGTAGAGCACCGGGCTGTCGGCGCGGAGCACTGGGCTGCCGGCGCCGCACGTGCGCGCAGTCGCCCACCGCTGCCGGCTCACGCTCGTACCCTCCATATCGCGGACGAAGAACCGGGCCGGCCAACCGTCCTCCACGTGCAGCAACGAGTTCTGCACGTGGGCCTCGAAGCTGACGCCGTCCGCGACGAACACCGCAAGCAGCGGCAGCAGGGAGATCTCCAAGTAGCGGCGCAGCCACTCAGCGACGTGATCAGCAGCGGGGCAGGCATGGGGACGGCCGGCAGCCTGGCGCACGTACGGGATCAGCGCGGGTTGTTCCCCATCGGCGCCCCCTTCCAGCAAGCCCGCCACCACCTGAGGGGCCTGCCGGCGCGTGGCGAACGGGTTCTCGCGGTAGAGCACGGTGACATCGGCGGCCAGCGCTGCGTCGTCGATGGTGCGGTAGCCGGTCTCCAGCAGCACCTCGAAGCCGTCATGGGCCCACCCGTTGCGCAGCGTCTCGACCAACCGCCCCGCGTCGAGGGCCCGCCGGGCGTGCTCGGAGGGATTGTTGCGGACGAAGTTGGTGATCCGGACGTACAGCGGCAGCTTCCACGAGGTGGCGAAGGCGGGGTCGCACACCGTGCGCACCGACGAGGTCGGGTACACCGGGCGGCCGAGCGGGCCCAGGGACACCAGACCCCCGCCGGCCAGGAGGGTGGCGACGGCGTCGCGCCGCAGCAGGTGGTCAGCCTGCCACGGGTGGGCTGGGATCAGCGCCATGCTCCCCCGGCCCGGCCCGAGCAGCCGCTGGGCTTGCTGGACAACCTCAGGGGGGACCCACGGGACAGCACACCACCGGTCCTCGACGAGGAGCTCGGGCGCGACCGCGAAGTAGTGCAGCGCAAAGGATGCGCCCAGCTCGGGCGCGTATGCCATCAGGTCCCCCGCGCTGAACCCCTCGACACTCTTGGGAGTCGGATGGAAAGGGTGACCGAAGCACAACGACTGCTCGACGCGCCGGGTCAGCGCCGGAAGATCCGAGACTGCCGGTTCTGGTGAACGGCCGCGTTCCAGGTAGCGGGTCGTGTGGACCACGCTGTTGTCGATCTGGGCGGCCAGCTCCGTCTGGCGCCGCTGCCGCTGCTGCGGATCGTCGGCTACCGGTGCGGCGACGACCGCCAGTTCGGTGAGCAGCACCGCGACCAACTCGCTGTGCCCGACGGGAACCGCCTCGCCGCCGTCGGGCTGAAGTCGGAACTCGTCGTGGTAGACGTGGTGGCCAAACACCGACCAGTGTTCGACCCCGGCCAGCAGTACAGCGCCTGTGTGGGGCAACGGCACCCGTAACAGCGGGCCGTCGACGACGACAACCACGCCGGTTTCCCGCAGGTAGGCGTTGAGCAGTCGCTGGCTGGCAGCCCGCTGCGCGATCACTCGCGACCGGGTCCGCCGCGCTGCGGGGACCGGCGCCAGTGGGTTGGGAACCCGGCCGCCGCCAGCCGGCATGCTCACGCCGGCGGACCGTCCCTGGCGCAGCAGCGGCCCGAGTACGAGGCGGCTCGGCCACGTCTGCGCGTCCAGAAGTTCGCGTTCGACCACGTCTGCGACCCGGCTGGGCAACGCGATACGGGCCAGCGTGTCGCCGACCGCGCCCCGTAGCTGCGCCCACAGCACATGCTCGTCGATGCCGTAGTGCCGGCACAACGCATCCGCAATGCCGTACAGGTTGACCTGGAACCCCAGCGTCTGCAGGTAGCCGAGCAGTGCCTCGGCCGACGGCAGGCGCAGTGACTGCGGTGCGCCCGGCGTGATCCGGTACCCCGGATCGGCCACGCCCTCAGCGGCCATCCAGCCCGGGTACAGCCGCAGGGTGTCGTGGTCGCGCAACACGAACCGGTCCACCGCGCCGTCCTGCAGCACCACCACCACGTTCTGACCGTGCAGTTCAGGCAGCACACCGTAGCGCAGGAACCCCAGTCCCAGCTCGCAGAAGGCCTCGGCCAACCGGCGGAAGAACTCGACCACGTCTGCGGCGTCGAAGCTCCCTGGGCCGATTGCCGGGCCCAGCACGTCCCACTCGTGTGCGGCCAGCGCGGCCATCGGCAGCACCAGCCGCGCGGGGTCGTCGAACAGGCCAGCCGGGTAGCCGCGCAGCTGGGCCGAGAGCTGCCCGGGACGGTCGTCGAACTCGTCGGCGCCCGACGGGTGGCACCAGCCGCACCAGGTCCGCTCGTCGCAGACCTGCACGCGCCGGCGAAGAACCGCGCATCGGTCGATCAGCTGTTGCATGGTGCGCTGCGCGCGTTGTCCGTTGTCCAGGTAGCGGGGTGGCAGCAGCCGAGCGGCGCCGAGGGTGGCCACCCCGAGCGGGAGCTTGACGTGCACGTCGGTCTCGGGTGCGGTGGTGAGGGTACGCAACGAGGCGGTGGGATGGAACCCGCCCAGCCCGCGGGCCAGCGGCACCACTTCGGTCCCGGCGAGCTCGGCGGCGTACGCGGCGGGCAGCACGTGCTCGAACTGCCACGGGTGCACCGGCAGCGGCTGCACGTCGTCGAGGTGCAGGCCGGCGTGGTGGATCGCGTCGGCCAGGCGCTGCTGATCTGCCTCGTTCAGCAGCAGCTCGTGCAGCCGGTCCGAGCCGGTTGCGCAACCGTGTCGCAACCGGTCCCGGCGCACCGCCACCCAGTCCAGACCAAGGGGTTGCTGGCGCATCGGCCCGTACCGGGCCAGCTCTTGCGCCGTCCATCCGGTGGCGGCGCGGGCAGTCGGGTGGAAGGGACGGTTGCGGGTGGTGGCGAGCCGTTCTCCGGTGATCAGCCCGCCGGGGCGGGGCCACGCGCCGGTCAGCCGGGCCCGCCCGGCGAGGGTTACTGCGGTGTGCTGCACCGCCGTGCGCAGGTCAGCGCCGACCTGGGGGGCATGGGGCAGGTCGGCGCCAGCGCCTGGGCGACCAGCTGCCAGCAGCGCCAGCAGCTCGTCGGGCGCCAGCCGGCGTGGCGCAGCTTCCCACCTCCTACCGTGCCAGACCGGGGTGCGGGAGAGCCGGTAGGCCTGCAGAGCCCCGGCAGGGCAGGCCCGAAAGCAGATCCATCCATCGGGCAGGTCGATACGGCACCACTGCTCCCCGGGTTGCACGGTCTCGCCGCGGAGTCCCGCCGGTAGGCCCAGCTGCACCCGTTCGGCGAACGACCAGAGATTCTCCTGGATCAGCGTGTCGACCAGATCCCGCATCACGAGATCGGATGGGCACCGGTCACCGGGTCGCGTCAAGCTCACGGCGTCGCAGCCCGGCCAGCCACTCGTCGTTGTACATGAGGTCGAGATAGCGGTCCCCGCGATCCGGAAAGATCGTGACGATGCGGCAGGGCCGCGGCAAATCGGGCAGGGTCCTGAAGATCGCGGCCACGACGAACCCGGATGAGCCTCCCGCGAAGATACCCTCGGTTTCCAGCAGAGCACGGCAGGCATGCGCCGCGTCGAGATCGTCCACCACAACGACGTCGTCGATCTCCTCCGGCTGGAGCAGTTCCGGGACGCGGCTGGCACCGATGCCGGGGATCTCGCGGTGTCCCGACGGGCCACCGAAGATGACCGAACCGGCGGCGTCGACCGCGACGACCCGCAGCTCCGGGAAGCGCTCACGCAGACGTCGGGCGCAGCCGAGGATGCTGCCGGTGGTGCTGGCCGCGGCGAACAAATAGTCCGGGGGGCGCACCAGCTGCTCGGATATCTCCGCTCCGGTCCCGTGGTAGTAAGACTGCCAATTGCGATTGTTGGCGTACTGGTTGACCCACAAGGCGGCGGGCGTTTCATGAAGCAGTTCCTGCACGCGACGGATTCGGGTCTGCAGGTACCCGCCCCCGTCGTCGGGCTCATCGACGATGTCGACATCAACACCAAGTTGCCGCAGGATCGCGATGTTCGCGGGCGTCGTCTTGGGATCGACCACGCAGGTGAACGTCAACCCGTGTACCCGGGCGGCGATGGCGAGCGCGATCCCGAAGTTCCCGGAGCTGCTCTCCACGAGGTGGACTCCCCGGTGAATCGATCCGTCCGCAATGCCTCGTTCGATAATGTAGCGGGCCGGACGGTCCTTCATGCTGCCGCCTGGATTCATGAACTCAAGTTTGGCGAGTACCTCGACGCCGGACTGCGGAAACAATCGGCTCAACCTCACCAGCGGCGTATTGCCTATGCACTCCAGCACGGAGCCTGGCAGGCACTCGATAGCGGTATTGACGACGGTCATGCAGCGACCCCTTGCTGTTGCAGCCTGCGTGACTAGCTATATGTCAAGATATTTAGTGAGCCTAACCTAATCTCAACTCAAGATCAATACCTCCTGGTTCGCGGCGCCCTACTCGCCGTGGATAATTCGACTCGCGCCGGAGGGGTACGCTGCAATAAGTACGTGGCAGAGAGGGTGGCGCGATGATGACGACACGGGTGGCAGGCGAGGACTTCGAGCTGGACGCGGCAGGCGTCGAGCGCGCCGTCGCTGGTGTCGACCCCGAGCCCATCCGCGAGCACTACGTGGTGATCGGCCGGCGCCGGTACCCGCCGAAGCAGGTGCTGGCGGCAGTGACGGGGCTCGACCGCGGCGACTTCACCACCCACCAGGCCCGGTCGATCCTGCGGCGGCTCGGGTTCGGCGTGCACCGCCGGGGATACGTACCGTCGCCTCGTGACGGTGACATGAGCACATGGCCGCACCAGGGGGCCGAGGCTGCCGCCTTGGCGCCGCACATCGGGCGCTGGATCGCCCAGGACGGCCTCGAAGTGCTTTATGACGCGGACTCGCCATACGACGTGGTGCACTGGCTGCGCAAGAATGGTCTGCGTGCGCGGGTCTGGAGGGTACCGGCGACGCCCGAAGAGGCCGGCTCGATGCTGTCCCACCCGTGATCTTTCCCTTCGTCGAGCTGCCGCACCTCTCGGGAGGCTGGCCGCGGCCGGTGCTCGACGTCACTGTGGGAAGCATGGGTGAGGTACTGATGCCGTGTCTCGTCGACAGCGGCGCCATGAACACGCTGCTGCCCAGCTGGGTTGCCGATCTGGCCGGGATCGACTGCGCGGACGCACCAGCGAAGACCCTCGCCGTCGCCGGTTCGGGCACCAAGGCGCGGATGGTGCCGACGATGCTGACCATCGGCGATCACAGCTGGGAGGGCGAGGTGGGCTTCTGCGACCCGTGGCCGCACAGCTGGGGTCTGCTCGGCCAGCTCTCCTTCTTCCGCTACTTCGTCGTGACCGTCCGGGCGGCCGACTTCGAACTCGAGATCAACCCGGTCCAGCGTTGACGCGGCAACGGCTGCACACCAGCCAGGAACTCAGTGCTGCTCGTCGCGGATGATGCGGCGGAGTTTGGGTAGCCGGTCGGCAACCGCGCGTTCCGCGCCGTGCCCGCTGGGCTGGTAGTAATCGCGCCCGACCAGCCCGTCGGGCGGGTACTGCTGAGCCAGCACACCGTCGGGCACGTCGTGCGGGTAGCGGTAGCCCTGCGCGTGACCCAGCCGCGCCGAGCCCGTGTAGTGCCCATCCCGCAGGTGAGCCGGGACCGGTCCAGTGGCCCCGGCCCGGACGTCGGCCAGGGCCGCGTCGATCGCGGTGATCACCGCGTTGGATTTCGGTGCAGTGGCCAGGTGCACGGTGGCCTGGGCCAGCGCGAGCCTGCCCTCGGGCATCCCGATGAACTGCACGGCGTGGGCAGCGGCCACCGCGGTCTGCAACGCCGTCGGGTCGGCCATCCCGACGTCCTCGCTGGCGTGCACCACCAGCCGCCGGGCGATGAACCGGGGGTCCTCACCGGCCTCGACCATCCGCGCCAGGTAATGCAGCGCCGCGTCCACGTCGGACCCGCGGATCGACTTGATGAACGCGCTGATCACGTCGTAGTGCTGATCCCCGGCCCGGTCGTAGCGGACCGCGGCCCGGTCCACGACCGACTCGACGGAGGCCAGATCCACCGCGGTGCCACCCGCCGAGGTCACCGCCTCGGCGGCGGTCTCCAGTGCGGTCAGCGCCCGTCGAGCATCTCCGGCGGCCAGGCGCACCAGATGATCCTCGGCTACGGGTTCCAGTGTGATCGACCCGCCCAGCCCGCGCGGGTCGGCCAGGGCACGCCGGATCAGCATCCGCACGTCGTCATCGGACAACGGGTGCAGCTGCAGCACCAGTGAGCGGGACAGCAGCGGCGACACCACGGAGAAGAACGGGTTCTCCGTGGTCGCAGCGACCAGCAGCACGATCCGATCTTCGACCGCGCCGAGCAGCGCATCCTGCTGGGTGCGGGAGAAGCGATGCACCTCGTCGATGAACAAGACGGTGGCGTCCCCGCCCTCGCGGCCCAGCCGGCGCCGCGCAGCGTCGATCACCGCGCGGACTTCCTTGACCCCGGCTGACAATGCCGACATCGCTTCGAAGCGCCGCCCGGTGGCTTGTGAGACCAGCCGGGCCAGCGTGGTCTTCCCGGTCCCCGGTGGGCCGTAAAGGATCACCGATGCCCCGGCACCCCCCTCGATCAGCCTGCGCAGCGGGCTGCCCAGCGCCAGTAGATGGTCCTGCCCGACGACCTCGTCCAGGCCGGCCGGCCGCATCCGTACCGCAAGCGGCGCCGAGGCGGACAGCCGCTGTTCGGCGCGGTCCTGCGCCTGCGCAGCGAACAGCCCGTCGGCGAACAACTGCTCGTCAAACGGGGCGTCGTTACCAGACACACCGTGACGGTACCGCCGCGGGCCGACCCAGTAGGTCCCGCAACACCAGTGCGGCGGCGTGCGGCACCAGGTCCCGGCCACGCCGACCCAACCACGGCACCCCGTAGCAGACCAGCCAGGCGACGTGGTGGGCGGCAGTCAGCTGCCGGCCACCCGAGCAGGTCAGCTCGACCGGATGGGGCACCGCGATGCCGGCACCGGCGAGCAGGTCGGCGAAACCGGAAGCGAGCATCCGGTGCCCGCGTTCGGAAGGGTGCAGACGGTCCACACTCCAGGCGGCGGGGTCGTAGGCGCCGGGCATCAGGTGCAGATCCAGGCACAGCGCACCGCGCCTGGTCACCACCTGCTCGATGGCCTCGTTGAGCTGCCCCACCCGCAGGTGCAGCGCGCGACGCAGCGGGCCGGGCAGCCGGAACACCCGTCCGTGCTCGTGGAAGCGGATGGTCGCCACCACGGCACCGCTGGCCCGCAGTGCGGTGACCGTGACGTCGAGGTCGTCGCGCAGCGCGACGGGATCGAAGTCCGAGCGCAACGTGTCGTTCATCCCGGCCAGGATCACCGCGACGTCGGGACGCGCCGCCAGGGCGCCGGGTAGCTGCCGATGCCGCAGGCCGCCTATCCGCGCCCCGGTGAAGGACAGGTTCGTGTAGCGGACCTCGCCCGCGGCACCGAGTGCCGCCGCGAGCAGCGCACCGAAACCGCGCCAGCCACCAGCGGGCAGCGGATCCCCCAAGCCGACCGCGGTGGAGTCACCGAGGACGGCCAGGCTCGCGGCGCGACGGGCACTCGGAACGTCGGGGACGACGGGGAGCGTTTTCACGGTCACCCAGCGATGATCACTCGGTTGTGCTCACCGGCGGTGAGGAACGGGTGACGTGTCGAGGACGGCTTCGCGAACGATCCGTGCCGCGTCAGGAAGAGGTCAGCCTGGGGACAGCGGACGGCCGAGGTTGCGGCTATCCCGACGCGTGCGCAGCACCAGCACGAGCACCCCCGCGAACACGATGCCGACCAGGTTCACCAGCAGCTGCAGCGAGGACAGCCCAGCCGTCCCCCACTGCCCAGCAGTGGCCGCTACCACCGCGAACCCCGCCGCGGGCACCGTGGTGACCGAGATGAACACCCCGACCAGCGCGGCCGACTTCGAGGAGGTCAGGGAGAGCATCCCAGCGGCCCCGGCAAGCAGGGCGACGATGAAGGAGAATGCCCCCACGTCGTAGATGAAATCGACCTGATCGGTTTCCCGAAGGACCGCCGTGATCAGCCCGGTCCATTCGCCGAGCAACGCGCCCGCTGCGGCGATGAGCATGGCCAGCGGGAAGCCCACGCCCAACGCCAGTGCCGCCCGGCGGACCAGATCCCCACGACGCAGCACCAGCCCGACCGCGATCGCCGCCAGTGGCGCGAACTCCGGGCCGACGATCATGGCGCCCACCACCGTGACCGGGGAGTTGGTGACCACCCCGACCACCGCGATGAGGCAAGCCAAGGTGAGGAAGGCCAGGAAGGTGACGGTCAGCCGGGAGTCTCCGCCGGTCCGCTCGATGAGCTCGTCCCACACCACCGCGTCGGCGGGATCCCCCGGCGCGGTCCGCTCAGCGGCGTCGGCCGCGTCGGAGAGCACGGTGTCCAGCGGCTCGAGGGTGATCCCGCCGGTGTGGTCGATACCGAGTGCACACAGGGCGGCCAGCACCTCGTCGGCGATCTCGCGGGCCACATCAGCCTGCACCAGGTCACCGGGCGGATCGACCCCGACGCCCCGCAGAACGCAGAGGTGGACAACGCCGGGGTCGTTGCGCAGCCTGCCGAGCACTGCTTCGGTGGCCTCCGCCGGGCAGGTGACCCGCAGGTGCAGCACCCGCTACTCCGTCGCGGGAGGCTTCGCGTCCACTCCGGCCTCGGTGCGCTGCTCGCGGGTGATCGGGGCGGGGGCACCGGTGAGGGGGTCGAGACCGCCACCGGATTTCGGGAAGGCGATGACCTCGCGCAGCGAGTCGGCACCAGCGAGCAGCATGCAGGTCCGGTCCCACCCGATGGCGATCCCTCCGTGCGGCGGGGGGCCGTAGCGGAAGGCCTCCAGCAGGAATCCGAACTTCTCGGCCGCTTCCTCATCGGAGATCCCGAGCACCCGGAACACCCGCTGCTGCACGTCGGGCTGGTGGATCCGGATCGAGCCCCCGCCGATCTCGTTGCCGTTGCAGACAATGTCGTAGGCGTAGGCCAGCGCGGAGCCCGGTTCCTCCTCGAAGCGGTCGCGCCATTCTGACGTCGGTGCGGTGAACGGGTGGTGTACCGCGGTCCAGCGGCCGTGCCCCGCGGCGATGTCCCCGGAGCGGTCGGTGGGTTCGAACATCGGTGCGTCAACCACCCAGACGAACGACCACGCCGACTCGTCGATCAGCCCGCATCGCCGGCCGATCTCCACCCGGGCGGCACCCAGCAGCGCACGCGCGTCGGCCGGGTCGTCGGCGGCGAAGAAGACACAGTCGCCGGGGCTGGCGCCGACCGCCTTGGCCAGACCCTCCCGCTCGTGCTCGGCGAGGTTGCGGGCCACCGGGCCGGAGAGCTCACCGTCGGCACCGACCAGCACGTAGGCCAAGCCCTTGGCGCCGCGCTGCTTGGCCCACTCCTGCCAGGCGTCCAGCTGCCGGCGCGCCTGGTTCGCCCCGCCGGGCATCACGACCGCCCCCACGTAGGGCGCCTGGAACACCCGGAACGGGGTGTCGATGAAGTAGCCGGTGAGCTCGGTGAGTTCCAGCTCGAAGCGCAGGTCCGGCTTGTCGGTGCCGTAGCGGGCCATCGCGTCGGCGTAGGTCAGCCGCGGGATCGGCAGCTCGATCTCGTGCCCGGCCAGCTCCGACCACAGCGCGGCGACCACCTGCTCGCCGAGCGCGATCACGTCGTCCTGTTCGACGAAGCTCATCTCGATGTCAAGCTGGGTGAACTCGGGCTGCCGGTCGGCGCGGAAGTCCTCGTCCCGGTAGCAGCGGGCGATCTGGTAGTACCGCTCGAAGCCGGCAACCATGAGCAGCTGCTTGAACAGCTGCGGCGATTGCGGCAGTGCATACCAGCTGCCGGGCTGCAGCCGCGCCGGAACCAGGAAGTCCCGCGCGCCCTCCGGGGTGGAGCGGGTCAGGGTCGGGGTCTCCACCTCGATGAAGTCCTGCTCGTGCAGCACCGTGCGGGCGATCCGGTTGGCCTCACTGCGCAGTCGCATCGCGGCGGCCGGTCCGGGGCGGCGCAGATCGAGATAGCGGTGCCGTAGCCGGACCTCCTCGCCGACCTCCAGGTGCTCGTCGAGTTGGAACGGCAACGGCGCCGACTCGCTGAGCACCGTCAACTCCTCAGCGGTGACCTCGATGCTGCCGGTGGGCAGGTCCGGGTTCTCGTTGCCCTCGGGGCGGGTGGCCACCGTGCCAGTGACCTGTAGGCAGAACTCGGCCCGCAGCCGGTGCGCTCGGTCGGCCATCTCGCCCTCACGGAAGACCACCTGCGCCACCCCGGAGGCGTCCCGCAGGTCGATGAAGATCACACCACCGTGATCGCGCCGGCGGGCGACCCACCCGGTGAGGGTGACGGTGTGCCCGCCGTGCTCAGCACGCAAGATGCCGGCGGGGTGGGTGCGCATCACGGAAGCTGGCTCCTCGATCTCCGACAACGTGATCCTGCAAAGGCTAACCGCGCACGCAGTCCCTTCCCCGCCCGTCCCCCGCTACCGCCGCAGTCAGGCGACGGGCTTCGCGTGCGGAACCGGTCGACCAGCCGCGGAATCGACTCTTGACCTCAACATTGGTTTGGATTGCAGGCTTGCTGCGGCCCGCAACTCGCGGGACCCGAGCTCAGGAGGCACTGCGAATGCCCAACACCGAGATGTTCAGTACTGACCGCACGACGGCGAACCGCAGCGGTCCCGATAACCGCTTCCGAACCAGAGCAGGACTGAGCTGGTGGCAGGCGATCGCCACCGGTGCCGTAGCCGCTGCGGTCGTCAACCTCGTGATCCTCTTCATCGGTGCAGCGGCGGGTGCGTCGTTTGCCTTTCTCGACCGCGGCACCCTGCATGAGATCGGCACCTGGGGAGTGATCACCGCCACGGTGCCCCCGCTGGTGGTGGGAACCGGCCTGGCCGCGCTGCTGGCCCGTTGGTGGTTCGGGGTCATCCGGTTGGCGCAGATCATCGGTGGGGGCACCGCGCTAATCACGGCGGCGGGGCCCCTCATGACTGACGCCGACGGCGCAACCCAACTCGCCCTCGCGCTGATGCACGTCGTCTTGGCCGTGGCCGTCGTCGTCACCCTGGAGGCGATCCGGCGCCGCACCAAGTCCGGCCGCCAGGTGTGACCCCTACCGCACGGCTCGTGGACCGAGGGCTGCACGGGCCGTGTCGGACTGATACCCCAACCGCCGTTTGCGCTGGTAGTAGCCTTAAAGCTCAGCAGAGGATGGACCCGCGGCGGGTAACACTTGCCGCCGACCCTCCGATGTACTATAAAAGTACTAGTTGAGCTTCGGTCACGGAGTGAGGGAGATCGGGATGCCTACGCTGACGACGGGACCGGTCACAGTGATGAGCCCGTCGGGCCAAAGCGTGGAGGCTGCACAGGTCTACTCTGTCACGCAGCTCAACCAGCAGACCGCTCAAGTGCTGGAAGAGATCAATAACTCTGGCCGCGCGGCGGTGGTGACACGGCATGGCAAGTTCGTGGCGCTGATTACGCCTCTGGCGGCCATGTCAGTGGAATCTGTGGTGCTGTCGCGAGGCCCCCTCGCCGACGAGTTCACCGCGTACGAACGCCAAGACCCCGGATCGCGCGACTTACTGTCACCGACCGAGGTAGACCGCCTGATCGATCTACAGACCAGCTAGACCGAACGGGGGGTGCCGGCTGCACGGGCATGACCCGGATCCGGTACGAACTTCCCCATGGAAGGCCACTGGTCGCACAGAGCAGTCACAGACCTGTTGAGCAAGGTAAATTCGAGACCGGTTCGTAAGTACCTTGTCGAGGTTTCTCAGTTCTCCCTCCACCGGCACTACGGGAAGTGGGGCGGCGCCCTGCCGAATGGACGGCTCTGGCGGCGCGGCGTCACTGAAGCGGATGAGTCGCTGGGCGCGGAGGAGCTTGCGCCCCATCAAGCGCTGGCCCGCGGCTACACCGTTGTGTACTTGTTACGCCGCGCGGAGAGACACTACGAGATCACCGGCCTGCTGACCGACGGCGAACTGGCAGCGGGGCTGATTCTATAACCCTGGCCGGGTGGGCAGCCTGGCCCGGCTACGCCTCCTGCTCTGGCGATCGAAGGGCTGCCGGGAAACCTGAGAGCCTGGTGACAGCCACTATGACGACCCGCTTCTTGCTGAGGCGTCCGCGCCGGGGCACGTAATAGAACAGCAATGAGTGCGCGGCGATCTGCTGGCTGAAGACTCGAAACCCGTCAATTCGGGTGCCCGTGTCGTGCACCCCGCTCCGAGCACTAGCGCGCCCCGGGTAGGTCGCACGCTCGCAGCCCTCGAACAGCTCATCAATTTCCGACGTTTCGTCATAGTCCATTACCGCAAGGACAGCTGCGGGTGACCACACGAGCTCGGTCACCCGAAGCACCCTCGTGGCACCGTCGGCGTAAGTAAGGACCGTCGGCAGGAGGAACTCGAGGAGGAAGACGATGAAGGCACCACCACCAAGCTCAAGCAGGAGCGAGCCAACGAACGGGTGCGCCTCCCCCAGGAGACCGGAGGCAGTGAACAGCGCGGCACCAAGTCCACCCGAGATGAAATATGTTCGGGGGCGTTCCCTGACCGTCTTGGGGAGCGTTTCGTTGAGTCCTTCCGAGTTCACGCTGCCCATATCGTGGCCCCCCAAATCGCTCTGTTATAGCTGGCCCAACGACCGCGGACGCTGTGGGCTCCGCTCGGCCCCGGTTAGGATCACCAGGCTAAGGCGAACCACGGCGGTGGCCACGGCACCCGCAGCACGGAGCGGCCACGGTGACCGTGGCGCTCCACAGCCCGACCACGTCCGTGCGGGTGGAGAACGCATCGAAGGGGACGCTGCACGTCGTGTTCGACGAGACCCAGCTACCCTGAGCGGCCGAAACCTGGCGTTCAGGTCAATAGCTCGCGGAGATCGCTGGGTGCTAACACACCCCACGCGAGTAACTGCGCACCGACGTCGTTGGTGTGCTGCTGACCGCTGATGCACTCCACACCCCGGTCTTTCAACACCCCGCCAATGGTAGACGCGTTTTTCGACGTCATCGCGCGTGACGAGTTCGGCCTGGGGATCGCGGCGCTAGGACCGCGCTGGCGATCTCCGCGGCCTCCGCGTCACCCACTGCCTCCGATAGGTGCTCAGTTCAGGAGCAGTGTTCGACGGCGAGACGAGCAACGAGCCGGCTGACGCGACGGCCCACTGCTCCGGTGATCAGGCTGGTTCCACCGGCGCAATACGAGGCAGTGGAGATGACACGAGTCCGCCGACGACCGAGATCACTCGGCTGCGTGCCTCTGATGGAGGCCGTAGCGCCGCGCCAGCGCGGCCACCCGAGCGGCGATGCTGCGCTGGTAGACCTTGGGCGCGTAGGCACCGGCGCCGTAGAGATCCAGGTAGCGGGGCATGAGCTCGGGGTGTTCGCGTTCCAGCCAGGCGAGGTACCACTCCCGCGCGCCAGGGCGTAGGTGGAGCACCAGCGGGGTGACGCTGCGGGCGCCGGCAGCCGCGATCGCCCACACGGTCGCTTCGAGCTGGCTGGGCGAGTCGGTGAGGTACGGCAGGATCGGCGCCATCAGGACCCCGCACCCGATGCCCGCATCGGTGAGCGTGCGGCACACGCTGAGCCGGGCGCGGGGTGCGGGCGTGCCGGGTTCGACCTGCCGCCACAGCGCCTCGTCGACGAATCCCACGGAGACGTTTACCGACACGTCGGTGACTTCCGCGGCCTCGCGGAGCAGATCGAGGTCTCGCAGCACCAGGGTGCCCTTGGTGAGGATCGAGAACGGGTTCCGCGCATCCCGCAGCGCCTCAAGAATGCCGGGCATCAGGCGGTAGCGCCCCTCGGCCCGCTGGTAAGGGTCGACATTGGTGCCCATCGCAATCTGGTGCCCCGCCCAACGCGAGGAGGTGAGCTCCTTGCGCAGCAGCTCCGGCGCATTGATCTTCACCACGATCTTCGAGTCGAAGTCGATCCCGGCGTCGAGATCGAGGTACTCATGCGTCCGCCGAGCGAAACAGTTGTGCGACACCACTCCATTCGCGATGAAGTCCCCAGTCCCGGTCGTGATGTCGTACATGGGTAGCTCCATGCCGAGGTTGTCGATCGAGACCACGTTCAGACGGGCCTTGTTCTTGATCGCCATGCCGGCAATCGATCGCTTTCGACTGATCGCCGGGTCGACCGTGTGAAAGAAGCGGAGCTGCTCACAGATTCCGCCGAGTAGCCGCACACAACGGAGGCCGTGGGGCAGTTCAGGGTCTTCGAAGCTGAAGCTGAAGCCGAAGCGCTTCAAGCACGAGATCACCGACTCGATAATCTCCGGGTCGGCGTTGGAGATCCGGAGAATGCCACCGGACCAGCTTCCTTCAGCGTCGAAGATCCCGGCTAAGAATCCCTTACTCCAGGCATCACTAACGCAGTCGGGCCAGCGGATGAGGCCGGCGATGGCCTCGAATCGGGCCTGTGTCTGGTTGCGTATCGCAGGCAACGACTGCCGTCCGCCGACGGCGGCCTGAAACTCGAACTCATGCGTATGCACACCAACGTCTGCGAGGTAGCGGCGGGCCCTCGTCAGCGCCTCGAGATCGACCAACGCGAGGCGGAAGCGATGATATCGGGTCTCCCGGCCCTGACGTGCGTAGGGGTACGGGCCGAGATGCGCATCGCCGCGCACCATGCCGCACAAGTAGCCCCGGCGGTAATCGGTCGAGTTCTCGGGCGGTGCGGCGAACTGCCCGGTTCCCATGAGCTCGTTGCCCGTAGTCAAGTACGGGCGGTTGGCGCCGTTCATCCGGCCCGTCACATGCTTCCAGCCCCGGTTGGTGAGGAAGCGATGATCGCCGCTGGCCACGAGTTCTGTCCCGTCCTCGAGTGTGACGCGATAGGCCGGCTTGACGGTCCGCCAGTGGGCCAGCACCTCGGTGACGGCGTAGCGCCGGTGGCAGCCGTCTTGGACAGTGCCGTAGATCGCGTCGCCGACGCGCACTTCCGCCAGAGACTTGGTCCGCCCGTCTGCCATCAGGATCGGTGTGTCCCCCGGTTGGCAGTACCTGCAGGCATGGCTGCAGCCCCGGTACGGGTTGAGTGTCCAACTGAAGGGCATGCGAGAGGTGGCCGGTACCTTGTTGAGGATCGAGCGGGCTCGCACCTCGTAGAAGGTCATGCCGCGGAACTCCGGGGTGTCGAAGGTGCGCGTCATGACGTCACCCACCCCGAACAGCGCGTCCTGGGCGGACTCGTCGGACAGCCGCAGGTTGTCCCATCGCATCGGCCCACCTTATCGAACTGGTGTTCGATCCGCTAGGAACACCGGGGCACCGAGCAGAGAGGGACACCCAGGCGATGAGTGCGACTGACCGCGGGGGCGGCAGGCACCATTTCCGGGGCGATGCTGCACCGGCCAGCCCGAGACTGGGCCACGGGCACGGCCACGGCCACGGGCACGGGCACGGGCCAGCACCACCGGCCTCTCGCCGGGTAAGAGTGCTGCTGGTCGCGGTGCTGGTACCCGTCGCACTGGCCACTCTGGTCGGGCTGTGGGTGACCTGGCCGGGTGACGCGCCCCGCAGCGGTGTCGACATCGGGTTCGGGCAGCGGCCGGTGCACGGCGAGGTGCTTGCGGCGAGCGGCGCCCCGTGCAGCGCCGGCAGCGCTGAGGTCGGCGGGGCTGGTGAGACCAACAAGTGCATCTCGCTCGACGTGCGGCTCACCGACGGCGACTCACCGGGTGTGACCATCCAGCAGGTACTACCCGACGAGCCGAGCACGCCGCGGTTCACCGTCGGTGACCAGGTGGTGCTCGCTTACACCGGCGGAAATCTCTCCGACTCAGGGTCTTACCAGGTCCAGGACTTCCAGCGCGGATCCTCGATGCTGTGGCTGGCCGCGTTGTTCGCCGCCGCGGTGCTGCTGCTCGGCCGGTGGAGAGGCCTCGCGTCACTGACCGCGCTCGGCTTCAGCTTCCTGATCCTGGTGGTGTACCTCTTCCCCGCGATCCTGGCCGGTGCGGATCCGGTGATCGTCGGGGTGCTGGCCGCCAGCGTGATCATGTTTGGGGTGCTGTATCTCAGCCACGGCGTGTCGGCCCGGACCTCCAGCGCAGTGCTGGGCACGGTGCTGAGCCTCGCCTTGATCGGCGCGCTGGGTACCGCTTTCTCCGCGGCCACCCAGCTCACCGGCCTGGACGACGACACCGGCAACCTCATCAGAGTGCTGGGCCACGGGGTGGACGCCCGCGGGTTGCTGCTCGCCGGGATGATCATCGGTGCCTTGGGCGTGCTCGACGATGTCACGGTCACCCAAACCAGTGCGGTGTGGGAACTACGCCGGGCCAATCCCGCCCTTGGCTCCCGGGCGCTCTACACCGCCGCGTTGCGGATCGGACGCGACCACATCTCCTCGGCAGTGAACACCCTGGCCATGGCCTACGCCGGTGCCGCATTACCTGTGCTGCTGACCTTCTCGCTGTCGGGGCAGAACTTCGGCACGCTGATCACCGCCCAGAACGTCGCCCAGGAGGTGGTACGCACGCTGGTCGGCAGCATCGGGCTGGTCGCCGCCGTCCCGATCACCACCGCGATCGCCGCCCTCGTCGCCCGGCGCGACGAGGTCGACTCCGCCGCACAGGAGTGAGGAGTCCGAGTTATGCAATCACTCG
Organism: Pseudonocardiaceae bacterium; assembly: GCA_050700115.1. Classification (GTDB taxonomy): domain Bacteria; phylum Actinomycetota; class Actinomycetes; order Mycobacteriales; family Pseudonocardiaceae. The sequence continues at coordinate 148,946 of JBOHGG010000003.1, forward strand.
TTGCTTAATCTGCCCCGGATGCGGTAGAACTGTCGTGCAGTACCTACCCGAGGGGAGCCTCCATGAGATTGATCTTGTTACGTAGTACCTGTGGCGACACGCGTAGCTGCCCCAACATCAACGCGACCGATCGGGGTACCTATGTCGTGCAGGGCTACCTGGTGGCAGATCATGCCGCTCTAGCACCGGGCGATTCGGTGGTGGAGGTTCCGTCGTCCCTGCTGCCCGAACTCACTGGTCGCGATGCGGCCCATGACGCGCTCGGCCGTACGGGCCGTGGGACCATCCTGATTCGCGGTCGCACCGTGGACGCGGAGGCGTTGCGGGAGCTGAACCTCCCCGCGGGAGAGGCAGCCATCGAGATCCCCATGAGCGCTCTGCCGACGTTAGAGATTGCACATGCTGGATGAACAGTCCCTCGGTGAGTACATCGACAGCCGAGCCACCTGGAACCTGTTCCGTCTAGAAACACTCGATCTCTACGACGTCAGCAGCAACGTTGACGCATACCACCGGTACGTCGAGGGCGAGGTGAAGCCGGACACCGACCGTAAGGAACCCTGGATGGAACAGATCCGCAGTGAGGTCGCCCGCGGTCTGCACACCTACCGGATACATGTAGTGCGCAGCCCGCTCAGCGACTACCTCCGTTACGAATGCGAGTGGGATTACGTATACAACGCCCGCGCGGGCGAGCACATCCGCATCCTCGACCTCGCCGAGCTGCCCAGGCCGGCAGACCTACTCGACGAGGACTTCTGGCTGATCGACGACCGGGAGGTGCTACGCATGCACTACAGCGACGACGGGAAGTACGTCGGCGCTGAGGTAGCACCTGAGGAGGTACTGCCGCGATACCTGGCAGCGAAGGAGGCGGCCTGGTCCGGCGCGATCGACTTCGCCGACTACTGGAAGGCGCATCCGGGATACTGGCGGGATCCATCGGCTGCCTGACAAGCCGCTGCCTGACAAGGAACTACGTGGACAACCCGAATCCGCTGTCGGCCACGCTGCGGCAACTCCGCGTGGAAGCCGGCCTGTCCGGGGCAGAGGCGGCCCGGCGCGCCGGGCTGACCCAGTCGAAGGTGAGCCGCGCCGAGACCGGCGCATTCTTGCCCACGGAGGACGACGTCAAGGCATTGTGCCGGGTTTACCGAGCGTCACCAGGTGCCCGACGCGAGCTACTTGACCTGACCCACGAACTTCGCGAGGGCACCACTTCGGCACGGGTGGTGCTGCAGCGGGGCGGCTGGTGGATGCAGCAGCGCATCGGCAAGCTGGAGACTGCGGCCGACCGGATCCGGAATTTCGCGCCAACAGTCGTCGTCGGCCTGCTGCAGACCGAGAACTACGTCGACGCGTTGCTCGGTAACTGGCTGTCCGGTGAGGATCGGACGCGCATGATCTCATCTCGGATGGAGCGCCAGCGCCTGCTGGACACCGACCGTGAGTTCACCCTCGTTATGCCCGAGGGTGCGCTGCGCTGGAATATGGGCGGGGCGGCGGTGATGGTCGAGCAGTTGGATCGCCTAATACAGGAATCCCGGCGCCCGAATGTGCGGTTGGGTATCATCGAGTGGACCACCCCGGCGAGGGTTCCCGCAATGCACGGCTTCACCATCTACGACTCGCGGGCTGTCCTGTTGGGAACGTTGACCGCTACCGCGATCGTCACCGACCGGAACGACGTGCGCGACTACGAAGAGCACTGGACCGAGCTCCAAACGGTCGTCTCCTACAATGACGCCGCACGCTCCGCGATTAAGCGTGTTGCCGCCGACTACCGCAGCATTAAATAACAGATAGTGAGGATGCAATGGGGAGATTCATACTTGTCTTCAGTCAACGCCACATCGCATCATCGGCAGCGGCGAAGAGAGGGAGCGAGGGATCTATGCGTATTGTTCCCGGCAATGCCGGGACGGACGTGCTGTTTCCGGCCAGAGCGTTGCTGCCACTGAGTGCGCCGGGCGGCGGCCATCACCCATTACCCCACGTTCCAGGGGCCCGACGGCCGCTTATTGCCACTTTGGGTGTCGTTCCAGCGGAGGCGGGCAAGCATGACACGACCGCCACGCGCTGGACCGAGGACAAGGCGACCCAGAAGTCCCGCGATGGCGTGGTCGAGCCGGACACCGTGCCCATCACCCATACCGACACGTAAGCGAAAGGGGGTCGGCGGCTGTGACTGCCGGCACCGTTCTTGTCCTCAGCGGGCCCGAGGACGCAACCGCCGATTCCGTTGTCGCGGAGCTGGTCGGGCTTGGTGCACCAATTGTACGCATGGATATTGGTGACTTCCCGTTGTGGATGGCCATGACGGCGTGTCTGACGCAGGGTACATGGCGCGGTGAATTGATCAGCGCTGACCGAAGCGTCGATCTGGCGGAAGTGAAGTCGGTGTACTACCGTCGGCCGACCCGATTCACCTTTGAGGATGATATGTCCGACGCTGACGCGGTCTTTGCCGGCGCAGAGGCTCAGTTCGGTGTCGGTGGGGTGCTGGCGGCATTGGAGGGTGTCCTGTGGGTGAACAATCCCGCCCAGGTAGCCTTCGCGGAGTACAAACCAGTGCAGTTGCGGGTGGCCGCGGATTGCGGATTGCACGTGCCGCGCACGCTCATCACGAACGATCACGGTGCGGCGCGGGAGTTCGCGGCAGCGGTTGGCGGCGAGATCGTCTGCAAGACGTTATCCTCTGTGGTGCTCAGCGAGGGCGGGCGGCCGCGCATCACCTACACCACACCGATCGACCCTGCCACCATCGATCCCTTGTCTCTGGCCGCGACTGCACATCTGCTGCAAGAGTGGGTACCCAAGAGCTACGACGCGCGGGTGACCATGGTTGGACACCGGCCGTTCGCAGTCGCGATACACGCCGACAACGACGCGGCACGGATCGACTGGCGGGTCGATTACGATGCGCTGACTTACGCGCCGCTCAACCCGCCTGAGCACATCATCACCGGGATGATACGTTATCTGCAATACTTTGCGCTGGAGTTCGGCGCGTTTGACTTCACCGTCACGCCACGCGGGGACTGGGTATTTCTAGAATGCAATCCCTCGGGGCAATGGCTGTGGCTCCAAGAACAAGCCGGCCTCCCGATCGCTGCCGCCCTGGCTGAACTTCTCGCCAAGGGATCAGATCAGTGACCGGCTGGCAGGGCAAGGCGCGCGAACTCACGCAACAACTCACCGACGCGGGCATGCTTGATCCGAGCTGGCACGCAGCATTCGAGAACACTCCACGGCACATTTTCGTTCCACGCTTCTACCGCCACGACATGACGGTGCTCGACGGTTCAAATCCAGCGCATCACCGGGAATGGCTCGACGCTGTCTACAGCGACGACTCCCTGCCTACCCGCTATGCCCCCGTTCCGGGCACCGACCTGATGTGGCCCACCAGCTCCTCCACGAAACCGAGCCTCATGGCCCGCATGCTCACCCTGCTCGACGTTCGCAGCGGGCATCGGGTGATGGAGATCGGCACCGGAACCGGCTACAACACCGCGCTGCTGTGCCACCGGCTCGGAGACGGCAAAGTCACCAGCATCGACATCGACCCCGATCTGGTCTCGACCGCCGACACTCGCCTCGCCGAACTCGGGCACCACCCCACTCTGGTCACTGGTGACGGGGTGCACGGGATACCCGACGCCGCGCCGTTCGATCGGATCATCGCGACCTGCGCGGTACCGGCAGTCCCCGGCCAGTGGATCACCCAGCTCCGCGAAGGCGGCATCATCGTCACCGACTTGCGAGGCGGCATCTCCAGCAACCTCACCGTCTTCCACAAGATCAACCCGGCGACCGTCGAAGGCCACGTCCTGACCACCCCCGGGCACTTCATGTGGCTGCGACCCCGCGTCGACAACCCCCTGCGCAACGGCGACGAGTTCGTCACCATCGTTGACCGAGACGACGCGACCCAGCGACTCACACAGCTCGACCCCGGTGTGCTCGACCACCCGGACCTGAGGTTCCTTCTGCAGCTGCGCGAACCCACCCTTCAGGCGGTCTGGCGCGTGATCCGCGACGGCACAGAGCTGCTGTGCGTCCAAGCCCGCGACGGCGCCTGGGCCGAAGCCGACGTCACCGAACGGCACGGACAGCACACCGTGACACAAGGCGGACCGCGACGAGTCTGGGACCGTATCGAGCACATCGCCACAGTCTGGTCCCAACTCGGCCGACCATCCGCCGACCGCTTCGGCCTGACCGTGATCACAGACCAGCAGCGGCTGTGGCTCGATACGCCGGAATCAGCGGGTTGGTGGTCGTTTACGACGCCGCCAGGGCGGGTTGGTAGCCCTTGAAGGGCACCAGTTCACAGCCCTCGGGGTCTGCCGGGTGCGGCGAGGCCGTGCAGGAATGGGTTGCTCGCGCGTTCTCGACCGATGGTGGTGTGGGGCCCATGGCCGGGTAGCACGATGGTCTCATCATCCAGCACGAGGATCTTGTTCCGTAGCGAGGCGAGAATCTGCTCGTGGTCACCGCCGGGTAGGTCGGTTCGGCCGATCGAGCCGGCGAACAGGGTATCACCGGAGACCAGCAGGCCCGATCCGTCGCCGGTTGCCGAACGGAACGTCACCGATCCTCGGGTGTGGCCCGGAGTGTGGTCGACCGTGAATGTCAGCCCGGCCAGCTCCAAGGACGTCCCGTCGTCGAGCGTGCGCACCTCACGTGGCTCGCGGAGCTGGACTCGCCCACCGAAGAACTGCCGCGCGTCGGCGGACAGCGCACGCATCGGGTCGGACAGCAGCACGCGGTCCTCGGGGTGGATCCAGGCCGGGATGTCATGGCCGTCGCATACCGGAGTCACGGCGAAAATGTGATCAAAATGCCCATGGGTGAGCAGCACCGCCACCGGATCGAGTCGGTGCTGACGTAACACCTCGTCCAGCGGCTCCTCCGCACCCTCCCCGGGGTCGACCACCACGCACGGGCCGCCCGCCTCGGCAGCAAGTACGAAGCAGTTGGCTTGGAAGGAGCCGGTGGGGAAACCTGCGACGAGCACGGTGATCCTCTTCCATGACGGAGATGGGGATTCGCCTTCAGCCTAGGGGAGCGCGCCTCAGGGAGGCTGACGTCCGGCTCACCCACGACCCACCTAGACTGCGCGACGACCGTTTTCCCAGTCACAGTTGCCCAGCCAAGTCACAGTTGCCCCAGTCACAGGAGTTCTGGTGCCCACGAACGAGAAGCGCCGCGAGGCAGCCAAGCGCAAACTGGACCGCCAGCTCGCCCGCCGCGCGGAACGGGCCAAGGCGCGCCGCCGGTACGCGGTGGCGGGGAGCGCGGCCGCGGTGGTGCTGGTCGTCGGTATCGTCGTACTGATCGTGTCACTAGGCGGCCGTGACCAGACAGTCAACACCGCCGCGAAGCCCACGCCCCCAGCCACGCCCGCCACCACGGGCCCCGCTGACAAGCCGCAACCAGCCAGCAAGATCGCCGACCCGCCGACCCGGCCGCAGCCGCTGCCCGCCTCGGTCGATTGCCAGTACCCGGCCGCCGAGCAGACCCCAGCCAAGCCGGTCAGCCTCCCACCGGCCGGTCCCACCACGACCCAGGGCACAGTGTCCGCGACCTTGCAGACCTCGTCCGGCCCGATCGGCCTCACCCTGGACCGGGCGCTTGCCCCGTGCACCGTGAACAGCTTCGTCAGCCTGGCCAAACAAGGCTTCTACTCCGACAGCCCGTGCCACCGGCTGGTCACCAACCCCGGGCTGCAGGTGCTGCAGTGCGGCGACCCGACCGGTTCCGGCTCCGGCGGACCCGGGTACACCATCCCCGATGAGGTATTCCCGGAGCTGACCTACGGGCGCGGATACATCGCGATGGCCAACACCGGCCAGCCCGACAGCGGCGGCAGCCAGTTCTTCTTGATCTACGGCCCGACCCAGCTGCCGCCCGACTACACCGTCTTCGCCACGATCTCCCCGGAGGGCCTCGAGGTTATCGACCAGATAGCCCGGGCCGGTGACGATGGTTCACTGCAACCATCCCCTGGTGGCGGCAGGCCCAAGGCGCCGATCACGATCACGTCCGTCGACATCGCGGCCTAGATGCGTCTCTCGCGGATCTTCGACCAGCCCTGGTGTTCCCGAACTCGACAGCAGTGCTGTTCAAGGTCGGCTTAACAGCTCCGCTGTCGAGTTCGGGAGACCGAGAGCATCCAAGATCAATTCGACGACGTGACCCGGTAGACGTCGTAGACGCCCTCGATGTTGCGCACCGCACCGAGCACGTGCCCGAGGTGTTTGGGGTCACCCATCTCGAAGGAGAAGCGGCTCACCGCCACCCGGTCCCGGGTGGTGGTCACGGAGGCGGACAGGATGTTCACCCGCTCGTCGGCGAGCACCTTGGTGACGTCGGACAGCAGCCGGTGCCGGTCCAGCGCCTCCACCTGGATCCCGACCAGGAACATCGACGAGGACGACGGGGCCCACTCCACGTCGACCAGCCGCTCGGGCTGGGCCCGCAGCGACTCGGAATTGGTGCAGTCGGTGCGGTGCACGCTGACCCCGCCGCCGCGGGTGACGAACCCCAGGATCTCGTCGCCGGGGACCGGTGTGCAGCAGCGGGCGAGCTTGGCGTAGATGTCCCCGGCGCCACTCACTCGCACGCCGGAGTCGCCGGTCTCACGGCGGCGCTGGACTGTGGAGGGGGTGGCCCGCTCGGCAAGCACCTCCTCGGCGCCTTCCTCACCGCCCAGCAGCGCGACGAGGCGCTGGACCACGTGGCGCGACGAGGCGTGATGCTCACCGACGGCGGCATATAGGCCGCTGACGTCGGGATAGTGCAGCTCTCGGGACACCGCGACCATCGACTCAGCGGACACCAGCCGCTGCACCGGCAGCCCAACCCGGCGCAGTTCCTTGGCGATGTCGTCCTTGCCGGCGTCGATTGCCTCCTCGCGCCGCTCCTTGGCGAACCATTGCCTGATCTTGGCCCGGGCCCGTGGCGAGGCGACGAAGGACAGCCAGTCCCGGCTGGGGCCGGAACCCTCGGCCTTCGAGGTGAAGATCTCGACGACCTCGCCGTTCTCCAACTGCCGCTCCAGCGCGACGAGCCGGCCGTTGACCCGCGCACCGATGCAGCGGTTACCGACCTGCGTGTGCACCGCGTAGGCGAAGTCGACCGGCGTGGAACCTGCGGGCAATGTGATGACGTCGCCCTTGGGGGTGAAGACGAAGATCTCCCGAGTCGCCAGGTCATAGCGCAGCGATTCGAGGAACTCACCGGGGTCGGCGGCTTCCCGCTGCCAGTCCAGCAGCTGGCGCATCCACGCCATCTCATCAACATCCACGGTCCCGTTGTGGGTACCGCGGGTCTCCTTGTACCGCCAATGTGCGGCGATGCCGTACTCCGCGGTTCGGTGCATCTCGGCGGTGCGGATCTGCACCTCCAGCGGCTTGCCGTCCGGCCCGATCACCGTGGTGTGCAGCGACTGGTAGACCCCGAACCGGGGTTGCGCGACGTAGTCCTTGAAGCGACCGGGCATCGGCTGCCACACCGAGTGCACCACACCGACCACGGCATAGCAGTCGCGCACGTCGTCAACCAGGATCCGTACCCCGACCAAGTCGTGGATGTCGTCGAAATCGCGACCGCGCACGATCATCTTCTGGTAGATCGAGTAGTAGTGCTTGGGCCTGCCCTCGACGGTGGCGGTGATCCGCGAACCGGACAGCTGCGTGGAGACCTCGTCGATCACGGTCCGCAGGTAGGTGTCGCGTGACGGCGCCCGGTCGGCCACCAGCCGTACGATTTCGTCGTACCTCTTCGGGTGCAGGATCGCGAAGGAAAGGTCCTCCAGCTCCCACTTGATGGTGGCCATGCCCAGCCGGTGGGCCAGCGGAGCGAGTACCTCGAGGGTCTCCTTAGCCTTGCGGGCCTGCTGCTCCGGTGGCAGGAAACGCATGGTTCGCATGTTGTGCAACCGGTCCGCCAGCTTGATCACCAGCACCCGCGGGTCGCGCGCCATCGCGATGACCATCTTGCGAATGGTCTCGGCCTCGGCGGCGGCGCCGAGCTTGACCTTGTCAAGCTTGGTGACGCCGTCGACGAGGTGCGCAACCTCGTCACCGAAGTCCTTGGTGAGGTGCGACAGCGTGTAGTCGGTGTCCTCCACGGTGTCGTGGAGTAGCGCGGCTACCAGCGTGGTGGTGTCCATCCCCAGCTCGGCGAGGATCGTCGAGACCGCCAACGGATGGGTGATGTACGGGTCACCGGACTTGCGATGCTGCTGGGAGTGCTTCTCCTCGGCGACGTCGTAGGCTCGTTGCAGCAATGCGAGGTCAGCATTGGGATGCAGCTCCCGGTGCACAGCGGCGAGCGGTTCCAGCACCTGTCTGACCGGGCCGGGTCGCTGCGCGGTGATCCGGCGGGCGAGCCGCGCCCGCACCCGCCGAGTCGCCGATGGCAACCGCGCGGCGACCGTGACCGGGTCCGGGCCGGCCAGCGAGGCAGCGGTGCGCTGCAGGTCCTGGCTCAAGCGCGATCTCCCGCCACGTGGTAACCGATCAGGTATACAGCGTACCGCCGCGTTCCGGGCGGGATCTGCAGCACCGGGAGAATCTTGTGACTGGTCAGATCGTCAACAGGGCGTGCAGTGAGCGGCCGCCGAGCCGGTCCCGACCCCGAAGCGCGCCGATTTCCAACAGCACCGCAATGCCGCTCACCGAGGCTCCGGCCCGCTCGACCAGCGCACAGGCCGCGGCCACCGTGCCCCCGGTGGCCAGCACGTCGTCGATCACCAGGGCCCGCTGACCCGGTCGCAGAGTGCCGTCAGCCAGTTCCAGCGCGGCGACGCCGTACTCCAGGGCATAGGCCTCGCGGTCGGACACCACGGGTAGTTTGCCGGGCTTACGCATCCCCACCACGCCGGTCCCCAGGGCATAGGCCGCGGAGGCACCCAGCAGAAATCCGCGGGCCTCCACCCCAACCACAACGTCGACCTGCGGAGTCGGGGCGATCAGCGCGTCCACCACGGCTCGGAACGCGGTGGCGTCGGCCAGAACCGGCGCGAGATCCCGAAAGAGCACACCGGGCTCCGGGAAGTCCGGGACTTCTCGGATCAGCGGTACGAGCAGAGCCGCCAAGTCGTCCACCTTCGACCCCGGGCGCACACCGCGGACCTTACTGGTTTCGCTCGCCCCCCGTCCGCTGCTCACCATGAGAATCAACCGCCCGCTCTGTCTGCTGACGGCCCTGCGAGTATGTATGAGTTCGGCTGTTGGTGTCCTTCTTGGTGTGGGTGTGCCTCTTGACGCCGGTGCTTTCCTGGGTGCGCGCGTCCTTCAGGGTACGGAGGTCTTTGTAGGGCTGAGCCCTTTCGTGGACCGGCGGCGGCACTTGGATCGGCGCAGGCAACTGGATCGGTGCAGGCAGCTCCACCCGCACCGGCAGCTCAACCGACACCGGCAGCTCAACCAATGCAGGCAGCTCAACCAATGCAGGCAGCTCGACTGACGCGGGTACCTGGGCCGGCTTCGTTCCCGATACCGTCCTGGCCGATTCTGGTGCGAACCAGGGCTTGACGCCCTCATTCCGGTGGACGGAGCCCGCCGGGCGTCCTTCGCTGGTGGGGTGCTCATCCAGCACAATCCGAGGGTTCGGCACAGGAATCGACGGTGCTGGCGAGAGCTCCTTGTTCGGCTGTGCCCCGGCGACGAGAGGCCGCACGGCCGGATCGGGCTTCGCAGCGGGCGCGGCATTCGGGGCGCGATCCGCCAGCCGACCGTTGGTCGCAGCACGCACCGGGGAAGCACCTTGAGCGGGCTCGGGGAATGCCAGCACCGGGGACCTCGCGTCCGACGAGCCGAAGATGCTGCCCCCTGGCAGGATGACTGCCAACGGCGGGCTGGCCAAGCCCGCGGCCAATACCAGCGCGCCGCCCACGACACCAGCCAGCCGGACCGGCTGCCGGTGCTCCCAGCCGACGCTTCCTCTCCGGCGAGCCAGGGTGACCACGTCAGGCAGAGCCGAGCGGCTGTCCTGCAGGCCGGCCAGCTCGCGTCGCCCGCGCTGTTCCCAGCCGGCGCCCACAGCGTGGGATGCCACGTCATCGACGTGAGCGAGGAGGCTCCGCGCTTCGGGCCGGTTGTGCGGGTCCTTGGCAATGCCACGCAGCACAAGCTCGCGAGCCGGTGGGGGAAGCACGTCGATCGGGGCGGTGCTCTGGTCGTGCTTGGCCGAGAGCTCGGCCACGTCGTCTGCGTAGAACGGAGGCGCGCCCACCAGGCACTCGAAGAACGTGACGGTGACGGCGTACACGTCCGCTGCGGGGGTAGCCGGACGACCGCTCCACTGTTCGGGAGCCAGGTAGAACGGTGTCGACCGGGCGAGCAGCCGCCGACCGTGGGCGGTGGACAGCCCGAAGTCGACAAGCCGGACACCACCTGCACGCGTGAGGAGCACGCCCTCGGGCTTGATGTCGCCGTGCGCCAAGCCTGCGGCGTGACAAACGGCTAGACCACGCAGTGAATCCTTGAGCACGACCAGCGCGGCCTCGGTACCGACGGCACCATGTGCAAGAAGCAGAGCACGCAGCGAAGTCCCGTTGACATGATCGCCGATGATGGCTGCACCGTGGGGCCCCTCAACGTAGCGGTGGACGCGTGACACTCGGGCATCCCGGACTCGCGTCAGCCGCCCGAACTCGCGTGCGTAGCGGGCGCGGAACTCGGTGTCGGTGAGTAGCTCGTCGGACAGGTAGGTCACTGCTAGCGGCCTGCGGGTGATGCGGTGACGGGCCACTACCCGCCGGCCCACCGGGTCCTCGCGCACCTTCTGCGGATGCACCACACCCGGAACGGACCACCCCGCCATCCCCGATCCTCCCTGGTCGGTCCTCACAATCCCCCCCGCGCCCTTCACTCCCCGGAGCGTCATTCGGCGCCTGACTACTGAGCGTTCCCCTAAATCGATCCATAGGCAAGTGCCCAGAGCGATACCGCACCAAATGAGCGGTTAAGAGTTGCGAGAATGGTGACCCATCGTCACCAGAACGCTACGCTGTGCAATCAACGAAGCTCAGGGTAGTTGAGCGACCCGAGGCGGTCAGTGACTCGAGGACCTGCCGGCTTTGCCAGACGGTCTGCCGCTCTTGCCGGTAGGTTGCCCGCGACGTCGTCCGGCCGGTGCGGTCTTGCCGACCCGGGCAGGCACGCCGGCGGCCATCCCGTCCGCCGCGCTGGTTCTCGGGCCGGTCGTCGCAGGGGCCTCGTCCTCGAGCTCGGAGTTCGAGGTGGTTTTGCGGGCCAGCTTCTCCCGGCGCTGGGCGACCCGCTCAGCTTGCTGCTGGTAGGCCGGCCTGCGCATGGTGAGGTCGACCATCAACGGCGTCGCCAAGAAGATCGAGGACACCGCCCCGGCCACGATGCCGACCATCAGCACCAGCGCGAGGTCTTTGAGTGTCCCGACACCCAGCAGACCGACGCCGATCACCAGCAGGCCGACCACGGGGAGCACCGCGATCAAGGAGGTGTTGATCGAACGCATCAGAGTCTGGTTGACCGCGAGGTTGGCGGCCTCGGCATAGGTTCGTCGAGTCAGTCCGAGCAACCCACGGGTGTTCTCCTGGACCTTGTCGAACACCACGACGGTGTCGTACAGCGAGAACCCGAGGATCGTGAGCAGGCCGATGACCGACGCCGGTGTCACCTCGAGGCCGACCAGCGAGTAGATCCCCGCGGTCACCAGCACGTCGTGCACCAGGGCCACCAACGCGGCCAGCGCCATCCGGGGCTCGAAGTACACCGCCAGGAACACAGTCACCAGGCCGAGGAACACCAGCAACGCGATCAGCGCCTGCTGGCTGATCTCGCCGCCCCAGGTCGCGCTCACCGCGCTGTCGCTGATCGACTGTTCGCTGGGCCGCCCGTCGCTGCCGAGCGGACGCAGCTGGTCGAACAGCGCCTTCTTCAGAACAAAGGAGTTCCTGGTGTCCAGCGTCTCAGCGCGGATCAGGATGCTCGCTGCGGATCCGGTACCGATGGTCTGCACCGACTGCGGTGGCTCGCCCACCGTGTCGGTGAAGACCTGCTCGACCTGCTGGGTAGTGATCGGCCCGCCGACCCCCTGCGCCGGGAGCTGTACCCGGGTGCCGCCCTCGAAGTCGATGCCGAGGTTGAACCCACGCAGCAAGATAGAGGCGAGGCAGACCGCGACGAGAAGACCTGACATCGCGTACCAGATCCACCGCCGCCCGACGATGTCGAACGCACCGGTCCCGCTGTAGAGGCGCGCCAGCGTGCTTGACATCTCAGGCTCCCTTCCCCGCAGTCGCCAGCTCCGATCGGCCTTCGGCGCCGGCCCGCTGCGCCGACCCGAGCCCGGACAGTCCGGGTTGGGACAGCAGCCGGGACCGCGCCGCCATCGCTACCAGCGGGTGCGTCACCAGGAAAACCACCAAGAGGTCCAGCACGGTCGACATGCCGAGGGTGAAGGCGAAGCCCTTCACCTGACCCACCGCGAGAACGTAGAGCACCGCGGCGGCCAGGAAGCTCACCGCATCAGCCGAGAGGATGGTGCGACGGGCCCGGACCCAGGCCCGGGGTACCGCCGACCGGAAGGTCCGGCCGTCCCGGACCTCGTCCTTGAGACGCTCGAAAAAGATCACGAAGGAGTCCGCGGTGATACCGATGGCGACAATGAGGCCGGCGACACCGGCCAGGTCCAGCGTGAATCCGATCCATCGCCCGAGCAGCACCAGGACCGCATAGACGATCAGCCCGGACAGCGCCAGAGACAAGATCGTCAACACCCCGAGCGCCCGGTAGTAGAACAGGCAGTAGACGAACACCACGGCCAGCCCGATCGCCCCGGCGAGCAGTCCCGCGCGCAGTGAGGCCAGGCCCAGTGTTGCCGAAACGGTCTCGGACTCCGAGGACTGGAAGGACAGCGGAAGCGAACCGTACTTGAGCACGTTGGCCAGGTTCTGGGCCTCGGCCTGGGCGAATCTGCCAGTGATGCTGGTCTGGCTTCCGGGTGGGATCGCGCCCTCGATCACCGGAGCCGACACCACCTCGCTGTCCAGGACGAATGCGGCTTGCTTGCCAACGTTGTTCGCGGTGTGCTGCGCCCAGATGTCCTCGCCCTGGGTGGTGAAGTTCAGCCGTACTTCGTATCCCGTGCCGCCGGTGTTCAAGCCTGACGAGGCGTTGGCAATCTGCTCACCGGACATGAACGCAGGCCCCAGCAGGTACTTGGCAATGCGGTCCTGGTCACAGGTGACCAGCGGCAGGTTCGGGTCGTCGTTGCCGCGCAAGGGGTTGGCAGCGGCGCAGTTCAGGGTGGCCAGCGCTTGCTGCTGCACCGCCGGGTCCTGGCTCTGCAGCCGTTCGCGGGCCTGCCGGATCTGCTGGGCGATCTGGGGGTCGGCCGAATCCACCGGGGCTTGGCCGACCGGGGGCGGTGGGCTGGTCGACGGTGCAGCGGGCGCCGGAGTTGCCGGAGGTGCAGTCGGGTCGTCCGGCGGCGGCTGTAGCTGCTGCGGCTGGACCGGCGCCGGTGCGCCATCAGTGGCCGGTGGTTGGTTGGGGTCGGCGGGTGGGACCGTCCCGCTATCCCCAGGAGCCTGGCCCGCAGTGGCCGGCCCGGCCGGCACCTCGGCGATCACCGGCCGGAAGTACAGTTTGGCGGTCTGCCCGAGGGTGCGGGCCTGGTCCCCGTTCTCGCCCGGCACAGTGATGATCAGGTTGTTCCCGTCGAGGACGACCTCTGCTCCACTCACCCCGATGCCGTTGACCCGTTGCTCAATGATCTGCCGAGCTTGATCCAGGGACTCCTGCGAAGGCGGCCCGCCGTCGACAGTGCGGGCGGTGAGGGTCACCCTGGTGCCGCCTTGCAGGTCGATGCCCAGTTTGGGAGTCGGATCCCCGCCGCCGGTGAAGAAGACCAGCGAATAGAGGACCGCGACGATCCCAGCGAAGATCGCCAGGTTTCGCCAAGGGCGGAGGTTCCCGGCCGGTGGTGCCACAGTGGGTGGTTCTCCTCGTTCACAGCTGACTGCGCCGGGCGCCAGCACCGGCGACCTGCGCGGTGTCCACTGTGCCAGCGCCGTCTTCGGCGCGTGCGGTGGGGGCCGGATGCGGAGCGTACCTTCCCGCACCAGACCAGGTCAGGGCTTGTCGGTGCGAGCGCTCTCGTCGACGGGGGCTGCCAGCGGCGCATTGCCGGCTGCGGGCTCGTCCTCCTCGGTGATCTTTTCCCGGATCGCGGCGCGCAGCCAGGTGGTGCGCACTCCCGGGGCGATCTCCAGGTCGATCGTGGTCTCGTCGGCACTACTCACCACGGTGCCCTGCAGACCAGAGGTGGTCATCACCCGGTCACCATCGGTCAGCGAGTTCTGCAGCCGCTGCGCTTCGGCCATCGCCCGCTTCTGCCGGCGGGAGCCGAGGATCAGGGGCAGCGCGAGCACGGCGATGAACAGCAGGGGCAGGAGCAGGGGGTCCATGGTTCTCCGATCACCGTCAGCGTGTTCTCATGTGAGTGTGCCAGCAATCACCCGTCGAACAGCATCGGTGTGGGATCTCCGGCAGTGTGGGCGGGCGGCTCCAGCTGCAGGTGCCGCCACGCGGCTGCGGTAGCCACCCGTCCGCGTGGGGTGCGGGCGAGCATGCCGGCGCGGACCAGGAAGGGCTCGCACACCTCCTCCACGGTGGCCGGCTCCTCGCCGACCGCAACGGCGAGGGTGGACACCCCCACCGGTCCACCGCCGAAGGTGCGCACCAGCGCGGTGAGTACGGCGCGATCCAGCCGATCCAGCCCGAGCTGGTCCACGTCATAGACGGCCAAGCCGGCCCGTGCCACCTCAAGGGTGATCGCACCGTCGGCGCGGACCTCGGCGTAGTCACGTACCCGGCGCAGTAGCCGGTTGGCGATCCGGGGCGTGCCGCGGGAGCGGCCGGCGATCTCGGTGGCGCCGTCGGGGCGCAGGTCCACGCCCAGGATGCCGGCCGAGCGGCGCAGCACCAGCTCAAGCTCGTCGGGCTCGTAGAACTCCATGTGCGCGGTGAACCCGAACCGATCGCGCAGAGGGCTGGTCAGCGCACCGGACCGGGTGGTGGCCCCGACCAGGGTGAAAGGGGCGATCTCCAGCGGGATCGAGGTGGCCCCGGGGCCCTTGCCGACCACCACGTCGACCCGGAAGTCCTCCATCGCGAGGTAGAGCATCTCCTCGGCGGGCCGAGCAACCCGGTGGATCTCGTCGATGAACAGCACGTCACCCTCGACGAGGTTGGACAGCATCGCCGCGAGATCTCCGGCGCGCTCCAGCGCCGGCCCCGAGGTGACCCGGATCGCGCTGCCCAGCTCTGCGGCGATGATCATCGCGAGGCTGGTCTTGCCCAGCCCCGGCGGGCCGGACAGCAGCACGTGGTCCGGTGCGGCGCCGCGCCGCCGGGCGCCCTCCAGCACCAGTTCGAGCTGCTCGCGGACCCGGGCTTGCCCGATAAACTCGGGCAGCCGGCGGGGCCGCAGGGTGGTCTCGAGCTCGACGTCCGCCGGGTCCACGTCGGCCGCGAGCGGTTTCGGCGTGGTCACCGGTTACGCCCCAGCCGGGTCAGCGCATGACGCAACACCTCCGACGTGTCGGACGTGTCACGAGCCTCTCCGTTAGAGTCGGAAAGCACGGCGTCCACAGCCTGTTCGGCCTGCCGGGCCACGAACCCGAGCCCGACCAGCGCCTCGGTCACCTGGGCACGCACCGCCGAAGCGCCTCCTGCAACCAGTCCCGATGCGGCCGGTGCGCGCACCCCGACCTTGTCCCGCAGCTCCACGACGAGCCGCTCCGCGCCCTTGCGCCCGATCCCGGGTACCCGGGTGAGCACCGTGAGGTCTCCCTCGGCGAGCGCCGCGCGCAGGCAGTCCGGCTCGAGAACGGCGAGCATCGCCAACGCGAGCCGCGGTCCCACCCCGGAGACGGTTTGCAGGAGCACGAACAACTCCCGAGCCGCGCTGTCAGCGAAACCGTACAGCGTCAGCGAGTCCTCACGGACAACCAGCGACGTGGCGAGCCGGGCTTGTTCGCCGCGCCGCAAGGTGGCCAGGGTCGCGGGAACAGCTCGTACCGCCAGCCCGACCCCGCCGACCTCGACCACGACATGGTCCAGCTCCACGGACAGCACCTGGCCGCGCACCGAGGAGATCACTGGCGATCACCGCACCCCTTCCGACTTGCGAGCCGCCGCGGCCAACCGTGCCCGGTGGGTTCGAGCGAGCTGCGCCGAGTGGGCCCGTGCCTGCGCCAGGCGTTCCGTCATCGGGGCCCGCCACAGATGGCAGACCGCCAGCGCCAGCGCGTCGGCGGCATCAGCCGGTCTTGGCTTGGCCGGTAGCGCGAGCAACCGAGTGATCATAGTGGTTACCTGCTCCTTGCCCGCCCGGCCAGAGCCGGTGACCGCCGCTTTGACCTCGCTGGGGGTGTGGAAGGCCACCGGCAGGCCCCGCCGAGCTGCGACCAGCGCCACCACCCCGCTGACCTGCGCGGTGCCCATCGCGGTACGCACGTTGTGCTGGCTGAACACCCGCTCCACCGCGACGACGTCGGGACGGTGCTCGGCCAACCAACGCTCCACGACATCGGCCACCGCGATCAGTCGCGCGCCGAGGTCCAGCTCGGGCGGGGTACGCACGACCTCAACGGCGACGCAGCTGACGACCCGCCCGCCGCCGCCGTCGACCACGCCGAGTCCGCAGCGGGTGAGCCCGGGGTCCACACCCAGCACCCGCACAGCACCTCCTCGCAACGAGCGAACACCCGTTCGAACCCTAGCGGGATCTCGCCGCGTCCCCCACCACCGACACACCGCACCATGCCTGAGGTGTCCATGAGCTTCTACGACGCCAGAAAGAACCGGACTTCTGGCCTGCCCACCCGCCCGTAGTGCGGCCTGCGCTGCGCGAGACCGTTGTCCGCGAGGTACTTCAGGTACCGCCCTGCGGTCACTCTGGACACGCCGATGAGGTCGGCGACAGCCGCAGCAGACAGCCCGTGGGGCGCCCCAGCCAGCGCCTTGGTGATCTCTCGCAGCGTCTCAAGGGTAATCCCGCTGGGCAGGACCAGGTGGTTGCCCAGAATGTCGTCCAGCTCGGCCTGGCTGGGGACTTCGCCAGACCTCGGGACGCGCTGTTGGAACTTAACGAAGTCTTCCAGCTTGTCGCGCAGCGATGCGAATTTGAACGGTTTGAGCAGGTACTGCTGGATACCCAGGGATAATGCGCGGTGAACCGCAGCCAGGTCCCGTTCCGACGTCACAGCGATTACGTAAACCGTATTACCAGCAGCCCGCAATCGAAGGCATACGTCGAGTCCGTGTATGTCCGGGAGGTAGAAGTCGAGCAGAATGACATCGACGGCTTCGCGTTGACAAAACCGCAGCGCTTCGGTGCCGGAGTGAACCACCCCGGCTACCTGGAAGCCGGCCATGCGCTGCACGTAGAGCCGGTGCGCCTCGGCGGCCACCTGATCGTCCTCCACCACCAGCACGTTGATCATGCGTCGGTGTCCTGTCTCAGCGGAAGCCGGACCGTGAACACCGCGCCGAGGTCCTGCTCTACTTCGATGCCGCCGTGGCAGCGGCGCACTGCTTGGCCGACTAGAGCGAGCCCAAGACCGTGCCCGACTGGACCGTCCGACAGTTTGGTGGTCCAACCACGCTGAAACATCACCGGCACGGACGCGGGATCCACTCCTGGACCGTTGTCGGCCACTCGCAGCACCAATTCACCGTTGTCGGTTCGCGCGGTGACCACCACCAGGGGTGGACCGGCGTTACGGTCCACCCCTGCGATCGCCGCGTCCACCGCATTGTCGATCAGATTGCCGAGAATGGTCACCAGGTCCCGAGATTCGATGGCGCCGTCGGTGCCGTCGATCGCGGTGTCCTCGGTGATGACAAGCTTGACTCCCCGTTCGCTGACCTCGGTGGACTTACCGAGCAGCAGTGCCGCCAGCACCGGTTCCGCCACCGCACCCATCACACGGTCGGTGAGGTGCTGAGCGGTTGCCAGTTCGGCGGTGGCGAACTCGACGGCCTGCTCGGTACGGCCGAGTTCCACCAGGGACACGACGGTGTGCAGGCGGTTCGCCGCTTCGTGCCCCTGCGCGCGAAGCGACTCAGCAAATCCGCGCACCGTGTCGAGTTCGCCGGTGAGAGCCTGCAACTCGGTGTGGTCGCGCAGGGTCACCACATTTCCCATCGCGCGGTCTCGTGACCGCACCGGAGTAGTGTTGATCACTAACACCCTGGTGTCGGTCACGTGGATCTCGTCCGAGCGGGGCTCGCTGGACACCAATGCCGCGGTCAGTTCCGGCGCCAGGCCGAGCGCATCCGCGGTGAGACCTTGCGGGTTGGCGCGCAGGCCGAGCAGTTCTCGAGCCGCGTCATTGCACAGCACCACGCGGCCCTCACGGTCGAGCAACACAAGGCCTTCCCGGACGGCGTACAGCATCGCCTCGTAATACTCAAACATCCCCCTCAGCTCGTCCGGCGCGACGCCCCTGGTCTGCCTGCGTAATCGCGCGTTGACCAGGTAGCTGCCGGCGATGCCGACGGCCAGCACCGCGGCGGCGACCGCGAACAGGGTCTGCAGGCGTTGCTGGAGCTCCGCGGAGATGACCCTGACGGTGATGCCGACCGCCACTAGCGCGACGACCCGATCTGCTTCATCAAAGACCGGCGTGACCGCGCGCACCGACGGACCGAGGGTGCCGGTGTAGGTCTCGGTGAACAGCCTGCCGGCCAGCGCTTCCTCGGTGTGGCCGAGGAACCTCCCGCCGATCCTGGCCGGATTGGGATGGGTGTAGCGGATGCCGTCCGGGCTCATGATCGTGATGAAGTCGACGCCGGTATCGGACCGCACCCGTTCGGCGAACGGGTGCAACTCGCGGCTCGGATCCTGCGTGGCCAGCGCTGCGCGCACGTTCGGCGAGTCGGCGAGGGTGGCAGCGACGGCTGTGACAGTCTCGCGTGCCCTGCGGTCGGCCGACTGTGCGGCGTCCAGGTAGGCCAGCGTGGCACCGGCCGATACGAGCACAACGACGATCACGACCTGCAGCACCAGTAGCTGCTTGGCGACACTCCAGCTCCTGCGCCGCTGGCTCGATCCGACCCGCACGCGCTCCATCTGAACACACTCCGAGCGCATCGCCACCGTAATGAAAGAAATGAACACAAGCGTGACCCGGATCACACCAGCCCGCATAGTCGCCGTGTACACGCGCCATCGACGACGCTCGGACTCATCGGGAGGCAACGGTGCTCGTCACGCCGACCAGCGGCGACGCCGTTCCGGCACAGACCCGCCGGGATCGCACGCACTACCTGTACCTCGCAGTCATCGTGGCGGTGTTGCTCGGGATCATTGTCGGGTTCGCCGCGCCGCGCTTCGCTGCCGAGCTCAAACCGCTCGGCACGGCATTCGTTAACCTAATCAAGATGATGATCTCGCCGATCATCTTCTGCACGATCGTGCTCGGCATCGGATCGGTCATCACCGCGGCCAGAGTCGGCAAAGTCGGGCTGCTCGCGATCGGCTACTTCCTGGCGATGTCGACCTTCGCGCTGCTGATCGGCCTGATCGTCGGCAACCTGCTGCATCCGGGCGAGGGATTGCACCTGGATCCGGCCTCCGCGGCCAAGGCGCACCAGCAGGCCCAAGGCGGCGAGGGCACCGTCGACTTCCTGCTCGGCATCGTGCCGGAGACGCTGGTGTCCGCGTTCACCGAGGGCCAGGTGCTGCAGACGCTGCTGGTCGCCCTGCTCGCCGGATTCGCGCTGCAGAGGCTCGGCCCGAAGGGCGAACCGATCCGGCGCGGTGTCGAGCACGTCCAGCGGTGGGTATTCCGGATCCTATCGATGATCATGTGGGCAGCACCGGTCGGCGCGTTCGGCGCGATCGCCGCGGTGGTCGGCGAGACCGGCTGGTCAGCACTGCGCAGCCTCGCAGTGATCATGCTGGGTTTCTACCTGACCTGCGTGCTGTTCGTGTTCGTGGTGCTGGGTTCGGTGCTGTGGCTCGGCGCGCGGGTCAACATCGTCGCGCTGCTGCGCTATCTCGCGCGCGAGTTTCTCCTCATCCTGTCCACCTCCTCGTCGGAGTCCGCGCTGCCGCGCCTGATCGCGAAGATGGAACATCTCGGCGTCAGCAAGCCGGTCGTGGGCATCACCGTGCCCACCGGATACTCGTTCAACCTGGACGGCACCGCGATCTACCTGACCATGGCCACCCTGTTCATCGCCGCGGCGCTGGATCGCCCGCTCTCGATGGGTGAGCAGATTTCCCTGCTGATATTCATGATCATCGCGTCGAAGGGCGCTGCCGGGGTCAGCGGTGCCGGACTCGCCACGCTCGCCGGCGGGCTGCAGTCGCACCGGCCGGAGCTGGTCGACGGGGTCAGTTTCATCCTGGGCATCGACCGGTTCATGTCCGAAGCCCGGGCGCTGACCAACTTCGCCGGCAACGCGGTCGCCACCGTGCTGATCGGCTCGTGGACCAGGGAATTCAACGCAGACCAGGCACGAAGGGTGCTCGCTGGCGCGCATCCGTTCAATGAGGCGACGCTTCTAGACGAGCAGGATCTCGCCGGAAACCCTACGGAAGACGTGGATCAGGAGTCACTCAGAACCGGCAACGCCTTCCCCACTCGATCAGAAAGGTGATCACCGATGACCCTGCTCCACGTCTCTTTCCTCATCGCTGGTGCCGGGGCCACGCTGTACGCTGCCACGGTCACCATGGCAGCGCTGATCTCCGCGCTCGCGTCCACCCCTGAACGCCGCCGCGACGCGCTCAAGGTACTCAAGGTCCTCCTCCCACCGCTGCGGTCCGGCGGTGGTTGAGTCTCAACCGACCTAGGCCAACACGGCCAGCACGTCGTCGGGGACGTCGAAGTTGGCGTAGACGTTCTGGACGTCGTCGCAGTCCTCTAGAGCGTCGATCAGCTTGAACACCTTGCGGGCGTCGTCAGCATCCAGCGGGGTGCTCGCCGAGGGCAGGAAGCTCGCGTCGGCGGAGTCGTAGTCTATGCCGGTGTGCTGCAACGCGGTGCGCACCGCGACGAGGTCAGTCGCCTCGGAGACCACCTCGAATGACTCGCCCAGGTCGTTGACCTCCTCGGCACCGGCGTCGAGCACCGCGGTCAGCACGTCGTCCTCCGAGACACCGCCCTGCTGGGGCACGATCACCACGCCCTTGCGGCTGAAGAGGAACGAGACCGATCCGGGGTCGGCCATCGTGCCGCCGTTGCGGGTCATCGCGGTGCGGACCTCGGAGGCCGCCCGGTTGCGATTGTCGGTAAGGCACTCGACGAGCAGGGCCACCCCACCGGGCCCGTAACCCTCGTACATGATCGTCTGGTACTCGGCACCGCCGGCATCGGCACCAGAACCACGCTTGACGGCGCGGTCGATGTTATCGATGGGCACCGAGCTCTTACGTGCCTTCTGGATCGCGTCATACAGCGTCGGGTTGCCATCCGGATCACCACCACCGGTTCGAGCGGCCACCTCGATATTCTTGATCAACTTCGCGAAGAGTTTACCGCGTTTGGCGTCGACCACGGCCTTCTTGTGCTTGGTGGTCGCCCATTTCGAATGGCCGCTCATACCCCGCTCTTTCTCGCTTGCCAGTCTCACCCAGGTGCGCTCACCCGGGCTCCACTCGACCGCGCAACCATCTCGCCGAAGAGCTGGTGCACCCGCCGGTCGCCGGTCAGCTCCGGATGGAACGCGGTGGCCAGCACGCACCCCTGCCGGACCGCCACGATCCTACCGGCGGCGCGACCAGCAGCGGGGATGTCGGGCACCCTGGCCAGTACCTCGACGCCGGCGCCGGCCTGCTCCACCCACGGGGCGCGGATGAACACCGCCCGGACCGGACCACCGGGCACACCGGCGAAGTCCAGGTCGGCCTCGAAAGAATCGACCTGCCGACCGAACGCGTTGCGGCGCACCACCGCGTCCAGCGCAGCGAGTTGCTGCTGGTCGGGCCTGCCGTCGACGATTTCCCGGCCCAGCAAGATCATCCCCGCACAGGCACCGTAGGCCGGCATACCCCCGGCCAGCCGGGCCCGCAGCGGTTCCATCAACTCGAATGCGACCAGCAACCGGCTCATCGTGGTGGACTCGCCACCAGGCAGGACCAGTGCGTCCACCTCGGCAAGCTCTGCGGGGCGGCGGACCAGCGTGCTACGCAACCCGCACCCAGCCAGCGCGCGCTGATGCTCACGCACATCACCCTGTAGCGCCAATACCCCCACAACCGGCCCCTTCTCAGTCACAGGCTCCAGGGTAGGCCGCCATTCGGAGCAGATCGGTTGTCCCCCACTCGGGTCATCTATATGGTGAGGCTCACCATATAGATAGGTAAGGCTCACAATGCTCCGCAGACGTGTCCTCCCCATCGCCCTCGCCGGGCTGGTACTCATCCCGGCGTGCTCGGCGAACCAGGGTCCATCCACCTCGACGCAAGGTGCGAGCCCGCCCGCCGCGGCAGCTCCCAGCCCACAGGTACAGCAGGCCATTGCGGCCTACAAGACCTATGTGGAAGGCCAGATCGACGAGATGGTGACCCGGACGAAGGTGTTGACCGATGCCGTCCGCGCCGGTGACCTCGCCGCCGCACAGGCGGCCTACGCCCCGTCGCGGGTGCCGTGGGAGCGGATCGAGCCGATCGCTGGTCTCGTGGAGGAGATCGACGGCAAGGTCGACGCCCGGGTAGACGATTTCGCGGGCGTCGACGATCCCCAGTTCACCGGGTGGCACCGGCTGGAGTACCTGCTGTTCGCGCGGGTTACCACGGAGGGCGCCGCGCCGTTCGCCGATCAGCTCGACGCCGATCTGCGCACCCTCAAGACCCAGTTCGCGACGCTGGAACTCCCGCCGGTCGAGGTCGCCGTCGGCGCATCCGAGCTGATCGAGGAGGTTTCCCTTGGCAAGATCACCGGCGAGGAGGACCGCTACGCCAAGACCGACCTCTGGGACTTCAACGGCAACCTCGAAGGGTCCAAAGCGGTGGTGGTGGTGCTGACGCCAGCGCTGCAGGCGAGCGACCCGGCGCTGCTCACCGACATCAACAAGGGATTCGCCGACCTGGACGCCACGCTCGCGCCGCTGCGCGCTGGCGACGGATGGGTGCTCTACTGCCTGAAAGACGACCAGTTCCCCTCCCCGCGTTGTCCCGCGGTGACGGTTCCGCCCGAGCTGGTGGACACCCTTAAAGCGCAGCTCGCCGGTCTGTCAGAGAAGACTTCCCAGATCGCCGGCGCGCTCGGGTTCGGCTAGTCGATGGCCGGCGAAACGAGGCGGTGCCAGGTCTCCCGGCGCGGGTTCCTGGCCGGTGGTCTGGGGACAGGTGCCGCCCTAGTGGGCGCGGGGGCACTGGCCGGCTGCTCCAGCTCCAGCGACGCCAGCGGCGAGCAGCCAGACGCGCGGTACGTGCCGTTCGAAGGGGCGCATCAGACCGGGATCACGGCGATGCCGGTGCCCGCGCGGGGCCTGATGGCCGCGTTCTCCGTGCAGGTGAGCGACCGGGAAGGTCTGCGCCGGCTGTTCACCGAGCTCACCGACGAGATCCGCAGCCTGATGACGGGGCGGCCGATCGAGCAGCGTGACCCGACGTACCCACCGCTGGACTCCGGCATCCTGGGGGCTTCTCCGCCGGCTGACGATCTGTCCGTTGTCGTGAGCGTCGGCTCCTCGCTGTTCGACGCCCGGTTCGGGCTCGCGGAGCGCAGGCCGGTGGAGCTCGTCGAGATGCCGTTCCTGGCCAACGATCGCCTGGACCCGGCCCGCTCGCACGGCGATCTGCTGCTCACCCTCGAGGCTCGCCACCCCGACACCATCCAGTTCGCGCTGCGCCAGCTGATGCGTCGCACCCGCAGCGATCTCGTGCTGCACTGGATGATCGACGGCTACACGCGCGGCTCGGCGAGCGCAGCCGGCGGTGACACACCGCGCAACCTGCTCGGCTTCAAGGACGGCACGGCCAACCTCCGGCAGGACGACGCCGCCGTGATGGACCGTTACGTCTGGGTCGGCGCCGGCGATCCGGAGCCGGGCTGGGCGGCCGGCGGTTCCTACCACGTGGCCCGCACCATCCGGATGTTCGTCGAGTTCTGGGACCGTACGCCGCTGCGTGAGCAGGAGGCGCTGCTCGGACGGAACAAGACCAGCGGCGCGCCCCTGGGCCAGGCCGCCGAGCACGACGAACCGGCGTACGCCGCTGATCCCGACGGGCTGGTCATCCCGTTGACGGCGCACATCCGGCGGGCCAACCCGCGCACCCCGGCCACCGAGGAGAACCGGATCCTGCGCCGCGGCTTCTCGTTCAGCCGGGGGTTCGACGGCAGCGGCCAACTCGACCAGGGCCTGGCGTTCGTGTGCTACCAGCGCAGCCTGCGCAAGGGCTTCCTGACCGTCCAGGAGCGGCTGTCCGGGGAACTGTTGGAGGAATACATCATGGCGGTGGGCGGCGGGTTCTTCTTCGCCCTTCCCGGGGTACCGAGCCCCGACCGCTTCCTCGGCGACGCGCTGCTCGCCTGAGCGCAACACCACGCACTTCTCTCGTCGGGCCTGCTGGGCCGTCAGCACCGTCCGCGGCGCTGTGGCGTCGGATGTTTCGTGTTCCGGCTCACACCACTTTCCGTGTCGGAGCTGTTCGCTGCCGGCGTGGTCCGGTACGCGTAGACATTCCCGGATGCGTCCACCCCCAGTGTTTCCTGAGAAAGTCTTCGAAGCAGATCGCGGCTCCGGATCCGGTACATGCCCGCCGTCCTCTTCACACCCAGCCGTTGCGCCCACCAGCTGTCCAGATATATCGAATGATCGTGCCTGCGGCCGCGGTTGATTTCACGTCTCATGAGCCCTCCTCTGTCAGAACTTCGCCGTGGTCGGGCAGGCGCGGTGGTCATGCAGGTACCGCCGCGGTCGCCGGGGCCAGCGTCCTCCGAGTGGCCATCGCGGGGGGAATGACCAGCACCGGGCAAGTCGCATGCCGCACGCAGTACGAGCTCACTGACCGGTGCAGCATCGACCGGTGGCCGCCGTGGCCGATAACCAGCAGATGAACACCAGCGGTGCGGGAGACAAGTCCCGGACCAGGTGGCCCTCGGACCACCCGTTGCTGCACGCCAACGCGGGTGACCCCAGTGGGGATCCGCGCCAGTGCGGCCGCCACGACCTGGCCCAGTTCCCGCTCGGCCCGCGCTTGTTGCTCGGCTTCTGGTGGCACTGGTTCGCCGGTGACCGCGGCTTCCCACCCCCTCGCCAATACCGGCATCCAGCAGCGCACCGCACGTATTCGGACGCCGCCGCCCCCGGCATACCCCAGCGCCCACCGCAACGCGGTGTAGCTGGCCGGCGAGCCGTCGACACCGACCACCACTACCAGCTCGCCCATCTCAGCCTCCTCGTCGCCCTGCCATTCCTCTGTCACCTTCGGGCCCGTTCGGTCCCTTCCGGTATCGGGGACGGTTGAACCCGCCGGCCTCACTCCGAGCACGATTGGCTGGTCACCAATTGTGATTGTCTTCATGGTGATCTCCATTGGTGGTGGCGTACTGGTGCGCACGGCTGGACGCATGCGTTTACGCTGTCGCGTCCTTCGGCGGCGGGTGGCTGTACCGACCCGCCCTCCGCGGTCGGGTCGATCATCGTGGCAACCGGGCCCACCCGGTCCAGCGGGAACTCGCAGCAGCGCGCGTGCTCGCGGACGAGCTCCTCGTTGGCGGCGTCTGGTCAGTACCATGTCGCACCGGTGAGCCAATCGAAGGGAAAGTGCCGAAGAGATATGTGGGTGCTCAACCGTCCGTCCGGCAACTGAATTTGCCTCGAATGATCCACTACCCGTATCCCCCTGGTCGTTGCCATGGGACCACACATGAGACTCGCACATGAGAACCCTCATCAACTCATCAACAGTGCGAGACTCGGCTGACAAGGACCGAACGTAACCGAGGCGCTCCACACGGCGCAAGCACGCGTGGCGGTAATGACCGTCACACGTATCGCGTCGCAATTGTTAGTCCCATCACATGGTTTTATTCAGATGTCACCTAATTGTAAAGTCGCCACCATGTGGAAGGACCTGGCCGGAAAGGGAGCGCGTCGGAACGTGACGGCGATCAGGGCTCGAGGAACCAGGGGCTGGTGTAGGCCACCGCGTGGTTGTTCGCCGGATGCTCGAGCAGACCCCGGGTGCCGTTGGGAGCGTCCGGGTCGGCCAGCCGCAACACCAGCCAATGCCCCTCCTCGATGCTCATCGGCACCGTGAAGCGGGCGACGTCACCGCAGCGCACCTCGATGACGTCGGCCACTGCGGGCACCGGCGTGCCTGGGCGCAGCACCTGTACCTGCAGCGGGCGGCCGGTCCAGGAAGGCCCGCGGTCGACGTCGAGGACGACGGGAACAGGTCCATGGCGGTGTCGCAGCACCGAGCCCATGCGCACACCACCCGCGGTGGCATCGACCCGGAGCCCGGCCACCCGGGTGGCGAAGAACCTCCGGGCGCGCAACGCCTCGGCGACCCCGGCCCGGCTGTGCTCGGTCACCCACAGCCCCCCGCGCCCCGTACCCTCCTGGAAGCCCCAGTTCGTACCGTGCTCATCGCTGACCCCGAGCAGCCCGGGCCGCCAGCCGGCGTTCAGGCAGGCCACCAACGGGGAGATGCGGCCCGCCGCGACGCCCTGGAACAGGTAGTCGTCGCTGCGGTTGAACATCTCCAGGCTGACCATCTGCTCGGTGACTGCAGCCGTGTAGTGGAAGCCCGCGAAGGCGCCCTCCTCCCGGCCGGGATGGTTGAAGCCGGCCAGCCCCGTCGGAGGCCGGGCGCCGTTTCGCCAGCCGGTCCGGGCCAGCCAGGCGTACAGCTCCCCCATCGCCCCGTGGGTCGCGACATCGGTGAAGTCGTCGGTGAACCAGGCATTGACGTGTCCCAGGTTCGGGTGCGACCACTCGAAGCCACGGATCGCGGTGAACTCGCCGGGCCGGTCGTAGGCGTCGGCGAGTTCTCCGGTACGCCGCCAGGCGGCCCGGTCCAGCCCGATCCACGGCGTGCCGCCCATGCCGGTGCCCTCCACCGAGGCACCGCGGATCGCGTGATCGGTGAGCGCCGCCACGTCCAGGCCGGCGTCGCGCATCGAGGGGAACGCCGCCTCCGGGTCGCCGGCACCGTCGGAGAGCAACGTGTGGTTGTGCATGTCGGCGTGCACCAGCACGGTGCCGCGGCTGATCCGGGAGCGTCGGGCGGCGCCGCCTTCGGGACCCGGCGTACGCAGCCGCTGGCCGGCCGCAGCAGACAGCAACAACGCGCCGGCGTCGGTGACACCTTCCCCAGTGGTCACCAGCCGCGCAGGGCCAGCCGCTGCCCATCAGGCAGCTCGCCCAGATTGATGCCCACCATGGCCTCGCCCAGCCCCCGGGACACCTTCGCCACCATGTCCGGGTCGTCGTGGAACGTGGTCGCCTTGACGATCGCCTCCGCGCGCTTGGCGGGGTCGCCGGACTTGAAGATGCCCGAGCCGACGAACACGCCTTCAGCGCCGAGCTGCATCATCATCGCCGCGTCGGCGGGCGTGGCGATACCGCCCGCGGTGAACAGCACCACCGGCAACGAGCCGGCCGCGGCGACCTCGCGGACCAGCTCCACCGGGGCGGCCAACTCCTTGGCCGCCGCCGACATCTCCTCGGGAGGCATCGCGGCCAAGGCCCGGATGCCGGCGCGGATCGAGCGCATGTGCCGGGTCGCCTCGACCACATTGCCGGTCCCGGCTTCGCCTTTGGAGCGAATCATGGCGGCGCCTTCGGAGATCCGGCGCAACGCCTCACCAAGGTTGGTAGCACCACAGACGAACGGAACGGTGAAGGCGAACTTGTCGATGTGATGGGCTTCATCGGCCGGGGTGAGCACCTCGGACTCATCGACGTAGTCCACGCCGATCGCCTGCAGCACCTGCGCCTCGACGAAGTGCCCAATGCGGGCCTTGGCCATCACCGGGATGGACACTGCCGTGATGATCCCAGCGATCACGTCCGGGTCACTCATCCGGGCGACGCCGCCGTGCGCGCGGATGTCAGCGGGGACCCGCTCCAGCGCCATGACGGCCACCGCGCCCGCATCCTCGGCGATTTTGGCCTGTTCCGGCGTGACCACATCCATGATCACACCGCCCTTGAGCATCTCGGCCATCCCCCGCTTGACCCGTGCGGTGCCGATCCGGCGCTCAGCGTTGATGTTCTCGGCGGGCACGGCTGTTCGCTCCTCAGGGCTTGATGCAAGCAGGGCACGAGGTACCAGTACTGGATCGTACGTCGAGGCCGCTGACAACGTCGTGGTTCCAGGCTGCTGGGGGGTTGCCTCGACCGGCGCACCGGTGTGAGATCGACCACACGGTCCGCACAGCTGAGGGTGGGGTGCCAATGGGCACGAAAGGCAATGGTGAACGTCCTGATCTAGCCGTGGCGGCACAGGACCCGTCCCGGATTCGGAATGTGGCTCTAGTCGGGCCCTCCGGGGCGGGGAAGACGACGTTGGCGGAAGCACTGCTCGCGGCCACCGGTGTGATCAGCCGCGCGGGCACGGTCGCCGACGGCACCACGGTGTGTGATCACGACCCGGCCGCGGTGCGCCAGCAACGGTCGGTGACGTTGGCCATCGCACCACTGCAACACGCCGGCATCAAGATCAACCTCGTGGACACCCCCGGCTACGCCGATTTCGTGGGCGAGCTGCGCGCTGGGCTACGGGCGGCCGACGCAGTGCTGTTCGTCGTGTCCTCCGGCGACGGCGTCGACCCTGCCACGATTGCGCTGTGGCAGGAGTGCGCGGCGGCCGGGATGCCGCGGGCAGTGGTGGTGAGCCGGCTGGATCACCCGCGGGCCGATCTGGACGGCGAGATCGTCGCCTGCCGGGCGGCCTTCGGCGACGGGGTGCTACCGCTGTACCTGCCGGTGCGCGACGGGGCCGGCGCGGTCACCGGTCTGGTCGGGCTGCTGTCGCAGCGGCTGTTCGATTACCGCAACGGCTACCCGCCGGTGGAGGCTAACGGGCTGGGCAACGCCGTGGACGCCGACGAGTTCACCGAGGCACGCAACGAGCTCATCGAGGGAATCATCGCCGAGAGCGAGAACGAGGCCCTGATGGACCGCTACCTCGGCGGTGCGGACCTTGACGTCGAAACGCTGATCGACGACCTGGAGACCGCGGTCACCCGCGGATCGTTGCACCCGGTGATCCCGGCGTGCGCTGCCACCGGGGTAGGGCTCGCCGAGCTCCTCGAGGTGGTCGCGGGCGCGTTCCCCGCCCCCGGCAAGCACACCCCTCCCACGGTGACCGGTCTCGATGGGGTGCCACACCCGACGGTGGCTGTGGACCCCGCCGCGCCGCTGATCGCCGAGGTGGTGCGTACCACCGTCGATCCCTACCAGGGCCGGGTATCGCTGGTGCGGGTGTTCTCCGGAACGTTGCACCCGGACCGTCCCGTGCACGTCTCCGGGCACGGAATGGCCGACCGCGGGCACGCCGACCACGACGTCGATGAACGGGTGGCACACGTCTACTCCCCGCTGGGCGGCACGCTGAACGAGGTGCCGCACTGTGTGGCCGGTGACCTCTGCGCGGTGACCAAGGTGGTCTCCGCGGAAACCGGGGACACCCTGTCCGCGCCCAACAACCCGCTGCTGATGACACCGTGGCCGATGCCCGAGCCGTTGCTGCCGGTGGCCGTGGTGGGTCGCAGCCGCAGCGATGAGGACGCGTTGGCCCGCGGGCTGGGCCGGTTGGTGGCCGCGGATCCGACGCTGCGGCTGGAGCGCAACGCCGAGACCCACCAGATGGTGCTGTGGTGCATGGGCGAGGCACACGCTGACGTCGTGCTCTCCCGGCTACGGGCGGTCGGCGCCGACGTGGACACCGAGCCGGTCGTGGTGCCGCTGCGGGAGACCTTCGGCGGCCACACCAAGGGGCACGGACGGCACGTCAAGCAGTCCGGAGGGCACGGTCAGTACGCGGTGTGCGACATCGAGGTGGAGCCGCTACCTCGGGGGACCGGGTTCGAGTTTCTGGACAAGGTGGTCGGCGGGGCGGTACCGCACCAGTTCATTCCGAGCGTGGAGAAGGGCGTCAGGACGCAGATGGAACGCGGCCTCGGGAGCGGGTTCCCGCTGGTGGACGTCCGGGTCACGCTGGTCGACGGCAAGGCGCACAGCGTGGACTCCTCCGATGCCGCCTTCCAGATGGCGGGCGCGCTGGCGCTCAAGGATGCCGCGGAGAAGGGCAGCGTGGTCACGCTGGAGCCACTGGAAGAGGTGGAGGTACGGATGCCCGACGAACACCTCGGAACCGTGCTGGGAGACCTGTCCAGCCGGCGCGGTCGAGTGCTGGGCACCGAGACCGACGAGGCCGGCCGGATGCTGGTGCGCGCCGAGGTGCCGGCGGCCGAGCTCCTGCGCTATGCCGTCGACCTGCGCGGGTTGACCTCAGGCACCGCGGTGTTCACTCGACGTTTCTGCCGCTACGCTCCGGCGCCGTCCAGCTCGAGTCCTTAGCTGGCATTAGCCTGCAGCACCGGTTCAGCGATCTCGAAATAGCGCGGCAGCGGGGCCCGGCCGGCCAGCCGGAGCCAGCGCACCCTGAGGTGCGAGCGCAACGCCAGGGTGTCTCGCACCGCGTCGTTGTAGACCCGCCGGGCGATCACCACCCGCTGCTCCGCGTCGGCCAGCCGGCGCGCGCAGGTGGGTTCGAGCGCAGTACGGTCCAGTAGCGCGAGCGCGCGGCTCAGCTCGTTCTCGACCTCTTCACGGGCCGCATGTGCCCCAGCCCCCAGCACCGCAGGTGCCCTGGCCCACAGCGCCGCATCGGCGGCAATGCGCGTCGCCACACCTGCGCCCAGTCCACTGACCGTATGCGCCCGTTGGCACAGCGCTGCGTCCAGTGCGGCCCACGACGCGTCGGTCCGCACATGTAACCGGTCCAATCGGCTCGCCGCGCGCATCGCACCCACCGTGGCGACCAGCAACCCGGCGGTCACCGTCAACCCGGCAACTCTCATCGCGCGATGCTAGGCGAGCCACTACCGGGTAAGCCCGGCCCCTGGCGCTAAGCCCCGCGGATCAGCGGCCACTGCCGTCTCGTAGACCTGCAGCACCCGCCGCGCCACCACCGGCCAGTCCCACATCGCCGCCCGGCGGCGGCCTGCAGCGGCCAGCGCAGCGCGCCTGCCGGGATCATCGAGCAGGTCTCCCAGCGCGCAGGACAGCGCGGGCGGCACTCCGGCTGGGACGAGCACACCTGCCTGCCCGCCGTCGAGCACCAGCCGGAAGGCGTCCAGGTCGCTGGCCACGACGGGGGTGCCGGCAGCCATCGCCTCGGTGAGCACGATGCCGAAGCTCTCCCCTCCGATGGCGGGCGCGCACAGTACGTCCACGCTTGCCAGCACCGCCGCCTTGCCCTCGTCTCCCAGGCCGCCCAGCACCCGGATCCTGGGTGCCAAGCCGGGGCCCGCCGCGCGCAGCAGTGCCGCGGCGTCGCCGTCACCGACCACCAGCAGGCGCAGGTCCGGCTTCGTCCGGGTCAGCGTGCGCAGCGCTGCCAGCAGCACCGGCATGCCCTTGCGGGGCTCGTCGTAGCGGCCCACGAAGCCGACCGTGCCGCCGGGGCGCGGATACCCGCGCAGCGGCAGGGCCGCCGCGAACTTCGCCACCTCGACGCCGTTGGGGATCTCCACCGCGTCCCCGCCGAGGTATTCCACCAACACCCGCCGGGCCAGCGGGGAGACTGCGATCCGGCCGATGATCTTCTCCATCGGAGGCTGCAGCAGGCCGTGCGCCGCCGCTAGCACCCAGGACCGGGTCGTGGCGAAGTGAAAGGTTGCGACGACAGGACGATCGGCCAGCGCCAGCGCGATCAGCGACAGGCTCGGCGCGGCAGGCTCGTGCAGGTGCAGCACGTCGAAGTCGTGTTGGCGCAGCCAGCGCCGGACCCGGGTGACCGCGACCGGCCCGAACGCCAGCGGGGCGACCGAACCGTTGTAGGGCACCCCCACGGCCCTTCCCGCCGGGGTGACGAACTCCGGCACCGGGTCGCCCGGGGCGGCCGGAGCGAGCACCTCCGCCTGGTGCCCGAGGCTGCGTAGACCGGCTGCCAGACCCAGCACATGCGCCTGCACTCCGCCCCGTACCGCGATGGAGTACGGGCAGACCATCCCGATCCGCACCGGCCCACTATCCCGCGTCGCGAAGCCGGGTTACCGGCAGGTCATCGATCCACAGCGGTTGCAGCATGTGCCAGTCCTGCGGGTGCGCCGCGATGTCGGTGGCGAAGCAGTCCGCCACCGCCTGAGTCGCCTCCGCCGCTGACCGCCCTCGCACAGATACCGGCGGGTGGAAGCGAATGCCCCAGCCGTCGGGGGTGAACCAGCAGCCGATAACCAGCAGCGTGGCACCGGTGGCCGCGGCCAGCCGAGCGGGCCCTAGCGGCATCCGGGCAGCGGCGCCGAAGAACTCCACGGTAGTCCCGGCACGGGTGAGGTCCCGGTCGGCGAGCAGGCACACCACGCCACCGGCATGTAGCCGGCGTAGCAGGCGCCGGGTCGGGCTCCCCGCCCCGGTCAGCGGGACGATGTCGAAACCCAGCGAGACGCGATAGTCGACGAAGCGCTGGTACAGCGCCTCCGGCCGCAGCCGCTCGACAACGGTGCTGAACTCCCCGTGATGCCTGACGAACCACAACCCGGCCATATCCCAGTTACCGCTGTGCGGCAGCGCCACCACCACCCCGCGGCCGTTTTCCAGCGCGGCGTCCAGGTGTTCGACCCCCTCCATGGCGTCCAGCCGATCCAGCATCGCGCCATGGTCTGCTGTGGGCAGCGTGAAGGTCTCCTGCCAGTACCGGGCGTAGGAGCGCAGCCCGGCACGGACCAGCGCGTCGAGTTCTCCCGGCGTGGCGCCGGGCACCACCCGGGCGAGATTGCGGCGCAGCTGGCGGGCGCCGGGGCCGTCCCGACGCGCGGCGAGGTCCGCACCGGCCCGAAATGCCATCGCGGCCAGTCCCTCGGGCGCGGCGTGGACCAACCGCCACCCCGCTGCATACCCCAGATCGGCGAGCCGGCTCACCCCGTCTCCCGTTCGCGGGCGCTGCGCCGCACCGCGAGCATCCGCTGGATCACCGTCACCAGTTGCAAACCCGCGAGCAACCACAACGCGATGTCCAGCGCGAAAGGCACACCGAGCCCGGTCAGCCCGGCCCCCAGCAACGTGATGATCAACCGCTCGGCGCGTTCGACCATCCCGCCGTCCGCGGACAGGCCGGTGGCTTCGGCGCGCGCCTTGATGTAGGAGATCACCTGGGCGCTTACCAGGCAGAACAGCGCCGCCACGGCCAACGGGCGGTCATCGGCGACCACGAAGCACCACCAGGTCAGCCCGGCGAACAACGCGCCGTCGGCGATCCGGTCGCAGGTGGCGTCCAGCACGGTTCCGAACGGGGTGCCGTACCCGCGGGCCCGGGCGACCGCCCCGTCGAGTAGGTCGAACAGCGCGAACGCCGACACCGCGATGGCACCGGCCACCAGCTGGCCGCGGGGGAAGAACCACAGCGCCGAGGCGACCATTCCCAGTGTGCCGGTCAGCGTGATGGCGTCGGGCCCGATACCGGCC
This sequence comes from Pseudonocardiaceae bacterium, assembly GCA_050700115.1. Classification (GTDB taxonomy): domain Bacteria; phylum Actinomycetota; class Actinomycetes; order Mycobacteriales; family Pseudonocardiaceae. Next base: position 182,611 of record JBOHGG010000003.1, read on the forward strand.
CGGAACAACCAGCAACCCACCGGGTCCAGGAACCGGGAGACCGACGCGCGGGCGAAGATGTTGAGCATCGCGAGCGGCCGCGGCTATCGGGCCGCGCCCACGCGCTGCCGGCGGCGGGCCTGGGTGGCGTTCAGGACAGTTCTTTCCACGCGTCCACCAGCAGCGTGTGGGTCTCCGACAGCAGCTGCGGCAGCACCTTGGTCCCCGCGATGACCGGCATGAAGTTAACGTCGCCGCCCCAGCGGGGCACCACGTGCTGATGCAGATGCGCGGCGATGCCGGCGCCGCCGATGGCGCCCTGATTGATCCCGATGTTGAAGCCGTGCGGGGCGGCGGCGCGGCGAGCGGCGAGCATGGCCCGCTGGGTGAAGCTGGCCAGTTCGGAGGTCTCCTCGGTGGTCAGATCCGGGTAATCGGCGACGTGGCGGTAGGGCACCACCATCAGGTGACCGGGGTTGTAGGGATACAGGTTCAGCACCGCATAGACCGCGCCGCCACGGGCGATCACCAGACCCTCCGCGTCGTCCATCGTGATGATCCGGCAGAACGGGCACTGCCCCCCACCGGCCTCATGGGCGGCTTTGCCCTCGCCCTTGATGTAGGCCATCCGGTGCGGTGTCCACAGCCGCTGCATCCCGTCCGGCGCTCCGACCCCGTCCTGGGCCGTGAACTCGGTGGCCTTCACGAGAGCTCCTTGGCGGTGCAGTGGTCTGGTTCTGGGGCCGATGTTATCGAGGGATGAGGGCATTCCCTGTGATTACCCCCACAACCGTAATCGAACGGCCTCGCCGGTTTGGATGATCGCTTGTCGAGGGCATACATTTAACAGCGGGGCGGGACCGAATGCTGCCAGCGCGGCACGAGAGTCCGGGAGGCCTTATGTGGTTCATACCCGAAGTCAACCTGGTGGCCGCCGCCTCGTCCGAGCCCGCGCTACCCACCCTGGCGCAGGCGAGGATACGGTCCGATCAGCTGAACACCAGCGAACGTGATCTCATCGCCGACCTGTTCGCGGTGCTGGAGAGCTTGGTCCTGCGCAACGAACTCCCTGCCGAGGCCCAGGGTATGTACGACCAGGCAGTGCTCACGTTGGCCCAGCGCTACGACTGACCGAGTCCGACCATCGGCAGCAACCCGCCCAGCATGGTCATCGCCGGTTGGGTTGCCTCCTCGACGAGGGGCGCGGCGGCCTGTGTTGCGGGTACGACAGCCTGGATGCCGGACGGGGCAGGTTGCTCATCGCGCGGAGCGGCCGGCTCCAGCACCCCCTCCACCGGAGCGACCCGACCAACCCCCGACGCGGCGGGATCAAGCACCGGGCTCACCGGCGCGATCGGGCCGGTGGGAGCGCGGTCGGCCGGCGGCCCGGATGAACGCCAGGGTGGCTGGTGGGCGGTATCCGGAGGTGGGCTTTCGGCGGGCACGTCCACGGACGCCGGGTTATTCCGATGCACTCGCGCAGGCCGCGGTGGCAATGCCGGGGTCGTTCGAGCGAACGCCTGAGCGCTGACGGCCACCGGCGCGGCGGACACTCGCGCGGCAGACGCCGTCCCACCGTATCCGGCCGGAGTGCCGGATACGGCAGCCTGGTCGGCCGGAGTGTGGCTGGGCAGGGCCGCACCCTCTCCGGTCAGTGAGCCGTCACCGACGTGTATTGCGCTGGCCAGCACTGACCCGCAGGCCAACACGGTCCCCGCGGCGAGGCCGAAGGCTCGGCCGATAAGAATCGCACGACCACCGGGCATCCGGCTGGAAGACCAAGCGTGGACCCCAGAAACCGCGGTAGCGGCGGAGGCGCCGACCGCTGTCTGGGCACCGCCGACCCAGGCGATCAACGCAGTAGCGGAGGGCCCCGAGCCCGACTTCCTACGACGGCGCGTGGTCATCGTGCGTCACAAGTGTTCTCCTCAGGGTAGTCGAACCGCTGCATAGTACAGGTCCCCAGGACCAGAACCAGGCTCGTCACTCGTCTGGAGCAGCGGCGCCGAGATCGGCCAGGCGGTCGAGTTCATCGACCAGCTACTGAGCAGCCCGACCGTTCGTGTGCTCGGCACAGACTCGCGACATTGGGAGCTGCGCAGGAAGATCCTCGACAAAGGCCAGGTGCGGGGTGGACTGGTCGCCGACGCCGTCATCGTCGCGCTGTGCGCTGAGGATGGCCTCGACACGGTGCTGTCCAGCGACCGTGACGTCGACCGTTTCCCGGGCATCAGGGTCGCCCGGCTCGCTTCCTGTGCCCGGGCGCCTCGGTAGGTCGCCATTCGGAGCCGAATAGCGGTTCACAGTCCGAGGCCCTGCTGGCTAGGGCTAGGAGGACTCGCATGAGCAGCATGCCTGACAGGGCCGAGCAGCCTACCAATGATACGAACGACGCGATCGGTCCCGAGGTCGATATTCCGGGACCCCTACCCTAGCGGGCGTGGGGATCCCACCACGAGCCCCAGTCCCCCGAGGAGCCGGAGCCAACAAAGGCGACACGAAGCGCAGGGTCGCTTGGAGATCTGACCGAAGAGCGTAGCACGTCCATAATGCGCGAGGAGACTGGGGAATTGGACAGCCCTACATGCGAAGAGGAAAGCGCCGCCAAAGAATGGTTAGCACGGCTGACTGCGGTGGCTGGATCGTCGCTGCTGCGCGCTGGGCTCAAGCACGCCCGTCGGGCGATATCGCCTGCGGACCGGAGACAGCACGGAGGAGGTGATCGTAGACCGGCGCTGACGGGAAAAGGGCAGGATACGCAGCTGACTCCCGCTACCTGACAGGTGCTGCACCAGGATCCCGCACCGATGACACGCTCCGGTGATATCCACCCCGAGCTCAGCCCGAACGAGGCCGCAGACGAAATGGCCGTGGGGCTGCCAAACGTCGGCGTGCAGGGGCCGAGAACCGCGTCCGAACGACCGACAGCAGTGCTGCGACCAACCTAGCGCGGGCTGGTCGCCGAACTGCGATCACGTTGAATTATCGCCGGTGGGAACGGCAGCGACATGTCGCGTGGTCGCCGGTCACATGTTGCGGATCCGCAGGTAGCGGCGGATATCTGGGATCGTGATCAGTCCGAGAGTGAGCACGCCAACGACGATGATCGCTGCCAGGGTTGTTGCGACGTAGCCAACGATTTCCATATGTCCTCATCTATCTTCAAGGGCTCAGCACCCCGGCAGCGCCGAGGCGACCACCCGGCGGGCGGTAGTTTGAGGTCGGTGGGCCAAGGTGGGCGGACGCTGGTACCTCAATAGGTTCGGATGGCTGGTCGGGCCGGGGTGGGTGAGCAGACACAGGCCCGTGTAGTCGGCTGAGGCCGCCAGGTGAATTAACACCGCGGGGCCAACCGCGACACAGGGAATACACTCCGACCGATGGTGTGAACGACTCGGCTGGCCTCGGTCGATACCCAGCGAAACCCACCACAGCGGCAACCCTCCCCCGGTCGTGATTCGCGCTGTCGTCCATAAGGAAACCCGGTGCTTTAACGTGATCCGCGCTGGCCGCCCAACCACTCAACTACCGAGGTCCAGAGGCCTAACTGCGCTAGTGTAGCCCTTACCCGCGCAAACTGCACGTCGATCCTGGTCAGGACCGGTTCGTTCGGGGACCGGCGCTCGCGTTGCGCCGCACTCCCCGAGTTGGACCTGAAACCAACAACCCTGCGATTGGCAGGTGCGGGCGCGGTGCGCGGACACGGCAGATTGCTCGATGGGTGCGCGAATTGGGGCCGATCGGCTGGCTCGTGGTGCCCGTTGCGTCAGAACTGCGGTCATCGAGCCGGCCAAACGGGCTCTGGTCTTGCGGGTGGGGGCAGGCGCTGGGCAGAGCGAAAGTCGTTCGCGAGAGGTGCCTCGTGCCGACCCTGCGCTGTCCCATTCCTTCGTCCTGACCGCGTTGCTCGTCGCCCAAATCAGCCGCCTCAAGAATGACGTCCAGGCGCTCAAGGAACGAGTAGGCAGACGGACCACACGATCGCCGAGCTTGCCGACTTCACGACCCAAGTGCTGGCCCACCTGACCGCCTGGCACGACGAGACACCCGAACCTGGTCTGTCTGGGCAGCGACCCCGAAGTCAGTCACCCGGCCGACAAACCCTCGAAAGGGCCTCTGAACTGGGGTTTTGGTGATGGACGAGATTGGGATCGAACCAGTGACCTCTTCGGCGCCACTCGGTGTCAAGTAGACGCTTGTCGGGTTGGTAGTGTCCGTCTCGGCGGGTCCGGGAAGTGACTTGTCCGAAGAGTCGGTGGTAGGGGTTGAGCCGGCCGCGCTGGATGTTGTAGTCGCCCCCTGGTGTCCTCCCGGGCCCGCCGCGGTGTCGTGCGCGTCGCGGACGAGGCGGCGGTGGACGGCATCGGACAGGCGCCGTTTGAGGCCGCCCGCAACCCAGATACGCAGCCCGTTCTCGCGTGGCGCACGCACGCCACACACTGGCGCTTCGGAGAACAACGGCGGCGTCACCGTGCCGATCAGGTCCGCCGGAGGTGCTGGTCGATCGCTCGCCGCGCCACGTCGAGGACGTCGGCGCGGCCGGCAGTCCCTGCCGACGGGTGGCGCTGCGGTGGCGGTGTGGCATCGCCGGCTGGGCCGGCAGCGGGCGCGTCCGGTGCCTGGTCGGCTGCGGCGTCGAGCAACGCGGCCGGCTCGTCGTCGCCGAGCCGGCGCAGCAGGCCGGCGAGGTTGCGCAACGTCACCCACTGATGGGTCCAGTTACCCGTCACCGCCCAGTAGTCGATCACGTCGCGGTAGCCGCGGAGCGCATCGCCGCGAGCACCGCGCGGCGCTTCGGCCCACGCACCTCGACGGCGGTGCCCTCGACCACCAGCCGCATCGGTCCGAGCAGCTCCACCCGGACCGGGGTCCGGCCGTCCACGAGGACGTCGCCGTGGGCTGCGACGTCCTCTTCCGGCCCGGCTACGTCGCCGAGCTGGTGCCGAACTGGATCCCGGCACTGGACGGCGTCGAGGCGAAGGTGACGGCCGGGGCGCGGGTGGCCGATATCGGCTGCGGGCTCGGATCCTCGTCGGTGATCCTCGCCCAGTCCTTCTCGAGGACCACCGTGAGTGGCTCGGACTACGACGCCGCCTCGATCGACATGGCCCGCAAGCGGGCCGCCGAGGCCGGGGTGGCCGACCGCACCCGCTTCGAGGTGGCGGCCGCCCAGACGTTCTCGGGGTCGGGCTATGACCTGGTGACATCGTTCGACTGCGTGCACGACATGGGCGACCCGGTCGGCGCGGCACGCCACGTCCGGGAGGCGCTGGCCCGCGACGGCACCTGGCTGGTGGCCGAGCCGTTTGCCGGCGACACGGTCGAGGACAACCTCAACCCGGTCGGTCGCCTGTACTACAGCGCGTCGACGTTCCTGTGCGTGCCCAACGGGCTGTCCCAGCCGGGTGGCTACGCCCTGGGCGCGCAGGCGGGCGAGGCCGCGATCCACCAGGTGATGGTCGACGCCGGGTTCACCCGGTTCCGCCGCGCCGCGCAGACCCCGTTCAACCTGATCTACGAAGTCCGACCCTGAGAAGAGTCCGATGACCACCGAAACCCGCAGTACGATCCCCGGCTACGTCGCCGGCGCTTAACAAGACGACCACGTCCGTTCCGCCGACTTCTTCGACGTCGGGAACCACCCATGTGGAGCTACGTCTCCACCGGGGTACGCGCCGACGGTGACAACAAGGGCGTCACCCGGTCGGTGCCGCTGATCCTCGAGGTCAACGGCTTCGGCCCGGACGCCTACGGCGGCACCCGCGCGGTCGCCGGCACCTGGCCCGCGCGGCACCGGCCGTTCGAGCCGGCCCACCGACCCGACCGCGTACCCTCCGAACTGGTCGCGGACGCGCTCGCGGTGTTGGACGCCAATGGCGTCGAGCGGAGGGTGTTGGTGGGCAACTCCCTCGGCGGCGCGCGGGCCCCGCCAGCCGTGGTCACTCAGCTAGTCACGCACCACGGCCCGGAAAGGCAGAACGGCCTGGTTCAGAACTTGGAAAGTCCCCCTGACCAGGCCGTTCGGCTGTGGGCGATACTGGGATCGAACCAGTGACCTCTTCGGTGTGAACGAAGCGCTCTCCCGCTGAGCTAATCGCCCTCGCTGGCCGCTGCGGGCGGCGTAACCATACCGGATCAGGCCAGCGGCGAACGCACCCAATCCCACTGCAGCCCAACCCACCCCGCGACCAGACCGAAGGCGTTCAGTAGCCACAACGTTGCCAGCACGGTAGCCCCAGTCACGGCGATCACCACCAGACGCACGACCAGCGACTGCCGGCGCATCCAGTCGGTCCAGGCATCGTAGCGACCGCGAACCCCGTGGAGCACCCGCTGAGCCCAGTGGAACTCGGTTCCCAGGATCGCAAGGCCGGCGAACACGATCAGCCAACCCGGCCCCGGGTAGGGGATGGCGATGACACCGAGGACGAGCACCACCGTACCGACCACACCCACCGTGATCCGGTAAGCAAGATCGATACCTGGCCGACGACGTACCCGCTCCCGGAAACGGCTGTACCAGTGCTCGTGCTCAGCCCGGTCGCTCGACTGCCGGGTTGGCTTCTCCTCGACTGTCAGCTTCTCACCTGTCCACTCGCCAAGACTTTCGTTGGTGTCGCAGGGGTACGTCGACCCGGTTCCAGCGAGACAGCGTAGCCGGTGAAATTCCCTGCTCCTTTCGCGGAGGGCACGGCGTGCAGCCCGGCTACGTCCGGCGCCACGTCGAACGCCGTCAACGCCGTCGGTGATTGGTCACTGAGCCCCCACAGCACGTAAATCTCGTCTGCCACCCGGTTGTCTGGCAGGCGGGTGGCCACCACCGCGACACCATTCGGGCTCGCGAGCACCATGCCTACCGCGCCGCCGTTGTCGGCGACCAGTGGCACCCTGACCGCCGCCGGGTCCGCCGCTCTGTGTATCGCCTCGGATATCGCCGTGACCTGGCTTGCCGCCAGATTGCGCTCATCGCTGAGCTGCACCACCCGTACACCGAGTACCCCCACAGCGGCCACCAAGACCAATGCCGCGGCCACAGCCAGCAGCCCGGTACGGGATCGCCATGACTCGGTGATGTGTCGTGCCGGTGTCGGCGGTGGCAATGGCAATGGCACGACTGGCGCTGCCTCCCTATCGATCGCGACTGCAAGCACGCGCTGCTCCAACTCGGCGCTGGGTATCACCTCCGGCACCGAAAGGCCAAGCGTGGCGCAGACTTGCTCAGTCTCCGCGACGGTACGGGTGCATGTCGGGCAATCCGGCATGTGCGTGGCGACCAGGGACTCTTCGGCGGGCTCCAAGGCGTGCAGCGCCCACCCGACGGCCAGTTCCCGATGGGGGCAGTCTGCAACACGGTGCTGGTTGTTCACCGGCTCACTTCCCTCACCACTCGGGCCTCAGCGACAAGGGTGTCCGGGCCCAACTGATCGGCGAGCAGCGTGCGCAGCCGCTGCACCGCGGTGAACATACGAGACTTCACCGTGCCCAACGGGACACTGGTCAGGACGGCGATCTCACGCTGAGTGTGCCCGCCGAAATACGCCAGCGCCAGCACCTGCCGCTGCTCGACTGGTAAGCGATGTAACGCTGCGCGCACTTGACCGGCCGCGACTCGGGCCAGCGCCGCCTGGTCGGCGCCCGGTACCGGTGTCGGCGACCAGTCCTCGCCCGCTTCGGGCGCCGCCACCATGCGACGGCGGATGGTGCTCTCCCTGCGCACCGCGTCCACAGCCTTGTGGTGGATCAATGTGAGCAGCCAGGTGGCGAAGCCACCCCGCGATGGGTCGAAGCGGGTCGGATCCCGCCACAGCGTCAGGAACACCTCCTGCACCACATCCTCGGCCAGCCCCTCATCCGCACAGATCCGACGGGCCAGCGAGTAGCAGGGCCGTCCGAATCGCTGATAAAGCTGAGACAGTGCCGCCCCGTCGGCATTGCTGAGCCTGCGCACAAGTTCAGCGTCGGAAGGTCCCTCGGCCTCGCTGAGCGCCGGCGGTGAGGGCTCTGCAGGAGCCTGCTCTCGGTCAGGCCGGGGAGCGCTCGATCGAGCCTCATCGGCCACCAGGGAGATCCTCACGTCGTACCTACGCCGGCCACCACCTACCGGTTCAGGTTAGTTGCCTCGCAGTATCCCCGCCGACGCCGGTCGGCAGGCACGATGAGCGACGATAGCGCCGCTGCGGGTGAGAGTCCCTGCCCCGTCCGAGTGGTCTGTCTTAGGCATCCGGGCGTAGCTCAGGCGTCCCCGCGTCACAGCAGCGAGAGTCAGTCGTTTCAGGGCCCGAAGGCACAGAAAGGGGCGACTACGATGCGCAACGACCATGTGACCCTCCGTTCATCGGCGGTATTTGATCTGCTTGCGCCGCGCACTCCCGCGGTCCCTGTTCAAGTTGAGCTCCGTTACGACACCCGCGACCCGTACGCCATCATCGCGGCCTTCCGCACCGGGCGCGCGGGCTGGGTCGAGTGGGTGTTCTCCCGTGACCTGCTCGCAGACGGTTTGCTCGCCCACGCCGGCGACGGCGATGTGCGCATCCGACCGGGCTCAGGTGACCCCGAGATCGTCGTGGTGGAGCTCAACTCCCCGTCAGGCCACGCCGTCTTCGAGGCCAGCGCCCAGCGGCTCGCCGAGTTTCTCGACGCCAGCTACGACATCGTCCTACCCGGGAACGAGACCCTGTGGATGAACGTCGACGATGCGCTCGACCAGATGATCGCCAACGACCTGCCGTGAGCCCGGTTTGATCCTGGCTTCCCGGTTCGGCTACAGTTCTGGACACACCCGGGCGGGGAGCCGGGCCAAGTCCCGTCGGGAACATGCGGACGTAGCGCAGCTGGTAGCGCATCACCTTGCCAAGGTGAGGGTCGCGGGTTCGAATCCCGTCGTCCGCTCTGCGCGGCCCTCCATGCCGGGCCGCCCGGGGTCTTTCCGGAGCGTCGACCTCAGGCCGTCGGCTGTGGAACCCCCTCCGGTATGCATGGCGGAGTGGCCGAGTGGCTTAGGCAAGGGCCTGCAAAGCCCTGTACGCGGGTTCGATTCCCGCCTCCGCCTCGGGCGATTAGCTCAGTGGGAGAGCGCTACCTTGACACGGTAGAGGTCACTGGTTCAATCCCAGTATCGCCCACGCAGGTCACAAGGGGTTTTCGGTATTTCCGGGAGCCCCTTTCGTGATCTTTGGGAGCCATAAAGGGAGCCTGTCTAGTTCAGCCAGCGGACTTGTTGCGCGTGAAGATACTGCCGATCACCTCCGCTCCATCCGTGAGCACCGGCCGGAGTTCCTTGCGATACACGGTCTCAGTGACGCGAGTGCTGGCGTGGCCGACCAACTGCGCGATCGACTCGACCAGCACGCGATGGGCGGAGAGCAGCGACACGAAGCTGTGCCGCAGCTCCCGCGGTGTCCAGCTCCCGCCGATCTTGGATGTCGTCACGACCGCCCGGAATTGGCGCCGCACGTTGCCCGCGTCCAGCGCGGTCCCGATCCCCGTGCAGAACACGAGCCCGGTCTCCTGCCACAACTCCCCCGCCGCGAGGCGACCGGCCGCCTGCCTGGCCTTGTGCGTCTTGAGCACGTCGACCGCCTGCTGTGGCAGGGCAAGCGTCCGCCGTGATTTCTCGGTCTTGGTGTCGCCGGTGGCCCGCACACTGCGCCACACCTCGATGTGCGGCGGCATCTCGCCCACCGCCGCCAGGTGCACCCGATCCCAGGTCAGGGCGCGCGCCTCCTCGGTGCGGATACCGCACAGCAGCGACACCACGATGTAGGCGTGCAACCGCGAGCTTGGCGCTGCCGCGAGCACCGCGTCGGCCTGCTCCATGGTCAGGGCCTTCGACGGCCGCCCCGCCTTACCTTTCGGCGCGGTGACCAGCTCGGCGACGTTGCGCGCCACCAGGTCGCGCCTCTGAGCGAGCGTGATCGAGCGGCGCAGGATCGAGAGCACTTGACCCAGGGTGCTGGTCGCCAGCGCGGCCGCCCGGCCCTCTAGCCACGTATCCAGGTCGTCGGCGGTCAGTTCTCGCAGCTTGGCCGCGCCGATCTGCGGCACGATGTGGTTCTCGGCGAACGATCGGCACTTGTCGACCGTGCCGGGGTCACGGCCCTTGAGTCCGACGTCGAGCCACTTGCGCACCGCCTCGGCCACCGTGTAGCGGGCCGACGAGGTCACGCCCGCCTCGATCTCGGCGCGCAGTTCTTTGAGCCCGTCGCGGACCTCGGCCTTGGTCTTGCCGGAAACCTTGCGGCGACGTCGGCTACCCGCCGCGGTGTAGCCGAGACTCACCGCGCCGACGTAGCAGCGCTTGGACTTGTCCCAGTAGATGGCGTCCTCGCCGCGGCCGCGCCGCTTGCCGCTCGTGGTGGTCATCCGGCCCTGCCCTGTTTCGCCGGCGGGAGCCAGTTTCGCCGCCGCGCCTCTCTGATCCACCGGTGGGCAGTGGTGACCGGCACGCCAGCCTCAGCCGCCATCTCCTTCGCGGGCGCCCTCGTGGCAGCCGCGTACTCGTAGTAGGCCGCCGCCACCAGCCGGTAAAACACGTCGGGGTTGGTGCCGTCCGGCCTGGTCAACCGTGGTCGCGGTTCCGGCTCCCCGGCAGGGTGGAGGACTGCGCCGATCCCGCGCGTCAGCTCGGCTAGCACGTCGAGTTTCGCTTGCCCGATCGAGCGGGCCGCATCGAGCACGGCCGCCGGTCCCGCTGAGCGGATCGCCGCGTTGAGCTGCGCTTCTAGCCGCGACAGGGACAACTCCCGCAGCGTCGCGGGGGGGATTCCGTTCGGGTTGGACACGTGCAGGTCCGTGATCACAGCCCGGTCGTGGCGTGTGCCGGTACGTACCCACACCGAGGCCCCTGCGGGGGCGGGCACCGCAAGCCAGTCCGCGGTTGTGTCCACGGGGAGGAGATTAGACCCGTCCGCGCAAGTTCGTCAACAGCCGCGCCATAGTGCGCGTACTTGCGCAGTACCGTCCCCGCGTGGTAACTGTACGTCCGCCGCGCAAGTCGGCGAACCCATACGACCCCGCGCAGGAGGGACACAGATGGTGACCCAGACAACGGATTACAAGCTCGCGCACAGCGTGGACGAGACGTGCCGCTACATAGGTGTGGGCCGGACGGTGCTGTTCGATCTGCTGCGCCGCGGCGAGATTTCCAGCGTCAAGATCGGCCGCAGGCGCCTCATTCCGGCGGCTTCGCTGCAAGCCTATTTCGACCGCCTGGTAGCCGAGCAAAGCGGGACCGGCGCGGCCTGACCAGGGGCACACAGGACAAAGGGGACACACCGCTACCACACGACGAGAAAGAAAGTGAGTGAGTCAGTGGTGACCGAGAAGCAACGCCGCCCCGGCGCGGATAACCGGGGCGGCGCAAGCGACCGGCTGGGCAGCGGGTCTGGCACGGAGGTTAGCAGCCCGGTGACCGTGGCGGCGATGCTCGAACTCGCCAAAGCCGACCCCGGCGCGCTGGGCACGGTGTTGCGCCGGGTACCCACAGACCGCCTGCACCAGGTGGGCGGCATCCTCACCGCCGCGGGCTCGCGTGCCCACCGGGAGCTCCAGTCCGGCGGTGTCTGGAATGCCGAGGCGCTTCGGTTGCGGGACCCCGAACTGGCTTCCACCGCGTGGCGGGTGGCGGCCGTCGTCACGCAGATCAATGCCGAACTCGACCAGCGCGAGCGCGAGGCGGCGATCGGCCGGGCAGCGGCGGTCTATGCCGAACTGCTGGGCACGGCGGGGGCGTCATGACCGCCACAACACCGCCTGTGCTGCCCGCCTACCGCGACGGGGCCTGCCTGCGGGTGTGGTGTGCCCACGAGGCCGTCTGGCACATCCACGGCGGCTGCAACGGCACCTGCGCCGCGGCGCTGCCGCGCTACCGGGGCCTGCACTGCGAATGCCCACCCGGAACCGCCGACGGCCTGCGCGCCGCGCACTGCACCTGCCCCCGACTGCGGGCCCAACACGCCGCCTACACCCTGCGCGAGGTCGGACCGTTCACCGCAGCAGTGCGCCGGGCACACGGCGCGGCGCTGGGTCCCGCACGCGGCTGCGGTTCCGGCGACGGGTGCCGCTTCGACCGGGCCGCGCGCCGAAGCAAGCCGAGCGCGGCATGACCACCGCATTTGCCCCCGACCAGGCGCAACGGTTCATCGAGCGGGTCTACCCGCCCACCGTCGCAGGCAAGCTGCACATCTCCAGCACCGACGCCTGGACCGGTAGGCAGTTCGACCGCGGACACCTGCCCGAACTGTTCGATTACGTCGGGGCGCTCGACCAGGCGGGCAAGCAGGGTATCTACCTGCGGGTGATGGCGAACCGCCCTGGCGCTGCTGGCCGTGGCACTGCTGCGGATTCCGTCGAGCTGCCCGGCCTCTGGTCCGACCTCGACATCGACGGTCCCGGGCACAAGCACGACCCGGCGAAATTCAACGGTCTGGTGCTGCCGCCCGACGAGGCGTCCGCTCGGAGAATCGTTGCCGCCGCGCTGCTGCCCGAACCCACGACCTGGATTCACTCCGGTGGCGGGTTGTACACCCTGCACCTGCTGCACGCGGTGCTCACCGTCACCGACGCCAACCGCGCAGGCGTGGTGGCGCTGTCCGAGCGGTGGCAGGCTGCGCTGGCCGCCGGCGCGAAGCAACTGGGCTTCCACTATGGCACGGGTGTCTCCGACCTGGCCCGGGTGCTGCGGCTGCCCGGCACGGTCAACCGCAAGGTACCCGGCGACGCGCGCCCCTGCCGCATCCTGACCGACGACGGCCCCCGGTACTCGCTCGCTGAGCTGGTCACCGCTCTCGGTTGTGCAGAGCAGGCGCTAGGCATCGGGACCCAGCGCAACGGCAAACAGCGCAACGGCACCCCGGGTAGTACAGGATCAACCGGACGGCCGACCGCGGGCCAGTTCATGACCGGCGACACCGGCAGAACCTGGGCGCACGCCGATCCGGGCACCGGTACCCCGTTCGACGACTACGAGAGCCGCACCGACTGGGCGGACATCCTCACCGGTTGGACCGAAGTCGCCTCACAGGGCGCCGGCACCCGGTGCTGGGTGCGTCCCGGCAAGGAAACCGCGGGGATCTCCGCCACCACCGGCCGGGCACACGACCGGGACCGCATGTGGAATTTCAGCGACAACGCCGGATTACCGGTCAACGAACCGCTGACCAAACCATTCGTCTACGCCCTGCTCAACCACAATGGTGATCTGCACGCCGCAGCGGCTGAGCTCTACCGGCAGGGCTACGGCGCGCGCAACACAGACGCAACGACCGAGGAAATGGGGCCAACGGCCCGACACGCCTACCAGCAAAGGCCAGGGCTCCACGTCGGTGCCCCCGCCATCGCCGCCGAATGGCTCCGGGAAAACATCGGCCGTGGCCGACTAGCCGGAATGTTCCTACGAGCCGGGGAGATCGTGCACACCCCCCGCGAAGGCGAGGAGGGGTACATTCCGCGCACCGACGACCAGTCGGACGGCCCCGCGCAGATCCGTCCCGTCACCGCGGCCAACCTCACAGCACGGATTCAATATACCTACCGCTGCTACCGAGAGACGACAATAACCGAAACCGCAGGGGACGAGACGGAAACCCCCTCCACGAGGCAACGAGCGTGCATGTTCCCGCCAGCAGCAGCCAAACTGCCAGTGGAAGTACCCGACATGCTGCCGCACTTGCGCGCACTCCGCGGCGTCACCCATTCACCAGTGATCCGCGGGGATGGGTCGATCCTGCACAAACCCGGCTACGACATCGAGACCGGACTACTGCACCTACCCGAGCCTGGCCTAGCCGTGCCCGAGGTCGCCGACCGCCCCAGCAGCGCGCAGGTTGCCGCTGCGGTCACATTGCTCAACGAAATGACCGCCGGATTCCAGTTTGTCACCGACGACCACAAAGCCAACTATTACGGGCTGTTGCTCACACCACTACTACGACAGATAACGCCACCGCCCTACAAGCTGGGCGCGATTGGCGCGCCGCAACCGGGCAGCGGCAAATCCCTGCTAGCGGCCCTCCTGCGCATCATTCATGGTGGGGTCTTCCGCTCGGAGGTCCCAGACAGCGACGCCGAGCTGCGCAAGCAGATCACCACCATCCTCGACGTCACCAGCGCGCCCGTGATCCAGCTCGACAACGTGTCCGGTGTTCTCCGCTCCTCCGTCATGGCCGGCCTATTGACCAGTAACCGCTGGGATGACCGCAAACTCGGCTCCAACACCGAAATCTCCCGACCCAACGACCGGCTATGGGTCATCACCGGAAACAACTTGTGCCTCGGTGGCGACCTGCCGCGGCGCACCCTATGGGTCACCATCGATCCCCGCGTGCCCAACCCTCACCTGCGCACCGACTTCGCCATCCCCAATCTGGAGACCTGGGCGGCCGCGCACCGCGGGGAGCTGATCGCGGCACTGCTCACCCTGGTACGCGCCTGGGTGGTCGCCGGGCGGCCCACGCGACGCCGGGCCGGGGACGGCTACGGCCGATGGATCGAAGCGGTCGAAGGCATCCTGACCGTGGCAGGCGTGCCGGGCGCTTTCGACGGCGCCGGGACAGCCCGCGCCACCGTCGGCGCCGACGACGACGAATGGGCCGAGTTCCTCGCCGCAGTGCGTGAGGTGTTCGGGGAGGCGTCGTGGACTGTCAAAGACCTACTCGCCAAGGTCGACAGGGCCGGATACCAGACGCTACCGATACCGCTCGACGCGCTGCCCGTCGAACTGGCCGACAGGGTGGCCCGCGCACCTGCCACAGGCGCGTCGATCATCAGTAAGTCGCTGGGACGGTGGCTGAGCAACCGGGACGGCCGCTGGGCGGGGGGTCTCACGGTTCGGTGCACGGGCCAGGACCGGGACAAGATCAAGCGGTGGCGTGTCGTGGGGGCGCTGTGATCGGTGCGGGGTTTGCGGGGTTTACGGGGTTTGATTTGCACCACATTACGTGTAGAGCTACCGGGAACATGGGGGGACCGGGCTCCCCGGTATTGATCCCGCGGGATCAGTGCAAATCAAACCCCGTAAACCCCGTAAACCCCGCACCGCCCTGCGCGCCCTCCCCAGCGCACCCTCCCAGCGCACCCTCCCAGCGCGCCGAGCTGGGCTTGACCTGGGGTTTTCTCCCGGGGCCAGGCTTCGACCCCACGACCGGTACAGGAGACTGACGTGACCACAACCCAGCACCGACGCGGCCCCGGGCACACCGACCCAGCGGTGTGGAAACCGTGCAGCCACCGCGGCTGCTGCTTCCGGTTCCGCTCCGACGCCGCCCGCGTGTGGTGCGCCTACCACGCCGACCAGCTCAGCGCCGAGTACCAGCCCTACACCCTGCGCTCCAAGCCCAGCTCGGCGCGCAAGACCCGCCACGCTGTCGAGGTCGGGGCGCTGCTCACCGAGACGTTCGGTGAGCATTCTGTCGGGGGGCGGTGACTCCGCCGATGGGCCGCCGGCCATGCCTCGACTGCGGGAGGCCCACCCCAGTCACCCGCTGCCCACCTGCGCACAGGCACACGACCGACCCCGGCAGGTGGGCACGTGACGCCCGGCGAGGCAGCGCCCGGCCGCGGGGCTACGACGCCGCGCACCGCGCCCTCCGTGCCCCGGGTGGCACCCTTGGCGACAGGCACACCATGCCCACGCTGCGGTGAGATGCTGCGTGCTGACCAGCGCCTCGACCTCGGTCACAGCGTGCCTCGATCCTGCCCTGACAGCCGTGCTGATCGCATTGAGCACGAATGGTGTAACCGCCGTGCGGGTGCGAATTGAATACGTACCACTGCCCCTGCCCAGGGGGGGCGTGTCCGACACGGGTTATCCACAAGGTGAGGACCCCTCTTATTTAGGCTTCTCGCGATGTGTACGTGCCTGTGAGGCCTTAACCACTGAGTACGAGGAGGTGAGCGTTTCATGGCGGTGATCCGACCGGGCAAACCGCGGAAGTGGGCCGAGCTCGCTGCGGCAGTACGAACGCGACGAGAGGCGATGCGGCTGGGTCAGTCGGACTTGGCTGGGCGTGGTGGGCCGAGCGCCTACACGCTCCGGAAGATCGAGCGTGGCGAACCGGGGCCCTACCGGCCCCGGACGCTGACCCAGCTTGAGGAGGCCCTGGACTGGCCTGCGGGGGCCGTTGACCTCATTCTCGCCGGGGACGCGACCAAGGAGCAGCTTGCGGCCGTGGTCAGCAGGCCGGTCCAGGGCCCCGCCGCGGACCTCGACGCGCGTGGGCAAGCGTTCTGGGACCACGTGACCGCCGAGTTCGAGCTGGACGCGCCCGAGCAGGAGCTGCTTCGGCAGGTGTGCCGGGTCATGGATCGGTGCGACGCGTTGCGCGCCGAGGTGGTCAGTCACGGTGCGACGGTGACCGGTCCCCGGGGGGACCGTCGGCCGAACCCGGCGCTGGCTGAGGAGCGGCAGCAGAGCTTGACACTCGGCCGGCTTTTAGCGCAGTTGCAGCTCCCCGCGGAGGATGGCGCCACCCTGGCCAGCCCGACCCAGGTCCGCGCTCGCAAGGCCTCTCAGCAGCGGTGGACCCACCACAAAGGCACGGATGTGAGCGCGAAGGCCAGGCAGGCGGCGTCGGCGCGGTGGCGGCGTGGCGGTGATGCAGGTGGTGCGTAGACGCGAGCGCCCCCCCGACCAGCCGCACCAGGGCGAGCGGCCGCCGCTGTGCTTTCGGTATCGCGACTGGGCCGACGAGGCCGAGGTACCGCCGGCGCACTGGCGCGAGGGTGACCGGCGGCCGGACTGGCACCACGTCCGGGCGCTGCGGCGGTACTTGGACGCGGGGCGGGCCTGGCGCGAGGCCAATGGCGTCACCTGGGAGCAGTGGCAGGCCATGCGGCGGCCGGAGTGAGGGCCTCACACGGGGTGACCCGCCGCGTGCGCTGTGTGTGGTGTTGCGGGCCGGGAATCGGGGCCTGAGCGCCGATGCGCATCGAGGCGCCGTGCGCCATCGTCACCGGTCGGGTCGCGCGACCGCTGGCGATGCTGCTGCGGGCTGCATCGCGTAAAGGTGCCTTCGACGGCATGCCGCCCGGGCCGCGGCGTGAAGTGCTCGACGCCCTGGCCGACCTTGAGGCGGCCGGGCTGGCGTGGCTGGAAGCGGACGCAAATCGGGCGCAAGCCGCTGACCAGCCCGGCCGTGACCGTAGCGCAAGGCCACAAATCGTTACGTCGTCGGATTCAGCATCGTCTGCCTGTCAGGTGATGACGATTGCAGAGGCGGCGAGGTTGTTGCGGCTCACACAGGCCCGGGTGCGCCAACTCGCCCCCATGCTCGGTCACAAACGTGGTCACCGGTGGGTACTGGACCGTAGCGCGGTGCTGGCCGAATTCGAGCGGCGTAGTGCGGCGGTGGCGTAGATGGACACCAAACAATTCACCCCGGTTGTGCGCCATGTCGACGGGGAGGGCAGCGTCGAGTTCGTGGTGGCTACCCTCAACGAGATAGACCACGACCAGGACGTGACCTTGTCCGGTTTCTTCGGTCGCCAAGACGTCGCACTGTAAATATTCAGCCCTGATGATCAGTGCATGACGTTGTCGCCGGTGGGCCGGTGGGCCTCCGGTGGGTCCGGTGGTGGTTGGTCGGGACGTGGTGTCAGGTGGGTGCGGGTAGTGCGGGCATCCAGG